>JAUNHH010000028.1 GCA_030524055.1 Actinomycetaceae bacterium | reverse complement strand
TAAGTATGCCCTGAGCGCGTAAGTATGCCCTGAGAGCAAAACTATGCCTTGAGTACAGGCACGTCCCTAAAGAAAGAGGTACTGGTCAAACCGGAGGATGACAAGGCGAGGCTCCTATGGCGGCCCCTATAAGAAAGCGGCACTTTCAGTATCCAATTCGCGCAGATTCACAGCGCCTGTGCATTAGCGAAGAGGAGCAATCAATCCCCAACCAGAACCCTGAACAGCACAAATAGCCTCACCCAGCTGCCGCGCGCATGAAAGGGCGGGGCCTGGAAAACCAGACCCCGCCCTCGTTAATGGTGACGGACCGCCGCGCGGAACCCTGGACCCCCGCCGCTCGGAAGCGCTGAACCCCAGCACCCCCGAGCACCGCACGCTCCCGCAGCGCCACCCGGCTACAGCGCTGCCAACGCCTCCACGGGTGAGGTTTGCGCAGCTCGCCGCCCGGGAATCCATGACGCAAGCAGTGCGGCCAACACTGCCAAGGCCAGGACAACGCCCACAATCTCCCAGGGGATCACAATCAGTGGCGTGGATTCTAGCTCCAGTGGCAGGGCCATAATCGCCACAGCTCCGAAGGCAGTTCCCAGCGCGACCCCCAGAATCGCGGCTGTCGCCGCAATCAGGATGGCTTCAAAAGCCAGCATCCGCTGCATGCCACCGCGGGTCAGGCCAAGCGCCCGCAGCAGTCCATTTTCGCGAGTCCGCTCGTGCACGGAAAGGGACAGAGTGTTGGTAACGCCAACCAGAGCAACCAATACGGAGACCCCCAACATACCCACCATCACCGACAGAATCGTGTCAATGATCTGCGAGTACATCTGACGTTCCATCGCAGAGCCGCTGACGATCAGAGAATTGCTAATCGACATAATGTCGCTTTGAACCTTCTCTGCGTCTATTCCAGCAGCGAGTTTGGCGATCACCATAGTGGTTTTCACCTGATCCTCAGGAGCAATCTCCCGCAAAACTTCCGCTTGGATCGTGGCGCTATTGGGGGGAAGGAGCTCATTGGGACGCGCCTTCAACTCGGTGCATTCACCAGTGGGGCCACATACCTTCACCATCTGCCCTTCCGGAACCGAGCCCTCAGGGACCTCAATAATGTCAGGCCCAATAAGGCGCTCTACCGTCGAGTGGGCAACGGGTTGTAGATCTGGCTGACCTTCAAGAACAACGTCTGTGCGGGCCAAATGTTCGCCAGCTTCAATCGTCCCTTGCGTGCCGTGAGCTTCCAGCGTGGTCTCAAAACCCTCCACCTTCTTGATCTTGTCAACCAACTCTGGCGTCAAAGGGCCTTCGCTAGAGATGATGCCAAAATCGTAGGGCCGCTGGGTATTCACTTCCGCTGTGAGGGTAGCTTTCAGAGAGGATGCGCCAACAGCCATCATCATAATCAGCGTGACCCCGATAATAATGGCTGTTCCTGTTGCTGCCGTCCGCCCAGGATTACGTGCAGTATTGCCTCGCGCCATTTGCCCGACCGGCCCAGTTAAAACGCGCCCAAATGCCATGGTGATATAGGGCAGTGCCACAGAGAACAGTAGGAGTGCCCCAGCCAGCGCCACAAGCCCACCAAGGAAAGCAATACCAAAACGCAGGGTTTTATCGTCGAGATTGCCAATAAAGGAATAGGTGATTAATCCACCGCCAATAGCGCTGGCAATAATGCCCAGCCCTAAACGCAGCCAGTTCTTTTTACGGGCAACGGCCCCGCCCTCGTCAACGGGAGACAAGGCGACAATGGGGTCCACTCCCGCAACGGCAATAGCCGGACGCAATCCCAGCAACATCGTGAAAAGAACGCAGATAAGCCACGTAATTCCCATGGACACCCAGGGGATGAGCTGCACCCCGGAAAGGAAGTCGTCGGTCACTCGCATAGGTGCGAGGGCGGCGGCGCACCCTAAAGCACCCAGGAGCACTCCAATAGCTGACGCAATCGCGCCAATAGCGGCAGCTTCACGAAGAACTAAAGACTTCACCTGTCCGCGTTTAGCGCCAATAGCGCGCAATAAAGCCAGCTCACGGCGACGCTGAGTCAAAATCACTTGGAAGGTTGTGCCCACAACAATAGCGGCCACAAACGCTGCAATCACAGGGAAAATGAGGAGCATGGCGGTGGAGGCATTTCCTGCGACTTGTCCGCGTTCCAGTTCCTTATTCATTGCTGCTTCGGCGCTGTTCACATTCAGGTCAGAATACGACGCTAATTTTTCCTGAACGGCCTTGGTTAGGGCAGCGGAATCCTCGCCAGGGGACGCCTGGTTGGGTAGGACAGGAATATTGTCCCCAGAAATAAGGAGGCGTTGTGGGGTGAGCGGCTCGAAGCTTTTCAGGCCCTCTTCAGTCATGGCTGAGGAAGTCATTTCCCCTGTGCGGCTTTCGGTAGTTCCCACCAGAGTGAGTTCTACTTTTTTCGCCTCTTTCGCCCCGGTCTCCGCGTTTAGGGTGTCTCCAACGCTGATTTCCAGCAGATCTGCTGTTGATTGGTCAAGGAGGATCTCATTGGCCTTGCTAGGCAGTGCGCCTTCTTTAATACGAGGCTGCTTTAAAGGCTCTGGCAGCACGGCATTGATTACTGTGGAGGATCGCCGCTCGTTATTGCTCAGCTTGAGGAAATAGATATAGTCCTCGCCGACGCTTTTGACGCCGGGGAGTGCGCGCAGTTCGTCAGCAACGGCAGACAGGTCCGTGCGGTTTTCGCCAGCCGCACTCGCACCGCTGGCTGCACTATCGGCGCCACCCCCGCTTGCCCCATTGGATGCGCCAGATTCCGCGCCCTCACCAGCGCCTTCGCCAGCGCCTTCTTCAGTTTCGGCGTACTCCACGGTGACAGCCGCCCCCGAGTAGACGGCCTTCATTGAGCCGGTCAGTGTGTGGTTGAGTGCCTGGCCCAATACGAGGCAGGCGCTGACAAATGCCGCAGAAATAATGACGGCCAGGCTGGTGGCAATATACCGCCGCGCGTGCGAGCGCAGATTTGTGCGAAGAAGGCCTTTCATTGTGCTGCCTCCGCAAGTGTGCGAGCAGAGGGACGCTCAAGGTCAGACACGATTCGCCCATCGCGCAATACGAGGACGCGATCAGCAACGAGGGCGGCCTGCTGGTCGTGTGTCACCATAATGACGCTTTGGCCTAGGTCATCGACCGCCGAACGCAGTAATCCTAGGACTTCCGCGGAGGAGGCAGTGTCGAGATTTCCTGTGGGCTCGTCAGCCACAATCACGGCTGGCTGCGACACGAGGGCGCGCGCCACGGCCACACGCTGCTGCTGTCCGCCGGAGAGCTGACTCGGTAGGTGCGTTAACCGGTCCCTCAGTCCTAAAGAATCAATAATCTGATTCATCCATGCGGGGTCGGGTTGTTGTCCTGCTAAGCGTAAAGGCAAAACAATATTCGCAGCCGCATCTAAAGTGGGCACCAAATTGAAGGCCTGGAAAATGAATCCGATTTTGTCGCGCCGTAATGTGGTGCGTTGATTGTCATTCATTGTGGCCAGTGAAGCCCCAGCAATCTCAACATTGCCTGATGTGGGAGTATCCAGGGCGGCCAGCATATGTAAAAGAGTAGATTTACCGGATCCGGATGGCCCCATTAATGCAGTAAAACGTCCGCTTTCAAAGCCGACAGAAACATTATCAAGAGCGGTAACCCGCGTATCTCCCGAGCCATAAACTTTAGTGACATTAGAGAGTGAAACAATAGGAGGTTGAGTGTGTGTGGTCATGGAAAAAGTCTCGCCTGAATGCGCCTTCTCCATCCATCAGAAAAATCCCCCACCATTCCCTGAATGCACCCTGAGGGGTTCTCGGGGATTGACGAGGGCAAAGTCAGGGTTGGCGCCACGCTCGAACCACGCTATAACCAGCAATGTCACGAATCGCCCCGTCGCTATCACTGTGCTCCTGTTGAGACTTCAGACCTAGAGTGGCCGCACTATGACCCTTAAAGCCTGAGGTTCCTAGTGCTACATGCTGTCGCGAAATCGCGACAGAGCGGCAACTGAAGTGCGACACTGGCCTTCTAGTGTGGATTGCATCAAGACGATCAGGTGCTTCCAATCGGGAGGTGCCGCCACCAAAGGATGGATGACATGACTACCACGCGACGTACATTCCGATCTGTTGCTTTGGCTGCCATTGCGGGCCTGGCTCTGTCTGCCTGCTCTTTGGGAGTGGGAGGCCCATCTGGAGCGGGCAATGTAGAAAACTCCGGCAGCACCGAGACCACATCCGAGGGTTCGCAAAGTGGCGAGCAGAAGGATTCCTCAAAGGACGAGGGCGGGGATGCGACTAAAGAAGACGCCTCCAATAAAGAAGCGGACGCTGGTAATGGGGGCACCAATACCGTTGAAAAGCCCAGCCAGGTCCTCGCGACCTGGGAGGGGAAGGCGCCTGATGGAGCGGCCGGGCGCTTCGAGATTAATGAAGTCCTCGTCTCTGATGGCATGACTCGACTGACTTTCACTATGACCAATACTGGCCAGACTGAATGGGAGGAAGGGGGCATTCTGGGCGTGCGGGAGTTGTTACGTGATGAAATCCAATTGGTGGATTCAAAGAATCACCTGATCTACAAACCAGGAAAAACGGAGGATGGGGAGTGCCTGTGCACCAACCTTAAAACCCGCCCCGCCCTCCCGGCAGGTGAATCCCTCACTCTCTATACAACCTTTAAAGCCCTGCCAGAAGGTGTGGATACTGTTTCTGTGAATATGTCAGGCGCTATAACGCAACCCTTTGAAAATGTCAAGGTCACAAGGAAGTGAATCCAATGAACGAGGGACTCTCGTTTTCTCGCATGGCTGCGCCATTTCGCACGGTGACTGTGATGGCCGTGGTTGGTCTAGCCCTGTCTGCCTGTGCACTTGGGGTTGGCGGGCCGGCCGCGGGTGGAGGTGACGGCCAAGCCAGTGGTGCCACAGCTACCTCCGATGGTGGCGCCGCAACCCCCACTGCCGCTGGCGTACTTGGCACCTGGGAAGGCGATGTTCTTAACGGAAAACTGCGGATTGACATTAATGAGGTCCTCGTTTCTGAGGGGATGACTCGCCTGACCTTTACCGTGACCAATACTGGGCCAACAGAGTTGGACGATGACTGGAAGAATCAATTTAGAGGCAACTCTAATTCGGTCGTTGAAGGACTCAGTCGGTTCCTCCGCGATGGGATCCAGCTTATAGACATGAAAAATCATTTGGTCTACGAGCCTGGACGAGCAAATGAAGGCGACTATGAGTGCCTGTGTACCGCGGATGACACTATTGGCGCCTTGAAATCGGGTGAGTCCATCGAACTCTTCACCACCTTTAAAGCTCTGCCAGAAGAGATGGACACCGTCGCCGTGAATATTATTGGCACGCGCCAAATCTTCGAGAATCTTAAGGTGACGAGGAAGTGAACCCCATGAATAAGGGACACAGTCTTTCTCGCCTGTTTCTACCGTTCCGCACAGGTGCTGTTGTCGCAACCGCTGGCCTAGTCCTCTCTGCTTGCGCCTTCGGCGTCGGCGGCCCAAACGGAACTGCAAGCAATACGCCGGGTAGTGGCTCTAGTGAGGCTCAGGCCAGCGATGCCTCCACAAACTCTGCGAGCGGCACTGCCGCAACCTTCCCCAATGCCACTGAAACCCTCGCTACCTGGGAAGGCAATGTCCTAGACGGGAAACTGCGGATTGACATTAATGAGGTCCTTGTATCTGATGGTATGACCCGCCTAACCTTCACTGTCACCAATACTGGGCCAACAGAATTAGACGCCAAATGGAAGGATGCGTTCAAGGGCGACAATACGGTGGCTGAATTCCTGGACGAGGGATACCCAATCTTCCTGCGTAATGGCATCCGGTTGGTTGATCCGCAGGCTCACCAGATCTACACGGTGGGACGATTCGGTAACGACCAACTCACTGGCCATTGTCTGTGCACTGATGACACCACTATTGGGGCCTTAAAGTCGGAACAGTCCCTCACGCTCTACACGACCTTTCAAGCTCTACCGGAAGAGCGAGACACCATTAATGTGGATATAGCCGGCACCAAACACGTCTTCGAAAATGTCAAGGTAACAAGGAAGTGAGTTCCATGAAGAAAACCACCTTTACCTTCAGTTGTGGCGCTACCGTTGCGGCACTCGCCTTAACTGCGGGCGCCCTCCTTTTCCCTGCGAGCCCCGCCCTCGCCGATGATCAAGCCTCCGGAGAATCCAGCGTTTCCGCAGGTAACATCAAATTCCCTGACCCGCAAAAAGTCGTCTTCCCCGACCCGCAAAAAGTCGTCTTTTCCGTCGAATCAGAAGATGGCGCGGTATCCACAGCCAATACAGGCAAGGAAGTGAAAACCACGCTCTCTGGCGACGTCAACTTTGAATCCGACTCGGACAAACTCACTGACCGCGCCAAGCAAATCCTCGACAATTTGGCCGCTGAATGGGCAAAGAAAAAGCCTTCGGCAGTTAATGTCACCGGACATACGGATTCCGTAGAAGATGACGCGCACAATATGGACCTGTCGAAACGGCGAGCCAAAGCCGTTGGCGACTACCTCGCAACAAAAGTGCAGGGTCTGAAAGTGGTTACTGAAGGCAAAGGCGAAACCACTCCGATCGCTGATAATGACAGCGACGCAGGCAAAGCAAAGAACCGCCGCGTCGAAATCCTCGCAACGCCCTAAGGCTTCGTACCTAGAAAGTTCATCGATTTCGTTGCAGAATCGGGGGAGGTATTCCGCATAATCCTGTGCGGGTACCACCCCGATAAATGAGGACGAGGCCGATGACTTTCACGCGACCGGTACCCCTGGCCCTAGGTGCTGCCCTCTGTGCAAGTGCTCTGCTAGCTGGGTGTTCATTGGGGGTGGGGACGCCGGGGGCAAGTGGGATTGTCCAATCTGGTGCTGCTGAGGTTTCCGCAATGTCAGGGGCGCAATCCGGGGCTGTGGCTTCGGCACAATCCGCCGCCAATGATGCGGTGGACGAGGGCGGGGCTACGCCCGCGCCACCGCCCGAACCAGAAAAACCTGAAGACCTGACGAAAGTCCTCGCCACCTGGTCAGGGCCCGTGCGAAATACCGTCCTGCGTATCGACATTAATCAGGTTCAGGTCGAAGATGGCGTGACCACAGTGACCATGAGCGTCATTAATACCGGACATGAACGGATCGACAATTGGATGGGTGAATTTGGTGGCCCGCAGTGGCTGAGCGACCATATCCGCCTGATCGACACCAAGAACCAATTGGTGTACCTGCCCGGCAAACTCGCAGCCGCCGGACAAAGCGGGGGAAGCGGTGCGGCTGGCGGTGACGCGAATAGCGCAGGCGGGCAAACCCTCTGCCTATGCACCGCCTACACCAATGCGGGCCTGGACCCAGAACAAGCCACCCTCGTCTACACCACCTTTAAAGGCCTGCCCGAAGATGTCGCAGCGGTCAATATCGACCTGCGCGGCCCCTCGCAGATTATTGAAGGAGTCCCAGTATCGCGCGAATAAAACGGCCCAGTTCCGTTGAGGGTAAAGCGCGTTAGGGCAGGCTTTCAGCCCACGTCGCCAGCCCTTCCCAAGAACTAGAATCGCCACTATCAGCCCAGACTTCATCCCATGTTTGCCCGGCAGCCTCATCGAGTTCGCTCGCCCGTCGCCTCGCCGGCCCTGTATCTTCATCCACCGCGCCCAGCGCCCAACCCTCTAAAGGACACATCGTGGATTCCATAGGATTTGCCCCGCCCTCGTCCCCTATGGGATCAGGAAACGCCACCAACCCCACCTTGCTACTTGTCGATGACGAAGCGGCAATTATCGAAGGGATTGTGCCTTACCTGGAGCGCTCCGGATTTACCGTCTACACTGCGGGCGACGGCGTGGCCGGACTGGAAGCGCATGAGCGGCTCAGCCCCGACATTGTGGTCTCCGACATTATGATGCCGCATATGGATGGGCGCGAAATGGTGCGGCGGATTCGCGCTCGCGGAACCTGGACGCCAGTTATTTTGCTGACCCAAATCGATGCTTCTTTTGAGCGCTCGGCCGCCCTCGATGAAGGCGCTGATGATTACCTGTCCAAGCCTTTTGACCCGCAAGAACTCGTGTCGCGGATCCGTGCGGTCTTGCGGCGCACCCACGGTGCCCCCAAACCCCTGTCAGCTGCTGAACGCCTGGTATGTGGGCGGCTGGAAATGGACCGACTGGCACGGCGGGCCTTCCTGGATGGCATTGAAGTTGAACTCACGCCTAAAGCCATGGTGCTGCTGGACTTTCTCATGACCCACCCGGGCGAACTCCATACGCGCGAGCGCCTCCTGTCCGCCCTATGGGGGATTGATTTTTCCTCTTCAACGCGGGCAGTAGACCATCGCGTCCGCGAAATCCGCCGGGCACTGCAAGAAGATGCCAGCGAACCGGAATATATTGAAACCGTGCCATCCGTGGGATATCGCTTTATCGGTAAGGTCCATCAATGACGCGGCGAGTGTCGATCTCTTTGGCGCTACTGCCAACGGTAGTGGCCAGCGCCGTGTCCCTGGTGTGGTGGCTGGCCGGGGAAAATCGCGGATTGTGGGCGTTTTTGCCGCTGCCAACCCTGGTGCTGAGTCTCGGGTTGACGATGAGTGCAGTCGCTTTTGCGGTGTTGTTGTGGCGCAGGGCGTTGGAGCGTGCTCAAGCGAAAGGGCGGGCGGAAGCCCAGGAAATCTACCGGCTAGAGCATAAACAGTTTTTGGCGCGCCTTGACCATGAGCTAAAGAATCCTTTAACTGCAATTTTGGGTGCGGCGGCCTCCGGTGGGCCAGATGCGCCCGCCTTGGTCACTGCTCAGGCGCGGCGTATGGGTGTGCTGATTACTGACCTGCGTAAACTCGGGGATATGTCCTCTGCGCCGCTGATGGTCGAGGAAGTTGATCTGGAAGAAGCCGCTCGCGATGCTGTGGAAGCGGCCCGCGCCTCCACCGCTGATGGCCGCGAGTTTTCCCTGGTTTTCCCCACTGCCCCCTGGCCTTTGCCGCGCGTGCTGGGCGATACAGATTTGCTGTACACCGCCATTTTGAATGTGGTGATGAATGCGGTGAAATACTCCGACCCGGGTGCGCATATTGAAGTGCGCGGTAGCCAGGTCGATACCTTCGTCAGTATTGAAGTGGCCGACACTGGGATTGGTGTGCCCGAAGAGGATCTAGGGATGATCTGGTCAGAGCTGGCACGCGGCTCGAATGTCGCTGGGCGCGCAGGGTCAGGGCTGGGGTTGCCCTTCGTTCACGCCATTATTGAGCGCCACGGCGGCAGCGTCCGGATGACTTCTCGCCATGGAGTGGGGACGTCGGTCACCATGTATTTCCCGCTGCCTGATGTCAGTGGGGCAGTCCAGGGGTAAGTGCTTGGCGCGCGATGGCCCTGGGTCGTGTGCCTTGCGTGTATTGACGAGGGCGGGGCCCTGCCTGCACTGCGCCTGCGCATTGCACCAGACGGTCAAAGGGCGACATTTTTGCCTGAAAATCGGCTTTTTTGTCGCCCTTTGCACGTTTGGTGTCGCGGTCGCTGTGTGGATCGCCCGCCCGCGCCCCTTACACCAGAGTCAACCCCCGGTAGCGGTTAATCGCTGCACCAATATCGACTCGGCGTGGGCGTACCAGGAAGGCAGGCTCAGGCCGCGACCCGAAGCGCACTGCGGCATCCAAGCCCTCGGACTGGAATAAGCGCTCCATCCGGTCCAGCAAGTCCGGCAGGGGAGTGTGTGCATCAGCCAGGTGTTCCAAGATTCCGCGTATGGCCCAGGCAATAGCCTCGGTCTGCCCGGGGTCCACAATCTGCTCAACATCTGTCAGATCAACAGTGTGCTTATCCAAAATAATGGCACTGACGCCACTGGCTTTAGTCCGCGGACGTTCAACACCGCGGGCTCGCATAGGAATTCGCGCTGCGCCCTCGTCAATGCCAGATACGTCATTGCGTTCCCGCGGCATTTCGCTGACAACCTCTTTGGCGCGTTCGGTGACATCAAGGCAGTGGTATTCATCCAACATAATGACTCGGTCAGCCACATCCAGATAGTCGCCCGACCCACCCATCACCAAAATCGTGGACACGCCTTTTTCTTCTGACAGCGCCCCAATACGGTCAACCAGTGGAGTAATCGGCTCTTTTTCAGCGGCCACCAGATCACGCATCCGCGCATCGCGAATCAGCAGGTTAGTTGCCGAGGTGTCCTCATCAACTAGCAGTAAAGGCGCACCCAGTTCAACCGCTTCCATAATGGCAGCGGCCTGCGAGGTAGACCCGGAGGCATTCTCCGTAGAAAAACGCGCGGTATCGATATCGCCCGGCAAGTGCTGAATAAAAGGCGACACATTAACCCCAGTGACGGCGCGCCCATCAGTGGCACGCACCTTCATTGCATCCGGCAAAGTCGCGACCTTTTCGCGACCATCGCCAGGAATATGCGGGTTAACACCGCGCTGAATCGCCCCTAAAAGGGTGGATTTCCCGTGGTAGCCACCACCAACAATCACGGTGACGCCACGTGGAACAGCCATCCCGGTGACTTCGCCAGCGTGAGGCAGTGTCACCGTGGTCTCCAGGGACTTGGGCGACATAAAGGGGATGGCTTCTTTCAAGGGCTCTTGCGAAATGCCCGAGCGGCGCGCCAACACCGACCCATTTGCCACAAAAGTCACCCAGTCATTTTTCACCAGCAGACGCTGCAAGGTCCGGTGGTCTTCCAGGGCATAAATATGTTCGAGAAGCTCCTCTGCACGCCCTTCAGCGTCTTCTGAAATGAAATCGAGGGTAGTCAGCACTACATCGGGGACGTCTTCGTCAAAAAGGCGGGCAGCGCGGCGGCCCAGAATCGAGCGGCCCTGCGCGGGTAGTTGCACTTGGAAACGGATTTCCACCTGGTCAGGAGTAACAGTGCAGGAGGAACGTTGCAAGATTTCTTGCCCGGCCCGGGCAATACGCACATCCCCTGACGTGGTGAAATCCCGAATGGACTCTTCAAAGACACGCACGAGGTGGTCGGCAGTGGCCAAACGAGCGTCTGTTGAAGCTAGTGCCCGCGAGGGGAGGCCCATTTTTGCGGGGGTGGTTATCGCCCGAACGGATGATGGTGGGGCGTAGGGGTCTGCTTGAACGTAGTCAATGGCCAGTCGGAAATCGCCGTAATCCCAGTCACCAATTGCGGATTTATAGGCTCCATACGTGCGATTGTCGAGGCCGGTCAGCAGCTGAATAAGGTCCTCATCGGTGCCGGTGCGGCGCCGTGGACGGTCGTCTCCTTGACGATGAGCAAAATCTGGACGTGGCGTCATAGGTCATAGCCTACGGTGCTTTGGGCCGCAGGTGTATGTCGCGACGCTATGAGAACGGTAAAGAGAGGGTGAAATATTGGTTTGGTTGCGGGTGTCATGTGGGGATAACGCCTTTCCACAATGGACGAGGGCGGGGCGCCGCGCCTGAAAATCCGCCAATGCACTGCTTGAAAGTGCAGGTGGTGGGGTTGGGTGGCCCGCCCTCGTCTGAATGGAGGAAGACATGAGACCTGTCTCAGCTGGCGAAAGGAATGCTGAAAATGGCAGCCAATGTGATGCCCAATAATGTGGCGACAAGAACAGCGAGGGGGATGACAACAACGAGGACGACGCCAATAATGCCGAGCAAACGCCCAATTTTTGCTAGCGAAACAGCTTCTTCGTGAATGCCATTCATCCGTGCTTCAGCGAGAATATTATTTCCCCAGATCCAGGCAACAATTGAGCCCACTAAAGGCAAAGCCATTGCCAGCCCGGCAACGCCGAAAATCAGCACAATAATTGAGTGGTTCCGTAGCTTCTGCTCAATGACGTAAGTCAATGGGACAGCGGGGACGAAATGGGGCTGGGCAGGGGCGCCAGCGGATGCGTGCGCGTCAGGAGCGGAGTTTTCACGCGGAGGTGACTGAGTGTCCTCGGCAGTGGTTTCGGGGGTGGCGGTAGGGGCGGACATGTTTTCCTCCAGTCAGTGTGTTTCCATCAAGTGGATACCTCAACTGTAGGAATCTTCTATGGCTGGCGGCTATGGGGTAATGCCCTTATTGGGCCCTGATTAGGTGAGGGTAACCCCTAAGGGTGCCCCTCCGTCAGTGTGGGGACTGGTTGCTCCCCCTTGTGGGTCAGCATTAGCGGCCGAGAGCAAAAATGCCCTGAAAGAAGAGATAGCCGAAAACGAGATAAGAAGGAATAATAATGGCTGCACTGACAATAAGCATTACCATGCCGAGTTTATGGGTGGAGAGGGTTGCGGGAGGCATTCCTAAATCCTGGCCTCGCTTATAGAGTCTCCAGGCCCAAATGGCAGAGGGAATCGCTGCGAAAAATCCAATGACCGGGACAAGCCACACGAAAACAGCGAGGAAAATGGTGATATTCCCTTTGTCTTTGATTTCCCCGGCTTCGGGTGATAATCCGGTTCCCTCAACGGCTATTCCTAGAGTTTCCGCCCCATAAAACATCGTTGCCCCAGGGTTATAGGAAGGCAATATTGAGGACTGTCCTGGCGGCTGAAGCGCTGGCGAATAGGGTGGTTGCCCGGGCGGAACCTGGGGCGCGCCCTGAGGAATAGGGGGCTGTTGAGGTTGGGGGCTGGGGCCATAAGGGGCGGACATAGGCAACTCCAAGCGCTCAGTGGTGGTATGAAAATCGTCCCTGAAATAAAGTTTATCGTTCACGAGGCCGGGGCGCCTGTTTGTGCAGGTCGAATCGTTTGGGCCTACAGCCCCGGCTGATAAACCGCGTCCACGATGACATTCGCCGTGTGGAAACGCGTTGTGGTGGCGGTTTGTCCGCCTGGCCCAATGGGTATGGGCGCCTGGGCCCCACGCTTGCCCCTATTTGTGCAGGTCAGATTTTTCGGCCTTGCAACCTTGACTGATAAACCGCGTCCACGATGACATTCGCCGTGTGGAAACGCGTTGTGGTGGCGGTTTATCAGCGTGCGCGATGCGGATTGGGTGCCCGAGTCCCAAGGCTGCGTCTATTTGTGCAGGTCAGAATTTTTGGGCGTGCAACCTTGACTGATAACCCGCTGTCACGATGACATTTGCCGCGGGGAAACGCGTCCTGGCGGCGGTTTGTCCGCCTGGTCCGATGTGGATGGGGGCTTGGGGCGCGGGGTTTCACCTGTTTGTGCAGGTCAGATTTTTCGGCCCTACAGCCCCGATTGACAACCCGCGTTCACGATGACATTTGCCGATGGAAAATACGTTGTGGTGGCGGTTTGTCCGCCTGGCCCGATGAAGATGGGTGCCTGAGGCGCGGGGCGAAGGTCACTCCCTTGCGAAGAGGGCTGCTCGTCATGAGCGCCACCCGAAGTCCCAGTGATCTGGGACAGGCAAACACGCCCATCTTTAAACCCAACTTTCCCTCAGTAGCAAGCTAAAAATCCGCAACTACAAGAACACTCACTGCTCTTTAACTCAGATTGTGGCGCGATGACGCCGATAGTGCACTTAGGTAATGCACGTGAGTGGACTGAGAAAAGAAAGAGCGCGAGTGTTCTTCTCCAAGAACACTCGCGCTAAAGAAAGATGGGGGTGGGAGCGTCAGGAAGCAACACCGCTGTTAAGGGCGGCAAAGGCGAGGATGACGATAAAGAAGTAGAAGAGCCCACCTAGGCCCCACAGGATTGTCATGACAATGCCAATGATCTTGCCGATCTTCGCCTGAGAGACATAGTGCTCAGGAAGTCCTAATTCAGCAGCGCGTTTGAGGATGCTACTACCCCAAATCCATGCTGGAATGGAGCAGAACCACCCAATGAAAATACCAACAATGCTAAGAATGAGAACAATGGTCGAATTGGATCGTAGTGATTCACCTTCGGGGTGGCTTGCGGCCATCATCTGCGGTTGGCCCATGTATTGGGGTTGCTGTGCAGAAGGCTGTCCACCTGCAGGCTGCTGGCCAGGATTGTATGGTGCAGACATAACTCTCTCCAGTGTCTAGGGATTGACAACTCTGGTAGTCTAGCGCGCCAAATATCTTCAGTGCACTCGAAGTGGCAGAAGCGACAGAATATCCGACTGCTTTGTGAGGATCGTCATTAAGAGATAGGTGGGCTTTAAGACGCTGGAATAGATGGGGCGAGTGAATCAAAAAATCTCGCCAGAAACATCAGTGACATAATGACGAAGAGAATGGTGATAATAAGGCCAATAAGGCTCAAGACGCAGTTGACAATACCAAGGATTTTCCCCCATTTAGCGTTCGATAAGAGGTCTTCTGGGATTCCTAATTCTGCGCCACGTTCAAGAATGCTACTTCCCCAAATCCATGCTGGTAGAGCAATTAGAGGGCCGACAGTAAAAAAGGAGGCAGCGCCAAGGATGAGGACAATGGTGGCATTAGAGCGCAGTGACTCTACCTCAGGGTTGTAGTTGCCTTGCACAGACTGAAAATACTGCTGTTCTGGCATCCACTGTGGTTGCGAGCTGGAAAAGTGGGCGCCGCCCTCGTAAATATAATGTGGGGGCTGCTGGCCGGAAGAGTTTGGGCTGGACATGGCAATCCTCCAAGCATGCGGGGCGCATGATGTGCCTCAGCCTAACCTGGCCAGTTGCCTCAGGCGAGTGGAAAGTGTCCCGCCATATGACAGTGGTGGGGGCGTTCAACACCCCCACCACTGACTTCTTTAAAGCACGCAGTTACAGCATGCAGGAAACGCAGCCTTCAACCTCGGTGCCTTCAAGGGCCATTTGCCGTAGACGCACGTAATACATGGTCTTAATGCCCTTACGCCAGGCGTAAATATAGGACTTATTGAGGTCGCGAGTTGTCACCGTATCCGGATAGAAGAGGGTGAGAGACAGGCCCTGATCCACATGCTGAGTGGCCACCGCGTAGGTGTCAATAATGGCTTCCGGACCAATATCGTAGGCATCCCGATAGAACTCCAGATTGTCATTGGTCATAAAGGGAGCGGGGTAATAGACCCGACCAATCTTTCCTTCCTTGCGGATTTCAATACGCGACACAATCGGGTGAATCGACGAGGTTGAGTTATTGATATAGGAAATCGAACCGGTGGGCGGAACGGCCTGAAGATTCTGGTTATACATGCCGTAAGTGGCGACATCTTTGGCCAGATCCTCCCAATCCTGGCGGGTGGGAATGTGAATGGTGGAGGCAGCAATCAATTCCTTGCAGCGCTCGGTTGTGGGTTCCCAGGTGCCCTCAATGTACTTACGGAAATACTCGCCGCTGGCATAAGCGGAATCGTCAAAGCCCTCGAAACGCTCGCCCCGCTCTCGGGCAATCGCGCAGGAGGCTTTAATGCACTCATAAGCCACGGCCATAAAGTACATATTCGTAAAGTCCAGGGCCTCTTCGGAACCGTAGTGAATATGCTCGCGCGCTAAAAAGCCATGAAGATTCATCTGGCCTAAACCAATAGCGTGGCTCATCGCGTTGCCGCGGGCAATAGAAGGCACCGACTGGATATTTGACAGATCAGACACTGCGGTTAGTGCCCGAACAGCAGACTCAATAGTCTGCGAGAAATTCGGCGAATCCATTGCCATCGCAATATTGAGCGAGCCTAGATTGCAGGAAATGTCCTTGCCAATATGCGAATAGGACAGGTCGTCGTTAAAGGTGGAGGCTTCAGAAACCTGCAGAATCTCAGAGCAGAGATTCGACATGGTAATCCGGCCCTTAATGGGATTTGCCCGATTCACCGTGTCTTCAAAGACGATATAGGGGTAGCCAGACTCAAATTGGATTTCAGCCAGGGTCTGGAAGAAACGGCGCGCATTGATTTTCTTCTTACGAATACGCCCGTCATCCACCATTTCACGGTAGTGCTCGGTAATAGAGACCTCAGTGAAAGGCCGCCCATAGACGCGCTCAACGTCATAGGGGCTAAAGAGGTACATGTCCTCATTATTCTTGGCCAATTCAAAGGTGATATCGGGGATGACAACACCTAAAGACAGGGTCTTAATGCGGATCTTTTCATCAGCATTCTCGCGCTTGGTATCCAAGAAGGCCATAATGTCGGGGTGGTGAGCGTGTAAATACACGGCTCCCGCTCCTTGACGGGCCCCTAATTGATTCGCGTAAGAGAAAGAATCCTCCAGTAGCTTCATCACGGGAATAACGCCACTGGACTGGTTCTGGATTTTCTTAATTGGGGCCCCGACCTCGCGAAGATTCGTCAAGGAAAGCGCAACCCCGCCTCCACGCTTGGATAACTGCAAAGCGGAGTTAATGCCACGCGCAATGGACTCCATATTGTCTTCAATGCGCAGGAGGAAACATGAGACCAGTTCTCCACGTGCAGCTTTACCCGCATTGAGGAAAGTGGGGGTGGCAGGTTGGAAACGGCCCGCCATAATCTCGTCAACAAGGATGCGCGCCAAAGCAATATCGCCGCGCGCTAAGTACAGAGCCACCATTGTCACGCGATCTTCATAGCGCTCAAGGTAGCGGCGCCCGTCGAAGGTTTTCAGCGTATAGGAGGTGTAGTACTTAAAGGCGCCCAGGAAGGTAGGGAAACGGAACTTATGGGCGTAGGCCTGCTTATAGAGCTCTTTAATGTCAGCGAAATCGTATTGCTCTAGAACGGGGGCCTCGTAATAGCCTTCCGTCACCAGATATTCGAGTTTCTCTTCCAGGTCGTGGAAATACACGGTGTTCTGGTTGACATGAGTAAGGAAGTATTGACGGGCGGCTTTGCGATCTGCCTCGAATTGAATACGTCCCTGCGCATCATAAAGATTCAGCTGCGCATTTAAAGCGTGATAATCCAACTCGGGTGCGGGAGCAATTTCCGGGCCAGTGTCAGTCAGATTCTCTGCCAAAACTTACTCAGTCCTTCTCGAACTCGGTCAACATCCTCAGGGGTCCCAAGGAGCTCATATTTATACAGGTGAGGGACGCCTAATTTCGCGGCAATAATGTCGCCAGCTAGGCAATAAGCAACGCCAAAATTGGTATTGCCTGAAGAGATTACGCCCCGGCATAACGCGCGATTATGCGGGTCGTTGAGGAAACGGATGACCTGTTTCGGGACGGCCCCTTTTCGGGAGCCGCCCCCATATGTAGGGGTGACTAACACATACGGTTCGTCAATATGGAGGTCAGGCTCGCCCGCCCGCAAGGGAATACGCCGCGCAGGAAAACCTACCTTGGTGATAAAGCGCCGCGTATTTTCCGTGGCAGAGGAAAAATAGACCAAGGTGACCATTGATCCTCCTTCACGGTGTCGGGCCCGAGCGCGGTGGTAGGTATATGCGGGCATTAACGGGCGCGGCTAAGAAATCGGGTGCGCCCTGGCCTAATCAATCAGGCCTGAGCTGCACGCAAAGGAGCGTCAGCAACCAGTGCGGCAATGGCTGCCTTAATGCGGTCGGGGCGGAAACCTGACCAGTGGTCATCCCCTGCCACAACAACGGGAGCCTGCTGGTGGCCGAGGCCCTTAATGAATTCCAGAGCGTCCAGATCCTCGGAAACATCCACCGAGGTGTACTCAACGCCCTGCTTATCCAAAACGCGGTAAGTGGCGTCGCACTGGGGGCAGCGGGGCTTGGAGTAAACGGTGATTGTCATGGCTGGAACCTCTTCTTCGTCTTGCCCACCCATTGGGTAGACAATTCCTCACTCAGATGTGTGAGTCCCGGTTGCGCCATGCGCCCCGAGACATGTTCCAACACTACACCTTGTGGCTGCCGCTGCCACTAACCCCAACATCTTGTGGTGACCGTGTTTTTGAGCACTAGGTGTGGATGACGGGTCAGCCTTAGTGGACACCCTGTGGATACTGTCCGCCCGCAATGGCTGAAGTGCCCTGGTGACACTAGCAGAATATCTGTGGATGAGTTTCCACCACTGTGTACACAGTTGTGGATAACTTTGCTTCTGAGACACCGATCCAATTTCTAATGTGCCCCTAGATGTCGGCGTGTCGGCCCCGGCGTGTTGGGGGCAGAGCCTGGTTTCTCACTAGATGTAGGGGTTGCGTTTTCGCGGCGCCCCTAGATCTGCGGTGAATAACGAGGGCGGGGTGGCGGCCCTAAATATGGGTGCCGCCGCTAGATCTGGGCCTTGTTGTGGTATCAGGTTGCTGGATGTTGGCTGGTGCCGTGCCGGGTGTTCCGGTTTTGCTCAAGGCAGAGTTCTTTTCTCAGGGCATAGTTTGTTGCTCAAGGCACCGTT
>JAUNHH010000003.1 GCA_030524055.1 Actinomycetaceae bacterium | reverse complement strand
CGGGTCATTGATCCGGTGTAGTGGCCACCAATGAGGTGGTATTCCTGACCTGCAGGTTCACCTGTGTGGACGACATAGGGCCGTCCTGCCACATCGACAACGGCACGAGCGAGGGCTTCGTCAAGGGGGACGGTGGCGTCAGCGAAACGTCGGATTCCGGCTTTATTGCCCAGGGCCTGGGCCAGGGCTTGCCCAAGGCAAATCGCCGTGTCTTCAACGGTGTGGTGAACATCGACGTCAATGTCACCGGTAGCGTGAACGGTCAGGTCAATGAGGGAGTGTTTTGCCAGAGAGGTGAGCATATGGTCATAAAAAGGCACGCCTGTGGAAATGTCTGTCTGACCGGTGCCATCCAGGTTGATTTCCAGGTGAATAGTGGATTCTGAGGTGGCGCGGTCAATGGTGGCGCGGCGAGGGGCAGCGGTGGTGGCGCTAGCGGGTACAGTCTGCTGGGTCATGGGAGAACCTCCGTAAGGGCGTTTTTAAAAGCGAGCATTTCGTCGGGGGTGCCAATACTGACGCGCATCCACCCGGGTGGGCCAACAACGCGAATAAGGATGCCGCGGTCCAGCAATGCCTGGAAAACGGCGTCCCTATTGTCAATGGGACCAAAGAGGACAAAGTTGGCGTCCGACTCGCAGGCGCGCAGGCCGCGTTCTTCCAGCCAGTCCACGAGTTCGTCGCGTTCACGGCGCAGGTCAGCAACTTGAGCCATGAGCTGGGGGGCGTGTCGTAGCGCCGCTAAAGCGACAGCTTGGGTGATGGCTGACAGGTGGTACGGAAGGCGCACCACAGCGACGGCGTCAATAATGGGCCGCGGCGCCACCATATAGCCCAGGCGTAGCCCGGCCATAGCGAAGGCTTTTGACATGGTTCGCGTCACCACGACGTGGTCGCAGCCGCGGGTGGTTTCTAATGCGGAGGGCACTCCTTCGCGGCGGAACTCCCCGTAGGCTTCATCGACTATGACAATGGTGGCGCTGGGCTGGCCGTCAATGTCTGGGCCGCTACTCTGGGCGGCGTGCACGATCTGAGCGAGGTCACCTGGGGGCAGGGCCGTTCCTGAGGGGTTATTGGGGCTGGCTAGAACCAACAGTGAGGGCCGGTGCTGCTGCAGTGCGGCCTCGACCTGAGCCACATCCAGGGAAAAGTCCTCCCCACGTGTGCCCACAACCCACCCGGTATTGGTGTCACGCGCATATTCGGGGTACATGGCGTAGGTGGGTGCAAAGGACAGGGCAACGCGGCCAGGCCCGCCGAAGGCTTGAAAAAGGTGAAGCATGACTTCGTTAGAGCCATTGGCTGCCCATACGCATTGCGGGTCCACGGTGACGTGGGATTCAGTGGTGAGGTAGTCAGCTAATGCGGCTCTCAGCGCAGGAAAGTCACGATCGGGGTAGCGGTTGAGGTCAGTGGCAGCGCGCGTGACCGAATCGGCAATATCGGCAATAATTTCCGGTGCTGGCGAGTAGGGGTTTTCGTTGACATTGAGCCGCACGGGGACGCGGTCTTCTGGGGCACCATAGGGGGCGATCCCCACCAGGTCTGCGCGCAGGGGAAGTGTGGTCATGGGGTGGGAGCATCCTCAGAACGTAAAAGGACGGCAGCGCCGTGGGCGGGAAGGTCTTCGGCGCGAGCCAGGGTGTCAAGGGGCTGCGCAAGATGGGCGAGGGCGGGGCGCGAATATTCCACAATCTGCTGGCTACGCAGGAATTGGGTGACATTGAGTCCACTGGCAAAACGCGCGGTGCCGCCTGTGGGAAGCACATGATTGGACCCAGCGAGGTAGTCGCCAAGCGGGACTGGCGTATAGGGGCCAACAAAAATGGCGCCCGCATTACGTACCTGCGCGGCGACAGTGGCCGCATCACGGGTGTGGATTTCTAGGTGCTCAGCGGCGTAGGCATTGACCACCTCCAGTCCGGATTCCAGGTCATCGACGAGAACAATGCCTGATTGCGGGCCAGATAATGCCGTGAGAATACGCTCGGTGTGGGCGGTGGCATTGGCCTGCGTGGGGATCAGATCCTCAACCTGGTCGGCCAGGGTTTCACTCGTCGTCACGAGGACGGAGGCGGCAGCTGGATCATGTTCTGCTTGAGAAATCAGGTCTGCGGCAATATAGGGCGCGTAAGCACTGTCATCTGCGAGGATAGCGATTTCAGTAGTACCTGCTTCAGAGTCAATCCCCACCTGACCGTGGACAAGTCGTTTTGCTGCAGCGACATAAATATTTCCGGGGCCGGTAATGACATCAACGCGCTCGAGATTGTCCAGCGCTGCCCCTCCCTCGTCAATGAATCCATAAGCGAAAGCGGCGATAGCTTGAGCTCCGCCCATGGCCCACACTTCCTCAACGCCAAGGAGGGCGCAGGCAGACAGGATGGTCGGGTGCGGTAGGCCACCCCACTCTTTTTGAGGTGGTGAGGCCAAAGCTATAGATTCGACGCCAGCCACTTGGGCGCATACAGCGTTCATCACCACAGATGACGGGTAAACGGCCAGTCCACCGGGGGCATACAGGCCCACTCGGCGCACAGGAACCCACCGCTGCGTAATGCACCCGCCAGGAATGACCTCTACGGTGGAGGGGCGAGGTAGTTGTTGGGTATGCCCAATACGGGCGTGCTCAATAGCAATCTCCAAGGACGCGCGGACCTGCGGATCTAGACCTTTGAGGGCGTCTGCCATTGCCGAGGCAGGAACCCGCAAATGCTCGGGGGAAACCCCGTCGAAACGCTCGGATAACTGCCGAATGTAGGGAGCGCCCATGGTTCGGACCCCGTCAATAATGGGGCGCACCTTCTCAACTGCGAGTTCAGCACTCAGGGCAGCACGTGGTAACGCGCGAGAAAGTTGGGCGGGCGTTGGCTTTTGGCCCCGCAAGTCAATGCGTTTCATAGCACAAGCCTATGAGTCCGCTAAGAAGAATGTGTGCGGCGACCACGCCGCGGACACCCGCGCACGCATTGGCGCACCTCAGCACGGAACACGTAATCCGTCAAGAGGTGACACGCCTCTCGCCATAGTGGTGGTTGGCACGCCCAAATCATCACGCCACATCGGCATATGAGGGCTACGGTGGAGGCTAATCAACGCATGTACCAGGAGGAAAAGTGGCACCCTTGCACTCAGTGAGTGCTCCTCATCGATCTATAGGGCGACCAATTGCCTTTGCATTGGTAGCCTTCCTTACTTTTGGTGTGGGCCTTATCGCCGGTCTGTACTTCACTATTTTCGGTTCGATTTCGCCTATTGCATTGGCGGGCGGACAATCAGGCGGTTTAAATATTCCCGAGGATTTGTCGGCTGGTCGCCCAGTGACTTTATTGGTGATTGGAACTGATGACCGGTCGGGAGGAAATGCGGATATTGGTGGCGAAGAAGAAGGCGTTCGCGCTGACACCACGATTCTTATTCACGTTGATGCGGACCGTAAGCACGTCAAAATGGCGTCAATCCCCCGCGATTTAATGACAGATATGCCGTCGTGTACTTCTAATGACGGTTCTGTTTCTGAAGAGGGCTACGGACAATTTAATACTGCTTTTTCTCTGGGTTATGGCACGCAAAATGATATGGCGGGAGCCCTGTCCTGTGTGATGCGCACGGTGGAAACCTCTACTGGTATCAGGCCTGATGCGGGGATTGTTATGGATTTCCGTGCTGTTGTGGGCGTTGTTGATTCTCTTGGCGGCGTGCAAGTATGCGGGCAAAATGAATTCAGCCCTGACGGCGTGGGCGATTTTCATTTACCCGCCGGCTGCCACACATTAAAAGGCCTTGATTCTGTGCAATTCTTGCGGGCGCGATATGTGGGAAATGACGGCTCAGATTTAGCGCGTATTGACCGTCAGCAATGCTTTTTACGGACGGCCTCCCGCCAGTTCCTCGATGGGGATTTACTGTCACAGACCTCTAAAGGTCTATCTGTTGCTAATGCATTAGCGCAGCACACGCATATTACGGAAAATCTGGCTTCTACTCCGGCTCTGACGGGTTTCCTCTATTCGCTGAAAGATTTAGCGCCGGGGGCTTTATCAACTGTCACTCCCCCGGTAGCTGAATGGGACGGTGACCGTAACCGCGTGGTGTGGGCTGAGGGTGCCGAGAAATTCTGGGCAGATTTCGATACTGATCATGACCAGTTAATGGCTCAATCTGCTGGCGCGCAATCTGGGGCCGCTGGGCACTCTGGCACACCTACTGCTGATGGGGCTGCGAGTGGTGCGGCCCAGTCCAGTTCTGAAGAGGACACTGGCGAGGAGGATCCCACCGGTCAAGACAACGCCGATTCTGGAGCCTCCCCTGATGCTTCCGCCTCAACGGAAACCACTACACAATCTGCTGGCAAAGTCACCACTGACTCAGAAACGAAATACTGCTACTGAGTGCAGTAGTGTCAACAGCAAAGCGAGGTAGAACAATGGCAGATATCCCCTCTTTTCCCGTGACTGGGGTCATCCGACTGGGACAGTTTATTAAGCTCACTGGTTTGGCCGAGGATGGTGCCTGGGCGCGTGAACTCGTCCAAGGTGGGGATGTGTGGGTCAATGGCGAAGTGGAAACTCGCCGGGGCAGGCAATTAGCCGATGGCGACCTTGTTGAGGTGGACTCCCCTGCTGGGCGAATGCAGGTGCGCGTACGGATGACCTGAGGCCGCAAGCTTGGGCCTGGAGCCGGGTGTATTGCTGCGAGCAATGCACCCGGCTTTTGTTTCCCAGAGGGTTCCCCACAGAGTTGACAGAGGTGTGCTCTGGTGGGGTGGATGCACCAATCCTTTGGTCTCCTTCCCTACCTTCCGAGCAGGTCAGGAAGAGCAGCAATAGAGGAGATCACGTGGGTTGCCCCTTCGTCCTCTGGCGTGAATTTTCCGGTGCGTACCTGGATGGTCGTGGCCCCAAAAGCCCGGCCCATGGGGATGTCAGTAGTGGCATCATCTCCCACCACCCAGATATCTGATGGCGCAGGGGTTTGAGGTAAGGAATCAACTGCTGCCTGAAGGAATATCTGGGCTGGCTTTCCGACAACAGTAGCCTCGCACTGCGCGGCGTACTCTAAAGCTGCCACAATCGCACCCGTATCGATATGGGGTTTGCCGCCTGAGAGGAAAAATTTTCCGCGTTGCAGGGCAAGAAATTCTGCCCCCTGTACGAGGGCGGAAAACGCCTGATCAAGAAGGTCATAACTCAGTGTGCTACGGCAATCACCAATAATGACGTGAGTGGCTTCCGCAGGCTCAGAGGTCACTGTCACGACCGAAGCCAATTGCCTGGTGATTGATGGAGTGCCCACAACAAATGCGCAGCCGTCAGCCTGGGTGAGAATCTGTGCTGCTGCATTGACTGGGGTAAAAAGTTCCTCCGGGCGAATATCCAGACCAAATGCAGAGACATATTCCAATAACGTTGCATTGTCCTTGGAGTCTGTATTGGTGAGGAAACGTATGGCGAAGTTATTTTCGCGCATAAAGGCAATAGCGTCGCAAGCCCCCTCAATAGCGCCTTCGCGGGTGTAAAGGGTTCCTTCAAGGTCAAGCATGAGTGCGCGCGCCATAGGTTCCCCCTTCATCAGCGCCTCAGCGGAAACTCCACTACTTAGTCACTAATGAGGACTCCATCAGCGCCGACAACGGCTTTTACTTGGGAGAAAAAGGCGCTGGATGCTTTGACTCGCAGCCGCTGGTCGATTTCCACCACGGTGGTTCTGCCAGGTTCACGTAAATGCAGACGCACAGGCGAGCCCCCCGGGAAGGACTCTAAAACCTCGCGCAATTCTGTCAGCACATCCGGGGTACAGCGAGAAACCGGCATTTGAAGATCGAGCGGGGTATCTGCATCTTCCCGAAGGTCAAGAATGGTCATTGACTGGCCATAAATAGACAGTTGATCGTCACGGATCGACGTTTTTCCCTCAACCTGGACGATAATATCCGGCACTAAATGGGACTGAATAGTCTCATAAGACCTGGGGAAAAAGAGGACGTCAACCGAACCGGATAAATCCTCAATCGTGGCAATCGCCCAGGGGTTGCCTTGCTTCGTCACTTTCGTTTGGACAGAAGACACCAAACCAGCGATTCGGACAATCCGATCTGCCACCGCGTCTTCACCAACAACCTGAGCAATTTCCACATCCTGATGGCGCTCTAAAGCCACTTCCACGCCGCGCAAAGGATGGTCGGACACATATAGGCCCAGCATTTCGCGTTCTTCGGCGAGTTTTTGGCGGCGATCAAATTCCGGTAAGTCAGGGATCTCAATGGCCAGGCCCGGGCCATCTCCCATTCCCATATCGATGCCGCCGAAAAGGTCGAATTGGCCAATAGCCTCATTCCGTTTCACGTCAATCACGGCGTCAACGGCCTCATCACAGCGTGACAGGAGTGCCCGTCGAGTGTGCCCGAGGGAGTCGAAAGCTCCAGCGCGAATCAGTGACTGGATTGTCCGTTTATTACAGACCACCTGTGGGACTTTATCGAGGAAGTCCTGGAAGGTCGTAAAGGCGCCTTTTTCGCGGCGGGTGGCAACAATAGCCTCCACCACATTGGCACCAACATTTTGGATCGCTGATAGGCCAAAGCGAATATCTTTCCCATCTGGCGCGAAGGTGCCCATTGAGGCATTCACATCAGGTGGCAAAACGGTAATACCCATATGGCGGCATTCTGCTAAATACAGGGCGCGCCTATCTTTGTTGTCCTTTGTGGAGGTCAATAGGGCTGCCATATATTCGGTGGCGTAATTCGCTTTCAAATAGGCAGTCCAATAGGACACTAAACCATAGGCCGCAGAGTGCGCTTTATTAAAGGCGTAGTCGGAGAAAGGTACGAGGATATCCCAGAGCGTCTTAATACACTCCATGGAATAGCCATTCGCCATCATGCCGGCACTAAAGGGCTCGAATTCCTTATCGAGGATCTCTTTCTTCTTCTTACCCATGGCGCGGCGCAGCATATCGGCTTGTCCCAGCGAATAGCCGGCCAGCTTCTGGGCAATCTGCATGACCTGTTCTTGGTAAACGATCAGACCAAAGGTGGTGCCGAGAATTTCCGCTAAGGGCTCAGCCAATTCGGGGTGAATGGGTGTGATTTCCTGGCGCCCATTTTTCCGCAAGGCATAATTCGTGTGGGAGTTCGCACCCATAGGGCCAGGGCGATAAAGGGCACCCACAGCCGAAATATCTTCAAAGTTATCCGGCTTCATCAGCTTGAGAAGATCGCGCATGCCGCCACCATCAAGCTGGAATACGCCTAAAGTATCTCCACGGCCAAGAAGTTCATAGGTGGGCCGGTCATCTAACTCAAGCAGGTCAAGATTCGGCACTTCTTTCCCGTTGAGCTCGATATTCTCCAAGGCATCGGAAATCACCGTAAGATTCCGCAGCCCAAGGAAGTCCATTTTCAACAGGCCCAGAGCTTCACAGGTCGGGTATTCAAATTGGGTAATCGTGGCGCCATCTTGGGGGCGTTTCATAATGGGGATAATGTCCACCAATGGGTGGGAGCTCATAATCACCGCACAGGCGTGAACGCCCCATTGGCGGGTTAGTCCCTCTAAGCCCAGTGCATAATCGACAATCTCGTGGACATCCGGGTTTTCTTCGTAGAACTTCCTAAACTCACTCGCCTCGGCATAGCGCGGGTGTTTGGAATCAAAAATCCCAGACACAGGAATGTCTTTGCCCATAATCGAAGGCGGCAGCGCTTTAGTCAGCTGCTCGCCGACTTTAAAGTCCCGCCCTAAAATACGCGCTGAGTCTTTCAGCGCTTGTTTCGTCTTAATCGTCCCATAGGTCACCACCTGGGAAATACGATCCTCACCGTATTTCTCCTTGACGTATTCGATAACTTCTTCGCGGCGACGTTCGTCAAAGTCAATATCGAAGTCAGGCATTGACACGCGCTCAGGATTAAGGAAGCGCTCGAAAATCAGGCCGTGCTCTAGCGGATTTAACTCAGTAATACGCATGGCATAAGCAACCATTGATCCTGCACCGGAACCGCGCCCAGGGCCGACACGAATACCGCGTTCTTTCGCCCAGCCAATATAGTCAGCAACAGTTAAAAAGTAGCCGGGGAAGCCCATGGAGATAATGACGTCTTCCTCATATTCGGCCTGTTTCCGGACCTTATCGGGCACCCCATTGGGGAAACGGAATTGCAGTCCGCGTTCGACTTCCTTAATAAACCAGGAGGTTTGATCTTCCCCTTGCGGAACCTGAGGATCAGGCATATATGACGCACCTTCAGCGGTGGTCTTAAAGTGCACCTCGCAGCGTTCAGCAATTTCTAATGTGGAATCGCAAGCCTGCGGTAGTTCCTTCCAGATATCCCGCATTTCTTCGCTAGAGCGAATGTAATACCCATCCCCATCAAATTTAAAGCGATCAGGATCAGCGATACGCGAGCCGGAGTTAATACACAGTAAAGCGTCTTGGACTTTACGGTCTTCTTTCTTGACATAATGCGCATCATTAGTGGCCACCAACGGCGCATCCATCAGTTTCGCTAATTCTAAAAGCTGCTTTTGGGTGCGCCGTTCAAATTCAATTCCGTGGTCCATAATTTCCACGTAGAAGTTTTCCGGCCCAAAAATATCCCGCAATTCCGCGGCTTCACGTACTGCCTCATCCCACTGGCCCAGGCGCATTCGGGTTTGCACAGCTCCCGACGGGCAGCCTGTAAAAACAATAAGTCCCTCGTGGTAGCGCTCTAAAAGTTCACGGTCCGCCCTCGGCCATTTACCAAATTGCCCCTCTAAGGACGCTGCTGACCCGAGGCGGAAAAGGTTATGCATTCCTTCAGTGGAATAGGCGATCAGCGTTAAGTGGTTATAGGACCCGCCCGCACTGACATCATCGCCGCGCTGCCACGGTTCACCCCAGAGGACCTTTTGCCGGTCAAAACGGGATGTGCCCGGGGTGACGTAGGCTTCCAACCCGATAATCGGCTTGACACCAGCCTTTTGGGCGGCAGCGTAGAACTCGTAGGCCCCAAAGAGATAGCCATGATCGGTTAATCCAATAGCGGGTTGGCCCAGGCGCGCAGCCTCCGCCACCATGGGCGCGACCTTCGCGGCCCCGTCCAACATCGAGTACTCGGAGTGGTTATGCAGGTGCACAAAAGAGTCTCGCGAAGCCATAGAGCAATCTTAGTCGCCCCGGCCCGCAATCACAGTAGACATCTCACGGTGCCAGATTCCGGCATCAAGGAAGGTTTCCCGTTCTGTCGCCCGGTATCCACACTTCTCGTAGAAGCCCTGCGCCTGAAGTTGAGCGTCCAAAATCACCACGGCTTCACTACCGGATGGGGTCGCATGGGCCACCCATTCATGAATGGTATTGACGAGGGCGGCGCCCAGACCCGTTCCACGGGCTTCCTGACGCACTGCCAGGCGCCCAAGGTGGTAATGCGCCCGCGGATGTGTTGACGGCGCTGTGGAGCCGTTACTGGTGCCGTCAGGGCTACGTGCCCCATCGGGGATCAGACGCACACATCCCAGAGCGTAATCCGGGCGGGCGGGGTCAATGGCAACAAAGTGCTCCACATCCGGGCGTAAATCGCGGGCGTCAATCTCTAAAACGAAAGGCACATTCTGTTCACACACGAACACATCCCAGCGCACAGCGCGTTCAGCCAATTCCAGTTCAGCAGTATCAACGCGAATAATTGACAGCACTTACCCCTCCTGAAGGATCTCCAAAGCATTGGCTAAGTCCGCCGGATACTGGGAGGTGACTGTCATTGGGGCGCCGCTGCGTGGATGACTAAAGCCCAGTTCTACCGCGTGCAGCCATTGGCGTTCTAATCCTAGACGCGCCGCCATAGTCGGATCAGCCCCATAGAAAACGTCCCCGACACACGGGTGATTCACAGCCGCCATATGCACCCGAATTTGGTGGGTGCGCCCCGTTTCTAAATGCACACGCACTAATGCCGCCCCGGGCAGCAATTCCAGAGTGTCATAGTGAGTAATGGCGTTTTTCCCACCCTCAATCACTGCCATGCGCCATTCACGGGATGGGTGGCGACCAATAGGGGCGTCAATTGTTCCCGATTCTGGGTCAAGATGGCCGCTGACAATAGCGTGGTAAATCTTTGTCACCCGACGTTCTTTAAAGGCACGTTTCATTACGGAGTAGGCAATATCTGACTTTGCCACCATCATTGCCCCCGATGTTCCTACATCGAGTCGGTGGACAATTCCTTGCCGTTCTGGCGGACCATGAGTAGTAATGCGATAACCCGCGGCTTCGAGATTCCCTAAAACGGTGGGACCGCTCCATCCAGGCCCAGTATGCGCAGCAGTGCCTACCGGCTTATCGACAATAACAATATCCTCGTCATCATAGAGAATTTCCATTCCCATTACTGGCGGAGGTGTTAAGTCAGGTTCAGGTAAAGCGACCTCAATAATGTCGGAGGCAATGAGTTTTTGGGACTTATGGACAGGTAAACCATCAACCAATACGGCCCCGGACTCCAGTAAATCCGTGCACTTTGAACGCGAAATACCCAGCATCTGCGCAAGTGCACTATCAACCCGAGAACCAACCCATTCATCAGGGACTTCCAGCCGCATTGCTTCAGGCATCGGCGTCTTTTTCTGCTGCCGTAGATTCGCTGGCTGCTGATGGGGTACGGGCCACAAGAATGGCAATCCAGGCTGCCGCACCAACAATCCAAATATCGGCGACATTCCCGATGAACAGGTCATTATAATTAATAAAGTCAACCACGTGGCCGACACCAAAACCCGGCTCACGAATAAGACGGTCAATGAGATTGCCGATGGCACCACCGCCAAGAAGACCAATAGCAATAGTCATCCACAGGGAGCATCCTCGCCATATCCAATAGGCAAGAGCACCCAAAATAACAACACTGAGCACAGTGAAGATCCACGTCATTGAGGAGCCCAAAGAAAAGGCAGCTCCCGAATTATGAATCAGGTCAAGGGAAAGCAAATTCCCAATGACAGGCCGTTTTTGCCCATCTGCTAAAGCCACTAATGCCCATTCTTTGGACAACTGATCAGTAATCGCCCCAAAGGCAGCAAGTCCAGCTCCATACGCTATTCGCGTTTTCATCGCTGGAAATGAGTGACTCATTTTAACCTTTCTTGACCCACATATTTCAGGGAGGAAACCCTTTAAGGATAGAACTCTTTTTATGGGTCTAACCCGGCCCTCGTACCCTCAGTGTATTGCCCCTGACGCACATCACGGGCGGTGGCGCATAAAGCACCACCGCCCGTGAAAGGAAAGTCACGGAATAGGCAATCAGGCCTGTCCGCCCTGGTTGACCTCTTTGATAAGGCTCTCCAGGTGGGTCCGCAGATTCGTGCGGTATTCCGCCTCGAAGGAACGCAATTCGCTGATCTTGGTTTCAAGCAGCGCGCGCTCTTCGTCCAGCTTGGACAGGATCGACTCGTGCTGACGCTGAGCATCGGCAATGATCTCGTCGCCCTTGGTACGAGCCTCGGCAATAATGCGATTCGATTCCTCGCGGCCATCGCGCACATATTCGTCGTGAACACGCTGAGCCAAAGCCAACATGGAGGCCGCAGATTCTGGGGAGGAAAGACCTGCTGCTGCGGGAGCAGGAGCTGCCTCAACCTTCGGAGTTTCTGCCACGCCCAGGCCTTCACCGCCAGCAGAGAGCTCCGCAATACGACGTTCAGCCGCTTCGAGCTTCTCCTTCAGGTCCTGATTTTCGGCCTGGAGGGCGTAGATGGTCTGGACGACCTCGTCAAGGAACTCATCGACCTCGACCTGGTCGTATCCCTCGCGGAACTTGACGTACTGGAACTTCTTGTTGAGTACGTCCTCTGTTGAAAGCAGGGCCATTTCCTCGCCTCTCGGTCGTCTGGGTGCATTCGCGGAACTGTTTTCTTGTCCCGCGTCCGGGGATTCACTGACTGAAGCGCTCCCCCGAACACTTCCATCGGAATGATAACCGACTCACGAGTGGCTCGTTCACCACCGACTAGCAAAAGAGGCCCCATCGCGCGCGATGAGACCCCTATGAAATGCATTGCTTTCGCAGCTCAGCCAAGAAACACTAGCCAGCGGCCAAAGTTAGACAAGATGATTACTGCTAGCACCAGAATGAGGAAGCCAAGATCCAGAGCGAAACCCGTGCCCAAACGCAAAGGCGGGATGCGTCGCCCAAGGGCGCGCAAGGGGGGATCAGTTACCGCGTAAATGGCATTGGCCACAGGTAGAAGAATTCCCCTAGGACGAAAGCCCCGGATAAGGACCCTCGCCCAGTCAAAAATCGCCCGAATAAAGAGGATCGTCAGGTAGACCCCTGCGATAAAGGAGATTCCTATCCCAATCCAATTCAGCACATTCATGTCAGCTCTGATTAAACAAAGAGCCGCGGCGCGCACCTGTCAGGTCGCCGGACACCTCGACGCTGCTGGGAGAAAGCAAAAAGACACGGTTCGTCACGCGCTCAATGACTCCATGGAGGCCAAAAGTTAGACCTGCGGCAAAGTCCACAACGCGACGAGCGTCAGCTTCAGGCATTTCTGTCAGATTCATAATCACAGGCACACCCTTACGAAATGCCTCACCAATGGCAAGAGCATCGTTATAGGACGTGGGGTGCACTGTGACAATACGCGACAGATCCATATGCTCTACTTCTTGAGGTACAGGAAGTAAAGCGGGGCGTTCACGCTCGATGGCAGCAAGTGGGGTCACTTCAGCCAATTCGGCATCCTCCACAAATGGATCAGTGTCTTCCTCGACGTCATCGGGCGTATACCAGCCCATGAAACGACGTGCTTTGAGGCCAAATGAATCGCCCATCTCTATCTTCTCCTCCCCCTGGGGAACCTGGATGCTCAACGTAACCCGATCCAGGCGTTTGCAGGGTTAGGGAAGCTCGGCATGTCGCAGCACAGGAAATGGGACAACCACTCCGACCTGCCTTCCGTGAGCGGGATCACGTCGATGCGAGTGTAAAGTTTTTTCCTCGATTGTGCATCGCGCGTCTATAGATATTTTCATTATTCCACATCTGCGCAACTCTTGTTCAGCACCGCGGACCAAATCGATTGATGGAGTTCCTTGACGGGTTATTCCATAGGTTGCTGGGTGAGTCTTGACAGCATCGCTACGCATATCTTCAGGAACTTCATAGCAGGCAGCGCAGGCTGCTGGTCCGATAGCCACCTCAATATCAGCGGGGTCAATTCCTACCCCCTTATATATATCCACAACGCGGGTGAGGATTCCGCCAAGCAGTCCCTGCCGTCCAGCATGGGCAGCAGCAATGACCGCCCCGTCCTCGGCGCCAAAAAGAACGGGAAGGCAGTCAGCCACCATGACGCACGCCCCGGGAGCTCCCTCCCAGCCTCGCGCATCGACGACGAGGGCATCTGCGCTGATCGGTCCACATTCGATAGAAGAATAGGTCGGTAGGGAGGTGTGAGAATCGATCAGCACGACCTCAGTGGAATGGGTTTGATCCATCCATAGCAAAGGGGCGCCCACCTCATGCGATAGCGCTTCTCGTCGGTAATGAACGAGGGCGGGGTCATCTCCCACATGAAGACCAAGATTCTGACGCAACGGGTCGGTGCCCTTACCCGCTTCAGTAAAGCGAGCAAGGGCACCAGCAAGATTGATCTGTTTCACCGCAAGAAATCCGGAATATCAAGATCCTCCGGCGGCTCGGCCTCGTCAAAGACCCGAGGCACCTCAAAGGAGGGCGAATTATCGTTGGCCAGAGGCAGATCTTCGCTGAGATCAGCGCGTCGTGAGGGGACCTGCGGCTGGGCACGGTGATTTGGGCGGGCCACCGGAACTTCACCAAGGGACCGAGGCTCAGTCACATGGACCGCAGCTGGACCACTTTCCACTGTGGGAATGGTGGGGGGTACCTGAGGTTGAGCATGAGCTGGGCGAGCTGGCGGTGCTGAATAGGCGCCGGCCTGTGGCACGGTGACGTGGGGGCCGGTGTGCGCCGGGGGCGCAGAATGTTGGCTGGGAGCTGCAGGAATAGCGGGAGGGGTCATGACTCCACCAGGAGCAGCTGCTGCCCGAGGACTGGGCACCGAAGAACGTGGCGGGGTGGGTTCAGGGCGTTCGACCACCGGGTCAAAGCCTGCGGCAATAATGGTGACTCGAATTTCATCGCCCAAGGTATCGTCCACGACATTGCCGAAAATAATATTCGCTTCCGGGTGGACCGCTTCGCGAACCAACTCCGAGGACTGGACGATTTCGTGAAGACCAAGATCGGTCCCGCCCTGGAAGAACATCAGGACGCCATGAGCACCTTCAATAGAGGCTTCCAGCAGCGGCGAGGAAATCGCAGTTTCTACTGCGCGCAAAGCGCGGTCTTCACCAGTGGCTGCACCAATACCCATCAGGGCAGACCCGGCATCCTTCATCACTGACTTGACGTCGTTAAAGTCAACGTTAATGAGGCCGGGCGTGGTAATGAGTTCAGTAATGCCTTGGACGCCAGAGAGGAGCACAGTGTCAGCTGCTTTAAAGGCATCGAGAACGGAAATCCCCGCGTCATCAATCTTGAGCAGGCGATCATTGGGGATCACAATGAGGGTATCGACTTCATTGCGCAGATCTTCAACACCCTTTTCGGCCTGAGCAGCACGGCGATTACCCTCGAAAGAGAAGGGGCGGGTGACAACGCCAACGGTGAGGGCTCCGCCTGCACGGGCAACGCGGGCGACCACTGGGGCAGCGCCTGTACCAGTGCCGCCACCTTCACCAGCGGTCACAAAGACCATATCTGCCCCGGCCAGGGACTCGGTGATTTCGTCAACGTGATCTTCTGCAGCTTGGCGCCCCACTGCAGGATCCGCGCCAGCGCCCAGACCGTGGGTCAGGTCGCGTCCAATGTCGAGTTTCGTCTCGGCGTCAGACATCAGTAGTGCCTGGGCGTCGGTATTCACCGCAATGAAATCAACCCCCTTAAGGCCGACTTCAATCATGCGATTGACAGCGTTGACGCCGCCGCCGCCAACTCCGACGACTTTAATCACTGCCAACTGGTTTTGCGGTGCCGCCATGGAACGGTCCCCTCTGCGCTTGCACCAACCTTCAACCTCAAGTTTAAGGTTGGTCTTTGACCTGCGTTCTGCCGAAAAGAAGGTAGGGGCCCCTCCCCTTGCCTTCAAGGAACTTCGCGGGCGTGTCGGATCAGGCCCCGAAAAATGTCAGGATGTCACGGGATTTGCTGGTGCTGAGAGGTCATAAATCTTCGCCTCACGCTCAGCAAGAAGGACGGTCAGGACCTTCGATTTCAAGGCTGTCTCTCCAGCTTGACCCCATTTGACCGTAGCCCCATTTCCTAAAGCTAAGGTCATGGAATGACCATCAGACGTTATAGAGGTCACTTGAGAACGGATCGCGGGGTCAAGGTGATTCCAGACCTCCATAATCTCGCCAGCACTAGGAGCACGCTCCTCCCCTTCCGGCAAGGTCACCACCGGAGCACCTGACATCGGCGCATCTGCCTTGGACAATTGCACCCCGGCCTCGTCCATAATGGCCCAACCTGAACCGGTATCCATTGACATTGCTGGCGTCCGCACAACGATATCGACACTGACGCCATTAGGCCATGTTCGCGTCACCGTTGCCTGCTTGACCAGCAAAATCTTCTTTACCTCGCCTTCCATCGCCGTGGTATCGAGTTGAAGTAGCGGGGTTCCCACCCAGGGAGAGATTGCCGAACTTACCTCAGCCGAGGGCAACGCTTTTTCATCAGCACCGTTAACACGGATACTGTCTTGACTTAAGGCGAATACTGGAGAAAAGTAGGCAACCCAGACGACCGCCGCAATAACAGCTAAAGTGGCAATGAGTGCAAAAATACGGCCTAAAGTTAGGCGGAGACGCGCCTTCCGGCGTTCTCCCAAGCGCTGTTCAAGATTAGCTGTGGAAGCTCCCTCGCCCGGACCAAGAATCTCTGCAGCCCCGGTATCGCCACCCACAGGACGGCGCAGGGCTTGAAAGGGGGAACGGCGAACTGGACGATGATCGTCCTCCCGTCGCGCGGGGGCCGAGGCTGCCGGCGCGACCTCTTTCGACGCGGATGGCGACGTTTGAGGTGCACTACCAGCGCGAGCAGACCGGACCTCCTGCCCCTGAGCACTACCGCGGGGTGGGCGCGGACGACGCGGACCAGACCCCGCACTAGCGGCCTTTTTCCCCGTTGACGAGGGCGGACGCCCACTTTGCGCAGAGGTGTTGGCAGATGACTCCCCTTTTCCTCCACTACCTGACTGCGCCCGGGGAGCTCCCTGTCCGGCGCCAGCACCCGCGCGTGGTCCACTCGTTCGGGGACGCTGTGGGGATCGGGGGCGTGGAGGATGTTTCATTAGCTACCTTTTTCGGATTGCCACTGCGTGAGGGCATCATCTGCACATTGCGTAATCGAACCTGCCCCCATCGTAATGAGAATCCCGCCGTGGGGCGTTAATGCCGCTCCATAGCGCGTTGCTTCGTGCATCTCACCAATAAAATGTGCACCAGGAATCTGCGAAGAAATCAGCGAAGAATCAACCCCGTCAATAGGATCTTCACGGGCGCCATAAATATCAGCCAGCACAATATGATCCGCCCCAGATAATGCCTGGGCAAAACGATCAGCAAAAGACTGGGTCCGCGAATATAAATGCGGTTGGAAAACCACAGTCACCTCCCCGCCATTGGCAACAACGCGGGCCTGTGCAATAGCTGCCGCAACCTCGGTGGGGTGGTGGGCATAATCGTCATAAAGGCGCCGACCAGCGACCTCGCCCTTGAAATCAAAACGGCGGGCGGTGCCACCAAAGTGAGCTAATCCCTCAGTCATTGCTGCAGCATCAACGCCCAATAGGTGCCCTACCAGATAGGCACCAGCAGCATTGAGAATATTGTGAATGCCGGGAACTTTTAGGCGCAGTTCAGACTCGGTTTCCAGGCCACCGAGGCGGGCGCGGGCCCCATCAGGTAGCAATTCGCATTCGTGAATAGCAAGATCAGGACTGGTGACGCTGTGCTCTGGGCGCCCATAGGTATGCACAGCGATACCTTGGCTACGTGCATAGTCAGCCAATCGCATTGCGCCGTCATCTTCAGCGCAGGCCACTAAATGCCCGCCAGGAATAATCCGCTGAGCAAAACGGGCGAAAACCTCTTCGAAGGCTTCCCTCGAGGCATAGTGATCTAAATGGTCAGGCTCAATATTGGTCACCAGAGCAATAGCTGGGGAATAGTTCAGGAAAGACTCATCAGATTCATCGGCTTCGGCAATAAAAATATCGCCTCCCCCAAGTCGCGCTCCAGAGCCAAAAGGCGGAACAATAGACCCCACAGCAAAAGACGGATCGGCTCCAGCCTCAGTTAATGCCACTGCCAACATGCCAGAGGTTGTCGTCTTCCCATGCGCCCCGGCCACCGCTACAAAACGCAAACCTTCAGCGGCCAGAGCCAGAGCCTGCGAACGGTGAAGAATCTCTTGATTGCGGCTACGCGCGACGCTGAGCTCCACATTGCTTTCGCGCACCGCCGAAGAAATAACAACAGTAGCGTCAGCAGGCACATTATCGGCATTGTGGCCACTATGGGCGGTAACTCCCACCGACCGTAAATGGTCAAGAATCGGCGATTCGCTCTGATCGGAGCCACTCACCAGGTGCCCGCGTCCATGCAGCAATTCCGCAACAACAGACATTCCTGCGCCGCCAATACCAATCAAGTGATAGGCACTCATCACGCTTTCCCTTCTGTTGCTGCTTCCATCACAAGATCCGCTAATTCAGTCGCGGCTTCAATATGGCCAAGATTCGCTGATGCATCCGCCATTGACGCTAAATCTTGCGACACTAACAGCGGGAAAATACGGTTTTCCACAATGTCGGCAGTGAGGTCTTTATCGTCCACCATAATGGCGCCCCCAGCCTCAACATGATCAGAAGCATTAAGGCGCTGTTCACCATTACCAATAGGAAGAGGCACATACACACAGGGCAATCCCAGGGCCGTCATTTCTGCGACCGTGCCCGCACCCGAACGACACAAAACCAGATCCGCGCACGCCAAGGCGTCTTCCATAGTCACCAGATAGTCGAGGATCGTCCACCGCTGTTCTAAGCCAGCGGCGCGCACAGCCTCACGCACCACGCCATCTTTCCCACGCCCCGTCAAATGCAGAACCTGAGCGCCTTCAGGCAGATACTGGGCCGCGGACGTAACGCATTCATTAATATGCACAGCGCCCAAAGAGCCACCTGTCACCACCAAAGTCGGGGCATCAGGATTTAAACCCAGGCGGGCGGCAGCCTCAACGCGGCGGGTATTTCCGTGCCCATCGCGGCGGGCACGCGCCAAGTCCACAATCGCTTCACGCAGCGGCAAACCGGTGGTCACAGTCGCGCCTGTTTTTGCTGCCAACGGAGTTGAGGAGAACGTCAGGGCCACAACTTTCGCCCAGGAAGCGCCAAGGCGATTCGCCAAACCAGGGCGGGCATTTTGTTCGTGGATAATCACGGGGATTTTTGCGCTACGTGCTGCCAGATACGCGGGTGTAGACACATACCCGCCAAATCCAACCAGAGCGTCCGCTCCCTCAAGTGCTGCTGTACAGGCGCTCACGGCCTGGCCAAGACGCATAGGCAGGGTGAGGAGGGCCGGGGATGGGCGCCGCGGTAGGGGTACTCGCGGAATAGTCACGAGGTCGATGCCCGCAGCCGGGACAAGGTCAGCTTCCAAACCTTCTGCTGTCCCTAGGGCCACGACCTCGGCACCGCGTTCACGTAACACCTGTGCTGTGGCAAGCAGGGGGTTGACATGCCCAGCAGTTCCACCGCCAGCAAGAACAATCCTCATACTTCCTCCCGAACCTTCTTCTTTGACCTAGCCTGCCTGCGGCCAGGGCGACGCTTACGAGGAGCCACCCGTGGATCACGGCCCGCTGAGGACTCATCAGGGGATCCAAATGTCCACATTCCTGCCTCAGCGCGTGCAAAACTCGCGACAACAGCAATAGCAAAGGCAGTGAAAAGGAAAGAGGAACCGCCATAGGAGACCAGGGGTAGTGGCACACCAATAACGGGGCCAAGCCCAGTCACAGAAGTAATATTAATGATTCCCTGGGCGCCAATCCACGCAGCGATTCCTGCCGCTGAGATCGCGACGAAATCATTGGTGGCACTCAGTGCCACACGCACCATTGACCAGGACAGTAATCCCAGGCATAACAGGACCGTTAGTGTTCCCAGCAAGCCGAATTCCTCACCCAAAATAGCGAGAATAAAATCGGTGTGACCTTCCTGAAGGTAATTCCACTTCTCCCGTGATGCCCCTGGGCCAAGACCACTAATTCCGCCACTGCCCAGCGCCCATAATGCGTGATCGATTTGTTCAGGGGACGACAGATCGCGTTCTTCACCATTCCACGGCAGAACCGCCAAAATACGGCGTAAACGTGTCGGGTTAGAAGCCACTAAAAAGGCCCCGACAGGTACAGCAAAGGCTATGAGTCCAAGAAACCAGCGGCCCGGCAATCCCGCCACCCACAGGGCAGCCAATGCGGCCACAGCAACCACCATTGCTGTACCCATATCTTTACCAAGAAGAACCGCGCCAATACCCACAGCAATAGGGATGCCAACAGTGACACCCATTTGCTTCCAGTCTTCGCGACGGGCCCCTGGACGTGCCAACATTCGAGCCAGAAGCAAAATCAGGGTGAGTTTAATCAGTTCCGATGGCTGCATTTGAGGCAGGCCAGGAATAGCAATCCAGTTTGTATTTCCGCCAACATTGACGCCCAATGGCGTCAGCACTAAAGATTGCAGCGCTAAAGAGGCAAGGAATGCAGCGGGAGCGTGTTTATACCACCATTTATGTGGGCCGAAATGCACAATTAGCGCCAAGACTAGGGAAACAATGACGATAAAGAGCTGTCGGACAAAAGCTAAATAGGGGCTATTTCCTGCGGCAATATTTGTCACTGCCGAGGCAGAAAAGCCCATGACTAATCCAAATGTGGTCAGCACTAAAGCGGGTACCACAATCAGGTAGTAGGTGACTACCGGATCGTGTTCCACCTTGCCATCCATCGCTGCTGGAAGCTCAATTCGAGGCAGACGCAGTTTGGATTTCAGGGCGCTCATGGCTGAGGTCCCTCACTCGGTTCGGGTTCGTGGCTCTGCCAGCCGTGGGCCAATCGCTGGACGGCCTCAACAAAAATATCTCCCCGCTGGGCATAAGAGGAAAATTGGTCCCAGGATGCGCATGCGGGCGCCAGAATCACAGTATCTCCTGGCCGAGACAGTGCCACGGCCTCGTTGACAACGGAAAACATCCAGTCCTCATGCCCATCGACTTCCACCACGGGCACCTGCGGCGCACCAGCAGCCAAAGCGTCACGTAAGACACTGCGATCTGCCCCGATCAACACGACCCCTCGCAGGGTGGGTTCAACGGCAGCAATCAAATCGTCGAAAGTCTGGCCTTTAGCGTCACCACCAACAATCCAGACAACTGACCGCGGTGGTAAGCCACGTAAAGAAGCCAAAGCAGCATGCGCATTTGTGGCTTTAGAGTCGTCAATCCAGGACACATCGGCCGCTTCCATAACGAAGGCGCGGCGGTGACCCGCTGGACGATAGGCACGTAAACCGTCAGCAATCGCTTCGGGGGCAATATCAGCAGCCCGCGCTAGAGCCGCAGCAGTCAGCGCATCCATAACGACAGCGGGCGTGGGGTGGGCCCCGAAAGCGGGTGCAAGGTCGGCCATATCTGCCAGATGAATGGCGTGGGTACGACGGTTATCGACGTAGGCGCGATCGACCAGGGCCCCTTCAACCAGGCCAACCTGAGAAATATCAGGTACCCCCAGGGTGACGCCAATAGCGCGAGCCCCCTCAATGACATCGGCTTCACGGACCATATCGGTGACCTGCTCATCGCCAGCCGGATACACACAGGCAACCTGGGTGCGCTCGTAGATTCGCGCTTTATCCGCCGCATAAGCCTCAGCGCTGCCATGCCAATCAAGATGGTCAGCATCGACATTCAGGCAGGCCGCTGCCAGTGGTGACATTGACGTGGAGGTGTGCAATTGGAAGGAGGAAAGTTCGACGGCAAAAATTTCGGCGTCAGTATCGATAGCGGCGCAGATTGGCGTGCCAATATTTCCGACTTCTTCAACGCGTTTGCCGCTGGCCCGCAAAATAGAGCCCAGCATTCCCACCGTTGTGGTTTTTCCATTTGTTCCGGTCACACATAACCACGGACGGGTAGCGTATTCGCTTTCCGCTTGAAGATTCCAGGCCAACTCGACTTCGCCCCACACCGGGATTCCGGCTTTTTCGCAGGCAATAATCGCTGGCGTATGCGGTGGTACCCCAGGGGATACAACGAGGACGGACGGCGCGCTCTCAACGATAGCGCGCGCTAATTCATCAGGGTCGCTATGGCAGGTTGCGCCTTCGACCTCGTTGGAATCAAATGCCTGAGTGGCCACGCCGCGGGCTTCAAGTGCAGCGGCTGCGGCTCGTCCTGAGCTGCCCCATCCGAGGATGGCAACGGGAGATGCGGGAATCACTGTCGGGACACCCACTCGGCGTAGAACAGGGCGGCCCCTGTGACGGCGCACAGGGCAGCAATCAGCCAGAATCGGATCACAATAGTGATTTCCTTCCAGCCTTTCTGCTCAAAGTGGTGATGCAGAGGAGCCATGAGAAAAACACGTTTACGGGTGAGCTTAAAGAAGCCGACCTGAATCACCACGGACAATGTGGTCGCTAAAAATAGACCAGCGAGGATCACTGTCACAAATTCGGTGCGGGTCAAAATAGATAAACCTGCGAGGGCACCGCCAAGAGCAAGAGAACCGGTATCGCCCATAAAGATTTGTGCAGGCGAGGCATTCCACCAGAGGAATCCAGCTAATGCACCTACTAGGGCTGCGCAAAATACCGCTAAATCCAGCGGATCTCGGGTGGAATAGCACATATGCTCTGACACTAAAGGCGCCCCGCAGGCCTGAGAGTTTTGGAAGTAACTGACAAAGGTAAAGGCCACAAAGACGAAGATCGACACGCCTGTAGCGAGGCCGTCAAGGCCATCGGTTAAATTCACTGCATTTGACCAGGCCGCCACAAGGAAATTCGCCCACAAAAGGAAAAGAATGACTCCGATCAGGGCTATGCCACCAATCGCGAAACTAAAGGTGAGGTCGCGGGTAATAGCAATTTCCGGAACGGCAGGAGTATTCCCGTGCCTATCGGGCAGATTTAAGGCGCCAATAGCAAAAATCGAACCCACGGCCAGCTGGCCAATAATCTTGGCTCCAGCATGTAAACCGAGGGAACGCTGCTTGTGGATCTTAATGCCATCGTCGAGGAGACCAATAAATCCCAGTCCAACAAAGAGAATGACAAGAAGAATGCCTGACCATGTTGGGCCCTGATTAAAGACAGTCCCTGCCAGCCAGGCAATAACGGTGGCAATAATAAAGACAACGCCACCCATTGTTGGGGTTCCACGTTTTGTCAGGTGCTGAGTGGGGCCGTCTTGACGAATAAATTGGCCGAATTGATTCTTAATGAGGAAGCGAATAAAGAATGGGGTACCAAAAAGCGACAGGATAATGCCGATCGCAAATGCAATAATTAGGCCGATCATCGAGGTTGTCCCACTTCAATTAGGGCATCCGCTACTTTATGGACACCAGAACCCAGTGACCCCTTAATCAGCACAACGGCCTCATGAGGCAAGTCACGACGAAGACATTCCACTGCTTCCTCCACTCCTTGAGCCTGCACCGATCGTACTAAGGTGCCAGCGCCACTACGGTAGTGGTTTAGCGAGTCACTTTCACCGACAGTCAGCATTAGTGCCACACCAGCGCCAGCTGCCATCTGACCGACCTCACGGTGGGTGGACTCAGTAGATTCCCCCAACTCCAACATTTCGCCGAGGACAGCAACCCGCGGGCGATCCCCAGCAATATCAGCCAGTGCCCTAAAGGCCGCTCCCATAGAATCCAGATTCGCATTGTAGGAGTCGTCAATAACGGTGACGCGCTTGGAATCCAGGACAATATCGCGCACATCCATCCGGTGGGGGGACTCCGCCCTCGCCTCTGATAATGCCTGTGCCACAGCGTCAAGGGACAATCCCGCCGCATAGGCTGCTGCCCCGGCCGCCAAAAGATTCGCCACATGATGGGCGCCAACTAAGTGCGAGGTCACCGCTGCCTGACGCGTTCCACCATCGGCCACCATTGTGAAAGAGGGCCGACCAATGGCATCCAACTCGGCATTATCAGCCCACAGATCAGCCGCAGTATTTCCACTTGGGCTGAAATAGTGGACCTCAATACCCCGCCCATCATTAGCCAAAGGCTGCGCCATCGCTGCCACAAGATCATCGTCACGATTCAAAATGGCAATGCCACCGTCAACCAAACCGGCTAAAAGTTCCGCTTTAGCGGCAGCCACCCCTTCAATTGAGCCAAATCCACCCATATGGGCATGGCCCACCATCAGTTCAATGGCAATATCAACGGGGGCAATCCGAGTGAGGTAATCAATATGCCCTGGCCCAGATGCACCCATTTCTAATACGAGATAACGGGTGGTCTCATCAGCTTTCAGAACAGTCAGCGGCAGGCCAACTTCGTTATTAAAGGACAGCTTCGGGGCAACAGTTGGGCCAACCGTTGAGAGTACCTGCCGCAGCAGGTCTTTTGTCGTGGTCTTTCCAGCAGAGCCTGTCAGCCCAATCACCAGCAATGGCGCCTCAGCGTTTGCCCGCCTACGTAAATCAGCCAGATGCGCCCGGGCTAACTCCCCTAAAGCCTCAGTGGATTCAGGGACCACCAACTGGGTCAGAGGCACCTCTGGGTGGTGTTCTTCCACTATGGCCACTCGTGCCCCGGCCTCGTAAGCCGCGGAGAGGAAACTATGCCCATCAGCACTTTCCCCCCGACGTGCCACATAAAGGGCTCCTGGAGTTACCTCACGGGAATCGGTAACAACGGGGCCGGTGACTGACACGTCACTCCCATGAATTGCGGCACCAATTGCCTCCGCAATCCATTGCGTTGACCGCTCCATCCTTCTCCCTCCGCGCCCATTCGGGGCCGTCATTGTGGTGTCAGTGGGTAGGGTGTGGCTTCCTTTGCTGACGCTGGCACACCGAGATTACGTACTGCCTCTCGGGTGACCTCTCCAAAGAGAGGCGCTGCAGACTCTGAGGAAACCACTTTGACCTTCGGATTGTAGAGCACCACGGCTATAGCAAGACGCGGGGCATCGGCGGGCACGAGACCCGCAGTTGTCGCAACCACAGCAGGTTGACCGTCCACAAAAATATCTGCCGTGCCGGTCTTCACAGCAACTCGGTAACCATCAACTGCTGCCGCTTCACCTGTACCAATATCAGTGCTGACCACGGACTCCATCATTGAGACGACCTCTTTAGCCGTCTTCGAGGAGACAACTTGGACGGGAGTGGGGGCCTGTGGAGTGTGAACAGTGCCATCGGGCATGGTCCACGAATCAATGATCCGCGGATCCACACGCACTCCCCCATTTCCAAGTGTGGCCATTAAATTGGCTGCTTGAAGGGCATTCACAGAATACGCCTGTCCGAACATTGTTGTGTATCTATCGCGGGAAACCCACTGTTCAGGAGGACGCAAAGAACCGGCTGACTCGCCGGGAAGTTCAATCCCCGTTGGCTGCCCAAAACCGAAGGATTGCATGAGATCTGCGCGCTGCTGGTCAGTAATGGTCTCCCCCACCAGTACAGTTCCCACGTTGGACGATTCCGCCAAAATTCCCGTTGTGGTCATTTCCATAGTTTCATGGGGATGAAAGTCCGTAATTGGGCCATCAGAGTCATCCCGGGTCATTCGATCTGCCACAACAAAAGACGTTGTTGGCGTCACTTTTCCGGCTTCGATAGCCGCAGCAACAGTGACAATTTTGCCGACCGACCCTGGCTCAAAAGCGTATTGCACCCCGGCAACAGGTTGGATCGTGGCGGTATCAGGAGCCTTCGAGTTGGAGTCAGCCAAGGCTAAAACCCGACCTGTCCCCACTTCTGTAATGACCACAGCCCCCCAATCCGCCTGATGCTCAGCCACGCGGGCATCAAGTTTTTGCTGGATGAGATGCTGAAGGTCGGCGTGGACAGTAGTGCGCACAGTGGCCCCATCGACGGGCTCTACCGTGGTCTTTTTCCCGCCGGGCATAACAGCACCATTTGGGGCAATCTCAAAGGCTTCCTTTCCTTCGGTGCCTTTGAGAATGTCGTTAAAGGCGTATTCGAGGCCCTGGCCCTGCCCTTCGGCATTAATAGTGCCAATAATGGGGGCGGCAGTATTGTCATTGGGATAAATCCGTTCATAAACGGCTTCCCACTCAATTCCGTGAATATCGAGTTTCCGTATTTCTCGGAAGGTCACTGGATCCACATTTTTCTTCACATAGATATATGTGGCATCACCCAGCATTTTTCCGCCAAGTTCCGCCGGATCCATATCTAAAAGTGGAGCAAGAAGTTGGGCGGCATGGGCTGGTCCTCGCCCAAGGACTTTGTCAGTAGTGACTCCATCCTTTTCTTCATAGTGCACCCAATTGCGGATATTCACCTGATTAACCGCAATATGGTACGCCTGAACCGAGTCAGCAAGGACCACGCCTTTTGCATCAGTAATTGCGCCGCGGCGAGGGGTAATCGAGGTGGTTTGGGTACGCACCGCCTGCCCCTCAGCTGCAAGGGTGGGACCTTCAAAAATCTGGATGCTCACCAGGCGCACAGCGCACACAAAGAGCACCAGCATAATGAAAAAGGCAATCCACCGGGAGCGCTGAGCGGACACTGTCATGCCACTCTCCTTCCCGTCACCGTGCGGCTTCGCCACCTTCGACGGTACCAGTGGACAGTCGGATAAAGCCGGTACGCCCCGCCGGAACCATCCCCGCCTTACGGGCGGCCTCTTGCAGCGTGGTGGGCGACGCACGCTGTTCTAATTCGGTTTGCATCCCCCAGGTTTGCGCTTCAAGTTCATTGAGAACCAGCTGCTGTTCCCGGATTGCAAAGGAGGTTTCAGCCATGCGTGTATTGACAATCATGGGCACAACAATGGCAATGGCCAACACAACGAGAGTGAGCAATGCCATGGGCACAATGGAGCGCTGAGAGCGCACACCGTCCACAACCTGAAGGTGGGGAGCGGCGCTCTCCCGAAGCCTTTCTGGGCGGGAGGCGGGGCGAGTTCGTGCGGCTGCGGTGCTCATACTCGTTCCTTCCAGGGGTGAAGAATTTCTACGCCGCGAAGGCGTACTGAGGCAGATCGGGGGTTAGCAGCGACTTCAGCCTCGTCAGCTTTGCCCGCTTTTCGGGTGAGCAAAGCGAGGCTGGCCTGCATTTCTTGTGGAATCACAGGCAACCCTGGGGGTGCATGGTCACTGGCTCCCTCACGGAAGTAGTCCTTGACAATCCGGTCTTCTAAAGAGTGATAGGACTCGACAACGATGCGTCCACCAACGCGAAGGCTACGCAAAGCTGCCGGAATAGCGCGCTGCAAGATATCCAATTCGCTATTGACCGCAATACGCAGGGCCTGGAAAGTCCTTTTTGCCGGATTTCCTCCCGTGCGTTTTGCTGCCATTGGTAGGGCCTCGCGGACAATATCGACCAATTGCCCACTGCGAGTCACCGGCGTCACTTCACGAGTGCGAATAATGCGCTCAGCAATACGGGAGGCGAAACGTTCTTCGCCATACACACGCAGGATGCGTGCTATTTCGCTGGCATCGAGATCGCGAAGTAAATCCGCTGCGCTTGGGCCTGTTGTGGGGTCCATTCGCATATCGAGGGGGGCATCTTTGGAGTAGGCGAAGCCGCGGTCGGCCTCGTCTAATTGCAATGACGACACGCCAAGGTCCATCAGGATGCCATCGACGAGTCCGCTGGCGGATGCCTCTTCAGCTACCTGGTCAATATGGTCATAGGTGGTGTGGACGGCACGAAAGCGCTCCCCAAAAGGGCTCAGGCGCTCACTTGCTAACGCTATTGCCTGAGGATCGCGATCAATACCGACAACATGAAGGTCAGGGAAACGGCTCAGGGCCGCCTCACTATGTCCTCCCATACCCAAGGTGGCGTCAATCAAAATCGCGCCAGAACCGCCCACTGCGGGGGCCAGCATCTCTAGACATTCATTGACGAGGACGGGGATATGACGCCGTGATGTCGGCACGGGCATATCCGCCTGCCCGGCATCATGAGCCATATCCGCCTCCTTCCTCGTCTATGCCTACCGTGTTAAGACACAGATCCAGGTCACCGACCGGCTCTGGCGTCGGGGAAGTACGTCAGAGGACGGACGGAAACCTGGAACCGTGTCAGAACATTCCGGGGATGATTTCTTCCTCGGTATTGGAGAACACCTCTTCCTGGACGGCGATGTATTCGCGCCAGGCTTCGGCATCCCAGATTTCAGCTCGGTTACCTGCGCCAATAACGACGAGGTCCTTACCTAAACCTGCATAAGCCCGCAGATCTGCAGAGACGCTAATGCGGCCCTGCTTATCTGGAACCTCCTTATATGCGCCCGAGAGCATGACGCGGATCCAGTCGCGCGCTTGTTTTGAGGACAAAGGCGCCCGTCGTAGTTCCATCGTCATTTGCTCGAACTCGCTGGCAGGAAAGGCGTAGATGCATCGTTCTTGACCTCGAGTCAAAACGATGCCTCCTTCCATTTCGCTGCGAAACCGGGCAGGCAAGATCACGCGCCCCTTTTCGTCGAGCTTTGGCTCATACGTTCCGAGGAACACGGTCACCTCCTCCCCCGGTTAACCACGTGCCTCCACTTTAACCCACTTCCCTCCACCCGGAGCCCTTCAACGGGTCATTGTGAGTGAATCACCTATGCACAACTTATGAGATACCAGCGAAATTCTGCGGTGGTTGAGGGTGGAGGAAAAAGCCATTCGCCCTGATCATTTTTGGATGCTTGTGAGGCAAACGAGGTGGGAGTGACAATTTTTCTGCCCCATTCGCGCATGTGAACGCCAGGTCGAAAGACGCTGGGGACGGCGGTGGTAGAAAGTGGGGGGATGAGGTGGTCGAAAGTGGGACAGGGGGCGTCCATCAAACGGAAATCAGAATCTGAGAATTGGATAAAGGTGGTATAGGCCTCGGCGTGTCTCGGCGTGTTGCCCATCTATGAACGAGGGCGGGGCGCAGGTAGTCGGGCCCACATGCCCGGCTGACAAAGCACTGTCATGACGCAGATTGTTGTCAGAAAACGCATCCTGGTGGCGGTTTGTGTTTCGGTGACAGTAGCCCTGCGACAAGAAGGCGGCACGCCAACAACAGACAGATATTTTGGCCGGTAGCCCTCGTTTGCCTGTGCCCCGCCCTCGTCAAGAGAAAAGAAAATGGGGCTGACTTTCGTCAGCCCCATAGAACCTTGCGCAACTCAGTTCCCTGAGCGTTCATCCCATCGACGTTCTTGGTCTGCAATGAATTGAGCCCAGCCATTGCCAGCACCGGGGCGGCCAGCTGCCGACCCTTTCCGTGGTGCGGGTGGGCCAGGCTGACTGCGGGTAGCCAGCAAAATGCCGCACACCATTAAGGCAAAACCAACAACTCCAAGGAGAATCGCAGGAAGTCCATGCCCAAGGGAGACCGCCCCCAGAAGAACACCCATCCCTGCAATGGCAACAAGTACCCCTAAAGCAATAAATCGAGGAGATAAACGGCCACGTGGCGCTGGGAGGTCTTCCTTTTGTCCCGCGACTTTCGACATTTCGTGAGCGAGTTCGGGTGACTCACGGCGCAGCTCAGCCTCCATCTGGGCAAGAATCTGCTTCTCATGATCCGACAGACCCATGGCCACCTCCTCAATTCTCCGGTTGGACAATAGTCTAGTGCTCGATGGCCCTGCCATGCGATTCGGGACCATTGTGCGGCGAAGGTGGTGTCATTAATGTGGCTGGGCCGACGCGCAGAGAGGGGAATTTTTCTTTCACGCTATCCATTGCTCGTTCTGCCGCACTGGTACGAATGTCCTCGTCAAGGGCTACTGCTACTCCATCTAAGCGGCTGCGAAGCCCTTCTACGCGCACTCCCACAAGACGCACCCCACCCACAGGCAGAGTCTCTTTGGCAAATAAATCCTGGGCGGCGCGGGCTATAACCCCGCCAAGATCGGTAGGAACCGGCAAGGTCATTGACCGTGTAATGGTACGGAAATCCCCATCACGTAACTTTATGGACACAATTTCTCCAGTGGACTGCGCTCTGCGTAGACGCGCAGCACATTCGTGGGCAGCCTGAAGGATGTAGGCCTCAATATCAGCGCGGTTCACGAGATTTTCGGCGAAGGTATGTTCTGTGCCCACCGATTTTTCTCTTTCGCGGGCAGACACCGGCCGCGGATCGATCCCCCACGCCATTTTATGAAGGTGGGCGGCGTTGGCAGCACCCAAAAGTCGAGTCAGGCGATCAGTGGAGGCATAGGCAAGATCCCCGACAGTGACAATCCCTTCACGGGCCAGGACCTCGCCAGTTTTCCCACCGACACCCCAAATCACCCCAACAGGCATGGGGTGAAGAAAATCGAGGGTCGCCGATTCTGGAACAAGAAGAAGCCCATCGGGTTTTGCCGTTGAGGAAGCAATTTTGGCCACCGATTTCGTGGAGGCAATCCCCACCGAAGCGGGCAATCCAACCTCTTCATGGATACGGGCGCGAATGAGGTGGCCAATCTCGGTGGGGCCACCCAAGCGGCGGCGCGCCCCAGAGACGTCAAGGAACGCTTCATCAACACTGACCTGTTCAAGAGCAGGGGTAATATCACCAAGGATTGCCATCACGGCGCGGGAATAGCGCGAATACACGTGGCGGGATGACGCGACGATAGTGGCCGCCGGGTAAAGGGCACGCGCCCGAGAGGTAGGCATTCCTGCGCGGACCCCCGCAGCGCGGACCTCATAGGTAGCGGAGGTGACAACTCCACGTGGACCAGTTCCCCCAACAATCAGAGGCCGACCTTGCAATGAAGGATTTTCTGCCATTTCCACCTGGGCAAAAAAGGAATCCATATCAACGTGGAGAATCGGCGTGGCACTGTCATCACTGCCCCAATCTCGCCGGGCACGTGCGTCACGTGGAGCATTAGACATCTGCCGCCTCCCTTCCCTGCCGTGGGATACAGTCTGCCCTATGCCTCCTACATCTGCGAAGAAAGCCGGCGCCCGGCCAACCCTGCGGGGAACAACTCCCCTTGCGAGTGACTATGGTGAGGCCTATGTGCGCTGGGAGGGAACCCGAGCCACACTTTTTCTTAACGGAGTGGAGTCTTCCTGTATTGATACAGCCGACCCGAGGCACCTCGAATTCGAGTATATGCAGCATTTCACCTGTGTTCTCGATGCGGCGTTTGACCCTGACAAACCGCTGCAGGCACTGCATTTAGGGGCAGCGGCCTGCGCTCTGCCCTGGGCATGGTCGGTATCGCGCCCCGCGTCACGCCATGTGGCTGTGGAAATTGATCAGGCTTTGGCTGCTGCCGTGCGGGAAGAGTTCGAGTTGCCGCGAGCGCCGCAGTTGCGTATTCGAGTAGGTGAGGCACGGCAAGTTTTAGACAGCACCCGGCCAGCCAGTAAAGACGTCATTATTCGTGATGCTTTTATGGCCGGTCTTGTCCCCGAGCACTTAACAACCGTGGAATATGCGCGCGTCGCAGCGCAGGTGCTTGGCCACGGGGGTGTCCTAATGACTAATGCTGGGCACGGTGGTGGGGCTGATGCCCGCCCGGAGCTGGCCGCCCTGCGGGAGGTCTTCCCTCATGTGTGCGCCGTCATCGACCCGAAAGTGGGACATTCAGGTCGGCGCGGCAATGTCGTTTTTATTGGGAGTTCGCTGCCGTTGCCAACCGACGAGATTGACCGGAATCTGCGGCGTCTGCCGCTACCTGCACGGCTGTGGCACGGTCAGGATTTAGTGCGTTTTCAAGCAGGATCCCGCCCTCGTACAGATCAGGAATGCGGATGGGGCAGTGACACACCACCCGACCCTGCCGCCTAACCCCGATCAGTGGTCAGCCCCCACCATCCGTGCCCTGGGCCGCAGTTAAGCCGCGTTAGCTATCCCCATCAGCAGCGCGATGACGCGGGGGGCCTTGCCGCCTTGGGGCGTTCGGGTCGTTCTCCCTCGCAGCAAGGCGCCGCAGAACATCCTCAACGGTTTCAGGTTCAGCTGGCACTACGTCTTCTGTCAGTGTCTCGCCCTCCCGGGCTGCTGACTGCGTAGCAGATACGGTCGCCAAGTAGGCCTGCAAGACATCCCCAATGTCGCTGTCCACCTCAGGCATATCGGAAGGCGTTGCGGGCTGCTTATTTCCTGCCAAAGTTGTCAACGGAATAACCCCTTCAGCGCCAACAATCGTGTCATAGTGACGTTCTAAGGCTTCCACAGTGCGGCGGACTTCGTGATTATCCTCCAGCAGGCCCTCAATCGTGCGGGCTTCTTCAGCGGCACCCTGCTCCAAATCCCCCACAGGCAGCGACAAATCTGCGAACTCGCCGAGCCTACGCAAAAGGGCCGCCGAAGCCGCAGGGTAAGCCTGCTCAGCCATGTAATAAGGAACCGCAGCCAACAGAGCAATCCCGTCAATACCATTTTCTGCGAGGCGGGTCTGCAGGAAAGAGGTTGCTGGGGCGGGCACATGAAGTTCAGTCATGACCTGACCCTGTTCGGGGACCAGGCCAGCTGTCGTCCCTTGGATGTGGACGGGGGTGGGCCGTGTATGTGGGGTCCCCGCAGGAATCCCATGCAAACTGACCGTCACTTCAACGCCTGCTTCATTCGCTAAATCTGCAACAGCATCGGCAAAAGCGGACCATCGCATATCGGGCTCGGGGCCGTGGAGGAGCAGGAAAGGACGGCCAACATCGTCACGCACAAGGTCAAGGGCAATTTCAGGCATGGCCATACCTGTTGTCACCCAATTTTCTACCGTCATAATCGGGCGGTGCGAGCGATAGTCCAGCAATTCGTCGGAATCAAAAGTGGCCACTCGTTCCACTTGAGGGGAACGCAACAGTTGGGTGACGGCAAGGCGGCCACCAATGCCAGCGTCAATAGCTCCCTGAAGGTGGGTGACGAGGACGGGGGCGCGCTGCCCACGTGCCACTCCATCCTCATGGAGAGTGGGATGGTCGGACATGTCCACCTCCTGTGAACGTCGTGAAGTGACAGGCTACCTCTCTACGCTACCCGCCCAGGCGATGCTTTTTCGAGTCCGGTGGTCTCTTTCGCCAGTGGCGTAGGAGGGAATGTCCTTGTGGGCAGGTTGATGAGAGCATTCAGGTCAACTCTGCCACAATGGATGATCGCACCTTTCATTATTGACATCATCGAGGAGGCCGCATGGGCAATGACTCTCAGATTCACGAGAGCGAAGTACGTGCGGAACAAGGTTTCGTTGATACAGCCTACGCTCAGCTGGATCACGCTCGCCAGGATTATCGCGAGCGCCAGCGCCGGGCACACTCCACCCACGGGGTGGGTAATGCTCAGGGTTGGAGCGAAAGAGACGTCATCGCCTCACATTTCGGTGAAATGGCGGCCCGCCTGGACAATGTGGAAGACCGTCTGGTTTTTGGCCGTTTAGATATGGATGATGCGGAACGCCGGTATATTGGGCGCGTTTCATTGAGTGACACTGACGGCGAGCCTTTACTCATTGACTGGCGCGCCCCTGCGGCTGCTCCTTTTTATCGGGCGACAGCCGTTGAGCCCCTCCATGTGGCCAGGCGCCGTCACATTACAACGCATTCTCGGGAAGTTGTCGCATTAGAGGATGAATTATTAGATGCGTCGGCGGCAGCCGAGTCCGGTTTAGAACTGCAGGGCGAAGGCGCATTAATGTCAGCCCTAGGAAAAGCCCGCGATGGGCGTATGGGCGATATTGTTGCCACTATTCAAAGTGAGCAGGATGTCATTATTCGCTCTGATTCTGACGGTCTTGTGGTGGTCCAAGGCGGCCCAGGGACAGGGAAAACTGCGGTGGCCCTGCACCGGGCGGCCTATCTTCTTCATGCCCAGCGTGAGCGTTTAGAGCGTTCTGGGGTTTTGCTTGTGGGCCCGTCGCGGGTCTTTTTGCGCTATATCGAAAAGGTCTTGCCATCGCTGGGAGAAACTGGGGTTGTTTCTATTACCTTGGGGGATTTAGTTCCGGGCATTCGTGGAGTTGATATTGAAGACCCGGTGGTTGCGCGTATTAAAGGTTTGCCTGCGTGGAGCAAGATTTTAGAACGGGCCGTGCGCGATATTGTGAAAGTGCCTGAGGCTGATATTTCTTTACAGGTGTGGAATCGGCGGGTGACTCTTTTCCGGGAGGATATTTCTCAGGCTATTCGTCATGCCAGGCGTACTGGCCGTCCCCATAATGTCGCACGCGATACTTTCGCATTGGATGTCATGGATGTATTGGCCAAACGCCTCATTCACGAGGCCGGTGATGCGGCCCCTGATGGCAGCGTGGATAGTGATGATTTAACTGCGTGGACCGCGGAGGTACGCGATTCGCTGGATGCGCGCCGTGCGATTAATACCGCGTGGATGCCAACGTCAGCGCAGCGTCTTTTAGAGCGTTTATGGGCAAAGCCTGCTTTATTGGCCCGTATTAATAGTGAATGTGGGTCTCCCCTACGCACGGAGGAATTGCGGTTATTGCAGCGTGAGCGTGGGAGTGCTTTGACGATTTCTGATGTGGTGCTGCTGGATGAATTAGAGGAGCTTTTAGGGACAACAGCTGCTTTAGAGGGGCATAATGCGCGTCAGCGGAATCTAGAGCGTCAGGAGGAAGTGGCGCGTGCCCGCGAAGCAATGGGGGCGATGAATCTTGGGGGCGGGATTGTCACCGCGGAAATGTTGGCGGAGTCAGTTGCCCCTGAGGATGATGCGTTGAGTGTGGCTGAGCGGGCAGCGGCGGATCGTTCGTGGACCTATGGGCATATTGTCGTTGATGAGGCTCAGGATGTGTCGCCTATGGCGTGGAAGGCATTGTTACGGCGTTGCCCGTCGCGCAGTTTTACTGTGGTGGGCGACCTGGATCAAAAGCGTGGAACTGGGGCGGCGGGCCGGCCACAAACCTGGGAAAAAGCCTTGGGCCCGGCCTCGCGCGCATTGTCAGCAGAGTATGTCCTATCCGTGTCCTATCGGACTCCGCGGGCGTTGACCCTTTTAGCTGAGGATGTGCTGGCCCGTGCTGGCAGCCCTGTCATTCATCCAATGACAGCAGTTCGCGATGTTCCCGGATGCTATGCGGTGATGAGTGTACCTATTGACGAGGGCGGGGATCAGACTCTATATGAGGCCGCTCAGCAGGCAGCGAATCGCGCGTGCGTGCGCCTTGATGAGGAGTCTGGGCATGGGACGGGCAGGGTCGCAATCCTTGTCGGGGTGGAACGTGCGCGCCGCTGGAATGCGGATATGACGGGCTCGTCAACATTGAATAGTCGGGTGAGTGTCTTGTCAGTAGTGGCCGCAAAAGGCCTGGAGTTTGATTCGGTGGTGTTGGTTGAACCATCCGAAGTCCTCGCTGATGGTCCTGGTGATCTTTTTGTGGCATTGACTCGGGCCACCCACGATCTGCAGGTGGTTCATGCCATGCCGTTGCCTCGTGGCATGGAGGAATGGGATGAAGAGTAGAAAGCGGCGTCCACGCAGCGGAAAGTTTTACCGTCGCTAAGGCGTTCTCTGGCACGATAGGGCTATGACCCGTGTGCTGCTGCTGGAAAATCCTCATTCGATTGCCGATGACACCTTTAAAAAGGGCGGTTTTGAGGTGATCCGCCATAAGGGCGCTTTAGGTGAGGACGATCTGATCAGTGCCCTTGATGGGGTGGAGCATCTGGGGATTCGCTCAAAAACGGAAGTGACAGAGCGAGTTTTACGTCATGCTCCGTCTCTGCGTTCTATTGGCGCGTTTTGTATTGGGACGAATCAGATTGATTTAGGGGTAGCAACTGCCTCGGGTATTGCTGTTTTTAATGCCCCCTTTTCTAATACGCGCTCGGTTGTTGAGCTTGCTATTGGCCATATTATTAATTTGTCTCGGCGAATTACTGTCCAGAATTCGCGTCTCCATAAGGGGATTTGGGATAAGAGTGCGACAGGTGCCCATGAAGTACGAGGGCGGACTCTGGGCATTATTGGCTATGGCAATATTGGTAAACAGCTGTCTGTTCTGGCTGAAGCTATGGGCATGAATGTCATTTACTATGACATTGCAGAGAAGCTCTCTTTAGGTAATGCCACACAAATGCCAACCCTAGAATCCGTTTTGCGTGAAGCCGATATTGTGTCAATTCACGTCAATGGTTCACTGGCTAATCAAGGCCTTTTTGGTGCGCGCGAGTTTTCTCTAATGAAGCAGGATGCACTGTTTATTAATCTCTCTCGCGGTTTTATTGTGGATGTGGATGCCCTTCGCGACGATCTTTTATCTGGGCATTTGGCGGGTGCTGCTGTTGATGTTTTCCCTGAAGAACCGAATGCGAATGGGGATCCCTTCTCCTCTCCCTTATCGGGATTGGATAATGTTATCCTCACCCCACATATTGGTGGTTCCACTGAGGAAGCCCAATATGATATTGGGCGTTTTGTCTCCCATAAGATTGTCGATTTTGATCGTTCAGGCTCAACAGATATGAGCGTGAATTTGCCGAATCTGCAATTGGGCCAGTCCGATACTGCACGTTTCCGTATTGGTCTTGTTCACCGGAATACTCCTGGCGTGATGGCGTTGATTAACCAGATTTTCGCTGAGGCCGGGGCCAATATTGAGTCGCAGATTCTGTCCACTAAGGGCTCGACAGGCTATGTGTTGACCGATATTTCTTCCGAGCTTCCCCTTGAGGCCATCGCTGGCATTGAGGCAATGGAAGACACGATTCGGCTCACGGTCACTGCCTTGTAATTTGCTACCACTGCCGTTTTGGCAGTTTTGCCGGGTGCCGCTTTTGCGGCACCCGGTTTTTGGGCTACGGGGCGGAATGCACTGGCGGGCAACGGCTAGGACATACCGCCACCACAACGACTTTTAGTCGTCCAGCAGGCTGGGATAGGGATCTGCTTTGCGGCGGGCCCGCCGCTTTTTAGGTGCTGGCGATTCAGTAGTTGCTTTTGGCGCCGCAGGAGCCATCTCTTTTTCTGGTGCCTGTCCACGCAGAGCATGGATAGCGTCAAGAAAATCCTCAGCACTATCGAAGGCGCGGTAGACAGAAGCAAAACGAAGATAGGCCACCTCATCGAGATTCCGCAGGAAAGGCAAAATCGCTTTTCCTACTTCTTCTGAGGACACATTGGACACCCCGGATGAACGGAGTTGTTCTTCAACCTGTTGGGCGAGAAGGGCAAGTTGGTCATCACTGACTGGGCGCCCCCGGCAGGCTTGACGCAGGCCGGACATCATTTTATTTCGAGAGAAAGGCTCGACTACCCCAGAGCGTTTTACTACCTGAAAGGAAGAGGTTTCGAGTGTGGTAAAGCGTTTCCGACAGGCAGTGCACTCACGTCTGCGCCGAATGGAGGCGCCATCATCTGCTATACGGGTATCGACTACCCGAGAGTCTGGGTTATGGCAGAAAGGACAGTGCACCCCACAACGTTATGTGGCGCGCGTGCGCCGCGCAACACTGGTTCATATATGTGGCGCAGGCCGGAGCAAGTTTTTACTGCACGGGCAGCAGGATTCTTTGGCCAACATTGAGGGAGCCATCAATATTATTGAGACGCTCAATATCAGTGACAACCTCTTCTAATGGGCGGTCAGTATTAACTGAGGCCGCCAATGCCCAGACCGAATCTCCCGACACAACGGCGTGGACGGTAGTTGGACCGGAATAGACAGCAGGCTGTAGGAGCAGACCAATAGCAAAGGCAGCAATAGACAGCACAGTAATAAGTGAGCCAATAAGGAATGGGCGGCGCACATCGATCACACTTTTTCGCGGCTCGGATGCAGGCAGGTGGCGGGCGCGCATTTCCTGGCGGGGAGCGCGCGTGTAAGAAGTGTTTGCCACCTGCCGCACCGATACCGCGCGCCTCACAGCTTTTCCTGCTGGATGGTTGGCACTGACACGGGGCGATACTGGGCGGCGATGATCTGCCGGAGGCAGAGCCCGCAGCACTTCACGCTTTCGGCGAAGAGAGGGTGCCTGGCGAATATCGGTGACTGTGGCCAGGGGTGCAGAGATGACCTCCATATGACGCCGCTGGTCAGATGACAGTGAGCGATGGCGAGCAGTAGCTGCAGCAATCGGGGTCATAATCTTCTCCTTCATCCGATATCGAACATCTGTTCGTCGAACATGTGTGCGATAGGCTATCAACTTGAGCGGCCAATGTCGAGACTGGCTCGAACACGTGTTTCACATTCGAGGCAAACTCGCTTAACCTGTACTCATTAGTGGAACAGCCACCACCCACATTTGCGTGAGGGCCCCTCGCCCGGAAGGGATGACCATGGAAGACTCGCCCGCCTCCCCTACTTCAGTAACCGACCGCCAATTGCGAATCCTCGCCCATATTCATTCCCATGCCAGTGCTCACTCCTACCCGCCGTCATTGCGCGAAATCGCTACCGCTGTGGGATTGGCCTCGCCCTCGACAGTGAAACACCACCTGGACGCTCTTGAGCGTGCCGGTTTTCTTCAACGCATCCCGGGACTGCCGCGCGCATTAGAAGTTTCTGAGCGCGGGCGCGACCTTCTCGGCCATTCCACCCCCGCCTCTGATGTGGTCACTGTGGAAGTGCCGATTGCTCATGTCAATGAGGAGGGTTCGTCTATTCCTCTGGTAGGCCGTATTGCTGCGGGCACCCCCATTACTGCCGAGCAGTACATTGAGGATGTCTTCCAACTGCCTACGCGCCTGACCGGCCATGGGGATCTTTTTATGTTGGAGGTCCACGGGGATTCCATGGTGGATGCAGGCATTCTCGATGGCGACTATGTGGTGGTTCGCGCGCAAAATACCGCAAATGACGGGGAGATTGTGGCCGCCATGATTGAAGAAGAAGCCACTGTCAAGGTCCTGTCCCACCGGGCGGGCCATGTGTGGCTGCTTCCTCGAAGCCCTAATCACGCTCCCATTCCGGGGGATTCGGCCACGATTTTGGGTCGCGTCGTCACAGTCTTGCGTTCCCTCTAGCCCTCTTTCCCTCATTCACGAGGGCGGGGCGGCGCCCTCGTGAGGGCTATTTACTGACTAGAGGGCACGTCTGCGGCGCCACTTTGGACGCTCCACAACCAGAAAAGACCAGCATTAATACAACAGCGTCGGTCAGCACAGTTCTGCGCAAAAGATTCATCATGCCCCCTTTAATCAACAGTGCACGACGTCGTTAGCAGCACGATTGAGGATAGACACTACAGCCGAGCAATGCATTGTCGCCAGGGTGCGTACGCTGCCCACGTTAGCGCCCTCCTAGGTGAGACCTTAAGCAGGAGACATTTCCTCACTTTAGGGACTAAACACACCGTTAAAGACAAAACCCATCACTTAGGGACAAAACCCCCTGTTATTCTATATAGATTTGTCTCTAAGTGTATAGGTTGGTCCCTGAGCATAGAGGTTAGCCTTTAAGAGTCGGGTTACCCAAGGTTTCAGGGTGATAAAAACCGTCCTGGCAGAGGTTTGTGTATCCATAACAGTAACGAGGGCGGGGCTCCGCCCTCGTGAACACTGGTAATGCTCACTGGAGGCAAAGCCCCGCCCTCGTCAATGAAAATGCGATCAGAAGCCCAGGTCGCGAGCCACTTGACGCAGACGCTCAGCCGATGCGGTCAAGCCATCACGCTCAGCCAAAGTCAGCGGCGGAGTCAAGACTCGACCAGCTCCGTCACGGCCCACCAAGGTCGGCGCCGCCATGCAGACATCAGAAATGCCTTCCCAATCTTCCAAAAGGGTCGAGATTGTCAGAATTCGACGCTCATCCCGCAGGACCGCCCCAGCAATACGCGACGCAGCCAGACCAATGGCGTAATTTGTTGCCCCTTTGCCTTCAATAATCTTATAGGCGGACTGGACAACGTCATCCGAAATACGCTTACGCAACTCGGCATCGAAAAGACCACCGGACACCGTTGGGCCCCAATGGCGCAAAGGCACATTGCCGATTTCTGCACTGGACCACAAGGCCACCTCAGAATCCCCATGCTCGCCAGCAATATAAGCGTGGATATTCTGAGTCGTCACGCCAGTTTCTAAAGACACCAAATAGCGCAGACGCGAGGTATCCAAAACCGTTCCAGAACCAAAAACCTGGTTACGGGGAAGACCGGAAATCTTCAGCGCCGCATAGGTAACCACATCAACCGGATTAGTAATGAACATAAAGATCGCATCCGGCGCCACATTTTGCAGATTCGGCACAATTTTGCGCATGAGGTCAACGGTGGAACCTGCCAGCTCCAGGCGCGACTGACCGGGCTGCTGCTTAGCGCCTGCAGTCACAATCACCATATCTGCGCCACGCACAATTTCTACATCATCCGATCCTTCAACAGATGATGTTGGCGTGAATTGGATGCCATGAGCAATATCGAGAGCTTCCGCCTCAACTTTGGCTTTATTAATGTCCTGCAAAACGATATTTCGAGCATCCCCCCGAATTGCACAGGCATAGGCAACAGCAGTGCCAACGGCGCCCGCACCAATAACGGCAATCTTTGATGGGCGGCCTGAGGACATGGGATACATGGGGGTGGCAGTTGTACTCACAGTGGCTCCTATAGCTGGTAGCGCGGTAGTGTGTCCCGCCTATCTTCCCACCCTTGGGGCCTTTCCGGTAGGCCCAAGGGACCTAGACTTTTATTTCAGTGCCTGCGATAGTCGCTGAAGCGCCCCACGCACAAGTTCCGGATCAGAGGTTGGCCAGAATTTCGGCAAAGACGCAGCAATATAGGCGCCATAGGATTTCTTTCGCAGCCGCCGATCAAGAATCGCCACCACCCCCTGGTCGGACAGGGATCGCAACAGCCGCCCTGCCCCTTGGGCCATCAGCAAGGCCGCAGAGGTCACGCTGACCTCCCAAAAACCGCTACGGCGGCGGCGCTCAGCATCCAGACTGCGTGCCTTCACAATGGGATCCTCCGGGTGCGGAAAAGGAATCCGGTCAATCACTACCAAGCGGCAGGCAGGCCCGGGCACATCCACCCCTTGCCACAAAGATTTCGTCCCCACCAGACAAGAATCGCGGTCAGCGCGGAAGTGCTCCACCAATGCGGCCACCGGCTCTTCCCCCTGGAGGAAAATGTCGAAATTGGTGCGCTCGCGCAGAGCCTCCGCTCCGGCTTCGGCCCCTTTCCAGGAGGAAAATAACACTAACGCTCCCCCACCGGAGGCTTGTACTAACTCAACTAATTCGGTCAGCGCCTGCGGGGTTGGGCCCGCAGGTGACGGTTCCGGCAAGTGCTCGGCCACATAGAGAATCCCCTGGCGGGCGGCATCAAAAGGAGTCCCCACATCAACGCCGCGCCACGGCAGACCGCTAAAAGGCAGCCCACACTGATAAGCCACCGCATCAAAAGAATCCCCAAGGGACAGGGTCGCAGATGTCAGCACCGCGGCCCGCTTCCCAAAAACCCCATGAGCAATAGGCCCAGCCACATCCAAAGGGGCCACCACTAGCTCCTGCGCCCCATCATCCCCAGTATTCACCCAGGTAATAGAGTGTTCCTCTTCGCGCGACCATGCGTCACAGAACTCTTCTAATTCATCCAACGCCCCACGAGCCAAGGCTTTCGCAGCGGCGTCAACAGAACTGTCCGCGAGCGCCCCCACGGCCAAGCGCACGCAGTCGTCAAAAACGCGCATCGCGACGGTGAGGAGTTCAGGGCGCAGGGTAATGAGGCCAGCCTCGTTATGCCCGCAGGCAGCGATCACCGCTTGGCCTGCGGCTTCAAGGGCAGTGGTATCGAGTTTTGCGTGGGTACGTAGGCGCCGGCCAGCGCGGGCAATACTGGCGGCAGAAAGGTGGGTGGAGGCTTGTTCGCGGACCCGGTCGGCCAGTTCGTGGGCTTCATCAACGACAACGAGGTCAATATTTGGCAAGATTTCAGCGTTGCCTGTGGCGCTAATGCCCAGAAGTGAGTGGTTGGTGACAACAATATCGGCAGCATTGGCCGCTTCTCGGGCAGCCATGGGGAAACATTCGGCCACCATCGGGCACGAGCGCCCCAGGCATTCTCGCCGTGAAACGCTGACCTGCCGCCAAGCGGCGTCAGTGACCCCGGGCATGAGGTCATCGCGGTCACCGGTGTCAGTGGTGGCGGCCCATTCACGTAGGCGCAGAACCTGGGCGCCCAGTTCTGAGGTGGGTCCGCTGCTGCGGGAGGTGCCAGCGCCGGCGGTGGGGGCTTCAAAAAGTGTGCCTTCGCTGGGGAATCCGCCGGTGGCGCGGTACAGGCACAGGTAGTTGGCCCATCCTTTGAGGACGGCCACCTCACAGTGGACGCCGGTCACCTCGGCCACAGCGTCGGTAACCAGGGGTGCGTCTTTGGCGGTGATTTGGCGCTGGAGGGCAAGGGTCGCGGTGGAGATCACGGCGCGTTTACCTGCGGTAGCGCACCAGGTGGCGGTGGGGACCAGGTAGCCCAGGGATTTGCCGGTGCCTGTGCCCGCTTGGATCATGAGGTGCTCGCGGCCCTGGATGGCGCCCAGGGTTTCGGCAACCATGCGGTCTTGGCCCTCTCGGCGCCCTCCTCCAAGGGTTGCCAAGGCGGCATCAAGAACATCGAAAGTCGTCTGGTCGAGTGTCTCCTCGCCCTCGTCAGTGGTGGGCTTAGGCATCGGCCACCCTGGCTGGGGCCACATTCGCGTCACCGAGTTTTTTCGCCAAGGAGGCGTCTACGCGGGCTATGAGGTGGGTGCCGTCTGGCGCGTATTCTTCGGTGTCTACTTCGCCGTCTTCGTGGACTTCGTGGACGAGGTCGCCGCGCGAATACGGAATAACGACGTCCACGGTAATACGAGGGCGGGGCAGCATCTCGGAGAGAGTCTGCGCGAGTTCTTCCATGCCGAGTCCAGTGCGGGCAGAAACCACAACAGCGTCAGGCAGTGAGGAACGCAGGAGAGCCAGGTTTTCTGGGGTCGCCAGATCCGCTTTATTCAGGGCAATAAGTTCGGGGATTTCCCGGGCGCCTTCAATCGTGTCAAACACGGCGTGAACGGCGGCAATTTGCCCCATTGGGTCCGGGTGGGCGGCGTCAACAACGTGGAGGATCACATCTGCTTCGCCAACTTCTTCGAGGGTCGAACGGAAGGCTTCCACCAGTTGAGTGGGCAGATTCCGGACAAAACCCACCGTGTCGGTCAAGGTGTAGACCCGCCCGTCCGGGGTGGTGGTCCGGCGAACGGTGGGGTCGAGGGTGGCAAAAAGGGCGTTTTCTACGAGAACCTCGGCGCCAGTTAGGCGGTTAAGCAGGGTGGATTTGCCGGCATTGGTGTAGCCAGCAATGGCCACTGAGGGGACATTGCCGCGCCGGCGTGAGGCACGTTGAGTGTGGCGTGAAGGCTCCATATTGCGAATTTGGGTCCGCAAACGTGCCATTCGGGTACGGATTCGGCGCCGATCAAGTTCGATTTTCGTTTCGCCAGGCCCGCGTGAGCCAATACCTTCACCGCTGGCCACGCGCCCACCTGCCTGACGGGACATGGACTCACCCCATCCACGCAGGCGCGGCAGGAGGTATTCCAATTGGGCTAGTTCTACTTGGGCTTTACCTTCACGAGATTTTGCGTGTTGGGCAAAAATGTCGAGGATCAAAGCGGTGCGGTCAACGACTTTGACTTTGACAACATCTTCGAGTCCGCGCCGCTGGGAGGGCGCGAGTTCAGAGTCCACAATGACGGTATCGGCCCCTGTTGTGGCGACAATATCGGCGAGTTCTTTCGCTTTCCCTGAGCCGAGGAAGGTAGCCGGGTCAGGGTGGACACGTTTTTGGATGAGGCCATCAAGGACCTGAGAGCCCGCGGTTTCAGCTAGGGCGGCGAGTTCACGCAGAGAAATTTCGGCTTCTTCTTCGCTTTCGGTGGTCCGCAGGCCTACAAGGACGACTTTTTCTAGGCGAATCTGGCGGTATTCGACTTCGGAAATATCTTCGAGTTCAGTGGATAGGCCTTGGATTCGGCGGGTTCCTGCGCGTGCTTCACGTTCTAGCCAGCCGGCGTCTTCAGAGGTGTCCTGCTGCTGGGTTGAGGCAAGTGCGGTTCCGCGGCGGGCAAGGATTCTAGCGACGACATCTTCTGCGCGTCGCAAATTGTCGGCGTCGTAGGTGGTGGTGTCGTCACTCATATGCCCTGCCCTTCCCCTCAGCTGTGTTCCCATTTCAGTGCGTATGCGAAGAATACGCCCTTAAATACTATCCTGCGCCCTTTAGTGCCCACTACAGAAGTAGGTAGGCTATGGGTGTGGACCAGTACTTTAGCGATTCTTCTCCTGTGGCCGAGGGCGAAGCCCGGCATTTGACGATTACTGCGCGGGGGCATTCTTTTTCCGTGTCGGTCAGTGGAAAGGTTTTTTCTTCTACTCGACTGGATTTAGGGACGAGGCAATTATTAGCGGAAGCGCCAGCCCTACCTGCACAGGGAACTTTTCTCGATTTAGGGTGCGGTTGGGGTCCTATAGCGCTGGCAATGGCTGCGGAAAGCCCCGCAGCTCAGGTGTGGGCAGTGGATGTCAATAGTCGAGCCGTTGATTTAACTCAGCGCAATGCCACAGCAAATGGATATGGTGAAGCGATTTATGCCTGCGATGCACAGTCTGCTTTAGCGAAGGCTCGCAGTGAGGATCTACGTTTTGACGTGATCTGGTCTAATCCACCAGTGCGTATTGGGAAAGAGGCCATGCATGAAATGTTGACCTCGTGGCTGTCATTATTGGCCCCTAATGGTTTCGCCTATTTCGTTGTTCAACGGAACCTCGGGGCGGATTCGCTGATTTCGTGGCTGAATGCGCAAGGATTTCCGGCGCAGAAAATCGCCTCGAAAAAGGGGTATCGGATTATTGAGGTGGGCGCGCAGCGGTAATGCGCTCATTCACCTGTCGGCCCGACTCATTACCTTTTCGGCTTCGCGCTCAATCGCTTCGCGGGCCTGGTCAATCAGTGGGGCGGCGCCCTCGTTGGTGGATAACCACACCACCCGCGGGTCGGGCCGTAACCATTTGAGTTGTTTGCGTGCCAGGCGCCGCGTGGCCATGGCTACTGCGTCTTGCGCTTCTGTTTCGCTCATCTGTCCGTCAATAACGGCCAATGCTTGGGCGTATCCAGTGGCTTTAGAGGCAGTGCGGCCACGGCGCAAACCTGCAGGGATCAGGTTGCGGACTTCCTCCACAAGTCCGGCCTCAAACATGGCGCGGGTCCGCACAGCTATCCGCTGATCAAGGTCGTCCAGGGAGCGCTGGCAGCCAATCATCAGGGTGGGTGCATGGAAAATATGGCGCGGCATATGCGATGAATAGGGCTGCCCGGTCAATTCAATGACTTCCAAGGCGCGCACAATACGCCTGGGGTTGCGGGCATCTATTCGAGACGCCGATTCGGGGTCAAGGGCCTGTAGCCGTTGGTGGAGTTTTTCTGCTCCTCCCAGGGCAGCTGCTTCCTCTTCGAGGCGGGCACGAATACTCGGGTCAGTTCCAGGAAAGTCGAGGATATCAAGCAGGGCGCGTTGATACAGCCCAGAGCCTCCAGCAACAATGGCAAGAGCATGGCGTGCGTGAATAGCGGCAATATCGGCGCGGCCTTCTTTTTGATAGAGCGCAGCAGAAGGCTCATCCGTGACATCAAGTGTGTCAATCTGGTGGTGAGGTATTCCGCGTCGCTCCTCAAGTGGAGTTTTCGCGGTGCCAATGTCCATGCCTCGATAAAATTGCATGGAATCTGCTGATACTATTTCCCCGCCAGTGGCATCAAGGACAGAAGGAAGCAATTCGGCCACATCTAAAGCGAGGTCAGATTTTCCTGAGGCAGTTGGGCCCACCACTGCAATAATGAGCTCCCCTGGCCTGTCACAGTGCAGTGTGGGAGTGTCAGTGGCGTTCACATATCCCAGTTTACGCGCTGCCCTGGCACTGCTGGAGACTCTATGGCCCCACACCCTACCCCGCGCTGGGGCGCCACGCATTACAGTTGGGGGCATGCCTGACAAAGACATAATGGTGCCGTCACGTGATGACTTTGCTTCCGTAATGGCTGACCTTGGCCTGGTCCCTTTTCTTGGAGGCGATGATCAACTTGCTGGGATTTTGCCTGCGGGGCGCGTGATTCGTTTTATTTTCCCTGATTCCAGCCCGATCCAAGGGGTGGCGGAGTGGCCGGGGCGACTCTCCCCTGATATGGCCGCGCAGGTCGGATTAGTGGCACGGACTGTGAATTCGTCAATGTACCTACCAAAAATGACCTCGTCCACTGGCGAGGACGGGGTCACTATTGCTTTAACCCATAGTTTTCATTGGCCTATTGGGGCCACTGCCGAGCAATTCCATGGGGAAGTGAGTGCCTTTATTCACGCGGTTTTAGCGGTCATGGGGCGGCTTGACTCGACCTTTCCGGCGCGGTGGGTTCCAGCTTTAGAGGAGAAAAACAATGGCTGAGTGGCGTTCATTTACTGTGGGAGATTCTGGGCAGCCCGAGGCTCCTATTGGCGAGGTTGATGAGGTGGCTGCTAAATGGGGAACGCAGATCGAGGAATTTTCTTTAGACCGGGCGGAGGCCATTGTGAAAGGCGATGGTTTGCCTTATGGTCGTGCCGATTTTCTGGTAGTGACAGAAATCGACGGACAGCGCATTCAAATTCACCACGAGCCACAGGATTGCCCGTGGATTCAAGTGGAGGCACGTCTTGCTACTGATCCAGCGGCAAAGGACCTTGGTGACGAGGGCCTGCAGGAGATTGTCAACCAGTGGAATAGTGGCCATTTAGAGCCCACCGTTTTTGCTGTTCCCATCAGCCAGGATCATGCGATTGTTATGACCTGCCGTTTTTATGTCGAGCATGGCGTGTCTGATCGCCAATTGCATTCGATGTTCCGCAGGTCATTTATTGTCACTCGTCAGGCGTGCCGGGAAATTCCGGAAATGATTGAGGCTGCCCTGAAGTCCTGAACTAAGGTCAGTCAATTGACGAGGGCGGAGCCCTCCCTTTTATTTGGGGAGCCCCGCCCTCGTGAATTATTAAGCGGGTGGGCCCACGCGAAGGGTAGGAATACCCAACTCAACGCGCGAATCCGCTGCCTTTTCTTCGGCGGCGCGGCGCTGCGCCCAGGCGTCTCCAGCGCGGGTGGGTCGGACCTCAAAAAGACCGCCACTCAGTGCGGAATCCGCCAGCAGGTGGTGCGGGGCGCCGTGAGTGACGCGGGCGCGGACCATATCTCCTGGACGAGGCCGCATATCTGGTGGCATTGCCTCTGGGAGGGCCACGTGAACCAGGCGGTTATCGCGAGCCCTGCCGGACACACGGGCCGTAGCACCATCTTTACGGCCCTGCCCTTCACTAATGAGGACTTCGACGTCACTGCCCACAAGAGCCGCATTATCTTCTGCACAAATGGACTCTTGAAGGGCAATGAGGCGCCGATACCGTTCTTTTGCGACCTCATCGGGAATTTGATCTGTCCGGTCCGCGGCGGGTGTTCCTGGACGCGGCGAATAGAGGAATGTATAAGCAGAGGTAAAACGTGCTTCAGCAACGACGTCAAGGGTCGCTTGGAAATCCTCTTCCGTTTCTCCGGGGAAGCCCACAATAATGTCAGTAGTAATTGCTGCATCGGGAATAGCGTCACGCACCCGAGATAAAATCCCCATATAGCGCTCACGCCGATAAGAACGACGCATTTGTCGCAATACGGCATCCGATCCTGATTGCAAAGGCATATGCAAACTGGGCATCACGGTGGGAGTTTCTGCCATAGCGGCAATAACGTCATCAGTAAATGCTGCGGGATGTGGGGAGGTAAAACGCACCCGCTCAATACCATCAATAGCACCGACAGCGCGAAGAAGCTGAGCAAAAGCGCCTTTCTCGCCAAAACCCACTCCATAGGAGTTGACATTTTGACCAAGAAGGGTGACTTCAATAGCACCCTGAGCAGCGACAGCTTCAACTTCGGCGAGAATTTCTCCAGGCCGGCGATCGCGTTCTTTTCCTCGCAATGACGGGACAATACAGAATGTGCAGGTGTTATTGCAGCCTACCGAAATAGACACCCACGCGGCATAGGCACTTTCACGGTGAGTGGGCAATGTTGAAGGGAAGACTTTCAGCGATTCTTCGATTTCAACGGCAGCCGAACGATTATGCTCTGCGCGACGCAATAATGCGGGGAGAACGTCAATATTGTGGGTCCCGAAAACTGCATCTACATAGGGGGCTTTTTCAATAATGCCGTCACGCATTTGCTGGGCAAGGCAGCCGCCCACCGCAATCTGCATTCCGGGGCGCACGCGTTTAACGGCAGCTAATTGGCCGAGATTACCGAAAAGACGGGTTGCGGCATTTTCACGGACGGAACAGGTATTAATCACCACAACGTCGGCGCCCATATCCCCTGCTTCAGTAGCACGGGAAGCAGCTGCGGGCACTAATTCAACAGGCACCAGCCCGGCACCATCAAGGAGGCCAGCAATGCGCTCAGAATCATGCTCATTCATCTGGCAGCCCAAAGTGCGCACCGCGTAGGTGCGTGGAAGGTCAGTCGCGATTTCAATACTCATCGGGACTGATTCTACTTCGCGCTTTTCCCGATCCCCCGCCGTGAGGGCTTCATCCGGGGTGCACCCTGTCTCATTCAGTCGCCACCCAGAGGAAAGGAGGAGGCATGGGTTTCACTCTTCATAAACCCCGCGCTTGAGGTTAAGGCCAATATCCAGAGGATCTTCCTCATGACCTTCCTGGTCACACCAAGATTGCAGGGTCAACTCACTCGTGTCGGTGATGCCATAGACCTCACGCAGGGTGCGCACTAAACGCTGGGCCGCAGTGCGATTGTCTTGCGCACGGGTGCGATTATGTTCAACAAACCAATTCACCTCATTGCCATACTCATCTGGATCAGCCCACCCAAGGTTGTGGAGCGCCATTTTTTGATCAGGAGTAAGCTGGTGTTCAGCATCGAGGAATTCATCGGATACTGCTTCACAGTGAATATCATCCTCATTGACGACGAATTGGACGTAGTAGTTATGCGGACCAGCGAAAACCACGTAGGTTTCGTCTAATGCGGTGGCGAAAAGGTACGCACAGCGATTTTCAATATCTTCCCATGTTGCTGCCATAACAGGAGTCTAGTGGCCATCGTCCAAGGCGGCTGACTAATGCCGCGGGTGACGGCGATTCAGTGCGTCGATCACCAATTCGAGGGCGGAGTCCGCGACTTTCCGACGGACCTCATCGCGGTTTCCCTCAATATGAAGTTCTCGATGGAGTTCAATGGGCGGAGTCGGCTCGGAACCTAAATGAGTCGCGTCTAAAAAGACAGCAATATGGGCGGTTCCTGCAGGGTGTCCATCGGCAGGACCGGGGCCGGCGACACCAGTTGTGGCTACAGCAATATCGGCGCAGAAAAGTTTATGTGCCCCGCGAGCCATAGCAATAGCAACATCACGATGGACGGGCCCAACCTGTACTAATAGGTGAGTATCGACATTAAGCATGCTGCGTTTGAGGTCTGTGGCATAGGTGCACACACCTCCGCGCACGACAAGTGAGGCGCCAGGAATATCAACAAGTCGGGCACACAGGGCCCCACCTGTCAGCGATTCGGCCGTGGCAATGCTCAGTCCTGCTGCCTGGAGCCGAGCAACGACTTCCTGCTCGATCATGGTCATGCAGTAAGGGTAGGATGCTCTCTGCGTGAAAATCCAACCGGATTCACCCCTGAACTGGGAAAATAGAGGACACACTGTAGAGATATAAAGGAAAACAGGGTTCCTTACTAACGTATCTCACATAGACAGCACGAGTGTTAAGGATTTATACGGAGCTAGAAATAGCAATGGTGAGTTTACCAAAGTAGAGGCAATGAATTTTATCGGTTCATATCGCTCAAATAGACTCTGGGCGCTTTAATAGACATTAACCTCATCCTTCCCAACCTCGTTAAGGAGGGCTGATTTTTCAGATTCACTTCTTGTACACTGCTGTGGTCCGCCCTCATAGATTCTCATTTCACTTCCTGACGACGGAGTTTTCTCGTGCCGCATCTCTCCCGCCAGACCCGCTCTACTTTTATCACTTCAAATAGCCAGCACCACGGTGCACATGCCAGCAGTTCTCTTCGTCGTTCTCCTTTTCTCCTCCTCGCTCCACTTGCCTTAACTTTGTCAGCCTGTGCGCCAACGAACCCAGCTGACATGGCGCCATCTGGGAATGCGGCTCCTTCCGGCGCTGGCGTCAGTTCCTCTGCTGCCCCTTTCCGTGATGAAGCCTCCTCTGTGGAATCCACCGCACCTGCTTCTGGCAATCGCACTCCAGGTGCCAAAAGCAAGGCTCAGTCTGGGCGTCAGGCACCAGCGGCGCGAGCGCCTCATGCGGCCGAAGATCCGTCTCATTTAAGTGATGGGCCCACTCCATCTGAGCAGGCCACCACTGGACGCGCGAGCACACCGAATCCGCCGAGCGCCGCCTCACCACTACATCACACTCCCCCAGCGACGTCGCACGCTGGCACTCAGACAGGTTCTGGAAATGCTGAGGGCGCTACTGGTAGCGCCAACGCTTCTGGCAGTGCGGCAACTGGCAGTGATCAGGGTGCCCCTGCAACACCTGCGGGAGGGCCTCCGCCTGCTCAGAACCCTGCGACCCCTGCGCCCGCCCAGCCCGGCGCACCCGCCGAAGCAGGTGCCTCACCCAACGGCCAACCAAAGAATGAAGCCCCCGCCGCCACACCCGGCGAAGGCCAGGCACTTTCTGCCACTGATTCACAACCCGGCCCCACTCCCCGCAATGACTCCCATGGGGCGCGCGGCATTCCTAGTGTGGTTGCTGCACCAAGTCTGGATGAGTTTGTGGATCGAGAAAATCTGCGCTCTGCACGCACCTCCGGAGCGTTACCTGTTGTGGCAACTTTGAAGGAGGCCACTCAACTGAAGGGGGCGCCGGACAATGTTGTGCTCTCCTCTGGCGGGTCCCATGTGCATTTTGAGCGGGGGGCAGCCGATGCTGACTACACCATTTCCATTGCTGGCACGCAGTATGGCGCCACTTTTGACACTGAAGTTCCCACCATTGCCTGGGAAGGTCAAGCGGCCTCCCCTATTCAAGAAGCACTGAAAGTCGCGCGGAAAAAGAATCTGGGGGTGCGCCTTACCGCTGGCCAGACCTACCCAGTGAATGAGACTCTCTTTATCTCGAAGAATATTCCCTTCTTTGACGGGTCGGATGCGAAACTTGATGTCGCTATTCCCGGCGGTTCACATTCGGATCCCGCCACTGTCTTTGTCGTCGAGGCAAATTCAGCGGATAAAGTGGTGGCGAATGTTGATATTGACCTCGCCGATTCCCCTTATACTCGTGGATTGATTGCTGAATCGGTGTCGCGTTTAGTGGTTTCCGATGTCGATCTCTTTAACGTTACCTATCGCGGTTTCGGGATTTACGCCTCCCGCGGTGACGCCTCGGATATTGTCATTGAAGGCTGCACTGTCGATAATGTCGATGGTGGCTTTGAAAATAAGGGGTTGGTCGAGTCAATTACTGTCTCAGCGGCCCTTGATTTATCGCAGGTAAAGAACTCATCGAGCCCCATTTGGGATCAGTACACAAGCCATGGCACTGTCCCAGCGAATGTCCACACTCTGTCGCATGTCACTATTGCGAATAATGAGGTCAGCGGCGGCTATTACGGGATTTCTTTCTCTGGGGTGTCAGATTCTTTAGTTTCTGGCAATCAGGTTCAGAAGAATACCCGTTCCATTTCCATGCAGAATAATACGCATCGGAATGTGGTTGAAGGCAATACCTTTATTGATTCGCGTTCCTCCTCGGTGCACGTGGCCTATAACTCGGATGAGAATCTGATTCGAAAGAATACTGTGCGTTCTCAGCGCGCCACTGGGCAGGGTTTATTGCAGGCCTACCAGGATTCTGATTCCAATACTTTCGAAGGCAATACAGTCACTGTGTCAGGCGATTCTGAACCCGGGTGGGTCCTATATGTGGGCACAGATTCTGATGCCACTACCTTTAAAGGCAATGACGTGTCTGGCCGTGCCCGCAAGGCAATGGTGGGCATTGAATCCGTATGGGACTCCACCTCCAGTGCTTCCGGAGTACGCGGGACGAATGGTGCAGCCTATATGTCTACCCAGCCTGCTGCGCCAACAAATGGCGAGTTGGTGAATTTCAATGGCGGCTTCGGGGATCTCTCTCAGGTCACCATTGAGAATAATGTCTTTACCCCTGGTGACCCACAAGCCCCTGTCTTTTATATTGGCGCCGAAGTCTCTAAAGGCCGTCATGGGAATCAACGCATTATTGGCGATATTAATGCGTTGACCATTAAGAACAATACGGTCCACGGCTCACAATATAAAGACATGGTGCGTAAGCATTCAGGGAATCTACCTGGTGTGGGCCAAGCGCGCATCGATATGAATGACGAGGCGCAAGTCAATAGTGGAGCACAGCGGTAGAAGCGCTATGACTCGGGGGCTGGCGATGAAGAATCGCCAGCCCCCGAGTCTTTTCAGGACAAGTCGCTTGTGGCCGTGCCCCGTCCTCGTCAATTGTTTTCTAACTGGGCAAGAAGGACGCGGGCACGGGACAGGAAAATCTCGTCATCAACCGCAGCAAAACCAATTGACGGCAATCGCCGATCCTTAGCGATTTCCTCGCGCAAAAGGCCCGCAACCTCCCGTTGAATTTCAGGGTCGAGGGCGAGGGATTTTTCTGCCAAAGCAATAGCATCCAGCGGGTACCTATTCGCAAGCCCAAGACGAATCAAGTCAGTCATTTGTTGACCACTTCCCGGCCATTGCCCGGTTACTTTAATGAGTTGAAGGGCAGAACGTAGGACTGATTGTAATTGCCACGACCGCAGATCCGCCCACTTCTTCTCGGTAAACACAAGGGCATGGAGTTCATCGGCGTCAGTGGTGTGCTCTTTCCGGGATAGGGGCGGTAGCAATTCGCTGCGGTCACCTTTGCCACGGAGAACCCTCAGCACTGTTTTCTGGTAGTCGCTGAGCTTGGTGCCGCGCAGCATTTCTTTGATGACAGGCAGACTTTTTGTGTCCTCCCACCTTGCCAAAACTGTCATCATAAACGGGTCCTGCGGAAGACACTGGCGAGCAAGAGGAATAGCCTCCGCACAGAAATCAGGTGGCCAGCAGGAAATCAGAGACAGAAGAGAACTGGATTCTTTGTTGCCCTTTTTCGCCACCTTAAGAACTGCCTTCAGAATTCGGCGACTCGGCTGCGGATTTGCCTCGTGAAAAGGCGTTGACATCCCCATACTGCCAGTTTCACTGGTGCTCACCATGTAGGACTTATGTGGGTGGGTTCCTCGAATAAGGCTTTCAAGGACGTCCTCCCAGCGGGGATCCCCTGCTTCCACAAGGGACATCACCACGTCCGCACGCAAATCCGCGCGCGTCGCGCCCCAGGGCCCTTCGGTTTCGCAGCGCCCCGCAGCCACAATAAGTGCCTCCCGAACGCTCTCATCAGGAGCTAGTTGACGTAGGTTGAGGATGAGATCAGCCGGGTCAATGCAGCACTGCGGATTCATCACATGCGCAACGACCGCCCGAGCAGCCACCGGACCCCACCGCCTGGAAGTACGCGCTACATGGGTCAGGCCGCGCAGGACCTCACGATCACACGGTGGGGCAGCCTCAAGAAAATAGGTGGCAGCTTCAGGATTGGCCCTGGCAAGCCATGCACCCACCCCATCTTCACCGGCAATTTTCTCGAGCAAAGGCGCCCAATTTGGCCAGTTTTTTGCGAGGCCCACGGTGTTTTCCGCGGGACAGTACCCACCAAAGGCTCTTCCCAAAAGATAAAGGTCATAAAGCGAGTTCTCAGCAGAAATGCTGGCAGGGAAAGCGCCACCCAGGCATCCCAATATCCAGGCACTCAACACGGCATTGTCATCATTACTGCCAAGAAGGCGCTGTGTTAACACTGGAATGACTTTTTCCCTGTGCGGGTGGTATTTCTGGAAAGCGATAGCCGTCCGAGCTATTGGCCCATCCCCGGCCGCGCAGGGCAGAAGAAACTCCGCACTATCAGCCAATGCTTCCTGACACGAGGCAATGATCCCAATAGTCTCTTCGTCATCTTCTAGTTCGCTATCGTCCTGAACGTAGATTTCTACCAGGTCAGCAAAAACGGCAAGAAGTTCACTGAGTTCTTCTGGGAACGGGCACTTACCTTCAGCCAGGAAAAGCGCCGCAATCGCCATAGCGGGACCCGTGGAGGTATAGAGCGTTTCCTGGTGGAGAGGGCCCATACATAACTGATCAATAGCCCCTTCCGCCTTTTCTGGATTCATCAGATCCATCAAAATAGGCGGAAGATCATCAGCGGGCCCATAAGCATGTTCTAAAGCAGCCCAATCAATAGAGTCATATTTCGTCCCCGTTGTCAGCATCAGCCTCGCCCCGCCCTCGTTAATTGTTTTCTAGCTGGGCAAGAAGGACGCGGGCACGGGACAGGAAAATCTCGTCATCAACCGCAGCAAAACCAATTGACGGCAATCGCCGATCCTTAGCGATTTCCTCGCGCAAAAGGCCCGCAACCTCCCGTTGAATTTCAGGGGCGAGGACGGGAGCCTTTTCGGCCAGTGCAATAGCATCCAGGGGATGGTCATTCGCGCACCCTAAACGAATCAAGTCAATGAAATACTCGGCAGTCCCGGGCCAGCGCCCTGTCAGGTCAACGTATTCGGCGGCAGACGTCAGCAGCGAATGTGCCTCCCACGCTGGCAAGGGGTCCCCTTCCTTTTCACTAAACACATGGGTATACAGCTCATCGACATCACCCTGGCGAGAAGCATTCTTCCATCGGGTATCTATGTCGATCGAGTCACTGTCGCCGCGTAACACACTCAACGCTCGTTGCTGAGATTCGTTGAGCTCGACGCCTTTGAGTTTCTCTTCGATCAGTGGCAGGCCTTCTTTATCCCCCCAACGAGCCAACACGGTCAGCATATGCAGATCCTCAGGTAATCTCTGCCGCGCCAAAGGGATAGCGTCAATACAGATATCACGCGGCCACTGGGAAATCAGCAATAACAGTTCACGGGCATTTTTATCGCCAGCTGTCACGGCATCGATAGCTGCTGCCACAATTCGCTGACTTGGCTGAGGATTCACCTGATGAAAGAGCCCGTGGAAGGCCTGAACTGAAGAGAGACCGATATTAACCGTATAAGACTTATGGGGGTGGGTTCCTCGGATAAACTTCTCAAGGACGTCCTCCCAACGAGGATCGCCTGCTTCCACAAGGGACATCACTACATATGCGCGCACATCGGCCCGGATGGGCCACGGCCCCGCGGTTTCGTAGCGTTGCGCCGCGACGATTAGGGCATCACACACACGTTCATTTGGAAGCAGTTGGCGCAGACTTCCAATGAGATCCGTTGGATCGATGCAGCACTGTGGATTCATCACATGCGTCACGATCGCCTCAACGGCCATTGGCCCCCACTGTCTGGAAGTGCGCGCCACCAGGGTCAGCCCATGAAAAATCGTCCGGTCCCGCGGTAGAGCCGCCCCAAGAAAATATGTGGCGGCTTGAGGATTGACCCGGGCAAGCCATTCACCTATTCCTTCGTCCCCAGAAAGGAGCTCCAGTATTGGGATCCACAGCGCCCAGTTTCTTGCCAGGTCCACCGTCTTTTCTGCCGGGTAATGCCCACCAAAGGCGCTCCCCAGAAGGTAGCTCTCCTCACGAGTACTGTCTGCGGGAACTCCAGCAGGTAAAACGACTCCCAGATGTCCAAGCATCCACGCGCAGAACAAGGCAATATCATCATCATTGGCAAGGAGCCGCTGACGCAATGCCGGGACTGCTTCCTCAGCCCTACACGGGTGGTATTTCTGGAAACCAATAGCTGTCCGAGCTATTGGCCCATCCCCACCCACACAGGGCAGAAGAAACTCCGCACTATCAGCCAATGCGACCTGGCACGAGGCAACAACAGCGCGCATCTCGTCATCAAGATCGTCACTAGCCTGACTATAGATTTCCACCAGATTAGCAAAGGCAAAGAGAAGTGTGCTCAGTTCTTCTGGGCGTGAGCATTTGCCCTGTGCCAAGAACCGCGCCGCAATTGCCATGACAAGGCCGGTCGAAGAGTAGAGAGTGTTCTCGTAGAACGGTCCCATCCATAAGTGCTCTATAGCGCCTTCGGCTTTTTCTGGATCTGTCAGATCCATCAAGATAGGCGGAAGATCATCAGCGGGCCCATAACCTTGTTTCAATGAGCCCCAGTCAATAGAGTCATATTTCGTCCCTGTTGTCAGCATCAGCCTCATCCCGCCCTCGTTAATTGTTTTCTAGCTGGGCAAGAAGGACGCGGGCACGGGACAGGAAAATCTCGTCATCAACCGCAGCAAAACCAATTGACGGCAATCGCCGATCCTTAGCGATTTCCTCGCGCAAAAGGCCCGCAACCTCCCGTTGAATTTCAGGGGCGAGGACGGGAGCCTTTTCGGCCAGTGCAATCGACTCCAACGGATAACCGTGCGTGCACCCTAAAAGAACCAGGTCAATGAAGTAGTCAATTCTCCCGGGCCACTGCCCCGTCAGGTCAACGTATTCGGCAGCAGACGTCACCAGCGAGCGTACCTCCCACCTTGGCAGGTTTCCCCAGTCTTTCTCGCTAAAAACAGTGGTATACAATTCATTGATGTCGCTGAGGCCGGAGGCATTCTTTCGACGGATATCTAACTCAATCGGATCAGTTTCACCACGTAGCACACTTAGTGCTAGTTGCTGAGATTCGTTGAGCTCGACGCCTTTGAGTTTCTCTTCGATCAGTGGCAGGCCTTCCTTATCGTCCCAACGGGCCAACGCTGCCAATAGAAAAAGGTCCTCTGGAAGACGCTGCCGGGCAAGTGGAATAACGTCAATACAGATATCACGCGGCCACTCGGAGATCAGTGATAGCAGTTCACGGACTTTGTCATCACCGGCTCTAATGGCATCAACAACTGCTGCCACTACCCGCCGACTTGGCTGAGGATTTGCTTGATGGAAGAGCCAATGGAAGGAGGTAGCTGAATAGACGCTGGTATCGGCCGTGTAGGACTTATGTGGGTGGGTTCCCCGAATAAATTTCTCAAGGACGTCCTCCCACCGAGGATCCCCTGCTTCCACAAGGGACATCACCACATCTGCACGCAAATCCGCGCGCGTCGCGCCCCACGGGCCCGAAGTCTCGCAGCGCCCCGCAGCAACAATCAGTGCCTCCCGAACGCTCTCATCAGGAGCTAGCTGACGCAGGTTGAGGATGAGATCAGCCGGGTCAATAGAGCACTGCGGATTCATCACATGCGCCACCACAGCCTCGGCTGCGAGTGGGCCCCACCGCCTGGAAGTACGCGCCACGTGGGTCAGGCCGCGCAGGACCTCACGATCACTAGGAGGCGCCGCCTCAAGAAAATAGGTGGCAGCTTCAGGATTAGCCCGAGCAAGCCACGACCCTAATTCCTGTTCCCCGCCAGCGATTTTTGCTAAGAGGGGTGCCCAATTCTCGAAGTTGTGTGCCAGATCAGCGGCCTTTCCTGCCGGGTAGTGCCCACTAAAAGCACTCCCCAGAAGGTAGATCGCTTCGCGCTGACTACCTGAGGGAACCCCGGAAAGTAGAGTCACCCCAGAAGAGCCAAGTGTCCACCCGCATAACGCAGCAATGTCATCATCCCCCACTTGGAAGCGCTGAATTAGCGCTGGGATTGCTTCTTTCTCCTTACGTGGGTGGTATTTCTGTAAAGCAACAGCTGTCCACGCTACCGGACCGTCCCCAGAAACACACGGCAGAAGAAACTCGGCGCTATCAGCCACTGCTTCCAGGCAGGAGGTCACAATGGTGCGGAGCTCATCATCAGGGTCGTTGGCGTAGGGGCTATAGATGTCAGTGGTATCAGCAAAAGCGACCAGAAGTTCGCCAAGTTTTTCCGGCGCTGGGCATTTCCCATGCGCCAAGAACAGCGCCGCAATCGCCATAGCGGGTCCTGTAGAGGTATAGAGCGTTTCCTGATGGAAAGGCCCCATCCACAATTGGTCAATCGCGGCTTCTGCTTTTTCCGGATCCATCAGATCCATCAAAATAGGCGGAAGATCATCTGCGGGGCCATAGGCATGTTCTAGCGACGCCCAGTCAATCGACTCGTATTTAGTCTCCAGTGTTGTCATTGTCCCACTCCTCAAGAGCGTCACGAATAACGCGCATGGCTACACCTGAAGAGTAGCCTTTTCTGGCCAGAGCGCCACTTAAACGCCGCCAGGCAACATCGCGCGGCACACCTGCCATAGCACGCCGTTTTGATTCCACTAATTCGCGGGCCCGCTGGACTTCGTCTTCAGGGTCAATAGAGTCCATGGCGGTGCGAATATCCTCTTCACCAATACCGCGGCGGCGAAGGTCTTCTAAAAGGGCACGGCCCACTTTGCCGCTGCCACGAAAACGGTCGCGCACTAGTGCGCCGGCGTAGGCCGCGTCATCAACCAGGCCCACCCGTGCCAGGCGTTCGAGAACCTCATCGGCAATGTCGCTAGAAAATCCTCGGGAGGTGATTGCCGTATGCAGTTGGGCTCGCGAACGGGAACGCGCATCCAATTGCCGCAAGGCGACTTCCCGTGCTGCTTCTATTGCTTCAACACCGCTCAAGGCGGCGTTACGTTCCCTCATGCGGGCAAGCCGCTCCCCCGGGGAGGAGCGGCCTTTCCTCGGCAGATCAGGATTGTCATCAGGGTCGCGATAATCGACCATGAGAAACTCCGATCAGAAACCAGCGTCTTCTGAAGGATCTACTGCAGGACGCGACTTCGACCCACGGCCGCCAGATTTAGCGGCAGGTTCTTTCGCAGGACTGTCCTTTGCGGCAGATTCTTTAGCGGGAGCGTCTTTAGAGGAGACAACTTTGAGTGCGGGTTCTTCAGGAGCGGGCTCTTCAGCGCCATCGCCCACGCCCAGTTCAGCGAGAATCTTATTCTCGATTTCCTGGGCAAGTTCAGGGTTATCCACCAGGAATTGGCGGACATTTTCTTTACCCTGCCCGAGTTGGTCATCTCCATAGGTAAACCAGGACCCGGATTTGCGGATAATTCCTGCTTCGACGCCCATATCAATAATGGAGCCTTCGCGGGAAATTCCCTTGCCGTAGACAATGTCGAATTCGGCCTGCTTAAAGGGCGGGGCCATTTTATTCTTCACAACTTTGGCGCGGGTCCGGTTGCCTACAGGGGCGCCTGCTTCTTTGAGGGTTTCAATGCGCCGCACGTCAATACGCACAGATGCGTAGAACTTCAGGGCTTTACCGCCGGTAGTGGTTTCCGGGGAGCCAAAGAATACGCCGATCTTTTCACGCAGCTGGTTAATGAAAATAGCGGTGGTGCCGGTAGCCGATAGGGCACCGGTAATTTTCCGCAGGGCTTGACTCATGAGGCGGGCCTGCAAACCAACGTGGGAGTCCCCCATTTCGCCTTCAATTTCAGCTTTAGGGACCAGGGCTGCCACGGAGTCAATGACAATAATGTCAATGCCACCCGAGCGAATCAGCATGTCAGCAATTTCGAGGGCCTGTTCGCCAGTATCAGGCTGGGATACGAGAAGGGCGTCAGTGTCCACACCCAGTGCCCGGGCATACACCGGATCGAGAGCGTGTTCGGCGTCAATAAAGGCCGCATTTCCGCCGGCCTTTTGGGCATTGGCCACAGCGTGGAGGGCGACAGTGGTTTTACCGGAAGATTCTGGGCCGTAGATTTCAATAACGCGGCCACGGGGCAGGCCGCCAATTCCTAAGGCCACGTCCAGAGCTAAAGACCCGGTGGGGATGACCTGTACAGGGGGACGATTATCGTCACCCAGGCGCATGACCGAGCCCTTACCGAATTGCTTATCGATTTGGGCCAGGGCTACTTCAAGAGCCTTGTGGCGATCAGTTTGTGCGCCAGCGCTGGTTGCGCTTTTCCGTGCTGCCATGGTGTTCTCCCATCGGGTTGTGGGCCTCTCCGGCCCGGTTGCTCATCTGGTCGTGAGGTGTCTCCCCTCTCCGGGGGACACAAATGACGATATGCGCGACCACCCACATTTGCGTTACTCCCCATCTCCACCTGTGAATTTGGGGGGTAGCGTTGTCATCCGAATGTGAATATAGACGAACATGTGTTCGATCGCCAGTGACACGCCCCCAATGACGCCATTTGCGCTGTGGATAACAGTCAACCCTCACTCACGCTCAGCGCGCACCCGCCGTACTACGGAAATCCCCAGAGGAATCAGCAGGGTCCAGAATCCGGAAATAGGCATAGTCACCACTCCACCAATAGCGAGTAGACCCAATCCGCTAATCCATCCCCAAGACGCCACCTCCCCTCGCCTTTCATTTGGCACCACCGCCCCGCCCATTAACATCAGAGCAAAGCCGCAGATCAAAAACCAGTAGATAAAGGAGCGCCAAGGGGTTTCCTCCCAGACATTAATACCTCCTGCAGCTAGCCCCTCCAACAGAATGGGCCACCCCATAACTACCCCAACAGCGTTATGAAGAATGCCGATGGCGATGAGCGACCAGCCAACCCAGGGCGTTTTTGATTCCATGCTCAAAAACTACCATACGCCACCCTGCTACGCTCCCCTTATGGGCCGGCCTCCAAAGTTCAGCGAAGAGTCCTTACTTGACGCCGCATTGCAAGCGGTGGCCCACAGCGGCACGCAGACCACCGTTGCGCAGGTGGTGGAGATCGCGCAGGCTCGACCCGCCTCTCTCTATTACCGTTTTCCTACTCGCGAGGTGTTATTAGCGGCCTTATGGGTGCGTAGTATTCAGCGTTTTCAGACGGAGTTTCTTCGCGCACTCCATTCCTTTACCGACCCTCATCGAGCCCTTATTGCAGCGGCACAATCTATTCCGCGTTATTGCCGAGAAAATCCTTATGAAGCACGCGCATTAACCCTTTTCCATCACGAGGATCTAGTGGTGAAAATCAACCATGAGGATCCAGACTTCGCGCAATGCCCAAAGGATCTACGACGCACTATTGAGACCCTCAATGACGACGTTTTTTCAGTGATCGCAGAGGTGACGGAAAAACGATTTGGATCTGCACACGCTATCGATTATGTGGCGGTCATTATCCAGCAATTCCCTTATGGTTTAGTTCGCCCCTATATTGGGGCAGATCAGCCGCCAATGCCAGAATGGTTAGATGGCGTGGTTGCCGCAATGGCAGACGCGGGGCTAGCCCATATCGATTCGCTTCTGTCCGAAAAATAAACGAGGGCGGGGCACGAATAACCCAATGGCGCGCATATCTTTACCAGGAGCCCCACTTCTCCTTGGCTCTGGCCTTTTTAACTTCGCCTCCGGCTGTTACACCATTGTTTTGGGTCAATCCCTTTTCCATAGCACAGGCTCTGTTGCTGTCTTTACTGCGGTTGTTACTATCGAATATATTGGGCCGATTCTTCTCGCAGCCATTGCTGGCACTCTTTCCGACCGGATAAATAGCGCGCTGCTGTGTATGTGGGCGTCTTTTCTTGCCGCAGTCTCCGTGGCGGCCTATATTGCTGCTCCCCACCATTTTCCTTTGGCTGGCTTGGCCTTGGGTATTGCTATGAATATTCTTCGCCCCTTTTATCGGGCAGGGATTTTTGCTGCCGGGCCACGCACAGTCAGCCCCATAGAGTTACCTCTCTATAATCTCCGCTGGACAGTTTCCGTTCAAGGAGGACAAATTATTGGTGGCGCAATAGGTGCCGCCGCCCTCGCCTATGCGGGAGAGTTAGTGGCGTTTGGAATCGCTAGCGTGGCTTTTGCCCTCGCTGCGGCCTCATTATGGGTAGCGAAGTCACGTATTCGTTCCCACACCCCGCCCTCGGAGAATTCCCAGGCCCGCTGGCGCGATATTCTCCGCGATTTCGCCCAGTGGCCGAAGGTTTTCGCTCTCCTTTTAGTGGGCGCCGACTTTGTCACGATTTCAGCGTTTACTGTGGCCCTGGCGCCGCTCGTCGCTCAGGTTTTCACCTCCCCCTTCTGGTTGGGGATTCTGGATGCGCTTTTTGCTGGCGGAGCACTGCTGGTCACCTTTATTGGGAAAAAGGCACTTACCCGCACCACATCGCTGCGCAGGAGTATTTCACTTGGCTATGCGATTCAGATTCTCGGCCTGGCTACCTTGGCCGCCACCCTCGCCCCACACATTCCTGCACCGTTTTTTGCCTGCCTTGGCTCGGTAATTCTTGGGGCTGGTATGGCCCTGTCTTCGAGTCAACAGGTCAGTTTTCTCCAGAGCAATGTTAAGGACAGTGTCATTGGAAAAGTCGGCGCCCTACGTCAAGCAGTGATTGGCGTAACAACGGCAGCGGTATTGCCCGTCATTGGATTCGTCATTGAATTGTCCGTGGCCGCAGCGTATCTCAGCGTTGCTGGATTTTTCGGGGTATGCCTGGCAATCAATACACTACTGGCTCGCCGGCAATAACCGGAGCCACTACCTCTAACAGGCGACGCGCCCAGGCCACCGCTTTATCTTCTGCGCCGCGCGCGCTCTTTCGGGTCGATCCGGTGTATCCACCGGGCTTGCTCACCCATTCCTGTCTCTGTCACAAGGGCATCCCAGATGAGATTAGGGTCCACGCCCGCGTCTAATGCGTCGCAGGCAGTGGACCCTAATGTCACAAGATAAAGATCGCTGGTGTAGGACCGGCCCAGTGCCGATCCATACACTTCGTCAACGGCAGCCCAGAATTCTGATCGTTTCACCGCTCAGGAAATGAGGGCTACAGGCATTGGGGCAATCTGGGCGGAGGAGGCCACAATCGAACCATCAGCTTCGGCCATACGATCAGAAACTTCACGGAGAACAAACCACAGGGGCACTCCAAGGGCGCCACAAATAGCTTCGAGCAGTTCAGAAGATGCTTCTTTCTGTCCGCGCTCGACCTCAGAAAGGTAGCCAAGGGAAACTTGAGCTTCCGAGGATACCTCACGCAAAGTGCGCCCCTGGTTCTGACGCAGGTTACGCAGGACATCACCGATTTCGGTGCGTAGTAGCGTCGGAGAGGTGGGGAAAATCGTCATGACTTGACTTTAGGTCTTTGCACCCACATATGCACGCCAGGATCGCCAGTTGAGCCAATGGAAAAGCTGTGAACTTCGCAGCTGAGGTGTCCAAAATCTCAGTGACGTGGGGGCAGAGGCGGGTCGATGACCACCATATAGGGCTCATCTGGGTTTTCTTCAGGCGAAGGCAGGCGCGGGATTCGCGTGGTTGTCCCCTGCGGCTTCGCTGGCTGGTCATTCGACGAGGGCGGGGCCGCATTGTCACTCACAGGCGCGCGCGTAATCACCCCGTCAGCGGTGTCCTCATGCGGCGCTCCAGTCGCACCATGCGCGACAGGCGGCTGAGTGCTGGTTGGCGCGCCGCTGGGAGGAGCAGCAATAGGCGCCCTCTTCCCTTGAGGCGGTCCAGGCATGTCAGTACTCGCAGGTATGCCCTGGGGTGGAGCCATTGGCGTCGGCACTGCGGCAGGCACGTCCGTGCTGGCTGGCGCCCCGGAGGGAGGAGCCGCTGGCGTTGTTTCCACCTGATACTCATCGCGGCTTTCAAAAGTGGCGACGGGTTCAGGAGTGGCAGTGTGTGCGCCAGTTTCGGCTCCGCCCTCGTCAACAGATGAGGGAAGGACCGTGGGCATAACGCTTTCACGACGCGGCATAGCGGGCACGCTGTCCTGCGATGCTGATGTCTGCGCCACAGCATCACTGTCGCCGGAGGTTTTGCCAGCGCGCAGGGCCTCATAGAGGTAGACGCCACCAGTCCATAAGGTCACGCCTAAAGTGAATCCCGCAAGGATAGAAATCCCGATTCCCATAAACCCTAAAGTGGCGTCAGGCATAAATGTCACCCAGGGAATAATCAAGACTGTAATGAGAATCATCTGGAGAGCGGTTTTGAGTTTGCCGCCAGAATTCGCCGAGACGACAACACCTCTACGCAAAAGGATGGCGCGTAGCAGCGTGACTCCCAATTCGCGGATGGCCACCGCAATAGTGAAATACCAGGGTAATTGACCCAGGTAGGAGAAGATAATAAAGGCACCCAGAGTCAGCGCTTTATCAGCAATAGGATCAGCAATACGGCCGAAATTCGTAATGAGATTCCGCGAGCGCGCAATATGACCATCAAGGGCATCAGTAAATGCGGCAAAAAGGAATACGGCTAGCGCCGCCCACCCGCTAATGGCAACGGAGTCTTGGAGGAGCATCCATAAGAGGACGGGCACCAAAATCAGCCGCAATACCGTGAGTGCATTGGGCACATTGACGGCGGAAACCTGTGGGGAGGCCTGGATCCCTGAACTATTGTCCGACATACCTTGATCCTAACTGCTGATGGTCATTATTGGCCGATCAGGCGCTGATTAGCGTCCAGTTAACTGCCACGCGTCCTCATCTGGTTCTTCTTCTGCATCGACCCAGTCATGTCGGCCGCCAAAGTCGTGTCCTGCGTAGGGGTCGGCCGCGGGCCGGGGCACGGCTCGGGTTTCAACAGATTCTTCGGCCCCTTGGCCGTCACCGGCGCCCGCGTTCGGGTTTTCTGGTGGCAGGTCACTTGTGTGAGGAGTCGGGTTTTCTGCCTGTGCCCCGGCCTCGTTACCGGTCACAAGGGAAGGGACTGCCGTCGTTGGGGCGTCAATATCTTCCCCTGCTGGGTTCTCACCGCCTTGGGCTGTTGCCCCCTGGGCGGCCATTTCTGCCGGTGAGGGTGCTGGCGGTGAAACCGGCATGAGTGGGGTGACTGTCGCAACAGGTGCGGCTGGGGCAGCGGCTGGCGCGGGGCTTTGTTCCCCGCGGAGCATGGCAAGGACCTCGGGCAGGCCTTCGGGTTGGACCAGCACTTGGCGTGGTTTGGATCCTTCTGATGGGCCCACCACTCCGCGTGATTCCAGCAGGTCCATGAGGCGGCCAGCGCGCGCGTAGCCTTTACGTAGTTTGCGTTGCAGCATGGAGGTCGATCCCAATTGGGTGGAGACCACGAGTTCAGCGGCAAGCAACAGGTCGTCCAGGTCGTCGCCAATATCTTCGGCGACTTTAGCGGTGGTGGCGGGGGCGACGACGTCCTCACGATAGGACACTTCCATCTGTGACTTGACGTGCTGGACGATCTGGTGGATTTCTGATTCTGTGACCCATGCGCCCTGCACACGCATGGGTTTGCCAGCGCCCGCAGGCAGATACAGGGCGTCGCCTTGGCCAATGAGTTTTTCTGCGCCGGGCTGGTCCAAAATGACTCGCGAATCCGCCAATGAGGAGGTGGCGAAAGCCAGACGGGAAGGCACATTGGCTTTAATCAAGCCGGTGACCACGTCAACGGAGGGACGCTGGGTGGCCAGCACCAGGTGAATACCAGCGGCGCGCGCCAGCTGCGTAATGCGCTGGACGGAGGCTTCCACGTCGCGTGGCGCCACCATCATGAGGTCAGCGAGTTCGTCAACGACCACCAGCAAATAGGGGTAGGGCCGTAGGACGCGTTCTGATCCGGGTAGTGCTTGGACTTGCCCGGATTCAATGGCCTTATTGAAGTCATCGACGTGTTTAAAGCCGTAGGTCGCGAGGTCGTCGTAGCGGGCGTCCATTTCCCGTACCACCCATTCGAGGGCTTCTGCGGCCTTTTTCGGGTCGGTAATAATCGGGGAAATCAGGTGGGGAATACCTTCATAAATGGTGAGTTCCACGCGTTTGGGGTCCACGAGAATCATGCGGACCTGGTTGGGGGTGGCGCGCACCATAATGGAGGTAATCATGGAGTTAACAAAGCTGGATTTACCGGAGCCGGTTTGGCCAGCAACAAGAAGGTGCGGCGTTTTTGCCAGGTTGGTGACCACATAGCCGCCTTCAACGTCTTTACCGACGCCCACAACCAGCGGGTGTTGGTTACGTTTGGCGGCGCCGCTACGCAGGACATCACCCAGGGCCACGGTTTCGCGGTCAGAGTTGGGGATTTCCACGCCGATAGCGCTCTTACCGGGGATAGGCGCCAAAATACGCACGTCGGCAGAGGCGACGGCGTAGGCAATATTCTTTGACAGATTCGTCAGGCGATCGACTTTTACGCCTGGCCCAAGGACAACCTCGTAGCGGGTGACTGTGGGCCCACGGGAAAATCCGGTGACTTTCGCGTCAACATTAAATTCGGCGAAAACCTGTTGGAGGGCGCGCACCACTTGGTCATTGACAGCTGATCGCGTCTTATGGGGGGCGCCGCGGACCAGGATTTCCTCATCGGGCAGCGTGTAGGCAATGGAGGAATCTAGTTCGGGTTGGAAAGCGCCCGCGGGTTCTTCCGTGTGGGGTGGCGGGGCCAGTTCTTGTGGTCCCGTGTCCTGCGGATCCATTGACGAGGCCGGGGGCGCAGGCTGTTCAGGTTCAGTCAGCGCAGGAACCTGCATGACCTCGGTATGCCCATCAAGTCCGGTCCCTACTGCCGCTTGAACACCGGTGATATCAATGCCATGGACGGGAGTGGGGTCCAGGTCATCCAGACCATTTCCTGCGGGAATAGGCGGCGCAATGTCAGAAACCTGCGCAGCCTTCGTAAAGGACTCATCCCCCTCGTAAGAGTCAAGGAAAGGATCCTCCCCTGCGGCCAGGGTCTCGTTTTTCTTTTTTCTCCGCCTTTTAGTTCCGGCCCCGCCCTCGTCACTGGATTCTGGGGCCTCATCTTTGCGCACAGGCATGGGCCCGCCAGTAAACATGGCAATGAGTTCACGCATACGGTGCGGAACGTCAGCAACCCGGGTACGCGTGGCCAATAACAGTGAGTAGGCAAGGACGAGCACTAATATGGCGCCCGCCCCCCAGGGGGAGAGTAAATGTGTCAGTGGCCGGGCAATAAACCAGCCCAGTAACCCGCCAGCCCGAGCGAGGGAGTCAATCGAGTCATAGGCAGGATTTCCTTGCGTCACATGCACAAGTCCTGCCAGTGCTGTCGCCGCACCGATTCCCCCAGCGAAATGGTGTGGCAGCGCGGAATTGCCCAGGCGCGCCCTGAAAAGTTCACTGGCAACAACGACCAGAAGCAGCGGCAGGACAACTGAGAAAATACCAACAGAGCCGGCAGCAATCGTGTGAATAAATGTGCCGGCTTGCCCAGATATGCCAAACCATTCACGCAGGGCCACCAGTATCGCAATACCAATGCAAATAAAGGCCAGCGCATCGCGTTTCACCTGTGGATCTACGGCGCGCCACCCGCGGTAGATGGCGACAGCGCCTCGGGCAATCGCCGAAAACACTTGGGCCAGCAGGCCTGGGGGAACGTCAACTGCGGAGGAACGTTTCGATGAGCGCGTCGATGAGGAGGAGCGCGAGGACGAGCTCCCCTTTTTCTGGGATGTGGACTTTTGGGCCATGGTGCTTTGACGCTACCGCGCCAGAGGGTCTCTTTTAGAGGCGCCGCGCCGCTTCAGGGGAGTCGATGAGTTTCCCCTCACGCAGAACCTTCTCAATCTGATCACGGGTGGGCACAGGCAGAGCTGATGGCTGAGAAATTGTCAGTGACGCGGCAGCATTAGCCCAGCGGCACGCTTCAGTCAGGTCCTTACCTTCCAGGAGGGCCGCGCACATGACCGCAATATGGGTATCCCCTACCCCTGCGGTATCAACCGTTTCGGAAACAAAGGCAGGGACGTGGACTCGTGGGCTGTCAATGCCACTTTGGATTTCACAACCTGATAAGCCCATTCGATGGACAATCGAGGCGGTGGGGCCAAGAAGATCGCGAATGGTCAGGGCCGGGTCTTCAGCGGCCAGACGGTCAGCTAAAGTCGTGGCTTCGCGACGATTCATAGTGACAACATCAGCGCGGCGGAAAAGTTGCCGCCAGGCAGCAATAGGGACTTCTGCCACCGCTGGGGCAACAGAAACGACCAGCCGCACCGAAGCAGGCAGGGCCGCACCCCACCCGGATAGGGTTTTCCAACTGAGGTCGGAGGCAAGGTCCGCACCGGAAATATGGATGACATCCCCGGGTTGGAGGACGAGATTGTCCAGAGCCTGTCGGGAGGGTTCGGCTTCAACTCCGGCAGTGACCACGGAAGTCATTTGCCCATTGGATTCAATGAGTTGGATGGCCACCCCAATATCGCCAACAAGTTCCTGAGTGAGGATTTGCACCCCGGCCTCAACAAGTTGTTGGCGGACAGTAAAGGAGTTGGGGCCGGTTCCCAATGGGGAGGCCAGCGCGGCGCGCACGCCGAAAGCTGCTCCTGCAGAAAGGGTGGTAAATCCGCCTCCCGGGCGGGACATTGCTGCCGCAGCGATGACTGACCCGCCCCGATCGGGCAGGCGGTCAATATTCATAGGCAGAACAAGTACCACTGAGTGGGTGGAAATAAACCTCCCCATTGGGGCCTCCTGAGTTTCCGCGGGCCAAGGTCCGCTGGTTTTAGGTCCTACTGCTCAACGACGACGGGCACAATCATGGGTTTGCGGCGCAGGCGTTTAGCAACCCACCGGCCCAGGACACGGCGCATAGCTTGTTGCAGCATGTAGGGATCGACTTTCCCAGGGGCGGCCGCGTCTTTCAGGGCGGACTCGACCTGTGGGCGGACTTCGTCAAAGACGCTGTCATCTTCTGCCATCCCAATAGCGCGAATCACAGGCTTGGACAGGACCACGCCAGTATCGCGTTCAACGACGGCATAGACCGAAACGAATCCTTCTGAGCCGAGGGTGCGGCGTTGAGCGAGTTCTTCTTCGGAGATTTCCCCAATGGATTGACCGTCAACGAAAACTAATTCGCATGGGACTGCGCCACTAATACGGGCGTCGCCGTCTTTCAGGTCAACGCACACTCCCCCATCGGCTAAAACGATGCGTCCGGCTTCCACGCCAGTAGAGACAGCGAGTTGGCCGTTAGCAACAAGGTGGCGTAATTCGCCGTGGATAGGCATAACATTACGAGGGCGAACAAGATTATAGAAAGTCAACAATTCGCCTTGATAGGCGTGCCCCGACACGTGGACTTTCGCATTGCCCTGGTGGAAAACTTTCGCGCCCAAACGGGTCAGGTCATTAATCACCCGGTTAACATCCGTTTCATTACCGGGAATCAACGACGACGCCAAAATCACGGTGTCACCAGCGTCAAGGGTGACATAGCGGTGCGAGCCACCGGCCATCCTGGCCAGGGCCGCCATTGGTTCCCCCTGGGAGCCGGTGGCAATCCACAGGCGTTCATCCTCAGGGGCTTCATTGAGGGCTTGGGCATCCACAATCAGGCCCTGCGGGACAGTGAGATAGCCTTTTTCTTCGGCAATACGCATATTGCGTTCCATAGAGCGGCCAACGAAACACACATAACGGCCTGCCTTATGGGCAGCATTGAGGACCTGTTGAACGCGGTGCACATGGGAAGCAAAAGCAGAGACCACCACTTGGCCGGTAGCGTCGTCAATAATGCGTTCCACAACGGGGCCGATTTCCCGTTCTGAAGGGATAAATCCGGGAACTTCCGCATTGGTGGAATCGACCATAAAAAGATCGACGCCTTCGGTGCCAATCCGTCCCAAGGCGGGCAGATCAGTCAGGCGCCCATCCAGGGGCTGGTGGTCGATTTTAAAGTCGCCAGTAATGACGACGCTGCCTGCTTCGGTACGCACATACACAGCGAGCGCATCGGGGATAGAGTGGGTGACCTGGATAAACTCCACCGTAAAGGGGCCCAGGTTCACGCGGTCTCCCCCAGCGACGACATGCATATCCGCATCGGGCAGGCGATGCTCACGCAACTTTGGTTCAGTAAAGGCCAGGGTCAGATCAGAACCATAGGTGGGGATATTGTCGCGCAGTTTCGCCAGGTAAGGGACAGCGCCAATATGGTCTTCGTGGCCGTGGGTCAAAATCAGGCCCACGACATCATCCAGGCGGTCAGCAATCCACGAAAAGTCCGGGAGGATCAAGTCAACACCGGGCTGGTAGACCTCAGGGAAGAGGACTCCGCAGTCAACGATCAGGAGTTTCCCATCGCATTCGAGGACATTCATATTGCGTCCGACCTCGCCCAGTCCCCCCAAGGGGATGACACGCAGCGCCCCAGCTTCCAAAGGAGAAGGGGCAGCGAGATTCTCGTATAGAGGCTTCATGGTGCCAATTGTGCCATGTGAGATCGTGACCCAGGAGGGACGAGGGCGGGGCGGAGCGTTTTTATAAGAGTTCCGCTGCTTCTAATGCTGAACGTAACTGTGCGATCTCTTCCTCATCTGGAGCGACCAATGGGAGCCGCACTGTCGGGGTGGAGATGAGTCCTTGAAGATGCACCGCCCATTTCGCCATTACAGCGCCCTGGCCACCACCCATAACAGCGTGTACCAGTGGCCGCAGGCTCCACGACAATTCGCGGGCTTGCTCTATCTCGCCCGCGTCCAGAAGAGTGAGCAGACGCCGGTAGTGCGCAGCAGCAATATGGGAGACCACAGAAATAAATCCGGCAGCGCCCCCGGTTTTCCACGCGAAATTTAATCCGTCATCACCGGAATAGTAGGTCAGGCCCGTCCGGTGCATTCTTTCCACACCGGCTTCGACATTTCCTGTCGCATCTTTCACCGCGCGAATACGGTCATGCTCCGCCAGAATATCGAGGGTCTCATCAGAAAAAGCAAGACCTGTACGACCTGGAATGTCATAAAGCATAACCGGCAGATCAGTGGCCTCAGTAATCGCTAAAACATGTGCCTGCAGGCCTTTTTGTGAGGGCCGATTGTAGTAGGGAGACACCACTAAAAGACCATCAGCGCCGCATTCTTGAGCACCTATAGCAATACGTGTGGCGTGGGCAGTGTCATTTGATCCAGCGCCCGCCAAAATGAAAGCCCGATCCCCCACCGCCTCAACAACTGCGCGCGTCAGATCATTCTTTTCTGGCTGGTGAGTGGTCGGAGATTCCCCCGTGGTCCCGGACAGCAAAATCGAGTCGCAGCCCTGATCCACCAGGTGGGTTGCCAGGCGAACAGCAGAATCAATATCCAGTGACCCATCCTCATGAAATGGGGTGACCATTGCAGTAGTTAACGTGCCAAATTCGTAGTGAGGAGTGTCAGCCATATCACGAGCCTAAGTCAGGCCTCCACCGTGTCTCCACGCTGTCCACACAATGACACTGGGCAGTCTGGCCACTATTTCTTTGACCACCACAGGTGCTCAACCAGAACCTGATCCTCACTCATTGTCAGGCCCCGACGCACACCCGCCGGGCCAAAACCACAAGACGACAGGAAACGAATCCGCGGCTCATCAGCCTCCCACACCCACATCTGGAAAACCTCAGCACCGGTGATATCACTCAGGGCAGCAATCAGCCGCGAGGCATGCCCCGCACGGAGAAAATCTGGATCAATCACCAGATTGTCAATGCCGCACCCGCCAGGGATTGTCCGCCCAGAATCACCTCCGGCCACATCAGCCTCATCAGTGGCGCTCCCCGCCCTCGTTGCAGTAAATGCCGCGGACACTTCAGCGGCAGGAGAACACGAAGCAAAACCCACCACTTCATGACCATGCAGCGCCACCAGCGTGTGGCACCCATCGGGGCTTGGCACACTCAGGATCTGCCCCCACTGCGCAGCCATCGCCTCCAGAGGCGGCAGGGACGCTACCGCCGCGGAGTCCTCTCCTGCCACCTCAGCCACCATACGCCGCATATACCCCAATTGGATCCGGGCAATTGCGGCAGCATCTTCAGGCAGGCCAGGACGAACCGACAGGTCAGCAGTCATTGTCACAACTCCACCAGAGCATCAAGACCAATGGTGAGCCCAGGCCGGTCCACAACTTTACGCACCGCCAATAAAACCCCAGGCATAAAAGACTCTCGATCCACACAATCAGTGCGAATTGTCAGCTGCTCACCAGGATTGCCCAGCAGCACCTCCTCATGCGCTGTCAACCCACGAAGGCGCACCGCATGAACCGGAATCCCCTCAACTTTTCCACCACGGGTCCCCAAAGGATCGCTTTCGGTGGCATCGGGCAGCGGGCCACACCCCGCCTCCGCGCGGGCGCGCGCCACAGCCCGAGCAGTATGAGCCGCCGTCCCCGAAGGAGCATCCACCTTAGCTGGATGGTGGAGTTCAATAATCTCCACCGACTCAAAATAGGGGGCAGCAAGGGCCGCAAAACGCATGGCCAATACCGCTGACAATGCAAAATTCGGCGCAATCAAGACACTACGCCCCACTTTTTCTGCACGCTCACGCACCTGCGCCAGGGCATCCTCACTCCACCCTGTCGTGCCCACCACCACATTCACGCCCGCATCGAGGGCTGCCAACACATTCCCCTGCGTCACTGACGGAACGGTGAAATCCACCGCCACACTGGCTCCCGCCAGGGACTGCGCGTCAATTGCATCGCCCACATCCAGGCGAGCCACAAGCTCCATATCAGGCGCGCCCTCAACCGCGGCGCATACCGTGGAGCCCATCCGCCCCTTGGCACCAATCACAGCAACAGAAATCATCTGTAGAGTCCTTTCTTTACGCATTTTTTGGGTTAAGGAGGGCGATACATGGTGGCGCCTTTGACAACTCGGCCGCTAAATCACGGACCTGCTCGGCGCTGACCTCATGAATACGGTCAAGAAGCTGGTCAATCGTGCGGTAATAGCCATGAATTTCGCTGCGACCCAGGCGCGACATCCGCGACGCATTCGACTCCATTGCCAACGCCAATGAGCCCCGCACCTGCCCACGAACCCGCTGTAGTTCCTCTTCCGTTGGACCCTTCTCCGCCAAAGAATGGAGTTCAGCCAGCATAAGGGCCTGCACTTCGCTTGCGTTTTTTGCTGACGTTCCCGCATACATTCCAAAAGCGCCAGCATCACTATAGGCAGCGTCAAAAGCGTAGGTCGTATAGGCCAGGCCGCGGCGCTCGCGGATTTCTTGGAAGAGCCGCGAGGACATGGATCCGCCAAGAATATTGACCAGGACGGACATAACGGGGCGGCGCGCATCGTCGGCAGGGATGGACGGGGCTCCCACAATAATGTGGGCCTGTTCAATATCGCGGTGGGTGGTGACCTCGCGTGGCCAGGCCTGCGTTGAGGGCAGTGGCGTCGTTGATCGACGAGGACGGGGCACGGTTTGTCCTGCGGCTAACTCTGCCCAGGACGAGTCGGCCAAGCCTGACTGAACCAACTCAATGAGATGCTCATGATCCACATGCCCTGCTGCAGCAATCACAAGATTGTCCGGAGTGTAGGAGGCGCGGTAATGATCCCAGACGTCATCTCGGGAGATCGCGCGAATAGCCTCCGGTGTACCCCCGACAGGGCGCCCCAGTGGAGTGTCGCCGTGAACTGCTAAAGCAAAGGCATCGTGGATGACATCCATAGGGGAATCATCACTCATTGCGAGTTCGTCAAGAATGACCCCGCGTTCAATATCGAACTCTCCTGGGTCGATCTGGGAATCAGTCACCATATCGAGAAGAACGCGCAGTGCCATATCGGCATCTTCATCGACAATACGGGCGTAATAAGAGGTGGTTTCTTTGCCGGTTTCGGCATTTGATTCTCCGCCAACACTATCGAATGCGACGGCAATATCAAAGGCACTGCGAGTGCGGGTTCCTTTAAAGAGCAGGTGTTCAAGGAAATGAGTGGAGCCACCGTGCTGAGGGCTTTCATCGCGTGACCCAACAGGTACCCAGGCCGACAGCGACACTGAGCGCGTCGCTGGGACCTGTTGAGTGATCACCCGCGTCCCGCACTCTAAAACAGTGCGGCGAATAAGCGTATCCCCATCAGCAAAGTCCTGCGTCAATGTGGACGGGGATGCGGGTAAAGGAAGGTCAATACGATTATCACTCACCCGCAGGAGTGTAGTCGGCTATACCCCGGTGGGCCACCAACTGATAAATTCGGCTCGGCAACTGCGAGCATCTGGTGGCAGAGGCGAAATGACGGAATTCACCGTTTTTTCGCCACCTTTATCTTGATCTGTCAGTGTCTCGATCTTGTGGGCGACCTCTTTAGTGTCGTCATTAAAGAGCATGACGCGCAGGCGCAGATCTGATTTACGGTTATAGAAGTCGTCAGGGACGAGGAGGGCCCTATCAGGCATCGTCACTTTGACAGGCACGTGAGCGCTAGCGCCATCTTCAGTGCACCCTGCTGAGTTTACCGAGATCTTGACGAGGTTAAGATCAATGGCTTGATTCAGCTGCACCGTGTGATATTTGTCCGGGCAGACCTCTGATTCAATAGGTTCTGTTTTGCCGGGAACTTTATGAGTAGCGGCGAGAAGCTCGCCATTAACGGTGTCCGATTCAGAAACTTTATCTGGGGTCACCGAATCGCACCATTTCTGGGCGTCAGCTTTGGCAATTTCAGCGCGTTTCGCATCGACTTGTTTACGCACCCCGTCTGTTTGAGCGCGGAGAGACTGCGCCTGGTCATTGAGGTCACCCACCTTGCTTTCAGCGGAAGAAATCTCCGAATTTGCTTTTTCCAATTCGGCAGCAGCACCCATTCGGCCCACCACCATTACTACAGCGAAAATAATGGAAATCACGCAGACAACTGCGCCAATAATCGTGGCAAGTTTCAGGGCCATTCCGCGTCCTCCAGATGGATGTGAGGGTTGAGAAAAATGGGGGGAGCTCACTTGAGTTCCTTAAGTTCACTTTGTGCTTTATCGAGTTCGCGCTGCTCATTTTCCAGCGCCGTTTCCGCTTCAGAAACCTTCTTCTGCGACTGCTCGACACTCTCGTGTCGTTCTTCTATTTGGGCGCGGTAATTGTTCGCGGAAACCATATTTCCCACACCAATAGCAATGGCAATAATTGCCACGAGCCATACAGAGATACAGGCAGCAATCAGGCCTTTCGAGGTTTTCTTCTTGGAAGGGTTGCTCCCGCCACTAATGGGAAGGCCAGCGGCGTCGCCATATTGCCCAGCAGGAAGATAAGACTGGCCTGTGGCATATTGCTGACTTGAGAAGTCCTGCTGCCCTGGAGCACCTTGCTGGCTGTAGTCACCTGAATCAGTGTGGGGCTGGAAAATCGTAAAGGGGTCAGCGCCGCCGCCTGGTGTTTGCCCCTGTGATAAATCCTGGCCTTGCCCGGCAGTTGAAGTGCCAGCAGCCACGTCCTGCGCCTGTGAGCCACTGTGCTCTGGGGCGGATGTGGGCATTGGTTGACGGTGTTCGGTCCACAATTGCCCGTCCCACCATCGCAGGAATCCTTCGCGTTCAGGATCGGGGTACCATCCAGCTGGAGTGCTCACTTCAACCTCCTAGGTGTGGGCGTGCTACAAGCATAAGCCTTCTCTATCCTGCCATGACTGGTCTGTCTATTTCAGCTCCCTATAGATCACTTTTGCATAACTACAGCGCAGCGCCCGCAGATCATGATCTGCGGGCGCTGGAGTTCATGCATTAGAGATGGAGAAATCTCACTGATTAGCTGCAATCACTTCAGCAGCTTTCTTGGCACGGGCCTGGAAGTGGTCACGCAGGCGAGTCAGGGATTCTTGGTTGGCGTCAACATAATCCTGGCGGTGATTCCACTGGAAATCATATTGAGCCTGATTCCATCCGGAATCGATACGACATTGCGCATCCCGGGCAGCATATGCTGTTTCTTCTGGGCTAGCCTTCCCATTCGCCATGTAATAGCGATCCCACTCTTTATATTCGGGAATATTTGGTGGGTAAGGGTACCCAACCATGTCAAGGGTTGTTGGCAAGCTGTTAAACCCGGCATCGGTCATACATGCGCGCCATTTTTCATCGGCCCCATTCAGCACTTCGCCACCAATAAACCAGTAATCTTCTAATTTCAGGTCGCGCTCCCACTCTGTTTCTTCACTAATGGGGTAGAAGTTCCGCCAGAGATCTTCTTTGTATTCTTCCGGATCACGCCCAGCAAGGGTGGCATTGGCAGCAATGCCACAGTCCAGGAGGACTCTGCGCATATCAAGTTCCGCCTTGTCATTGCTTTGAGAGAAACGGCCAGGCAAGGTATTGGCTTTAATACGCGGGTCCGGTGCATAGCGATACCCATATTGCGAGGCGTATTCAGGAGTGAAAAGAATCCACCCGTTATTGGCCAACTTATTCGGTACATCCGCGGCGGTCATGTCATATTCAAAGACCATCTCGGGATACCCATTTTCCTGCATGCATTTAGCGCGGAGAATATTTCGTGCGGCCTCTTCGAGGTCTTTAGCCTTATTTCCCATATAGGGATCAGTTGGCAAAGTCCAGGAGTCAATATTCTTTTCTGGCGTGGTTTCGGTATAAATAGCCGGATCCACCTCTTCAGCGGCAACAGCGGTTCCCGGGGCAATAAATCCAGTAACTGCTAAGCCAAGCGCCGCAGTAAAAGCTATTCCAGCTCTTTTGGTGCGCGTCGATACGGTGGTCATGGAGCATCCTCCTACAAATAGGGCATCTATGCCGTTGTTTAACCAGCGTAGAAAGTCTACGACCTGCACCCCTATCCGCGCATCCTTGAATATAAAACTACTGGCCACCCGGCGTGGCGCGCATTTACCCTGGCGGTCCGTGCACTCTAAAGTCAGTCCTCCGCCCTCGTGAAATATTCATCGACAACAAAAGCGGGGCGTATAACTTTCGTTACACGCCCCGCCCTCGTTAGTGCTGTGGATTCACACCCTGAAGGTCAGTCCTCTATCACTGCATTATCGGCATCATCTTCACGACGACGACGGGTCCGGGTCCGTGGGCGACGCTCGCGACGCTCCCCACGCTCACGGCGTTCGCGACGCTCCCCACCGTCAAGCAGAGAAGACGCAGCAGTAGCAGCTGGTGCTCCAGCTTCGGGCACAAAGTCCGCAGCCTCGCCATCAACAACGGCATGGAGGCTAAGCTTGCCGCGATCGCCGATCTCCGCAATCTGGACCTCAACCTGCTGGCCAACCTGGAGGACTTCCTCCACGGATTCCACGCGGCGGCCACCCACAAGGCGGCGGACCTGGGAAATATGCAGCAGACCATCCTTGCCGGGGGTCAGCGACACGAAAGCACCAAAGGACGTGGTCTTCACGACGGTGCCAACGAAACGCTCGCCCACCTCGGGCATTTGCGGATTGGCAATCTGGTTCACCATTGTCCGGGCGGCTTCTGCGGCCTGGCCAGTGGCCGCACCAATGTAGACGGTGCCGTCATCTTCAATGGTCAGATCAGCGCCAGTATCCTCTTGGATCTGGTTAATCATCTTGCCCTTGGGGCCAATGACTTCACCGATCTTATCGACAGGAACCTGGACGGTAATAATGCGAGGAGCGTGGCTGCTCATTTCATCCGGACCATCAATGGCCTGATCAATCAGGTCAAGAATGGCAATGCGGGCATCGCGGGCCTGAGCCAGTGCGCCGCGCAGCACCTGCGAATCAATGCCATCAAGTTTAGTGTCCAGCTGAAGGGCGGTAATAAAGTCGCGGGTACCTGCAACTTTAAAGTCCATATCGCCAAAGCCGTCTTCTGCGCCGAGAATATCGGTCAGGGTCAACGACTTGGTCACGCCATCGACCTCACCGGTCATCAGGCCCATAGCAATACCGGCCACTGGCGCGCGCAGGGGCACACCGGCTTGCAGCATTGACAGGGTCGAAGCACACACCGATCCCATTGAGGTTGACCCATTGGAGCCCAGCGCCTCAGAGACCTGGCGGATGGCGTAAGGGAATTCTTCACGAGCGGGCAGAACCGGGCGAAGGGCGCGCTCTGCCAGGTCGCCGTGGCCGATTTCGCGGCGCTTGGGCGAGCCCACCCGGCCGGTTTCACCGGTGGAGAAGGGCGGGAAATTGTACTGGTGCATATAGCGCTTGGAGGTAATGGGCGACAGATTGTCCAGCTGCTGTTCCATACGCAGCATGGCCAGAGTAGTCACGCCCAGAATCTGGGTTTCGCCGCGCTGGAAGAGGGCCGAACCGTGAACGCGAGGCAGAACCTCAACCTCGGCAGACAGGGAACGGATCTGGCGGGGGGTGCGCCCATCCATACGGATTTCTTCGCGCAGGGTGCGATTACGAATAGTGGTTTTCTCCAAGGAACGGAAAGCCGCTTTCAATTCCTTTTCACTATCGGGGAAGCGCTCAATCAAGGCGCCAATCATCTGGTCGCGAACGGCGTCAACAGCTTCATCGCGGGCAAGTTTGCCCTCGGTGAGCAAAGCGGTAGCCAGTTTATCGCCGACCTCATCTTCAACGGCAGCATATTGCTCGTCGGTGTAATCAAAGAAGAGAGGGAATTCGACAGTTTCCTTTGAGGCCTTTTCGGCGACCTTCATTTGTGCTTCGCACAGGGCCTTAATAAAGGGCTTCGCAGCTTCCAAACCGCCCGCAACAACATCTTCTGTGGGCGCGGTAGCGCCAGCTTGAATGAGTTCCCACTCATTGTCGCCGCCGCCGGCCTCGACCATCATAATGGCGACATCTTCCCCGCCATCTTCGGTTTCAACAACGCGACCAGCCACAACAATATTAAAGACAGAACGCTCTAATTCAGACCAGCGCGGGAATGCCACCCACTGGTCTTCAATCAGAGCCAGACGGGTACCACCAATGGGGCCAGTAAAAGGCAGGCCCGCAATTTGGGTGGACATTGAGGCAGCGTTAATGGCCAAAACGTCATAGGCGTCGTCAGGGTGGATCGACAGAACAGTCTCGTGAACCTGGACTTCGTTACGCAAGCCTTTAATAAAGCCGGGGCGCAGGGGGCGGTCGATGAGGCGAGCGGCAAGAATCGCTTCAGTTCCGGGGCGGCCCTCGCGGCGGAAGAAGGAGCCGGGAATGCGTCCGGCAGCGTAAGAGCGCTCTTCGACATCAACAGTGAGGGGGAAGAAATCGAATTGATCTTTGGGTTGTTTACCCACAGTGGTGGCGGACAGGATTGCGGTGTCCTCGTCCAGGTAAGCCATTGCTGAACCTGCAGCTTGTTTGGCCAGACGTCCGGTTTCAAAACGCACAGTGCGTTTGCCGAAACGTCCATTGTCGATAATCGCTTCAGCAGCGACGATATCAGTGCCTTCCATCATGTGAAGGTGTCTCCTTGGGTTGAGTTGATCTCAGCCACTCAGTGTCGGCCTTCGATCGAAGCCCACGGCATAGCGACAGGTGAAAGTCGCTGTCCGGAGGCCACTGTCGAAAACCGCATCAACCGCAGTGGCATAGGTAAAGGCTTCCTCGACCACGATCTTTTGGCGGGAAGCAACGTAGTTAACCGGCCCGCTCACTACTGAACGGGCCGGTCATAGGTCAGCGACGCAGGCCGAGTCGCTCGATCAGGGAACGATAGCGCTCGATATCAACGTCAGCGAGGTAGCCGAGAAGGCGACGACGACGCCCAACAAGCAGAAGCAGACCACGGCGTGAGTGGTGGTCATGCGTGTGGGTCTTGAAGTGTTCGGTCAGGTCCTTAATGCGCTGGGTAAGCAGAGCAATTTGGACTTCGGGGGAGCCAGTGTCGCCCTCGTGAGTCGCGTACTCGGCAATAATCTGGTCTTTAACGTCCTTGCTCAGCGGCACAGACTTCTCCTTTGTATGTCGTTGCACGGAGCGTTGAGGCCATTCCTCAAGGCATCGGATCCGCGGCCGTCATGACGGCTTTTCCAGAGTACACGCGAAATAGTGGGCTCTACTAATCTCAGGGGCCGAAAATAGGGCGATATCGCTGTGGGATCGGGCACGTCACCATTGACGAGGGCGGGGCCCACAGATACATACCCAATAACTCTTATGGAGACTGCAATAACTTTACCTACATATGGGATCTCTGACGAGCTCATGACCTTCCTTTAAGGAGTCATTTTTCATCTCTAGACTTCCCCTAGAAAAATCGGGCACTTTTCCCCTTGCAATGGTGTGATTTTCACCCTACGATCATCTTTTAGGTTGCAGTGAGGCGACACAGCGTCGTGACGTCTCGCTGCTCCCCGGTGGGGCAGCGACTCACGCTTTAAATCCCCGCAGTAACACTGGCCGGATCCACCCTGCCCGCCACAGCAACACCGAGGACAGCCGCGCTTTGACGCAGGTCATCATCCATCTGCGTCAGCAATTCTTCAACGGAATCAAAACTCATCATGGGACGAATCAGAGAGGCGAAAGTGACAGCCACCTGCTCACCATAGAGATCTAAATCACTACGTCCTAAAACATGTGCCTCCACCGTGCGCCTCCTCCCCTCAAATTGCGGGTTAGTGCCAACAGAAATAGCCGCAGGTAAAAACTCTGTGGCCTCAGTACCTTCAACGCGACGCACAAGCCAGCCAGCATAAACGCCATCAGCGGGAACAACCCCATCAATAACTGCGCCAAGATTAGCCGTGGGAAAACCAAGCTCCCGCCCTCGTTTAAAACCATGCTCGACTACGCCACGAATACGGTGCAAGCGGCCCAGCACTCGCCCAGCTCCTGTCACATCCCCCGCAGCCAGAAGTTCACGCACCCAAGATGACGACCATCGCCGCCCTTCCGGGGCTTCAATATCGGTCACCATCACCACATCAAAACCATAGCGTCGCCCCAACTCACGCAAGGTATCGACAGTTCCAGCATTGCCATGACCAAAACGGAAGTCCTCCCCTACCACGACTTCACGTACACCCAAACGCTCAACGAGAAACTCGACAACAAACTCTTCCGGATCCAAGGTGTACACCGTAGCGTCATAGGTAATGACAAGGGTGGCATCGAGCCCTGCTGCATCCATGGCATCAAGACGGTCAATCAGTGGGCAAATCAGCTGCGGCGCAGAATCAGGCTGGTGGACCTGACGCGGATGTGGGTCGAAAGTACAGGCCACCGACATGACTCCGCGACGTTTTGCACGCTCCACACAGGCGGTCACAACTTTTTTATGGCCCTGATGCATGCCATCAAAATTGCCAATAGTCACAACGGACTGGATATTTGCCGGAACAGCAGTAAAGTCCGTCCATACTTTCATTGCCACGCTCAATAGGCCTTTCGCATTAAAATACTAAAATAGTACGGAGCTGTCCGTCTTGGCAGCGCAGAAGCCCCAGGGCTGCGCCTTCTGGCGAAAACACCCCAATAGGGCCGCCCTTGCTGGCGTCAGTAAGACGAGCATAGTCCTCCCCTTCCCGACGAGGCGGATTTCCATGAGCAAAGCGCTGCACCTCAGGCTCGGAAAGAACCAGCTGCGGAAATAGGGCTGAAAGTGCGGCCTCTAAGGAGATCGGGGCAATCAGAGGCTCAGTATCCGGGCCGTGCGCCGCCTCAAGATCAGCTAAAACCAGCGCATCGGCAACGGGAAAGGTGCCCACTCGAGTGCGGCGAAGCGCCGTTAAATGCGCGCCGCATCCCAGTTTTTCGCCAATATCTCGGGCCAGTGCGCGCACATAGGTGCCAGAAGAACACTCCACCTCAATATCGACATCCACTACGGGAATAGTGGCCGGCGCCCCGCCCTCATCAATAGTGAGCGTGGATGAGCGCAACTGACCAACACGCTCCAAACGGTGAATGGTCACCGGCCTGGCCTCAAGCTTCACCTCATGCCCGCCGCGCACCAGGGCATGGGCGCGCACGCCGCCCACCTTGAGAGCGCTAACCGCTGATGGCACCTGCTGGATTTCCCCGCGGAGGTCGGCCAACGCGGCCTCTAAGGTCTCGGCATCGAGTTCCGCGCACCCCCGCGTCGCAGTCACCTCCCCTTCACGATCTTCACTATGGGTTTCCACTCCCAGGCGCATGGTGGCGCGGTATGCCTTGGAATTTCCAGTGATATAGGTGAGCAAACGCGTGGCTTTACCAATTCCCAGCACCAGGACACCTGTCGCCATTGGGTCAAGGGTGCCCGCATGCCCCACTTTGCGGGTACGCGCTAGACGGCGTACCCGGGAGACCACATCGTGACTGGTCATCCCTGCAGGCTTGTCAATAATGAGCAAGCCAGGAATAGAGGTGTCAGGGCGCTTGGCCATTAGGAGTCGGCCTCGTCCTCGTCGTCCTCATCCCACTCGGTGTCATACTCCCCGGGCTTGCGATAAGGATCTTCTTCACCCGCATAGGTGGCTCCCTGGGAGGCCTGCGCGATTTGCGCATCCTTTGCGCGGGCAGCATTGAGGGCATCCTCTAGCGCCGCAGCAGATTCTGGGAGAGCATCGACAAGAAACTCCAGGGTGGGAGTCAGGCGGATACCCAGGGCACGCCCCACTTCAGAGCGAATAATCCCTTTCGCCGATTCAAAAGCACGGCCAGCTGCTGCCCGTTCTGCTTCCTCCCCCAGGACGGTATAGAAAATGGAAGCGTGCTGGAGGTCGCCGGTCACGCGCACATCGGTAATGGTGACAAAACTGAGGCGAGGATCTTTGATTTTCCGCCCTAAAAGCCTGGCCACAGTTTGCTGGATTCGTTCTGCCACTTTTCGCTGGCGAGCTTCATCTGCCATTGCGGGACCTTCCTTACGCCGTTTCCTCAGTTTTATCGTTCCCCCCATCGTAAAGGGTGACGAGGCCGGGGCCGAAAACTAGAGGAAGTGCTGCTATCGAAAGAGCGCCCGCCCCTCCTCCTGCCTTCCTGGCCATTCGCGTGACACCAAACCTGCAAAGGGCGACAAAAAGTGCGAATTCCAGGCAAAAATGTCGCCCTGCGCCCGTCTGGTGTAGCGCAGGTGCACACTGGAGGTATGACACAATCAGCCGCGCTTTTCCCTTACCCCACGACCATTGTTGACCTCATCGCTTTGATTCGACTGCGGCCAGGTATGTGGATTGGCGGGCACTCTATTTCTCGGTTGCGTATTTTTATTGATGGCTGGTTTTTCGGGCGAGAATGCCAGTATGCCAGCGACAATCCTGGACACACTCTCCCCCATGACCAGGATATTCTCGGCGAATTCACGACCTGGCTCCAAGAGCGCCACGATCTGCCCACGATGAGTGTGAGGTGGGATTACTACCTCCTCATGGTCGAGCCTGATGAGGAGAGCGCACTCGATCTTTTCTTTAGCGAGTTCGACGAGTATCTCTCCAGTCAGCAACACAAGCACTAAATCTTTAGGGCGCCGCCCTGTATTGGTGGTGCGTGGTATCAGACGATCAATGACACCAAACCTGCAAAGGGCGACAAAAAGTGCGAATTCCGGGCAAAAATGTCGCCCTGAGCCCGTCCGGTGCAGCGCAGCTTTGCCCACCCGGCGCACAGGCACGAGCCAGGGCAGCACAACGGGGCGGGACCTGCATCAGGGTTTCCCCTTCTCGCAGATCCCGCCCCGCCCTCGTCAATCATGACGAAACGCTAGCGATCAGTCACGTGGCTTTTCGCGCATCTCCCAGGTCTCAATAACATCGCCTTCAGCAATGTCCTTATGACCCAAGGTAATACCACATTCAAAGCCTTCGCGGACCTCAGTGACATCGTCCTTCTCGCGACGTAAGGAGGCAATTTCGAGGTTGTCAGCCACAACAACACCATCGCGAACCAGGCGAGCCTTCGTTCCACGCTTAATAGTGCCAGAGCGGACAATCGAACCAGCGATATTGCCGAACTTGCCGGAACGGAAGACCTGACGGATTTCCGCACTGCCGAGTTGGACTTCCTCATAGATGGGCTTAAGCATGCCCTTGAGTGCAGCCTCAACATCGTCAATGGCCGAGTAGATAACGTTGTAGTACTTGATTTCGACGCCTTCGGCATCGGCAAGTTCTTGAACGCGCTCTGCTGGGCGAACATTGAAGGCAATAATGACCGCGTTATCAACGGTGGCCAGGTTGACGTCATTTTGGGTAATGGCGCCCACACCACGGTGGATAATCCGCAATGCGACTTCCTCGCCCACCTCGATACGCAGCAGCGAATCTTCCAGGGCTTCCACCGCACCGGAAACGTCACCCTTAATAACCAGGTTGAGGGTATCGACAGCACCTTCCTTGAGGACCTTATCGAAGTCCTCCAGGGAGACGCGCTTGCGGCGCTTAGCCAACAGAGCGGCACGCTCCACCGATTCGCGCTTATCAGCGATTTGGCGGGCGGTACGGTCATCGGTAGCTACCAAGAAGGAGTCACCAGCGCGCGGCACCGACGTCAAGCCAATCACCTGAACGGGACGCGAAGGCCCAGCCTCAGCCACATCCTTGCCATCATCATCAAACATGGCGCGCACGCGACCATAGGCGGCGCCCACAACCAGGGCATCACCGACGCGCAGGGTGCCACGCTGGATCAGCATGGTTGCCACCGCGCCGCGTCCACGGTCAAGGTTGGCTTCAATAGCCACACCGCGGGCGGCCGTATCGGGGTTGGCACTCAAGTCCAGAGCCGCATCCGCTGTCAGCAGCACAGCTTCAAGCAACTCGTGGATGCCTTGGCGTTGCTTCGCCGAAACATCAACGAACATGACATCGCCACCATATTCTTCGGCAACAAGTCCATATTCGGTGAGCTGGGCGCGGATCTTATCCGGGTTAGCTTCAGGCTTATCCACCTTATTGACGGCCACAACAATGGGCACTTCTGCTGCCTGGGCGTGGTTAATTGCTTCCACTGTTTGAGGCATGACGCCGTCATCAGCAGCAACCACGAGGATGGCAATATCGGTGACCTGGGCACCACGGGCACGCATTGCGGTAAAGGCTTCGTGACCAGGGGTGTCAATAAAGGTAATGGGACGCAGGTTGCCATCATGGTCAACGGAAACCTGGTAGGCACCAATGTGCTGCGTAATGCCGCCATGTTCTGACTCAACAACGTCAGTGTGGCGGATCGCGTCCAACAACTTGGTTTTACCGTGGTCAACGTGACCCATAACGGTCACTACCGGCGGGCGAGGCTGAAGATTCTCAACATCGTCGAGTTCTTCGGCTTCCAGATCAATATCGAAGGATTCGAGGAGTTCACGGTCTTCGTCTTCAGGGGAGACGACCTTGACGTCGTAGCCCAATTCAGTGCCGAGAGCCTCAAAAGTGTCCTGATCCAGGGACTGGGTGGCCGTCGCCATTTCACCGAGGTGGAAAAGGACAGTCACCAGTGCCGCGGGATTGACATTAATCTTTTCGGCGAGGTCAGCCAGGGATGCGCCCTGGCGGATACGCACTTCCTGACCATTGCCACGCGGAATCGACACGCCACCAATAACGGGAGCGTTCTGCTGTTCAAATTCCTGCCTCTTGGCGCGCTTCGACTTACGTCCGCGCTGGCTCTTTCCACCTGCGCGTCCAAATGCGCCGGGTGTGGAACCGCGGCCGCCTCCGCGCCCGCCGGGACGCGACGGTCCAAAACCGCCCGCTGCGGGTGCGCCACCGGGTGCCGGAGCTCCACCGCCACCACCGGGGCGAGCGCCGCCGCCTCCACGGCCACGTCCACCGCCGCCGGGGCGTGCTCCACGCTCAGGAGCTTGAGCAGAGCCACGAGCAAAGTTTGCTTGACCTGGCATCATGCCGGGATTTGGGCGTGCACCTCCGCCGGGACGAGGCCCGGGACGTGCGCCACCAGAACCACCTGGACGCGGCCCACCGGAACCACCAGGACGGGGCCCACCTGAACCGGAACGTCCGCCGCCAGAGCCGCCGGAACGACCGCCACCTGCTGCGGCGCCAGAGCGGCCACCGCCGCGCTCACCTGCACCTGGACGAGGTCCAGGACGCGGGCCGCCGGACCCACCGGGACGCGGCATACCCTGCGAAGAGGCATAAGGATTATTTCCTGGGCGCGGCCCGGAAGAACGCGGAGCTGCTGGGCGCGGGGCACCAGGCTTCGGTCCGGGAGTAGCGCCCGAACGGCCACCGGGTTTACCTGGTGCTGGGCTCGCTTTAGGTGCGGGGGCAGCAGGCGGAGTTGCCGGTGACGAGGGCGGGGCTGCTTTAAATGTTGGCGCGGGTGTTGGCTTCGGCGCTGCAGGCGTGGCTGGAGCCGAGGGGGCCGAGCCGGTCGCTGGCGCAGCAGAAGAAGGCGCGGGGCGCGCTCCTGGTTTGGGAGCGGCGGGTTTCTTTGGCGCCGCAGGAGTCGCAGCTTCTGGCGTAGCAGTTTCCGCGGGCTTGGGAGCGGCAGGTTTAGCTGCCGCTGGCTTTGCCGGGGCGGGTGCTGCGGGCTTTGCAGCACTTGCTGGTTTCGGCGTCGCAGCAGGTTTTGCCGCTGCTGCACCAGCGGCCTCTTTCGCTGATGCTGAAGATTTTGATCCCGCGGATTTTGCGGGAGTTTCCTTTTCAGGTGCCGCATCTTTGGCGGCACTCTGGGCCTGGAATTGTTCTCTCACAGAACGCACTACAGGCGGTTCGAGCGCAGAGGATGCGCCCTTGACGAACTCTCCATGATCATTGAGATACGTCAAAAGTTCCTTGCTGGTGATTCCGAGCTCTTTGGCGAGCTCGTGGACACGCAACTTTGCCACAAATTCTCCTGTCCGGGTGCGCCCAGGGCAGGACGCACTACTGATGTTGCTGGCAGCTCATCGCTGGGTACTCATCGGGTGCCCATCAGCTTCCAACCCGCTTTCATTTACTCGAGGGTCAACACACATTGTGCTGTGTCAAAGGCGATTCTTTCCAAATGTGCCCACAGTCGATCGTCAGGAGGTTCTGACAATCTCAAAGCACGCACCAACACTTTTCGTTGGCGGGCCCGGCGCACACACGTGAGTTCCGGGTGGAACCACGCGCCCCGGCCGGGCAAATCGCAGTGAAGGTCTACAGTTGCAGACCTTTTGTCGGAAGCGACCACACGAATAAGGTCCGACTTGGCCGCCCTCGTACCACATCCAACGCATGTCCTGACCGGCGAGATACTATCCAACACCTTGAAGGAATGCTCGGAATCGCGTGGCACGATTTCCCAGTTTAGTCCACTGGGTCGCCGTCGTAATCATCGCCTTGTGAGCGACTGGTCACGTCGAAATCTGGCGTCGAAGACCACGAAGCCAAATTGTCATCGCCAGTTTCAGTATCGGCATGGATATCAATGTGGTATCCGGTCAGCCTGGCAGCAAGGCGCGCATTCTGCCCTTCTTTTCCAATGGCGAGAGACAATTGGAAGTCGGGGACGATTGCCGTAGCCGTGCGATTATCTACCGAATGCACAACTACGCGGGTCACGCGCGCAGGCGAGAGAGAATTCGACACGAAATGGCTGGGATTATCGGAGTAATCGACAATATCGATTTTTTCTCCGCCAAGTTCACCCATTACCGCTCGGACGCGGGCACCCATAGGTCCAATACAGGCCCCTTTGGCATTGACTCCTTCGCGCAGCGCTGCCACAGCAATCTTGGTGCGGTGGCCGGCCTCGCGAGCAATAGCGCGAATTTCGACGAGTTTCTGCTGAATTTCGGGCACTTCCCTCTCAAAAAGTCCCGATACGAGGCCGGGGTGCGTCCGTGAAAGGGTAATGCGTGGCCCTTTTTCCGTGCGTTCAACGGAAACAACATAGGCGCGGATCCGTTCTCCGTGGCTAAAACGCTCGCCGGGAACCTTTTCTGAATCCGGCAAAATGGCCTCGAAATCTCCGGGCAGGAGGACACGAGTAACGCGAGCGTCACGAGACTGCTGGACGGTACCTGTCACAATCTGGCCTTGACGGGAAGCAAAGTCGCCGAGAACCCGCTGGTCATCAGCGTTACGCAGACGCTGCATAATGACGGAACGAGCGGTGGCTTGAGCGATCCGGCCAAAGTTTTTTGGGGTGTCGTCGAATTCGCCAATGGGGTTGCCATCTTCGTCTTCATCAACCGCCATTACGGTGACACGGCCAGTGCGCTTGTCAATATCGATTCGAGCGTCAGAAATAGCGCCGGGGATATTGTGGTACGCCTTGAGGAGGGCTTCCTCAATGGCATCAACGAGAGTGTCCAGCGACACGCCCTTCTCCTGCTCCACCATGCGCAGGGCTGTCATGTCGATTTCCATGCTCGCCTCATTCCTGGTCGGTGACCGCCGTACTCGACGCCCTACTCTTCATCTATGTAGGCTCGATCCTAGTCAAAGCGGGCGTTTTGTCCATTATGGCCACCCGCGGGCGATGGACATCACTTTCTTCTCTCTTCCTCCTCCGCCCCACCCATGCCACGATACGCAAATGCCAACGCTGACCCATTCCACGGAACTTCCTTTTTCAGCGCGCCATGTCCACGATTGGCATTTGCGTCCAGGCGCTTTACATCGACTCGCGCCCCATTGGGCCATGACTATTCGACAGGCAGCCCGACCACTCCCCGGTCAGGTGGCGCACCTAGAAATCCCCGTGCCTTTCACTGGGGGTTTGCTGCGTTTGCCTTTCGTCAGCAAATATCAGGCCGGCCCCCAGGAGCTATCTCACAGTGATCAGATGCTCTCGGGGCCTTTTTCTCATTGGCATCACACTCATCGTTTTGAACCCCTCTCCCCCACTACATCAGCGCTGATAGACCAAATTGAGTGGCGCCCCCTGCCAGGAATGCCCGAAGGCCCCCTCAAGCGCATGATTGATGCGACTTTCGCTGCCCGTCACCGCCGTATTGCTCGGGATTTGGCCGAAGGCGCCGCCCTCGACGCGCAATTTCCCCGCCGCCTGCGGATTCTTATTGCTGGGGCGTCGGGGCTTATTGGCACCCAGGTCGCCGCTCTTCTTGGTTCGCTGGGCCATGAGATTCGCCTATTGGTTCGGCGCGCGCCTCGCGCTGGGCAATCCCAGTGGGATCCGCAGCGCGGACAACTCAATCCCGCAGATGTGGCGTGGGCTGATGCCGTGATTCATCTGGGTGGGGTCAGTGTTGGGCAGCGTTTCACCACAATTTCCCGCCATGCGATTCGCTATTCGCGAGTGGCTTCAACACAGGTGATTGCAGACACGATTGCTGGTCTGCCCGAATCGGATCGTCCAGAGGTTTTTGTCTGTGCCTCGGCAACGGGAGCGTATGGTTCCCGCCGGCCAGGTGAGGACCTCACCGAAGATACACCCACAGGTGACGGTTTCCTTGCCGATGTGTGCCGCCAGTGGGAAACGCGTGCTGCTCGGGTTGCTGATGCAGGAGTGCGACCGGTGTCGATGCGTACCGGGGTAGTGCTGACCTCACTGGGAGGGATTTTGCCCCAGCAATTGCCGCTTTTTCTTGCGGGCGTTGGCGGGCCGCTGGGCGATCCACAGGCCTATTTTCCGTGGATTTCCCTTGATGATATTGCGCGCACCTATTGCCGGGCGGTTCTGGATTCTTCCCTGTCAGGCCCAGTCAATGCGGTGGCGCCCAAAGCGGTAACCAATCGCGAGTTTGCAGATACTCTTGCGGATCTCCTTCGCAGGCCGGCAGCAATTCCGGTGCCTCGTTTCGGTCCGGAACTCTTACTGGGTCGCCAATGTGCCGAAGAGTTGGTTTTCGTTGATCAGAAAGTCGTGCCCACTGGGTTAGTCCAGGCAGGTTTCGCTTTTACTCACCCAAATCTTCGTGTGGCCTTGAGGGAAACCTTAGGGATTGATTGACGAGGGCGGGGCCCCTCACAGTCACACCCCGCCCTCGTTCTTAGTCTTCGCTGGCCCCGCCTACCTCAACGCGGCCACGGGCTTTCTTTACCTCCCCATAGTCCACGCGGCGCTGTACGCCCTCGACTTCAAGGACGGCCCCCTCGTCATCGACGTCAAGGACACGGCCAGTAAAACGTTCTTTATCGCGCATTCTTACCTCAACTAGACGCCCAATTTGGCGGCGCCAATGCGCCGGGCGCAATAATTCGCGTTCGGCCCCCGGGGTGGAGACTTCCAGCAGATATTCCCCATCAATGGGGTCAGCGCGATCCATTGCTGCTGAAATCGCGCGCGAGACATCACCCAGAAGGTCGGAATCAAGGCCATCACTGCCTTCGGGCGCCTCCACAGTGACACGCACCACCATATGAGCGTCTTGACGGGCAAAAACAATATCGTCGAGTTCTAAGCCCACCTCACTCACTACTGGGCCAAGTAATGCCGCCAATTCTTCTGTCGATACCTGGGACATAACACTCCTCCTGCGCTGGGCAACACAAAACAGACCCCATGCTAGCGAAGGCTAGACATGAAATGATGGGGAGGTGCGTGTTTCCCGTGCTCTCCCTCTTGCCCGTCTCTGGGCACTTGCTGCCGTCGTCACTGTCGCTCTGCCTGCCTGTGGCCTCTATATTGAAAGTGCCCCACCGGCGCTGCCCTCTTTGGAAGGCTCCGCCCAGATTCGTGACGATATTGCCCGTACTGAAGCGGCCGCTCAGGGCGCCGCCCAGGCCCTGGCGGATAAGGCCACGCGCTGCGCTCCCTGCAAGGCAGCATTGACGCAGCTAGCGACAGAGTCCCAAGGGCGCCTGGACGCGATTGGTGGGCTATGGGATCCATGGGGGCAAAGTGTTCCTGAGGGTGCGCGCACTCCCCCACCGGTGGCCGATGGACCGGTGACTGTCGATGAATTGGTGACTTTTCTGGTGGCAACTGCCCACCATGATCTCAACGTGGCAGCCGCAGGTGATCTCAGTGGTGATGAAGCGGTAGCGATTGCCCGTATGGCTGCGGGCCGCCTGTCCTCTGCCCATAGTGTGGCCAAAGCCTATGGCCTTGACCCGACCGTTGTCGCGCCCGGTTTTCAGCAGACGGCCGCGCGTCTGGGCGTGGCCCAACCCAATGGCGGCTGGAGTGTCGATGGGATGCCGTCTGGGGTGACAGATTGGCCGCAGTCTTTTGCGAGTGGCGATGCTCCCGTGGCAGTGCAAGCTGTCAATGTGTGGGATTGCGTGGCCCAGTCCATGGCAAAAGTGGAGTTGGTGGATGAGACGTTGAGTGGAGCTGGAGTCATTCATGAGGAACTTTTTGCTCGGGCCGATCGCCTCTTAAGTGCAGGTATTACCGATCAGCGCCAATTCCGCTGTTCCCTGCCCCAGACGGAGCCCTCTGATTTGGCCACTGCCGTCCTCAATGCAGATATCGCACTTTTTGCGGCAGATGACCCGGCGCTTCGCCGCGTTGGCGTACAGGCGTTGGTGGCTGATATTAACCGGTGGGCACCTCTGGCTCCCAGCGGCCTGAGCGCGGCATTGGCCCCACTGGCAACTGCCCAGTCCGGTCACTAGTGCGACTGCTCACTCAGATCGGCGGCCCCGCCGGGTTCCCGGGTTCAGCGCCCTGGGTCAGTACCCTGGCGGATGCAGACTCCCTGCCATCCCGTATTTTTCGCAGTCTCGGGCCACCTGAAGAAGAAGGTCTTCTCTGCCCCAGCGGGCAATCAATTGGACGCCCACGGGAAGACCATGAGAATCAAGACCCACAGGAATCGAGATCGCCGGGTGGCCAGACACATTACAAAGCGCCGTTTGGGAAATCACCGGGGTTGACCTCAACATTTTCCGCATCCATCCCCACGAGTTGTAGGGCTCAACCATTAGCGGCGGCGCAAGCAGCGTAGGAAGCATCAGCAGGTCTGCTGAGGTAAAAGCCTCATCCAGCTGAACGCGGATCTTCTCGCTGGTAGCACGGGCCTGGCGTACTACTCCGCTGGGGAGGCGCCTGCCAATAGCGGCGCTATAGCGGGTTCCCGCCTCTAAACGTTCTGGGTGGTCAACTTGCCCCGATTCAATCGCCATTCCTGCAAAAAAGAGGGTAACGAAAGGCGCGGAAGGATTAGGCCAACGCACCGAGGCAGATCGCACATTGTGGCCGGCTGCGCCTAAAAGCGCAGCACATTCCTCCATCGCCGCCCGTATCTCGGGGTTTTCGCGTGCGCCAGGCATGACAGGGTTGAGGGCACGAAGAATCTTTAAGGGCCGCGCCCCGGCCTCGTCACGGAAAAACCCAGGGGGTGGGGCTTCCATCGGGAAACGATCCACCGGATGAGATCCGGAGATTACTTCCATCACCAGGGCGAGGTCGGCCACGCTGCGCGTCAATGGCCCAAATCCAGCGAGTCCACACCAGTGTTCTGCTAAAGGCGCAGAACTCACCCGCCCACGCGTCGGTTTGAGCCCGAAAATCCCGCAGGCGGAGGCGGGAATCCTCACCGACCCTCCCCCATCTGATCCCAAAGCAATGGGCACCATCGCGGTGGCCACAGCAATTGCTGATCCTGATGAGGACCCTCCCGGGCTTCGCCGGGGATCCCACGGATTGCGGCTACTGCCATAACGTCGAGAATCGCCCATAGGGAATTGGCCAAATTCGGGTTGGTGGGTACGCCCCACAATCACAGCCCCGGCTGCCCGCAATCGCCGCACCACTTCACAGTCAGCGACGGCAGGCCGAGAGTTCCCTACTCCTCCCAGCGTCGTCACATCCCCTGCCACGTCATATACTTCTTTGACGGCCACAGGAACCCCCGCCAAGGGGCCGCAGTCTTCCCCGCGAGCGCGGCGCTGATCCACTGCGTCAGCTTCTGCTAAGGCCTGGTCACGGCGGATATACGTAAAGGCGTTGAGAGGTCCATTCAGTGCGTCGATTCTGGCCAGTGCCTCTTCCACGTGAGTGCGGGCGGTGGCAATACCCGCATGAAAATCCGCAGCAATGTCGGTAGCGGACTTCATCTCCTCAACCGTCCTTTCACCTACGCCCGTGCCCCTAGTGGCCGCGGGCTATTAGGCTGATCTTATGTCGAATCTGCCGCCAGAACTTCTTCACCATTTGCCTCATTCTGACCGCTCAGCCCCCTGCGAGAAGCTCAGTGATGGCACGTGGGCTGTGGCTGGAACCCACGCGCTTTTCCTTTTTGATGCGGAGGGTCCCATCGGTGGAGCCTTATGGTTTGAGGTGCAAAATGCCCGATGGGAAGCAGATTCTCGGAAGTTGCTTGTGATGTGGACCGATCCTGGGGCGAAGCCTTTAGTGGTGGTGACCGAATCGGAGAATCCGCGGACATTTATGGCCCGAGTTAAGGCCCGTTTGGAGGCGACCATGGTGGCCTATAAGACGCGGATGGCTGGAGATACGCAGATTGTTGCGCAGATTCGTCGCGGCCCTGAAGGCCTCTTTTCGCATGTCAGTGCAGATGGGCCTTTAGATGAGAAGGGATTGGCGGCAGCTGAAACTCTAGAAAAAGAAATCCGCGAGTCAGTGGGTTTGAATTGAGGAGCTTATGATGTCGAACTCGTCGATTACCACTGAGAAGTGGGCGCCAATCCATCCTGGCGAGGTCCTTTATGAGGACTTCATTATGGGCTTCGGGATTACCCAAAATAAATTGGCTAATGCCATTGACGTTCCACCCCGCCGTATTAATGAGATTGTCCATGGCACGCGACGAATCAGCGCTGACACTGCGCCTCGGCTTGGTCGCTATTTCGGCGTCGATCCCCAATTCTGGATTAACCTGCAATCGCACTACGACCTGGAGATCCAAAAAGAAGCCATTCATAGTGACCTAGCGCGAATTATTCCACTGGCTGAGGTGAAATAGGCGCAGCATCAGTTTTTCGCCTCGCGCCCCTACTGGTCGCGTTCAGTAAAACGCTGGCGCCGCTCTTCCAACTTCATTAGCTCCCGGAACAGGTCGGCGTATCCTGGGTCGTCCTCCGAAATACGCTGTAGGGCAGTTCGGACTTCACCTGTGCGACGGGTCAGATCCATTCGTACCATTGCTGCCATCACGCCCCGACAGTAGGAACGCATTTGATCTTCGCGGTCTTGAGGCAGTGGGGCCACAGCCAATTCAGAGACGACCTGCCCCACAATCTCGCCCGCAAAAGAATGGACCTCGTCAACGAAACGACGGGTAGCATTCAGCATTGCGCGGTCCCCCACCCCGTGGTGGCCTTCTTCCTCCCGCAGAATCGCCTGGAATTGGGCGATCCCTCCCACTGCCCGCAGGGCGTCATGAACAGCCCGGTGGGCTGGCACAGTAAAAGAAGCACCGTCGAGGTCTTCAAATCCGGATCCGATCAGGTGGAAAGGATGCTGGAGTAGAGCCTCAAGGGCCTGGCGTTCCACCCGGGTAATAGGGTCTTCTGGGCCGCGGTTTTGCGGAGCGGTGGGCCTGCCAGCCCCTGCCATTTCCACTCCCCCTGGGCGTGGTGCAGGCGGGCGATCTCCCCCAGAAGTGCCGAGCCTCGGGGCGGAGCGAATAGCCCGGGAGACTTCCCCCAAGTCCATTCCCACCCATCCGGCCAGTGAGCGCGTATATTCACTGCGCAACGCACGATCCTTAATTCCGGCCACAACGGGGGCCGCATTTCTTAGTGCGGAAACGCGCCCTTCGGCTGTGCGTAAATCGTGATCGTCGAGGACGGACTTAATGACGAATTCAAAAAGCGGTGTCCGCGATGCCACTAATGTCAGCACCGCTTCATTGCCTTTTGCCATTCGCAGATCGCAGGGGTCCATTCCTGAGGGCTCAATAGCGACAAATGTTTGGGCCGCGAAATTCTGGTCCTCATGATAGGCGCGTAATGCGGCTTTTTTCCCGGCAGCATCCCCATCGAAAGTAAAAATGACTTTTCCGCCATGAGTCCGTCCTGACGATAACACCACCCCTGCTGCAGGGTCGGCGCTATCGCCTAAAAGACGCCGGACAATACGCACATGATCAGAGCCAAATGCCGTCCCGCATGTGGCCACAGCGCAGGCTTCACCGGCCACATGTGCGGCCATCACATCGGTATAGCCTTCAACAATCACGACTTTACGTTCAGTGGTAATCGCCCGTTTCGCTAAATCCAGCCCATAAAGAACCTGCGATTTCTTATAAATGGGGGTTTCAGGGGTATTGAGGTATTTCGGTGAATCTTCCGTATCATCAAGGCGGCGTGCCCCAAAACCGACAGTGGCCCCGGTAATATCGCGAATAGGCCACACTAAACGCCCACGAAAACGGTCATAAATACCGCGGCTTCCGCGCGTTGCTAAACCGCCCGTTTCAATTTCTGCGTCAGTAAATCCTTTGGAGCGTAAATGCCGAGTTAATGCATCCCAGGATTTCGGCGCATAGCCCACTCCGAAATGTCGGCACATTGCTTCAGTAAATCCGCGCGCCCCTAAAAAGGCGCGGCCTGCTTCGGCTTCAGGGGAGGCTAATTGCGCACTATAAAACTCTTCGGCGGCGCGGTGGGCGTCAATCAGCCTGGCCCGCCGACCAGGTTCTTCACTGCGGTGGGGGCGCGCCCCTTCCTCGTAATGCAGTGTCATTCCCAGGCGATCGGCCAGCATTTCCACGGCCTCAGTAAAAGACAGGTGGTGGATTTTCTGGACGAAAGAAATCACATCCCCGCCCTCGGAGCATCCAAAACAATGCCAGAGGCCTAAGTGCGGACGAATATGGAAGGAGGGGGTGCGTTCATCGTGGAAAGGACAGAGCCCTTTCATTGACCCTACCCCGGCGCTACGCAGCGCCACATGTTCGCCGACAATCTCGTCAATACGCGAGTTTTCGCGGACGGCGGCAATATCCTCCTTGCGGATTCGTGCGGGCATACCTCAAGTTTAGCCCCGCCCTCGTACCTCATTGGTCTATAGCTGGGTGGAAAGCAAACCGCATAGGCGCGCATGCCACGCATAGGCAGAGGCATCGGTTAAAGACGCGACCTGGTCAATCACCACCCGCAGACGCTCTTCTTCACTGTCTGCCTGACGCCACCACGCAGCAAACATGGGCTCTAAATACTCATGCCCACCCTCCCACAGGGCATCCACCAGATCATTAAGAAGAGTCCGCTGCTGGTAGTACACAGGTTCCGACTCCCGTGGCGACATGACGAAATGCACGGCAATCCCCTTCAGCACCTGGATTTCTGCGCGCGTCCCATCAGGCACCACCAGATTCGCTCCGTGCCGCCCCAGCATCCCCTGTCCGTGAGCCACCCGCGTTTCTTCAACGGCCACACTACAAAAACGGCCAATCAACTCACTGGTCAGATTTTTCAACTGCGCCAAATCTGCCCAGGATCCAGTAAAAGACCCCAGCCACCAGGGGCATTCCATAATCCGTTCAACCGCCGCCCCTAAATCTTCCGGCGAGGAGGCCGTCCCATACCAACTACGTGTGCGCTCAACGACGGCCTCAATCACTGACTCGCTGCGCAGAACCTGGGGGTCGAATTTCCCTGTCGCAATGGCATCTTCAACATCGTGGACGCTATAGGCAATATCGTCGGCCAAATCCATCACCTGGGCTTCCAAGCAACGGCTCCCCTCGGGCACACCACTGCGCATCCAGTCGAAAACCTCCCGGTCATCGTCATACACGGAGTACTTTTTCAGGCTCTTCTCAGAGTCGGGCCCCTGCCCTTTCAGCCATGGATATTTACAGGCCGCGTCCAAGGTGGCTCGCGTGAGATTCACCCCTGCAGGGCCACCATCGGGCCGTGCCACCTTCGGTTCTAGACGGGTCAATACCCTTAAGGTTTGCGCATTGCCCTCAAAACCACCAGCATCATGAGCCAACTCATCTAATGCTTTCTCACCATTGTGTCCGAAAGGCGGATGCCCGAGGTCATGGGATAAACATGCGGCATCCACCACATCAGGGTCACACCCAAGTCGCGCCCCCAAGACACGGCCCACCTGAGCGACCTCCAGCGAATGGGTGAGGCGGGTGCGAACAAAGTCATCTGAGGAGGGCCCTAAAACCTGGGTCTTCTCTCCTAAACGCCGCAGGGCAGAGGAATGCAAAATCCGTGCCCGATCCCTCTCAAAATCGGTACGCATTGGTGACTTTGGTGCCTCTAAGACGAGGCGTTGGCGATCGTGATCAGTGTAGGGAGAAACGCTCACGTGAGAAGCGTAACTGCCTGCGGCTTTTTGCGTGGGGTACTTGTCATGAAACGATAAGGCTGTGTCCTCATTTTTGCCTGCATCGCCATCGGGCCCATCTGCGCCTGTATTGATGTCTATTAATGAGCGCACCGCCCCCACTGCCCCCGTGCGCACCACAGTGGTGCACCGCAAGCACCGTGGGCCCGGTCAATGGTGGCGTAGTGCTGTCATCTGTGATGTTCCTGGCGCGGTCGATAGCCAACAACTCGCCGATGTCGAGCAACTTGCCGATCGCCTAACGGCAATCGGATTGACTGCGGTCTCTCTTTTTATTGGGGATCCGCTTTTAGTGCGTTCCACTGTGTTGGCGGATTTTATTTCCGTCATGCATCAGCGTGACCTCAAAGTCATTATTCGCCTGCGAGGCGCTCGCATTCCCACCTCCGACCCAGCAACATTGGATTTAGAGGATGGGATTACCACCCTCATTGGGAAAGTTCGGGCATTGGTAGCCGCAGGTGTTGATGGGGTGGATTTAGGGCTGATTGAAGCGCCTGTCGCGGCCGCCACCGAGGCGGATCCTGGCGATATTCAGCACCGCTTTTGCCAATTTGTCCGCGTTTTGCGACGCGAATTTGGCGATGGCGACTCTGCCCCGATTTTGACTGCTGAAGTACCCTCTGCTGATCCTACTGAGGCCCTTGAGCACTTTGGCCACAATACTTTCCACCATCTGCGTGATGGGGCCCTGTCCAGCAGTACGTGGAATGCGCAGAGTCTCGCTGAGGCGATTACCACCAGTTATGAGGTGCGCGAGAGAACCGGCCGCGAACCCTCCTGGGTCTGGTCTGGTCTGCATTTAGCGGATACTCCTGCTGAAGTTATTCGTGCTGCTCATCCAGCTGGTCACCTCTCTTTTGCCGATCCCACGTGGGAATCTGGAGCATCTCAGAGCCGCCGCGACGCAATGGCACTGCTTGCCTGCGCCCTTCCCGGGTCTGTCCACGTGACCCTAGGTGATATTGGCGCCCGTATCGTTATTGACCAGCGGGTCAGGCGTCAATGGAGTGAGGATTCCACCCTGGATCGTCGTCTAGAGTTAGCGCGGCGCATCCTCGATGTGCGTAAAGAACGCAATATGGGGTTATCGTCCCTGTCAACTGTTGAGGGATTGGCGTGGGTCCGCGCTGGGGTGACAGTGCTGATGGTTTCTGGCGTCATGGTGGTGGTCAATACTTCTCCTGCCCCCATTGAGGTCCCGGGCGAGCACCACCTTCTTGTGGCCTCCACGGGCGAAGATGGCACTATGGTCACCCCCGGGCAGTCTTTTGCCTTAGCGGGGGAATCCTGTGCATGGTTCGTCACTGCGCGCATTCGTGCGGAAGAAGGAAATTTCGGGGAAGAGTAGTGGCACCTGCGCGTTTCCCTGCACTTTTCTCATTGACGAGGGCGGGGCGCCGCTAAAAATAAGAAGACTCTCATCTTTTTTGGATGGACCGCTCATCTGAGTGCACTTTACTTATACCTACAAGCGACATCGAACTCATGGAAGGACAAGTGGAGCAGCGATGAAAAACTACCGTTATGGACCAGCCTTAGGTCTTGTGACTCTGGCAACGGTGGCCCTCGGAGCCGGGTGGACCCTTTTTGCTCTGGCCGCTGAGCCTGCCGAACATGGACGTTCTGACGCCATCACAATGCAATCTGCTGCAGCACAAAGCGATTCCAGCCAATCTCTTCTGGCTGCCCAGTCAGGTGCTGCTCAGTCAGCGAAGGGCTCTCCCCTTGTGGCAAACTCGCAGCAAAGTGGAGCGCCGGCGGATACCTCAGCGAATAACTCTGCCCCTGCTACTTCGGGCGAGGCCCCTGCCCCTACACCCGCGCCCGAGCCTGCCCCCACACCCACACCCACGCCCGAACCTGCAGCACCCGCCCCAGCGCCGGCCCCGACTCCTGTTACCCCGCAAGGCCCCATTGACACTGATGATGATGCCGATGATGTGGGCGAGGTTGATGATGTTGACGACGGAGTGGAGGACTGAGCATAACGCTGCCCATATTTAGCGCAGTCGATATCCCATTCCCCGAACGGTTTCAACAGCCTCTTTGCCGAGTTTATTTCTCAGATAAGAGATATAGACATCAACGACATTTGAGCCCGGGTCAAAATCAAATCCCCAGACAGCAGAAAGTAATTGCTCGCGGGATAAAACTTGACCCGGGTGACGCATAAACGTCTCCATTAAAGCAAACTCACGCACCGATAAATCGATTTTCTCGCCATTAACATCAACCTGTCTGGCCCGTAAATCGAGTTGTAATGGGCCGTGGGTCAAAATATTTCCCTCAGAGGTTGCCACAGGAGCACGAAGGCGCAATCGAATACGCGCTAAAAGCTCATCAAAGGAAAAAGGTTTCGCCATATAGTCATCGGCCCCGCCCTCGAGCCCGGCAACCCGGTCAGCAACAGAAGATCGGGCTGTCACCATAATGACGGGGACACTCACCCCCTGGCCGCGCATCTGTTCCAACACCTCGAAACCGTCAATATCAGGCAGGCCAGCGTCAAGAAGCACAAGATCAAATTCGCTGGTGAGAATATATGTCAACGCTTCTCTGCCCGACGATGTTGTCGTTGTAGAAAACCCCGCTGCTCGCAAACCTTTCGCCACAAAAGATGCGATCCGCTCTTCATCCTCAACGATGAGTATGTGCACCATGTTGGCCCCTGTCCTCTCTCAGGCATCCTCAACGGTAGGCGATTCTAATGGAAGGCTGAGAGTAAATACAGAACCTACCCCTTCTGTTGAGTTGATCAGTAACTGTCCACCGTGCGCACTCATAATTGATTCCACAACGCTTAAGCCCAGGCCACTGCCGGATGCCATAGAGGACGCTCCCCCACCACGCGAAAAGCGTTGACGGATTGAATCAATCTCGTCAGCGGGGATTCCAATACCAGCATCTTCGACCCAGAGGTAGAGATTAGGTCCCACGACTTGAGAGCCAATGCCAATGCGCGCTCCTTCCGCAGAATATTTGACGGCGTTATCAGCTAGTTGAAGCCAGGCTTGGGTAATTCGCGCCGAGTCCAAATAGGCTTCGCACTCCACTATATGGATCAATTGCCAATTGCGCGGACCTAAAACACGCGCTTTATTGAGAACTTGCTCCGTTAAATCAGCAATATCGACAGGACCTTTAGTAAGGAAGTCTGTTTGGCTAGCTTTAGCAAGAACAAGAATCTGCTGAACAAGACCACCCATTCTTTGCGTTTCGTCAAGAAGCAAATCCCTGGTTGCCTTAATATCCTCTTCACTCCCGGTATCTAGTAATTCTAGGTGTCCCTGGAGAATAGTTAATGGCGTGCGCAATTCATGGCCAACATCGTCAAGCAGGCGACGCTGCGCGTCAGAGGCTTCTTGAACGCGGTCAAGCATACGGTTAAAAGCGTGCGCAAGAAGACCTAAATCATCATCACTACGGACCGGCACACGCGACGTTAAATCTGATTCATCAATAGATTCGGCAGCACTACGGAGTTCTTCAATAGGGCGTAAAAGGCGGGCAACAATAGGGCGCGCCCAGGCCATAATCAGAGCAATAGTAAATAGGCCGACAAGAACGTAACGCATCATTGTGTCGCGTAAATCTGCCATTTTCGCGTCCATATCAATGATATGGACAAAAGCGCCTGTGTCCTCCCCCGCTTTAACGGGTGCGACAAGAACACGGAATTGCCCTTGTTTTGTCTTCACAGTCTCGATAACTGTTTGTGACCCATTTGCCCACGGGCGGACTTTTTCCACCAATTCGGGGTCGTCTTCCGGGCGGAAAAGAACATCAGAAGCGGATACAAGACTAAGCTCTGGCTTCCCGCCAACGAAAGCCATTTCTGCCTCACCCTGATTGAGCACTGACCGCGTCATAAAAGTATTGAGGAGGGCAAGCGGTTTATTAAAGGGGCGCCCAGTTCCTGGGTCTACCCCTTTACTTGCCAAGGCACGAAACTCTTCTTCGATCTTCTCCAAGTCGGCGGCGACCCGGGTCCGTACTGCATTTGCCTGCAGTGTACCGACAACTGAACCACATACTGTCAGGGCAATAAGTGCCACTGCCAGGATGGTTCCCAGTACGGATCCCCGGATCGTCTTTTTCCGTCGCAGAAATTTCACACTGCTATTGTGACGCCCTCAGCGGGTGTTTCGGTGCGCTTGAGCCACGGATGTTCGCGTTCAGTTGGTAAAGACCGTCCCAAGCAGTGCACATCCCAGCCCGCTTCAAGCCAAGTATCGCGGTCCAGGGCATTACGTGCATCAAGCATCCGCGGAGAAGCCACGAGGGCGGCGCACCCAGCGGGATCCAACTCCAAATATTCAGGCCATTCGGTGGCCAGAACCACGAGATCCGCATTCTTCAGAGCTTCGGAGGTATTGCGGCACAGGTGCAGATCCGCATTGACTCGGGCCGCATTATGCAAAGCTTTCGGGTCGGTGACGGTCACTGTTGCGCCTGCGTCTGCCAGGCGCTTGGCGACATCCAGTGCTGGCGAATCGCGAACGTCATCACTATTGGGCTTAAAGGCAGCGCCAAGAACAGTAATGTGGGCGCCCTCAAGTGAGCCAAGAATTTCCTGAGCAAGATCAATCGCACGCTGACGACGACGCTCATTAATATCATCGACATTGCGCAGGAATGACAGGGAAGACTCGCAGCCAAGTTCTTCTGCGCGGGTCCTAAAGGCGCGAATATCCTTTGGCAAGCATCCCCCACCAAAGCCAATTCCTGCGCCGAGGAAACGGCGACCAATTCGCTTGTCATAGCCAATAGCGTCAGCTAAAACAGTGACATCTCCACCGGCTGCTTCGCAGACTTCCGCCATGGCATTAATAAAGGAGATTTTCGTGGCCAAAAAGGCATTCGCTGCGGTTTTGACCAACTCGGCGGTCGCCAAATTGGTGGTCAAACGGGGAATTCCTTCAGCAATCAGAGGCGCGTAAACCTCGTCAAGAACGGCGGTAGCAAAAGCGGCGCGCAGGCCTTCTTCAGGCAGGCCATAGACAAGGCGATCCGGGTGGAGAGTATCGGCCACAGCGTGGCTTTCCCGGAGGAACTCTGGATTCCACATGAGTTCGCCACCGTGAGAGCGGATCGTATCGGCCAGGCGGGCAGCTGTTCCAACAGGAACAGTGGATTTACCGACTACCAGCGAGGATTCAATCCCTCGGGCGCAGATTTCCTCAACGGCAGAGTTAAGGTAGGTCAAATCAGCGCGTGTGCCATCAGCGACCTGAGGCGTACCCACAGCAAGGAAGTGGACATCAACATCACGTAACGACTCGACATCTTCCCAGACAGCAAAACTCAGGCGGCCCGATTCCAATTCAGCGCGCAGAAGATCATCAAATCCTGGTTCATGGAAGGGGGCATTTCCTGTGGAAAGGGCAGCGATTTTTAAGGGGTCGGTGTCAATACCAATCACCGTGTGCCCAATGGAGCTCATGCAGGCGGCATGTACTGCACCAAGGTATCCGCATCCAATAACGCTAATCTTCATTGTTCTGTCCTTTCAGATGGCGGTTTTCGCCGAGTCAGTGGTCAAAGTGAAATCCAGCCATTCGGGCAGCCAGATCTGGGAGGCGGGCCTAAAAGAATGCACGCAGGCAATTCGCAGACGCGCGGACTGCAGATAAAGACTCAATCTGCTTTCATCAATGGACATGCGGTGAATGAGCTCATCGATAAGCCCACTTCGTGCACTAAAGGTGTCCTGATCAATCGCCTGACGTAAATGGTGAAGTTCAAGATGAGCCCGGAGATTACCAATATCCAAACTCGCTTCACTTAATGCGGCAGTATCCACATCAATCAGACTGATCTGCTCCCCATCCCACAGGACTTGCTTTTCGTGAAGATCACGATGAGCAACAACTAATGGCCATGACCCTTCACGCAGGCCACCAGTAATCTTTTCTGCCTGGGCTTCGACCTCGTCAATACGGTCGATCGTGCCGTAATCACGGGCTTTTTTCACCCATGACTGCAATACCTTTGCTTCATCTGCCCCTGAATGAATAGGAAGATTAGCGTCGGCACTAGCAAAGCCCGGCCACATTTCACACAGCATTTCCCATGCTGTTGTTGGGCAAGATTTATCGCCAATTTCAATGCCATCGACTAAGGCAATATCGACATATTCATTAGTTGCCTCCATTACCTGAGGAATATTCATTCCTGCTGCGCGCACAGCCGGCGTAATCGCATCAATAGCATAGGCAACACTTGCCGCTTTCCCGTAAAGGAAATGCTTACGGACACGATCATTTTGAATTTCCACTGCGCGACGCCCAAAACGGTGGACGACAATATTTCCACCATCAAGGGTCGGCAAATGCGGGTCACGACCAGCACTCGTTAAGTGGACGCGTCCAGCAGAACTAATACGTCCCGCGCGCAAACTTCCTGAATGATCCCGGGACTCAAAGGTAATTCCGCGATCCATTCCGGGCCATGCGCGAATCACACCGCGCACTGATTGCAATGTGTCTAAAGCATTCATCGTGCTAACTCCTCCCAGAGATCTAATTCCTTTTCGATGTGTTCAACCCACCCCACGTCGGCGCGGCGCAAAGGCTCGGCCAATCGCTTCACAATGGCGACAATCTGGCCGAGGCGAAGATCTGATGCTCGGGGAATAACCCCGCCCTCGTCCCGATATCCATCAAGGAAGGCCTCACCCTGTTCTTCGCTGGCGTCATGTAGATAGGCACCCAGGTCAAGGGCGCGCGGCCCACGCCCTGCCCGGTCAAAGTCAGTCATCCACACCAATGAACCCATGTAATTGGTGAGGAATTGGTCGGGGGAAGCGTCACCATGAAGGAAAACATCCTCACCACCGGGCAGTTGGAGTTTCTTACCCATCTGATCGAGCCGCGCGCCAAGTTTCACACTCACCTGGGAAAGAATCCGAGTGTGAGCTGCTAAAACGCCACTCATACTTTCTCGGGTTGCCACAGGCTCTAACCCGGATGGCATGTCATGGGCATGAAGTTGAGCAAGCAGCTGTCCAGCCCGATAGTGGGCACGCAGCGGCGCAATCTTTTCGCTCAGGTCGCAACTGCCTACCCGTTCTTGGGCGGTGACATGGGCACTGGCATGGTGGCGGGTACCCAAATCCAGCATCTGCGGCACAACAAGATCAGTGAACTCCTTATGCAGAGCAATCAGGCGATCCTGAGGGCGACTGGTTACCCGCAGCACCCGATGGCCATCAAATAACACCAGGCGCCGCAAAGGGTTATGGCGAATAATGGACGCCTGCGCTGACATTGCGGGCAAATATTGGTGGACTAAAGGGTCAGCCTGAGCGGGGCAGGAAATAAAGGTTAAATCCTCGCCAAATTCGGTGCGGAAAAGGTCAACTCCCCGGTTGTCGCACGCCTTTTCAGCGCGCCGGATTTTCGAGACACTTTTCGGCCAGAGAATCTGCCCAAAATGAATATCCGCATTGTCGCCAACTTTCATTGACAGGGCAATGGAGACCTCGGGCTTAATACGCATCCGCACAACCTGGGATTCCATTCCCAGCCTTTCGCTCAGACGCTCGCGATCAATTAGCGCATCAATAACGTCACGCGTTTTCATTTCACGTCACCACCTGGATTATGTGCAGAGGTCTGGTAGAGGGCGGCACTAGCGGCACTATTCGCATTGGCCCATTGCGCAAATGCGGGTGAAGTTTCGAGAAGTTCCCGCGGGGAGCCATCCATTTGGATTCCGCCATTTTCAATCCACCAAATGCGGCTAGCGCGTAGGGCAGCTTCAGCCTGGTGGGTGACAGAAATAGCGGTCCGTCCTTGAATCAGAGTGTCCAGAGCATCAAGAACAACGGAAACGGCTTCTGGATCAAGGCCCGTGGTCGCCTCATCGAGCAGAATCACTGGACTATCACGAAGTAATGCACGGGCAATAGCGATTCGTTGACGCTGGCCGCCCGACAAGGTGCTTCCACGTTCACCCACAACCGTGTCGTAGCCATCGGGAAGTTCGCTAATAAAGCCGTGGGCATTTGCTGCCTGAGCAGCAGCCACAATCTCTTCATCAGTGGCGTCGATACGGCCCAGGGCAATATTTTCGCGAATAGTGCCCGCCAAAAGCATGGCTTCTTGGTGTAGGACAGTCACTTGGGACCGTAAATCTGCCAAATCTAAATGGGTCAGCGGCCAACCATCAAGCAAAACCTGGCCAGAAACGGGGTCTTGTCCGCGCGAGAGCAGTGACAAGAGTGTGGATTTGCCGGCACCGGATGGGCCAATGACTGCAACATGTTCACCGGGGCGAATATAGGCCGACAGATTCCGCAAAATGGGGGTGCCTTCATAAGCCGTTGTCACATTATTAAAGGTGACTTCACCGGCGACATTCCGCAGCGCCACAGCCCCAGGGGCAGACACAATTTCCGCCTCGCGAGCCATTAATTCAGCCACTCGCTCACCCGATGCAGCAGCCCGGGAAATACGGCCCGTATATTTCGCCATATCGCGCAGGGGCTTCATTGTGGTGCGCAGGTAGGTCACAAAGATCACCAGGTCGCCTACAGTCATTGCGGAATCGAGGACGCGGATACCGCCACCAACCATGACTGCTGCAACAGCAGCCCCCACAATCAGATCTGTTGAGCGTTCAAGGCGGGCTGCCAATCGCAGCGAGCGAATGCCAGAGCGAATAGAAGATTTATTGGCCCCACCAAAACGATCTTCAATATGGGATTCCAACCCATAGGCCTGAACCAACTTAATGGATGATAGGGATTCCTGTGCAGTATTAGCCAGGTGACCTTCTCCGGCGCGGGCTCGGCGGGCCGCGGCAGTAATACGGTGCGAGGAGCCCGAGGAGGCAATCGCAAAGGCAATCAGAGCTGCTAAAACAACGAGTGCCAAATAGACATCAAGGTAAATCATGACCCCGACCATCACCAGGAAGGTCGCACTATTGGCGACCAGCGGCAGGCCAGCAGTGACCACGACTTCCTGCATTCGCGATACGTCAGAAACGATGCGTTGAACGGTGTCAGCGCTGCGATTACGCGAGTGGAATTGGGCGGAAAGGCGTTGCACATGTTGGAATGCCCGCGAGCGCAGCGAAGACGCCGCGTGAGAGCCAACTGCTGCGAATGACACGGTGGCCAGGTAGTTGCAGCCGGCTCGCCCACCAACAATAATGACGTGGACGGCACCGAGGGCAAAAAGCAGGCCGAGGGTGGCGCGTGGCCCTTGGGTTTCCATTCCGTGTGCAGCAAGAACCGAGTCAATGACGAGTTTCAGTGGCCACGGTTCCATGACGCGGAAGGCGACTTCAAGCATGAGGGCGAGGGCGCCGCCAACAATCAGCCATTTATTTTCGGCTAATCCTGGACGGAGAAGACGAAAACTTGTGCGGATTCCGCCTTTGCTCTTTTTCTTTGCCATTACGCCACCTCCTTTAATATCGCGTCAACAACGTTGGCCCATGAGTGTCTTTCCACCGCGAGAAGCCGCCCGAGAGCCCCTCGTCTGCGTCGTTCGGCGCTTTCACGTGAGAGGTGGTCAATGGCTTCGGCCAAGGCTTCGGGGTTGGAGGGCGGTACCAGCAGTCCGACTCCGTCAAGGACGGAGGGGATTTGCCCAATCTCTGAGGCCACAATGGGCAGGCCTGCCGCCATATATTCATAGACTTTGAGCGGCGAAAAGTAGGAGTCTTCGGGTGCCATTTGCGGGTAGGGCGCCACAGCAATAGCGCTTCCTTCAAGGTGGGACATAATGTCGTCTGGGCGTACGGCCCCGCGGAAATCGACGGTCAGTCCTGATTCGTCAGCCATGGCTTCAAGGGCCTGACGTTGGGGTCCATCGCCAATAATCCGTAAGTTCCATCGGCCGCGGCGGATACTGGCGGCGTGGAGGAGGTCTTCAACGCCATGCCAGGGCTTGAGGGTGCCAACGAAGGTGACAATTACCTGGTCGGGGTCTTCTGTTACCGGTTGGATACGGGTGGTGGAAACCCCATTGGGGATGGTCACTACTTGTGCATCCGGTACCCGCTGGCGTACCCATTCGCTCACTGGGTCAGAGACGCAGATGACGGTGGTGGCGGTACTGGCTTGGATCGCGAGTGCCTGGCGTGCGCCTTCTTCATCGATGAGGACTCGGTGTTGGAGTTGTTCATCAATGAGGGGGGCGTTGACTTCGAGGATTCCGGGGATTCGACGTGCTTCCATGACTTCTGCCAGGGCGGTGGAGAAAAGGGAGTAGCGTTCGTGGACCAGGTCAATACCGGAGCCATTTAATGCGGCAGCAATTTGGCTGGATACCTCTTTTTGGCGCTGTTCGCGGTCCTCGTCGTTAATGTAGTCAATGGGGTATTCGACGACGGGGACGGTGGCGAGGTCAGCGGGAATATCGCTGCCGATTCGTGTGGCGTGGATTTCGACCTCGTGTCCGAGTGCGCGGTATTCGCGGACGAGTTCTTGAATGTGGACGCTGGCCCCTTTAGTTCCGTAGACGGGGATGCCGGGGTCTACGCAGACATAGGCGATTCTCATGAGATTGCCTCCTGAGCGTTTTCCCATGCGCGTAGCGTGCGGGCTTGTTGCATGGAGTCGAATTTTTCTTCAATGAGGGCTCGTGCGGCCCGGCGGATTTCTGGGCCGAGGCGTTGCCCTGCAGCCATATCTTCGAGGGCAGCTGCGAGTGAGTGCGGCTCAGCGGTATCGAGGAGGATTCCGGTTTCGCCGTGGCGGACTACTTCAGGGACTCCTGTGACAGCTGTGGCGAGGACGGGGATGCCTGCGGCCATTGCTTCAAGGAGGACAGTGGGCAGTCCATCCATATTTCCGTCGTCAGCAATCCGACAGGGGGCAACAAAAACATCGGATTCTTTGAGGAGTTGGCGCACTTCCTGTTGGGTGAGTGCCCCAAGAAGTTCCACTTCATTGACGAGGCCGAGGCGCGAAATTTGATCAATCAGCTCCTGGCGTTTGTCACCGTCGCCCACAATTTGCGTGCGAAGGGTGATATTGCGTTCTTTCAGGAGGGCAATGGCGTCAAGGAGAATGTCGAAACCTTTTTTCTCGACGAGGCGCCCAATGGCGAGAACCCGCAGCGGGGGTTGTCCGCTGCCTGTCCATTCGCAGGGGAAACGCATGAGTTCTAAACCGTTATAGAGGAGTTCGATTTTCGCTGGGGTGTCAGCGAGTTCACGGCGCAAAAAATTCAGATTGAATTCGCTAATAGCAATAACTCGGTGGGCGTCAGAGCAAATTCGACGCAACCAGGGAATAGAAATACTCTCGTGGAAAATATCTTTTGCGTGGGTGGTCACAGTGTAGGGAATGCCAGTAATTTGCGAGGCAATCCATGCGACTCGTCCTGCTAAAGAAGCAAAATGGACATGAAGGTGGGTAATACCGTCATCGAGGATGTGCTTAGCGAGAATAACGCCCTGGATCACTTCATCAGCAGGTAGGGTCGCTAATGCGGGCATAATCCGCGCGAAGGCGACGCGGTGTGAGTGCGCAGGCAGTGATTCGCACATGGCAATCCAGTGCTCGTGGGCGCGTAATGGCCGGCCAATCCATTTCACTGGGGCTTTGACCCGCGCAATTTCCGGGTGGAATCGTGAATCTGTTGTTGGACGCAAAGCGTAAATCGACAGATTCTCTCCCCCAGCTTCGCGAGCGAGAATCTCAGTGACAATAAATGTCTCGGAGAAACGGGGGTAGACCTTGAGGACATAACCAATTTTCCCCATTTTCAGATCTCCTTCTGGATGGTGGTCGAGGTGTGCTCAACGAGGTTTAATGCCCGTCGGAGTACTTCTTTAAGTCCGTCTAATTGGACTGAGCTTCGCTCATCGCGCATTCCAGAGACGGTATGGACCCAGTTGTCGAGGGCGGCCACACTCACATCAGAAGCGCGCAGCATATCGACCGCATTGTGGTGGGCAAGTGCCGTAGCACGAATGAGTTGTTCTTGACGGGGAGTTTCCCTGGGGACAAGAAGAGCAGGGGTACGCGAGGCGAGGATTTCGCAGGTGGTGTTGTATCCGGCCATGGCGATAACGGCTTGGGCGTGCCCTATTGCTTTGGGCATTCCTGGCAGGCTGCGGATCAGCTGAGTGCGCGCAGGAAGACGCGACGCGAGATGCTGAACTGTTGAGTCTGACATTTGTGGGCCGGTCACAATAATGTGTTCCATGCCGTGGGGAGGAGTAATCCCTAGAGCTGCGTGAAGAAGAAGGGCTCCATCTTGCCCTCCCCCAACGGTGGTGAGGATATAGGGCAATTCTGCTGGCAGAGGATGGTCATCACAATGCCGTCCTCGTGATAAGTAGCCAGTAAAAACGCAAAGATCGCGGAAGTTGGCGGGGATTTCTCCAGTGGAGAGGGGGTTGTGAATCTTCGGATCCCCGTAGATCCAAATTTCATCAATCAGAGTCCGCAATTCCTTGACTGGACCAAGAGCCGCCCATTCTTTTTGAGCCTGCTCAGGGTGGTCAAGAACTTCACGCAGGCCCAGAACAATACGGGCAGCGGGATTATTCTTCCGCACAGCGCGCAACGGATTGAGAAGCTCTCCACCGACACCGAGAATATGGCGGTCAATAATGACCAGATCCGGATCAAAGTCACTCAGGGCCGCACTGAGCAACCCACTACGCAAGTGAGAGAGCTCCCCAAAGGAGGCATTGAGATGACGAGGAACATAGACGCCCTCTTCCTTCTTAATGCTGGGCAGGTAGAGCCAATCAAATCCTTGCGGAAGAACGACATCATCACCGGGAATAAGCCCGCAAACAAGAAGACCACTGATATCTTTTCCGCTCACCTGCGGCAGGTGAGTAGCAAGATGGTGCGCTAAGGCCAAGTTACGGCGAAGATGCCCAAGACCCATAGAGTCGTGGCTATACAGCACTATACGGTGCGTGTCCCGAGCCATCGCTATCAGCCCTACTTTCCTCTTGTCGTTGTGTCAACGCAATAAGAATGTCAGGGCAAGATGGGAGGGGTCATGAATCCTTCATGAGGAAACTCTTAGGTTTCGCATTCTTCCTGGTCAAGCAGTATTCGCGCGTCATGTGCGGAAAGTTGCCCCGGCGCGGATACTGTGCCTGCTGAGGCAAAGGTTGCCGCACAAAAGCGCGACATTCCAACGATTCGGGTGGGTTGGCCAGCCCGGCCCATACCAATGCCAATAATGGGGCGTCTTAAGATCAACCACGCCCACGCTTGAGCATCCCATATGGCCTCAACATCGCTGTCACTATGGCAATACACCGCGGTTTTCAGGATATCTGCCCCGGCCTCGTTCATTGAGCGGTAGATCTCAATCAGCTGGTCAGCGCTGCGCGGACCACTAAAGTCATGGAAGGAAGCAACAACACATGCCCCGGCAGAACGTGCCTCGGCAATAATGGCAGGTGCCCCATTACGGGAGATTTCCACATCTACTGCATCGGCAACCGTGGCGAGCACAGCGACCAGCGCCGCGTACTCTTCCCCTGATAAATCGGCAGCCCCGCCCTCGTCAGTGGTACGGATTGTCGCTAAAAGCGGCACATCGCTGATCCGCATGAGTTCCGTGGCAATACTGGAAATAACGGCGGGGTCGTACTGACCAAAGCCATCAACCCGCCACTCAATAAGGTCGTGGGGGACTGTAGCGGCAGCGCGAATTTCTTCTCTCAATTCCTCAAGAGTCGATCCCATAATGGGCACAATAATCTGCGCCCGGCATCCAAACTCAGCCTCTCGGCCAGTACCTGCCCGCCCAATCCGGCAGATCACCGCATCCCTATCCCCCATCAGCGATTCCTTCCGCTTCAGTCAGATGCAATTGGGCTTTTTGCTGCTCAGTCAAATAGGGAGAATCGAGCCAGCCCTCCGGCAAATGCGGGATTTTCTCCCCACCAGCGCGGCCACGCGGGCCTTCGGCAGCAAGCGGGAAAGGTTGGCTATGGTCAAGGCCAGCCAGCACGTCATGGAGTCCGTCAAGTGTAGTAATGCGCACGAGATCGTGGCGGGTGCGCCCACCCACGGGAAAACCACGGAGGTACCAGCCAATATGTTTACGCATTTCCCGCATGGCGTGCGCCTCATCGCCTTTGGTCTCCACCATCCAACGGGCATGTTGCTCAATTACTGACACCACCTGCCCCAAGGTTGGCCCCTTGGCGGGCTCTCCCCCATGGAGGGCAGAGACGATTTCGCTAAAAATCCACGGACGGCCTTGGCAACCGCGGCCAATAACCACCGCGTCGCAACCCGTTTCCTCCATCATCAAGGCCGCATCAGCGCCGGAAAAAATATCGCCATTTCCTAGTACGGGCACTGTTAATGCGTCTTTAAGGCGGGCAATCCACTCCCACCGGGCTTTCCCGGAATAGTGCTGCACTTGGGTGCGCGCATGGAGGGCCACAGCAGCAGCCCCCGCATTTTGCGCAGTCTGTGCCGCATCCACGCACGTCACATGGTCATTATCAATACCGATCCGCATTTTGACGGTAACGGGAATATCCCGGCCGTAGGCGGCTCCCGTCTTCTCGGCAGCACCAATGACGGCAGTAATCAGGTCATGAAAAAGGTCTTTTTTCCACGGTAGGGCCGCTCCCCCACCACGTCTGGTGACCTTAGGGACGGGACAGCCAAAATTCACATCGACATGGTCGGCCAGATCCCGTTCAATAAGAATCTGGGTGGCACGGGCCATCACCTCGGGGACCACCCCATATAGCTGCACACTGCGTACTCGCTCACCCGGGTCAGGCCGGAGCATATCCAGGGTTTTTGCTTTGCCTTCCACAAGCGCCCGAGAAGTCACCATTTCCATGACATACAGGCCAGCAGGTGCGTCCACCCCACGCTGGGGTTGCGGGGCAGAATTCACGAGGGCGGGGCCGGTGCTGTGTGGAAAAACTGGCTGCGGTACCCAGGGCAGGGCGGCAGATTCGGGGCGCAGATGGGCAGGCAGGCCCGATTCCCCGTAGAGGCGGCACAAGCGCCGAAATGGTGCATCCGTCACCCCGGCCATTGGAGCCAGGATGACAGGAGACCATAGGCGCAGCGGCCCGATCTCAATAGGTGAGGTCGGGCCGTAGTCGCATGGCGTGCGCTTTTGGGCAACCACTCAGCAGGCGCCTAATTTTTCCAGCAGCCAGGTACGGACCTCGGCAACAGGAATACGTTCCTGAGTCATTGTGTCGCGGTCACGCACAGTGACGGCCTGATCATTCACCGAGTCAAAGTCGAAGGTCACGCAGTAGGGGGTGCCAATTTCGTCCTGGCGGCGGTAGCGGCGGCCTACGGCACCGGCGTCGTCATATTCAACATTCCAGTACCGTCGCAGGTCGGCGGCGATTTCTTTGGCCGGGCCGGTGAGTTCTTCTTTGCGTGAGAGCGGAAGAACAGCGACTTTCACAGGGGCCAGGCGCGGATCCAGACGCAACACGGTGCGCTTATCAACGCCACCCTTCGTGTTGGGGGCTTCGTCTTCGTGGTAAGCCTCAATAAGGAAGGCCATAAGGGATCGGGTCAGGCCAGCGGAAGGCTCAATGACATAGGGGGTCCAGCGTTCACCGCTCTCTTGGTCGAAAACATCGAGTTTTGCGCCGGAAGCTTCGGAGTGGACGCCGAGGTCATAGTCGGTACGATTCGCAATGCCTTCGAGTTCGCCCCATTCGCTGCCTTGGAATCCGAAACGGTATTCCAGGTCAACAGTGCGCTTGGAATAGTGGGAGAGTTTTTCTTGGGGGTGCTCGTAGAGGCGCAGATTATCGGCGGAAATTCCGAGGTCGGTGTACCAGGCCAGACGGTGGTCAATCCAATATTGGTGCCATTCTTCGTCGGTGCCGGGGGCGCAGAAGAATTCGAGTTCCATTTGCTCGAATTCGCGGGTACGGAAAATGAAATTCCCAGGGGTAATCTCATTGCGGAAGGACTTGCCGATTTGGCCAATCCCAAAGGGAGGCTTTTTCCGGGAGGCGGTGGCTACATTCCCGTAGTTAATAAAGATGCCCTGGGCTGTTTCTGGGCGCAGATAGTGCAGGCCGGATTCGTCATCAACGGGGCCCAGGTAGGTTTTTAGGAGGCCCGAGAAGGCGCGGGGTTCGGTGAATTGTCCGCGGGTGCCGCAATTGGGGCAGACCAATTGATCTGAGGTGACAGTGGCCGGGTCTTCGACGGCGTGTTTTGCGGCGTAGGTTTCCTGTAGTTCGTCCTGACGAAGACGCTTATGGCAGGAAGTGCATTCAATGAGGGGGTCAGTAAATGCCGCGACATGGCCAGAAGTCACCCAGGTTTCGCGGGGCAGGATCACAGAGGAATCCAGGCCCACCACATCTTCACGGGAGCGCACCATATATTGCCACCATTGGCGCTTAATATTCTCTTTGAGTTCAACGCCCAAGGGGCCGTAATCCCAAGCAGAACGGGTTCCGCCATAGATTTCTCCACAGGGGAAAACAAATCCGCGCCTTTTGGCAAGGCTGATCACACTTTCTAGCCGCGAGGGTCCCTTAGCCACACTGTGCTCCTTTAGTCGTAGGTGGCGCGCCTGGCTGGCGCGGCACGTCTCGCGAGATTCTACCGTGGCGCTGGGCGAGTTTTGGTCAATGGTTCATTTCAGGAACGAGGGCGGAGGCGTGCAATATATGACCACACACCTACTTGCATAGTCCTATAGGTGTGCAGTAGAGTATGGCTATGGAGCTGAAATACGCGATTCTTGGTCTCTTATCTGACCGGCCAATGAGCGGATATGACCTCAATAAGGCCTTTATGATGAGTGCCGCTCATTTTTGGTATGCGGACCAATCACAGATTTACCGCACACTCGAGCGGCTACAGTCCAAGGGCCTGATTCACACGACCGAGATTCCCCAAAAGGGAAAGCCCACTCGGAATGAGCACTCCCTCACCGATGCCGGGCGCGCCGAACTCATGGCCTGGTTATCGACTCCTTTAGAGGAGGAGAAAACAAAATCCGCTTTTCTTGCGCGCCTCTTTTTTATTGCTCCCCTGGGCACTGAGGCTGTTCTGCGCCTACTCCGTCAGCGCGTGGAACAGACCGAAAGTCATATTGCCACCTTGGAATCGATTGAGGTTGCAGGCAGCAGTTTAAAAGCCACATTACGTCGGGCCACAGTGGACTATGGCCTGACTGGCTCGCGCGCGGAAATTCAGTGGCTCCACAGCCTTATCGATTCACTCGAAGGAGACAATAATGACTCGCCCCATTGATAACCCCCCACAATTTCATGGCTATCCCTTAGAACACGGCCCGCGCACTGGGGAAACAATTACCTTTATTCACGGCGGAAATATGGCGGGATGGACCTGGGACGACCAGGTTCAGGGCTTGAGCGGGCGCCATATATTGACTCCCGATATGCCCGGATATGGTATCCACGCTGACCACCCACTCAAAAGTATGCGCGCCAGCGCTGACTTTCTTGCCGATATTATTCGCACCCATGCGGTAGATGGCCGCTCCCATATTGTGGGGCTATCAATGGGGGGCTTTATTGCCACCCATCTTGTTGCCGCCTACCCGGACCTGGTTCATTCCTGCATTATTTCCGGCTCAGCACTATGTGGGTATAGCCGAAAAGATTATCGACACGGTGCTCTGACTCTCCCTTTATGGACACGGCGCTGGTTTTGGTCACTGCAAGCTCGAACCTTTGGCATTGCTAACGAGGATAAGGCACTCTTTGTTGATACCTGCACCGCCCCTTCAGATCTCACTAATCGTCGTTTAGGGGAAGAGATTCGACGTAACCACCTACAAGAAATGACCTTTGCTTTTGACCGGCCTTTTCTTGCTGTGGCGGCCGAATATGACCTCCCCTCTATTTCCTTTAGTTTTGAGCCGTTGCGCAATCGTCTCCCCCATCTGCACACCTGGATTGCCCCGGGGGTTCACCATGCCTGGTGTTCAGAAAATCCCTCTCTCTTTACTCAGATGGTCGCCACCTTTTGCGATACGGGCCAGTGGCCGGCACAGTTAAGCGATCAATAAAGACCAAGGCCGCAGCACCACATTTCCCGGAGAATGTGCGCTGCGGCCTCGTGTCATAAGACCTGATTCCTCAGGCCCTCACCCCTTAACTGCCCCCGCAGTCAGGCCAGAAACAATGTACTTCTGGAGGTACTGGAAGAGCAGAATAATAGGAACAGCAGCCACCACTGCTCCCGCAGCAAAGAGTCCCCATGGGGCTGTTCGCGCATCTGCCACCCATGTGTACATACCAACGGCCAAGGTGAATTGATCCGGTTGCTGTAAGACCACTTTGGCAATGACAAAGTCACCAAAGCTGGAAATAAAGCTGAGCAGACCAACAACGGCCAGGACAGGGCGAACCAGCGGCATAATAATGGTCCAGAAAGTCTGGGTATGGCTTGCCCCATCAATCATTGCGGCTTCATCTAAATCCCGAGGAATAGAGTTAAAGAAGCCGTAGAGAAGGAAGGTATTCGATCCCAAGGCCCCGCCCAAATACACGGCCACAAGACCGAGTTTCGAGTTCAGACCAATAATGGGAAAGACATCCTGAATACCCAACAGCAGCAGATAGAGGGCAACGAAAGCCAGCATCTGGGGGAACATCTGGACCAGGAGGAGGAAGGTCAGCGTCGTCCGACGGCCTTTAAAGCGATAGCGGCTAAAGGCATAGGCAGCGGCTGCACCCATAAGGACTGTGCCAATAGCTGTCAGAGAGGACACCACTAAAGAGTTGACAATCCAACTCCAATAGGGGGTCTCACCCAACTTCGCAAAATTATCTGGTGCTACCGTCCGGAAGAGTTGATTCGACCCTGTCAATGTCGAGTTTGGTGCCAGCGACACTGAGAGGACGTAGAGCAGCGGAATAACACAGTAAATAATGACAAGGACACCCACGACATGGCGCCAGCCAATTTCAGTAAACCAGCGCCACCCGGTCAGGGATGTGTGGAGTTTTTGTGGCCGAGAAGAAATCTGTGCGGTGCTCATTAGAGTTCCTCCAGCGTCTTAGTTTGACGGAAACTCAACCAGGCAATGACTCCGACAATAATGAAGATGAGGATAGACATTGCCGATGCCAAACCGTAGTCGGGGTTGGCCCCTTCAAAGGCGATCTTGTAGACCATTGAGATCAAAATATCTGTCTCTCCAACGGGCACCGACAAACCTGGGTAATTCGGGCCGCCGTGGGTCAACATAAAGATCAGAGCGAAGTTATTGAAGTTGAAGGCAAAGGAGGCAATCAGAAGGGGAACTGTTGCTTGCAATACCAGTGGCAATTTCACGGAGATGACCGTGCGCAGACCAGAGGCGCCGTCAATCTTTGCTGCTTCCATAATGTCGCTCGGTAGAGCTTGAAGTGCACCCATACAGACAAGGAACATATAGGGGAAGCCCAGCCACAGGTTGACACCGATAATGGAGATTTTTGCCAATAGGCCATCAGTAAGCCAGGGAATACTGACTCCACCAAGAATGACCTGGTTAATAAATCCATAATCCGTATTGAGCATGCCGCGCCACACCAAGGTACCGAGGAAGGCCGGGAAAGCGTAAGGCAAAATCAGCAGAGCCTGGTAAATCCGCCGACCTTTCATCCGGGTATCAGAAAATACGAGGGCGAGGAACAGGCCAAAAACAAAGGTGGTCAATACGGAACCAAAGGCGAAGACAAAAGACCAGATTAAGGCGCCAATAAATGGGCCACCGAGATCAGGGTTATTAAAGGCCGAGAAGTAGTTCTGTAGGCCAACAAAGACCCGCCATCCTGGGGTGAGTTGCTCATTCTTCCCATCGGTGGAGACAAAGGCTCCAATAGAATCATCAGCCTTATACTGCACGCCAGTTTCCGTATTGGTCATTATTCCACTGGCTTCATCCCACACGAGATTGGATTTCGCGCGGTATCCGGTGCTGCCGTCATTAGAGACATAGAACCCTTCATTAGGATCGTCACTAATGGGGACGGCAAGTTTAGCTACTTCCGTTTGCCGGGAGAGGAGTTTATCGAGGCCCAGAATAGTTTCACCGGGGATAGCGGTAATGGACTTGCCGTCAACAGTGGCGCCTTGAACGGGAGCTAAAGGTGTTTCATTATCGCCGATGAGGACATTACCGGATTCGGGATCAATAATGGCTAGACCAAGAGTATCCCCGCGATCAACAATGGCCGCTCCGGTGGTTTCTGCCCCTTCAACGCGGCTTTGGTTTTGCTGGAGAAGAGCTTCAATCGCATCTTCTTTCGTGGAGTTATGTCCCTGCCCATAGTTGGTCATCGAGACATAACCGGTATAGGCCATCACAAAGACCTGATACACCAGCAGAAAAACCATGCCGGGAACAAGGTACTTCATTGGAATTGCTTTGCGCGAGAAGTAAGCCCAGTTCACACCGACTAATAAAACAATAAGGACGCCAACGAAGGTCCATTCCTGGACCATTCCGGCAGTAAAGATACCGTAAATGCCTAGGGCATTAATCAGCATCATGAGAACGAGTTTGACGAGGAATCCGCGCCGGGTCACATCGCGCGCATGGGATTCGCTCGGTGGAGCGGTAAGACTCATTGATTCACTTCCACATTGAAGGAGACGAGGCGAGAGGGTGAGGGTGGGGCCCCATAACTGAGGCCCCGCCCTCGTCACTCAGATCACTTAGTGATCTTCTGTTGAATATTGGTGATCATTGTGGTCCAGCCCTGGTCTGGTGCCTGCTTTCCAGCAGCAATATCACCCAGCGTGGCGCCCCAGAACTCCCACACAGCATTCATCTGCGGCAGGGAGGGCATTGGTACACCCTTAGCAGCAACGGCAGCAACAGCCTTGGCGTCAGGATCCTCAATCTTGTCAGCCACGGAAGTAATAGCGGGAACGCGACCACCCAAGTCGTAGAGTTTCTGCTGAGCGTCAGGGGTACCCATGTACTTCATAAACTCGGCGACAAGAAGTGGTTGCTCAGACTTTGCAGAGGCAAAGAATGCCTGAACGCCAACGAAGGGCTTCGCTTCTTGAGAGCCAGCTGCCGGAATCGGCAGAACAGAAATATCCATCTTTGCCTCGCGGAAAGCGGAGATATTCCATGGTCCGGTCAGGGTGTAGGCAGCCTTACCGTCGAGGAAGGTCTGCTTCGTAATATCGGCATCGAGGGCGAGGTCGAGAGTCTTGGCGTCAGCCTGGGTCTTGACCCATTCGGCGAAGGCTTTACCTTCGTCGCCACCCATGGCCAGTTCCGTGGTGTAGGAACCGTCAGCGTCCTGCTTGAACACTGGTGCACCAAAAGAGGTTTGGAAGGGGTAGAGGTGGTAGGGGTCGAGCTGGTTATTCGTACCGGCCTGCACCACAAATGGACGCTCAGCTCCGGCATTCTTGCCGGAGGTAATCATCTCATCGAAAGTCTTCGGTTCGTCCTTGGTGATCTTATTGTTGCGCACTAGAGCCAAGGATTCGATGGCATAGGGCATGCCATAGGTCTGTCCCTTGTAGGTCACGCCCTGAACGGCGGAGGGGGAGAGTGCAGACTTGGCCTCGCCAAGATCCACAGGTGCCACAACGCCATTTTCTACGAGGGCGCCCAGGCGGTCATGGGCCAGGATAATAATATCTGGGCCATTTCCTGTGGGGACCTGAGTGGCGAACTCTTCATGCATATCAGCTTCAGACTTCTTGACCACATTCAGCCCGATTTTGGTCTTAGCAGTGAAATCTTCGGAGAGTTCCACCATCTGTCCGTAGCGGGTGTCATCCGCCCAGACTGTGAGGGTGCCAAGTTCACCAGTTGTTCCAGCCGCACCGGACTGGCCGCTGGTGGCACCATCGGCCGATGAGGCTGCAGTATCTGCTCCAGAGGGGGCGCCTGCTGCGCTACCGGATTGGGATCCACCGGTGGGGCCACAAGCTGCAAGGGTCGCCGACAGAGCAAAGGCTCCAATGGCGGCAATGCCACGTCGCATGTTAACTCCTGAATGTGTTGAGGACCGGTTGTCCGCGGATCGACAACCGTGTCGCTGTAAGAACTGTAAACGTATCAGCCCTGTTTCAGCAACGGCTTTCGGGATATTGCCCCGAACTGTTACATTATTACCCGTCCAACACAGCCCACAGAGCAGACAAAGGCCTTCAATGTCGAAGAATCGCACACGCATGTCAGATATTGCGGTGCACGCAGGTGTGTCTATTGCCACTGTGTCCCGCGTCGTCAATGGCACAGGTCAGGTCTCAGATGACACCCGGCATCGCGTCCTCGTAGCTATTGATTCACTGGGTTATGAGCGCCCTTCTTTTGAACGCACCCAGTCCAGCCGCTCTATTGCCATTGTCACTCCTGAGCTGGTCAACCCTGTTTTCGCTTCCTACGCCCACCAGCTCCAAGTCGAAATCTCGCGCTCCGGCGGCCTGCCCCTGATCTGCACACAGACCCCTGGCGCCACCTCAGAAGAAGACTTCGTCCACTACCTGGTGGACTCTGGAGTTGCCGGAATTATTTTCGTCTCTGGCCGCCATGCAGATAGCAACTGTGATCTTACGCGCTACCTGCGACTTCAAGAGGCTGGCTTCCCTTTTGTCACGATTAATGGCGCCCGGGATGCTCTTGCTGCTCCAGATTTTTCCACCGATGATGCCGCAGGTATTCGTGCAGCTGTCAGCCATCTTGTCGGACTGGGACATAGTAGGATTGCTCTCCTTGGTGGGCGCGGCCATATCACCCCGGCTTCACGGAAAATTTCCGCCTTCCGTTCCGCATGCCTGGAACTTCTCGGGCAAAAAAAGCCACCCGTTGCGGAAACTTTTTACACCTACGAAGCGGCGGCGGCCGCTGCAAAACAGCTGCTCTCCCAGGGAGTCACCGCTCTCCTGTGCGGATCTGATTTACAGGCTCTCGGTGCCATCCGCACCGCCCACGCCCAGGGCCTGTCAGTCCCCGGTGACCTTTCTGTCATTGGCTTCGATGACACCATCCTCATGGGCCATGTTGAACCACCCCTGACCACTATCCGTCAGCCTATCCAGGCCATTGCGACAGCCGCTGTCCAATCACTCTGGCAGCTCTTTGATCAAGAGGAAACTCCGCCCAGCTCCTTTGAATACACCCCCGACCTCGTTGTTCGTTCCTCCACGGCGCCGCCAAAGACCTCACGCGCACTGCGCCCGGCCCGGTTGACCACACAAGCTGGCTAAGGAAGACTTGAGGCGCCCTTACTTCACGAGATTTTTGGAGTCGCCGTGCAGCGTATGACGAAACAACGCCAGGCGGTGTTAACCGAACTTGAACGGATTGTCGATTTCCGTTCCGCTCAACAAGTCCATGAGGATTTAGTTGCTCAAGGCCATCGCGTGGGCCTGGCGACGGTCTATCGCAATCTGCAAAATCTTACTGATTCGGGACGCCTTGACGTTCTGCGTTCAGCAGATGGGGAATCTCTGTATCGGCTGTGCGGCGATTTAGATCATCACCACCACCTCGTGTGTCGTAATTGCGGTCACGCTGAAGAAATCGCAATGGATCATGTCGAAGCATGGGTTGCGCAAATAGCTGCCTCTCATGGATATAGCGACGTCGAGCATTCCGTGGAGATTTTTGGCCTCTGCTCTCCCTGTGCCTCCGATTTGGAGCCCAAGGAGGCTATCAGTGGCTCCTGAATGGGCATCCTCAGGCGTGCCCCTGATCATTTTTCTTTTCTTTGTTGTCCTTGGCCGCTCTCAAGCCACCTATTGGTTAGCGCGTTTCGCGGCAGCTGGAGCAATAGCCGGAATGGGCCGCGGAGGATTATGGGAGAAGATTGCTGCCTGGTTTAATGGTCCCATTCCCCGTAAGGGTGCTGGCCTTTTAGAAAAATGGGGAATCATTATTATTCCCCTGTGTTTCCTTACTGTCGGATTACAAACTGCTGTCATTGCTGGGGCCGGTTTAGTCCGCCTTCGATGGCTGACCTATACCCTAGCCTCTATTCCCGGTTGCATTGCCTGGGCATTACTCTATGGCCTTGGCCTTTTGGCCGTATGGATGACAGCAATTGGGGCAATTGCGGGAAGTCCGTGGGCGTGGGCGGCCATTCTCGCCCTGATTATCGGGGGAGGAATCGCCTTGATCCTTCGCCGCAGGCGGGCAGCTTATTCCCTTAGTGACGAGGGCGGGGCCTAAATCCCTACTCGCTCACCGCATCAATAGCGCCGCCAAAACGGCGCTCCCTGCCGGCATATTCTAAAAGGCAATCCCAGAGGGCCTCCCGGTCAAATGCTGGCCATGGAGTATCAACAAACATCAGTTCCGCATAGGCCAATTGCCACAGGAGATAATTGGAAATCCGGCGCTCACCAGAGGAGCGAATCATCAGATCAACATCGGGCACATCCGGTAAATAGAGATGCCGGGCAAAAAGCTTTTCATTGACACCGCCGGGGCGAAGACGACCTTCATGCACTTTCTGCGCAATGTCACGGGCAGCATCAGCAATTTCTGCCCGCCCCCCGTAATTCACACACATCACTAAATCGAGGGTGTCATTTCCAGCTGTGGCGGCATCAGCCTTACGTAAGTTCTTAATCACCGATGACCATAAACGTGGTTCGCGCCCACTCCACCGAATATGGACACCCCACTGCCCTAACATCTCTGTACGCCGACGCAATACGTCATTAGCGAAGTTCATGAGGAAAGCAACTTCCGATGGGGATCGGCGCCAATTTTCCGTGGAAAAGGTATAGACCGATAGATAGCGAACACCGGCGTCAATCGCGCCAGCAATCGTATCTAAAATGGCGTATTCACCTGCAGAGTGGCCCGCTGTGCGCGTCAGCCCCCGTTCATTTGCCCATCGCCCATTTCCATCCATCACCACTGCCACATGGCGGGGAACTTCGCCCCGAGCAAAAGCTGGAGGCGGGGTTTCCCATTGTCCTGGACCCAGTACTGGGGCAGTTGGATCAGCTGGAGCGCGATCAACAGGAGAAAGACGGTTCATAGGTGACTCCTTGACAGAACCTGGAGGGAACGGAGACGGCGTTCTAAATGCCATTGAGTGTAGGACGTCACCAGACCGGAGGCTTCCTGATGAGCCCATGTGGGGACGGATTCGGCGCGCTCCCAATTGCCAGAGAGTAAATCCCCCAGCAACTCCATTGTGTCGTCAGCAGGTGCTGAAGCCCCAGCTGGGCGACACAGATCGCATACGGCCCCGCCCTCGGGAATAGAAAAAGCAGAATGCGGGCCTGCCTGCCCGCACACAGCGCAATCGAAAACGGCGGGCGCCCACCCAGCAATTGCTAAAGCGCGCAACATATAGGAGGCCAAGACAAGAATCGGGGCATGCCGCCGATGCGCTAAAGCGTGTAATCCACCCAGGAGAAGTAAATACTGTGAATGCGTCCCATCGTGACTATCAGCTGTCAATCGCTCGGCAGTTTCTACCATCACGTGGGCATGGGTATAGACCTCGAAATCTCCCGCTAAATACTGCCCATGGGAAGCAATAGTTTCTACTTGGGTAATCGTGTCTAATGTCCGCCCTTTGTGCAGCTGAATATCGACAATAGAAAAAGGTTCGAGGCGCGCTCCAAAACGGCTGGTTGTTTTTCGCACCCCTTTAGCAACGGCCCGTATTTGTCCGCCTTCACGGGTCAGTAGTGTGACGATACGGTCAGCCTCACCCAATTTATGGGTGCGCAGCACAATGGCTTCATCCCGATAGGTCTTCATCACGGGCTTATTGTCCCATTAAAGACGAGGACCTGCGATAGGCAGGGTCAACCAGGTGCGTGTGCCCAGGCCTTCAACAGAGGAAATCCCACAGCTTCCGTCGTGCCGATGAGCAATAGAAGCAACGAGGGCGAGGCCCAAGCCCGACCCTGATAGCCCGGTGGAATTGGAGGCGCGGGCAAGTTCACCCCAAACATCGGGCAGGTCGCTGGCGGGAACACCAATGCCCGTATCAGCCACTTCAATAGTAATAGCGCCGCTTTCTTCACGGCCGCGCACCTCAATACGTCCTGGCCCGGGCGTATATTTCACGGCATTGGCAATCAGGTTATGGACAGCGGAATAAATAAGATCCGCATCGCCGCGAATATGAGGCAAAGGCCAGGGCACTGTGGGGACGTCAAGAACAACGCTATGGCCAGCCCCGGAAATCTGGTCTGCCAGGGCTTCTAAGGTATCGCGCGCACATTCAACGAGATCGACATCTTCAATATCGAGGGGTGCGGTATCAATATCGGCAAGTTTACGTAAATCGGCCAGGAGGCGTCCCATACGGCGCCCCTGAGCATCGACCACATCAAGGCGTTCCGCAATCGCATATGAGGCAGGGACTGTGCGCGCATCAGCTGTTGCCGCTCGGATTGCGGTGAGCGGGTTTTTTAGTTCATGGTCCAGGCGTTGGAGGAATCGGCGGTGGAGTTCGCGGGCTTCTTCGCGGGCCACTTGTGCCCCCTCGTCAAAAGAACGTTGTCGGAGGTGACGCACCCATCGGAGCGCAAAAAATACGCTGGCACAGCCAATAACAAGCAGTGCGGCCACAAAAACCACAGAGATTTCAATAGCCAAGCGATTATCGAAGCCGAGAATACCGCCCACAAAAAGAGGAATAACAACGACGGCTGCCAGAAAGATCGCAATAACAACCCGGCTGAGCGTACTGTTCATGCGTAGACAGCTCCGCGGAATCGATATCCGCCTGAGGGGACAGTTTCAATCAGGGATTCCCCACCAGGAGAATCAAGAACGCGCCGTAATTCGCGGATCCGGTGATCGACCGCCCGAGTTGAGGTGGCAAAATCAATGCCCCACAGTTCTTCAAGAAGACGATCCCGCGATAGGAGTTCTCCCGGGTGGCACATGAGGTGATCCAAAAGATTCACCGCTTTTGGAGTGAGTGACACTTCCACGCCATTGACGGTAACAACGCGAGCCACGCGGTCTAAAACAAGGGAACCGCAGGTCAGTGTGCGCGCTGCTGACAGGGAGGGGGCAGCGCGGCGAACTCGCCGAAGCAGAGCACCAATACGGGAAATCAGTTCATCCGGGTCAAAGGGTTTAGACAGATAATCATCGGCGCCTTCATCAAGGGCTGCAATGCGCTCTCCCCTAGCGGTGACCTGGGTAAGCATAATGACCGGGGTCCATGCTTCTTCTTGACGTAATCGCCGCACCAATTCGCGCCCATCCATCCGGGGCATCAGCACATCGGTGACAACAATATCGACAGGGTGATCACGGTGATGTCCTAATGCTTCAACACCATCAGAGGCAGTAATAACGGAATACCCCATATGGGTTAAGTAGGAGGAGAGGAAAGTGCGAATATCCTCTTCGTCATCAACTAATAAGACGGTGCCAAGAGATTGAGTATTCATCAGTCAGCCTTAGAAATTCGGGACATAAATGTCGATCCGGCGGTTTAATTGGCGGCCAGCAGGATTATCTGTGCCATCTTCTAGAGCATTATCAGCCACAGGTTGAGAGTCGCCTTTACCTTCGGCATTCATCTCGGCGGTTACGCCGTGTTTTTGTAGGCCCGCCATCACAGCTTCAGCCCTGTGGCGTGTCAATTCCCCTGAGTCGCTTCCCTCACCGAGGGAATCGGTGTGCCCACTAATAGTGGCTTTAGGAACCTGAAGAGAGGTCAGTACAGAGGCCACTTCTTGGAGCTGTTTATCAGCAGTGGCATTCACCTGTGGGGCACCAGAGTCAAAAAGTATTTCTGAACGCAGGGAAATGACGACCCCACAGCTTTGAATGGGCGCCACCGCGGGAATAGGGTCAAAGGAGGCCACTTTGGGGACCGTGGGAAGAAGTTTGGCACTGACTGTGGCACTACCCCCCTCCCAGGTAATGGTGGCGCTACCTTCTCCGTCATTAATAATGGTGAGGGAATCATCGATATAGCTACCGGATCCGTCGCCATTATTGGTCACTATTGCTGAACCGAAACGGTAGGTTCCGCCGCCTTCACCATCGGCGGTAATGCTCTCCCCTGTCAGCGGATTGTCATAACTTCCGCTGCCACTTGGATCGACATGAATGTCCTCCAGTGTTTCGGAATTCGTATAGTTACCTCCCCCATCGCCATAGATCACCAGGTTGACGACATCATCCATATAGGCACCTGAGCCGTCAGCATTTTTGGTAATAATGACGGGGCCGTCAATATACACTCCCACCCCATCCTCAGGTCCAGGGGCGCTAGAACCTACTGAGGTTTTCGCTTTCCCTCCAGAATTGGACATAATCACTGTTCCTGGCGAGACCGTTGGTCCATCACATACTGCCGGCGCCAAGGTAATCCCGGGAATAGCGCGAAGCTTTTCCGTAGCACTGAATGAGAATTTCGAGTTATTGAGGCCAGTCACTGACGCATCTGGAACAGAAATAAGAGGAATGGCGGGAAACTCGCCAACGTTATATCCAGGAATAGTGGGGATATCTGCCGATTGCACCCCGCCCTCGTCAGAAGCTATTGCCTGTTCAGCACTATTGGCTGTGTCCTGCGACTCTCCACCATTTGCCTCTACGCCACTGCCGGTTAATGTCGCGGTGCAGGCCGAAAGAGAAATAAGAACGCACGGAAGGAAAAGATGCCACAGGGCCCCAGGGCGCCGTAGCTTTGTCGAAGTGGAGGTCATATACCGACATTACGAGATAGTGGACTGAAAATGCCAGGTGCCCGCGTCGCAAATCTGCAACGCGGGCACTTATCCCTTATTCTGCCTAGAAGTTCGGAACGAAAATCTCGACCCGGCGATTGAGTTGACGCCCACCGGGATTATCCGATCCATCGGCATTTTCATTGGGCGCAACAGGCTGAGTCTCGCCTTTTCCTTCTGCCTGAAGTGATGTGGGCACTCCCTTTTCCTTAAGTGCGGCCACAACTGCTTGAGCACGCTGCTCAGATAGGGTCATATTAAAAGCATCATCGGAAATTGAATCAGTGTGACCGGTGACCGTGGCATTAGGCACATTGAGGTCGCTAAAGACGGCAGCCAATTTACTGACAACCTCTTGGGCGTCTGGTCGTACTTCCGCTTTCCCGAAATCAAAAAGCACACCATCTTCAAGAGTAATCATGGTGCCGCAGGCTTCAACGGGGGCGAGGGCAGGGATCGGGGGGACTTTTCCGAGCTTTGGCACAGGGGGCAGAGGATCTGCTTTAACTTCTACGCCATTGACAAGAGCAGTGCCATCTCCATTATTAATAATGGTGAGGCCAGTGGATTCATCAGTGTAATTGCCAGTGCCATTTCCGCCATTGACAATACTAATGCTGGCTTTGGCATTTGAATAGTTTCCAGTACCGTCATCACCAATCACAATGGATTCACCGGTCTGACTATTACTATAATTCCCGCTCCCATTGCCATTAATCACATAGGTTTCACCGGTGGTGCCATTTGAGTAATTCCCGCTACCATCGCCGCCAACAACCATACTTTCATTGGTCAGGCTATTGCTGTAGTTTCCACTCCCGTTACCGCCATTGACAATGGTGATACCCGTTGCTGCATCGGAATAGTTTCCGCTGCCATCTCCCCCATTAACGGCGGTTTCACTCCCCTGTGAGGTATTACCGCTCCCATCACCCCCGATTACTGTATTACCGGAAATCACTGCATTCCCCTCACATTTCGCTGGGGAAATAGTAATGCCAGGAATGGTGGCGATGGCTTCTGTTTTCCCGAAGTCGAATTTGGAGTCTTTCGAGGAGATCACCGACATATCGGGGATAACAAATAGGGGGATGGGCGGAATTTCTCCCGGCGCAAAGCCCGCAACAGTTGGCACCGCAGTTGACTGAGCGCCCTCACCTGCGGCAGGGGCGGCGCTTTCTGTATTTTCTGAGGTGGCAGCGTTTCCGGTGTCTTCGGTGGCACTGCCTTCAATCTGGGTTTCGCTGGTGGCAGTGCTCTCTTGTGACACTCCACTGGACGAGCAGGCGCCCATAAGGAACGCTGTGGCAATCAGGATGGCTGAATATTTCAGTGATGATGGGTGAGTAGTCATAGTCCTCAGACTAGCCCTGCTTATGCGGGTCTTCCTACCTCTTTGCGGTCGCAGATCCGATACGCTGTGGGCCCCGTCCTCGTCACACATCTACGAGGGCGGGGCCCGCCTGAGGATCAGTGCTGGTCATCCCTAGAAGTTCGGGACGAAAATCTCCACCCGACGATTGAGTTGGCGCCCAGCCGGATTATCAGATCCGTCAGCATTTTCATTGGGAGTTATCGGCTGAGTTTCCCCTTTACCTTCAGCCTGAAGTGCGGTTGACACTCCCTTGGCTTGAAGGGCTTTGACAATGGCCCCAGCGCGCTCCTGCGACAGAGTCATATTTGACGCATCATCAGAAATAGAATCCGTATGCCCTACGACCGTGGCATGAGGAACCTTAAGGTCAGTAAAGACAGTGGCGAGTTTATCGACAACTTCTTGGGCATCAGCTCGCACCTCGGATTTCCCAAAGTCAAAAAGGACACCGTCTTCAAGGGTAATGACTGTGCCACAGGACTGAACGGGGGCAACAGCGGGAATAGGAGCCATTTTCCCCAGGCGCGGGACAGGCGGTGTAGGTTTGGCTGGAATTCTTTGGTTATTCACATAGGCAAAACCATTGCCCCCATTGCGGATATTCAGATTGAGCTTTTTATTCGTATAGGTGGATGTGCCATCGCCGCCATTAATAATGGTAATGCCGGCCTGCTCATTAATATAGGTTCCGGTGCCATTGGGACCAATAAGAATATTCTCTTTAGTGGTGTCATTGACATAGTTACCGGTGCCGTCACCACCAATCACATAGGTTTCTTTGGTGAGGTCGTTGACATAGGTGCCCTTACCAGTGCTGTCTACCGTAATGGTTTCTTTGGTGAGGTCATTAACGTACATTCCGCTGCCATCGCCACCATTTGTAATGGTGATTTTATTGGCGTCGTCAATATAACTACCAGACCCATCGCCACCATTCACAGTGGTTTCTTTGTCCTGATAATTGTTACCGCTACCGTCGCCACCAAGAATCATATTCCCAGAGGTGACGACATTTCCCTCACATTTTGCGGGAGCAATAGTAACGCCGGGAATAGAGGCAATCGCTTCCGTTTTTCCAAAGTCGAATTTGGAGTCTTTCGAGGAGATGACTGAGGTATCAGGAATAAGAAATAAGGGGATTGCAGGGATTTCTCCGGGAGCATATCCAGGAACAGTCGGGAGGTGAGCGGCATCAGCCTCACCAGATACTTGACTGGCTGCCGAAGGAGCAGAGGCAGCCGCCTCACTAGGACCACTGCCGCTGCTACTAGCGTGCTGTTCACTGCTTGCCGCAGCATTGACAGTGTCATTTGAGGTGCTCCCACCACCAGAGGAGCAGGCCCCCATGAGCAACGCTGTAGCGAAAAGAAGCGCGGAATATCTGCGGAGCTTTAAAGGAGTAGTCATATTCCTCAGACTAGACGCACAGCCAGGGCAGGCACAGGTCCAGCAGGTCGCAGATTTGATACCTCAGGCGTGCCCCGCCCTCGTCACTTTTTCACGAGGGCGGGGCGCGCCCTACTTTAATGCCCGGTTAACTGCGGAAATGACGGCCTTATAGGTGGCGCGAGTAATGGAGGGATCAATGCCCACACCCCACACGATTTTCCCATCGACCGCCGCTTCCACATAGGAGGCTGCTTTCGCATCGCGGCCTTGGCTCATCGCGTGCTCGGCATAGTCAAGAATCCGCACATCCAGGTCAAAGCCGTGTAGGGCCTGAACAAAGGCATCAATAGGACCATTACCCGTGGCATCAATATCGACAGGCGTCCCCTGATCGACCACTGTGCCCACTAAATGAACGCCGTCATCACCATCAGAAATCACCCGAGAGGAGCCCAATTCAAAGCGGCCCCAGGGAACTAAACCATTAGCGGCAGAAGTCGGCAAATATTCATCAGCGAAAATCTCCCAAAGGGTACCCGGGTCGATTTCACCGCCCACACTATCGGAATGCCGCTGGACGACACGGGAAAATTCTATTTGGAGGCGGCGCGGCAATTCCAAGGAATGCGATGTGGACATGAGATAAGCAATCCCGCCTTTACCGGACTGCGAATTCACGCGCACAACGGCCTCATAGGAACGGCCAACATCGTGGGGGTCAATAGGAAGATAGGGCAATTCCCACACCACATCTTCTTCTTTTCCACCTGCCTGCGCCACTTTTTCTTTACGCGCAGAAAAGCCTTTTTTAATGGCGTCCTGGTGGGATCCAGAAAAAGAGGTATAGACAAGTTCACCGACATAGGGGGCACGCGGAGGAGTTTCCATTGAGGTGCAATACTCCACGGTACGGCGAATCTCATCCACATCAGAAAAATCAATACCCGGATCAATTCCCTGGCTGAAAAGATTCAACCCCAAGGTCACTAAATCAACATTTCCGGTGCGTTCACCCTGGCCCAGCAAACAGCCTTCGACGCGGTCTGCTCCTGCCAGAACAGCCAATTCGGCACTGGCCACACCCGTTCCCCGGTCATTATGGGGGTGAGCAGATAGGGCAATATGTTCACGCCTACTCAGGTTTCGACTCATATATTCGATTTGGTCGGCGTAGACATTGGGGGTGGCCCGTTCAATAGTGGCCGGCAGGTTCAGGATAATTTCGCGGCCAGCCTCCGGCTGCCAGACATCCATGACTGCTTCGCAGATCTCTACGGCAAAATCCATTTCCGTATCGACAAAGATTTCCGGCGAGTATTCATAGCCGAAAATAGTGTCCTCGTCGAGGATTTTTTCTGCGCGGGCAATTACTTCCTGAGTTCCAGTGACGGCCAAATCAATAGTGCCATTACGGTCATTACGGAATACTAATTCCCGGAAAAGTGGTGAGGTCGCATTGTATAAATGGACTGTTGCTCGGGGGATTCCCACCAGGGCGTCAATCGTGCGCTCAATCAAGTCACTACGCGATTGGGTGAGGACAGAAATAGTGACATCGCCTGGAATGGCGTCATCATCAACCAGAGAGCGGACAAAGTCATAATCCGTTTGTGAGGCAGCCGGAAAACCCACCTCGATTTCTTTATATCCCAAGCGAATGAGTAAGTCGAACATCCGCCTTTTACGGGCCGGGTCCATCGGCTCAATGAGGGATTGATTGCCATCGCGTAGGTCAGTAGATAGCCACCGGGGGGCGGCGGTAATCCGGCGTGACGGCCAGGTCCGGTCGGGTAAATCAATAGGGTTAGTGTCAAGAAAAGCGCGGTATTTTTTAATGGGCATTCCGCTGGCAGGCGGGGTGGGAACTGCATCTGTGGTTTTCATTGTGGACTCTTCCGTTGATCCGGATTCAGGCCGAATACGACGTTAGCCGCGACGAGGTTACGACCCTTTCAGGCCCCGTCGCGGCACAGAAGCAGAAGCAATTCACGCATAAACACAGCCTAGCCAGGTGGCAAAGAGGCGCCCCATAAAAGCACACATTGTGAGACAGCGGCACACTCACCGTGCGACAGCGTTTATTCGGAGTGGAAAACAGTACCAACCTGGCCACTCAATGCCCGACCTGCATCGCTGAGCGCACAGATCACCGCCCTGCGTTGCCTCCCCTTTGGGGCGCCGGCCACAAAATCGACAGCAGCCGCAACTTTAGGCAGCATTGAGCCTGCAGCAAATTCACCGGCCTCCATATACTCACGGGCTTTGTCCACACTGAGGTCTTTCAACCATTCTTGCCGGTCAGTTCCCCAGCCAATAGCCACCCGGTGAACGGCAGTACAAATCACCAGGGTGTCGGCAGCTAGTTGGTGGGCAAGGAGGGCCGCAGAATGGTCTTTATCGATGACAGCATCGACAGCCCGAAGTTGGTGAGCCTCCCCCAAGGGGGCGTCCTCGGCGATAACGGGGATTCCTCCCCCACCGCAGGCGACAGTAATAAAACCAGCAGCGACGAGGGCGCGCACAGCACCAACCTCAAGCACCTCGACAGGTCGCGGTGAGGCCACTAGGCGCCTCCAGCCACGTCCAGCGTCTTCTCCATAGACATGGTCAGGGTGTTCCTCCCCGCGCCTGGCCGCAATATCAGCGGTCAGAAAAGGGCCAATAGGTTTTGTCGGCGCACTAAAGGCAGGGTCGCCTGCGTCAACGCGAACTCGTGTCACTACTGCGGCCACCTGGCTGGGCATGTCTGCCTCATTGTCACGGCGGCCCAATTCTTCGGCAATCACGCGGACAATATGGTCGCCAATATAGCCCTGGCTCATCGCCACCATTTCAGGCAGGTCAATGCTGGGCACACCCGGGTCTACAGCGGAGCCCATCGTAAAGGCGCGTTCAATCTGACCAACCTGAGGGCCATTGCCATGAGCAATCACAAGGCTGCCGCCTCGGCTCATCTCCACCAGGCCAGCAGCTGCCTGAGTTAAAGCGGCCAATTGCTCAGCAGGAGTCAGGCCCAGGGCATTACCACCCAGGGCAACAATTGTTGTTCCCACGACGTTAGAATCCCAGTCGTCCAAGCATGCGCGGGTCTGACTGCCAGTCTTTCGCAGTGCGCACATGCAAATCCAAATAGATACGGCGGCCAAGAAGCTGTTCTATTTCCGCCCGCGCTTTCGTCCCAATATCTTTGAGACGCGCTCCTTTCCGGCCAATAATAATCGCCTTCTGGGAGTCTCTTTCCACATAGACATTAACGTGAATATCTAATAGCGGGGGGCGGGTGTCTCCTTCACGCGCAGGGCGCTCAATAATTTCCTCGACCTGAACCGCCAGGGAGTGTGGGAGTTCATCGTGAATACCTTCTAAAGCGGCTTCGCGAATAAACTCAGCAATCAGAGTATCGCGAGACTCGTCAGTAATATCCGTATGGGGATACAGGGGTGGAGAGAGCGGCAATTGCTCGCTAAGAACGTCCCGGAGAACGTCAATACCCTTATTGTCGTGGGCAGAAACCGGCACAATTGCTGCCCAATCCCCGAGGGCTTCAATACTGAGCAAATGCTTCATCACCCGCTCGCGGGACACGAGATCACATTTCGTTGCGACAGCAACAATAGGGCGGCGAATACCCCGCAATTCGCGGGCAATAAATTGGTCTCCAGGGCCGATTTTCTGATTCGCTGGCAGGCAGAAAAGAACAACATCGACTTCTGCGAGGGCTTCACGAACCATATCGTTCAGGCGTTTGCCCAGTAATGTCCGAGGGCGGTGATAGCCCGGCGTATCCACCAGAACAATTTGCGAAGAGGGCTGGTGGACAATCCCGCGAATATTATGGCGCGTCGTTTCTGGCCGGCCCGAGGTAATCGCCACTTTCTGGCCAACAAGGGCATTTGTCAGGGTGGATTTGCCGACATTAGGTCGGCCGACAACAGAAACAAATCCGGCGCGGAAATCTGCAGGATAGTCCGTCGTTAAAAGGCTGTCAGCGCCTTCAGCGGAGTCACTATGAGTATCAGCGCGAAGTTGACGTAATTGGGCCAGTTGTTCTTCGGCTTCAGAGGCGATATCGCTATTGGCTTCCTCCAGATCGTTGGGTGCCGGGCTGGCGGTATCAGCCCCGCCCTCGTCATTGTCTTCGACGAGGGCGTCAATATCGATTCCCTCAAAGGCATTAGGGCCAGCCATTAATTCGTCATCGCTGGGAAAGTGCATGGGAATCAAACCTCCTGGGACATTTCTGCCCCATGTGGGGGTAGAACTCGTGAACATACGATGGTACCGACTTGGCGGCGCCGTCCGCGCGCTTCTTCAGCGATCATCCTCACACCCAGTAATTCGCCGGTCGCACCGGGAAGCGGCACCCGGCCAATGGCTTTAGACAATAATCCACCCACAGAATCCACATCGTCATCTTCTAATTCCATCCCCAAAAGCTCCCCTAATTCACTAATGGGGAAACGGGAAGGAACGCGCCATATTCCTTCTTCTATTTCTTCAGGCTCAACGACATGGCGATCATGTTCATCGGTGAGTTCACCAACGACTTCCTCAATAAGATCTTCCAGAGTCACTAGACCGGAAATACCGCCATATTCATCGACAACAAGGGCCATATGGAAATGCTCGGATTGCATTTGCCGCAGTAAATCGTCAGCTGCTTTCATTTCAATGGTGAACTCAGCTGGACGCACCATTTGCTCTGCTATTAAATCTAAAGGCCCATCGGCTGCTTCAAGGCGGCGCACCAGGTCCTTAAAGTAGAGGATGCCGCGAATATCATCGACATCATCCCCGGTCACAGGAATACGCGAAAAACCCGATAAAACAAAAAGGCGCAGACAGTGATCCGCTGGAGTTTCAGCGTCCAATGTCACCATATCGGTGCGTGGCACCATGACTTCACGCACCAGCGTCTGGCCCAGTTCAAAAACAGAACGCAGCATTTGCCGGTCTTCTTCGGCCAGGCCTTCTGTTTCCCCCACCTGATCCACCATTTCGCGCAGATCTTCGGCCACTTCTGCACGCGCTTCTGCTTCTGTTCGTGGCGGCTGGGGCAGCCTGCCGCGAATAGCAGCCAAGAGCGGATCCACAATACGGGAGGCCTGCATACTGCGATACAGCAGGGGCGTTCCCGCTAAAGCAATCCCTTCGGGGCGGCGCGCCCCCAATGCGGAGGCAAGAATCGACAGGGTAAGAAATTGGATACCTGTGACAAGAACCAGGGCAATAATGGCCGTCGCCCACCACGGTAAACCAGCTTCCACCAGCGCTAAAGTCACCGCTACAGCGACAATCCCCTGGCAGGCAGTGCGTAGGCCACGCAAAATCAATTGTGCCCGTAGGCGCCGGGCAGACAGATCAAAAAGGCGTTGCGCATGGCGCCGGCCTTCTTCAACCATATCGGTGATTGCAGCCCGAGATAGGCGTGTTAATGCGACTTCAACAGCCATGAGCCAGGCCGCTAAAAGCAGAGAAATAACTGCCAGGGTCACCAAAATGGGAATAGGAATAGCCCCCGCAGAATAATCCTGGGGCGGCAGGTGGGAGTGGATAGAGAGAAGTATATTCACGCCTATCACCGGGTCGCCAAAAAGGTCAGAAGAAGTTTACGCTGCAGTGCAAACATTTCTGCCTTCTCTTCTTCTTCGGCATGGTCATAGCCCAGAAGATGCAAAATACCGTGGGTGGCCAGCATGAGCATTTCTTCCACTAAAGAATGCCCAGCGGCTGCTGCTTGGGTTTCTGCCACCTGCGGGCAAATACAGATATCCCCTAAAGTGCCTTCAGGCAGTGGTTTATCTGGGCTGCCTGGGCGGAGTTCATCCATAGGGAAACTCATCACATCGGTGGGGCCAGGTAAATCCAACCAGCGCAGGTGGAGTTCTTCCATTGGGGCGGGGTCAATAAAAAGAATATTCAGCTCAACAGCAGTGGACACATGAAGCTGATTCAGCACATGTTCAGCCAGGTCAATAAATTCTGTCCCGTCAATGACGTAATCGGTTTCGTTAATGACCTCAGTCATGGCGACGTATCCTTCCTGTCATTGAGCCTCGACGCGAGCGCCCACGGTCAGTGTGGGCACTACCGCGGTCGCGGCGTGCATATTCGCGCTGCTGGGCCCTGGCATCCCAGCGTTCATAGGCGTCAATAATCTGACCGACAATTTCGTGGCGAACAACGTCAGCGCTAGTGAGGTAGCAGAATTCTATTCCCTCTACCCCATCGAGAATTTCTGGGACTGCCGCTAAACCTGAACGCTGTCCGCCAGCCAAATCAATTTGAGAAATATCGCCGGTGACGACAATTTGGGAATTAAATCCGAGGCGCGTGAGGAACATTTTCATCTGCGCCACCGTAGTATTTTGTGCCTCATCAAGAATAATAAAGGAGTCATTTAGTGTGCGGCCACGCATATACGCTAAAGGCGCCACTTCAATAGTCCCAGCTGCCATAAGTTTCGGCAATGTGTCACTATCGAGCATTTCCCCTAAAGCGTCATATAGGGGACGTAAATAGGGGTCGATTTTATCGGTGAGAGTCCCGGGGAGGAATCCCAGATTCTCTCCTGCTTCCACCGCCGGGCGAGTCAATACAATGCGACGAACCTGCCCGGAAAGTAATGCATGAACGGCACGGGCCATTGCCAGGTAGGTTTTCCCGGTTCCTGCGGGGCCAATTCCAAAAACAATGGTCGAGCGCTCTATCGCTTCAACATATTCGGCTTGGCCGGGCGATTTCGGGCGAATAGACCGCCCTCGTACTGACAAAATTTCGTCAGCGGGCCGGCTTGCTAATGCCGCCGAGGTCAGCATAGAAATAGCGTGTGCTACTCCAGGGGCATCTAAAGCCGTTCCTTGGCGGGCCATACTAATGAGTTCCAGCACCAATTGGGCAGCAATATCAACATCATCAGTGGTGCCACTCATTGTGATTTCACGGCCCATGACGTGGAAACGCACCCGAGGAAATCCACGCTGAATAGTCCGCAGAACCTGGTCAGAAACTCCCAAAACAGCAATTGGCTCAAGGTCGGCAGGAATAGTGGCACGCCGTGTGGTGGCGGCAATACTCGGTGTTATTGGCACCTCAGTCATAGGGCTGGCTGTCCACTCCTCATATTTGTTGGGGTATACAGGAGTCTATCGCGCCCTTTGCCTGACCACACAACTGAGCACAGCCACAGACAATGCCCATAAACCGAAGACCACAGTGCCGCCCGCGATCGATAAATACTGTGGCCCCACTGCCCCCACAGTTGCCAATCCACTAGTGCCCGGCAGATAGCGCCCCCACTGCCCAAGGGAACTCAGCAGCGGCGAGATAAGGATAAATGTGGCAACGACGCTGCCAATTGCCACAGGGGCACTCCCAAGGAGACGCGCACAAAAGAAAGTCAGCGCTGCCAGTGCGGCTCCGTGATAGGTCGCGGCGACAAGTGCCGCTGGCATAAAGTCCATCTCTATCCCATCGGCGCCACTTCCACTCGTATGGGTCAGGCCCACAGCGGCGATGGCCATCAGCGCCCATAGGCCACCACTGAGGGCCGCTGCACCAGCCCGTATCACGAGGGCGCGCACTGGCCAGGGAAAGATGAGGTGGTCAATACGCCACTGTCCCGCATTTTCGCCCATCAGTGCCCACCAGCCACCAATAAGAATGGGAAAAATCTGAGCTGTGGCGTAGGTGCTGACCCACAGATGTCGAAAGTCTGCGCCGTGGCCCCCTTCGCGATAGAGATTGAGCTGAGCATAGGCCACAATCACTGTAAAAACCCACCCACATAGCGGCAAAAAATAAGAGCCTCGCAGCGTCGCCCATTCAATAAGGAGCGCCCAGCAATATCGACGTGCTGCCCGCATTATCGGCCCTCCCGCACACAGGTGATCGCGCCCGCAAGAAGAAGAGGAATCACTGCCCACGCCACCATTACCGCTGCGGCAGGCTCTGGCGTAAGCGCAGTAAATGTGGGCGGTAATAGCGGGTTGTCAGTAACGATTCTCGGGACAATTAGCGAATAGCTGGCCACATCAGGAAGGAATTTGACGAGGTCGGTGGCGCGAGCTAGTAGAAGGGAAAAAGACACCAGTGAGGAATTCACAATCAGAATGACCAAAGGAATAGTGGCACTTCGACAGATCAATGTCAGCGATAATGACAGACAGGACCACATCACCCATTGGAGGGCCAAACCAAAAAAGAGCGGCGTCGGGGTCGGCCATATTTTCTCCATCGGCGCTAAATCCGACGTCATCAGGTAAATAACGCCAGCAGTTGAGGCAAAGGCAATCCCTAAGGCAGTCATTGTGGAAATAACCGTCACTACGACTTTACTGAGGATCACCGGCCAGCGCCGAGGAATAGTCAGGGCGCTCATCTGCCAGGGCGTTGCCCCAGTGGCATTTCCTTTGGGTCGAATAAACTCGCCATGTGTCACCACTGCACCTATGACCATTGGGGCCATTCCTAAAAGAATGAGTTGCTCGACTCCCAAGCCGACAAGAAACTCCTCAACACTCATTTCCCCGCGCGAGATAAAAGCCCGTCCTTGAGCAGTAGCAATGGCCGTAATTCCCGCCGGTAAAAGGGCAAGCACAAAGGCAATACTCAGGGTGGGAAGTGAGGTGATTTTGGCGATTTCTGCGCGGAGGGCACGCCCTAAGACCGTCACTGTCCACCTCCGTCAACAGCCATAAAGAACGCGTCTTCGAGATTCATTCCTCCACTCACCTGGGCAATATCGCCAGCAGCAATCACCTGGCCCCGGTGAAGGATCACCACATCGTCTGCGACTTCTTCGAGTTCAGTCATGAGGTGAGAAGAGACAAGAATGGTCCGGCCCCCATCAGCCCACTGGCGCATCATCCGCCTGATCCAACGGATTCCTTGCGGGTCAAGGCCATTCATTGGCTCATCGAGAATCAGCAGAGGCGGATCCCCTAAAAGCGCCGCAGCTAAAGCCAGACGCTGGCCCATCCCCAGAGAAAAAGAGCCCACCGGCCGGTGCTGATCAGCCTCCAATCCGACCATATCGAGGACTTCCCCAACGCGCGTTGTGCTGATTCCTTGGCTGGTGGCAATCCACTTCAGGTGGGCGCGGGCGCTCCGCCGAGGATGCGCGCCAGGCCCATCCAACATGGTGCCAACCACACGAAAAGGCGTCATATAGTCGCGATACCGCTGCCCATAAATCAGCGCTTCCCCGCTTCCCCCGCCATCAAGGCCAACAAGGATTTTCATGAGGGAACTTTTCCCCGCCCCATTGACGCCAATAAGTCCGCAAATTCGCCCGTGTCCAACCTCAAAAGAGACATTGTCAAGAATCCTCCGCCCCCCGCGGATACGCTCCAGGTTGTTGACAACAATAGGCGGGGCTCCGCCCTCGTAGTGAGAATCCATGGGGCAATGGTGGCCCGCACGCATGAGCGGCCACATCATCCCTTGGGCCAGATATTTTTTCAGCCCCAGGGCTGATTCGCCCACGCGTCAGGATTGCTACTGTGGGGTGCGTGAGCTCTAAGAATCGCTCAAGTAGCATCCTTTTGGGCACTCTTTTAGGCCTGATTATTCTTTTGTCCCTGGTGGGCACCTCCACGTCAGTGTCCTCCCCGACACCTAATAGTGCCCCCTCAGGGCTGGCCTGGGTTTTTAGCCTGCTCATTGCAGGACTAGCCCTGGCCGCCTTTATTCTTTTTCTGCGTCTTCGTCGTGCGCATCATAGGGAGCTCACAGAAAAAGCCGTGGAAGCCGCCATTATTGATGAGCGTCTTCGTATTGCCTCCCATCTTCATGACATTATTTCCGATGGGCTCGGCACTATTTCTTTAACGGCCCAGGTCTCTTCTCATTTATCACGATCGCCTGCAGATTCTGAGGCTCACCAAGCGCTTCGAGATATTTCTGCCACTGCCAAGGAAACAACGCAGCAATTGCGTAGTTTACTGGCCCTTTTACGCAATAACGAGGGCGGGGCACAAACGTTACCAACGTCCATTTTATCCCGCAGCGATATTCCTTATCTTATTGAACGCGCAGAATCACGGGGAATAAATGTCACTTTTCATGACGGGGCGCGCAGCAGCCTTTCCCCATCTATAGATCATCTTATTGGCGCCTGTATTGCTGAAGGCCTGAGCAATATTCTTCGTCATTGTGGCCCAACCCAGGCACATATTGATATCCATCAAACCCCTACCGAAATCCTCTGTTCCATTACTGACCAGGGGCCAATCCCAGGCTGGCAAGCACACACGGGTAGCGGCGCTGGACTCAGTCTTCTTGCCGCTAATGCCGCTCGCTGCGGGGCCCGCCTCGATTATGGCCCACATTCACATGGCTTTAGTGTGCGCCTTGCCTGTCCTTTAGAAGGGGGCTCGCGGTGACAGAGAAAAAGATACGCCTCTGTTTAGCCGATGACCAACCTCTTCTCCGTTCAGCTATTGCGCGCCTGATTAATGGTGAAGACGATATGGAGGTGTGTGGTCAGGCGTCTAATGGCGCTGAAGCAGTCGAATGCGTGAAAGCCTCCTCCCCCGATATTCTTCTTCTCGATATTCGTATGCCTATTGTGGACGGCATTAATGTGGTGCGAATGCTGCGCGCGGACCCCACCTTTGCCTCAATGCGTATCCTCATGTTGACAATGTATGACGATGAACGCCTTGTCCGTCAATGTTTACGCCTCGGCGCTGATGGCTATATCTTAAAAGATGCCGAACCGGAAAGAATGCTCGCAGCTATTCGTTCTGTCATTCACGGTAGTATTCCCCTGAGCCCCACTATTGCGCGGACAGTGATTAATCAATGGGTGGCTTCGCCCTCGTGGAATTCTGATGACGATTTGGCCTCACCTTTGACTCCCCGCGAGCGCGAAGTCCTTATTTTGGTGGCCAAAGGCTATTCCAATGAGGCAATCCAAAATGAGTTAGTGATTTCCCATGGGACGGTAAAATCGCATATTCGTGCTCTTCTTCGGAAAACGGGGGCACGGGATCGGGCACAATTAGTGGTTTTTGCGTTCCGCGCGGGTCTGGCCAGTTAAGGCCACTCTTACCAGCGGCCACACCCTGCCGCTACGAGGGCGGTAGCCAGGGGACCGGCGGTGGAGGATCGCAAAACGTGGGGTCCGAGAAGAATAATCTCGGCGCCGCCGGCTCGAAATGCGGCGAGTTCGTCCTCGTCAATACCGCCTTCCGGGCCAACAACCACCGCAATCTCAGTAAAGCTCTTCCCGCTATTACCCCAGTGGTTGAGGAGGTCGGAAAGGTGGCGCTCGGCGCTTTCATGGCAGACGAGGACGGCTCCGCCCTCGCCGATCACGCTACGGGTCCAGGCCTCAATACCCCGAAAACTCAAAACCTCCTCAACGCCGGGCAGGAATGCCCTGCGGGATTGTTTCATTGCGGACACACAGATGGACTGCCATTTGGCGCGGCCTTTGTCGGCTTTGGGTCCGGACCATTGGACGATACTGCGGCGCGCTTCCCAGGGGATGACGCGGTCGATCCCCACTTCTGTGGCAGCCTCAATAGCCTGTTCGTCCCGGCCTCCTTTAGCCAGGGCTTGGACCAGGGTCAGACGAGGCCGGGGTGGTTCTTCCACCACGCGCCGCCTCACCACTGCCTCAACCGCTGTTTTTGCCACTCCCACGACCTCGCAGGTCAGGCGCAAGCCCTGCCCGTCAACGAGGTCAATGGTTTCACCGGCAGCAATCCTTTTGACGTGGGCATGGCGTGCTTCTTCACCGTAAAGCGAGACAGTCTCGCCCACGGCGAACCCGGCCCCCTCCCCTACGGCGGCGCGGCCTGAGGGGGCTGCCGCGCCGGGGTCGATAAGGAAAACCGGCGGGGTGGTCACAGTCCCATGAATTTCTCGCGGAGGCGCTCGAAAACGCCGGGTTCGTCGCGGTGGTGGGTGGCGCGTTCTTCTCCGCGGTGGGCGGCGAGTTCTTCGAGGAGTTCTCGTGAGCGGTCATCGAGTTTCTGTGGGATTTCCACATCCACATGAACGTAGAGATTTCCGCGCCCCTGCCGCTGCAGGCGCCCAACTCCCAGGCCATCCAAACGCAATTCCGCGCCGGGCTGCGTACCGGGAGCAATATGCATTTCTTGGGGGCCATCTAGCGTGGTTAGCTCGAAGGTCGTTCCAAGTGCAGCTGTGGTCATAGGGATGGTAATCCGCGTATGCAGGTCGTCCCCACGGCGCGTAAACACCGGATGTTTCTTTTCGTGGATCTCCAGGTAGAGGTCGCCAGCAGGTCCGCCACCCTGCCCGACTTCACCTTTACCGGAGAGGCGAATACGGGTGCCTTCATCGACGCCAACGGGAATATCGACTTTCAGGGTGCGGGTAGTACGTACCCGGCCGGTTCCTGAACATTCTTGGCAGGGCGCAGGAATGGTATTGCCATGCCCTTGGCAGGTGGAGCACGGCCCGGAGGTTTGCATCCGACCAAGAATCGTCGTTTGGACACGCACAGTAGTGCCGCTGCCATTACAGGACGCGCAGGTCACCGGCTCGGTGCCGTGGGCACACATCGACCCTTGGCAGCTTTCGCATACGGTGTAGGTGGGGTTGCGGATTTCCTTGGTGGTGCCGAAAGTGGCTTCTTCAAGGGTGACTTCGACGCCGAGCATTTGGTCTTGTCCGCGGCGCTGCCTCGGGACGGGTCCGCCGCCTCCACCGAAAGCGCCGCCGAAAAGTCCGCCAAAAATATCGCCAAGGTCCATAAAGGGGTCGGCGCCCATGGGGCCGCCTCCGCGCAGGGCGTCAGTTCCCCCCAGGTCATACATCCGGCGTTTATCCGGGTCAGACAGGACTTCATAGGCGACGGAGAGGTCTTTAAAGGCTTCCTCGTCGCCCCCGTAGTCGGGGTGGAGGGTGCGTGCTTTAGTGCGGTAGGCCTTTTTAATGTCGGCTGGGCTCGCATCGCGGGCTACGCCCAGCACACTGTAGTAATCGTTCACCTGTTTTTTCCTCGTGTGGGTTAGCGAGTGAGATAGCGGGATAAGTAGGAGGCCACTGCCCGAACAGTTGCCATCGTGTGGGGGTAGTCCATCCGGGTGGGGCCGACAATGCCGAGGTGGGCGCGGGGCCCATCATCACTGCCATAAGTCCCCGCCACCACTGAGGTTTCGACAAGACAGTCATGGGAGTTTTCGGTGCCAATGGTGACGTGAACGGCGTCAGCTGGGTCGAGTTCCTCAAAGAGCCGCAAAAGAGCGACTTGTTCTTCAAGGGCGTCCAGTACGGGAGTGATATCGCGGAAGTCCACATTTGCTCTGGCCAGGTTGGCTAGGCCTGCAACAACCATCCGTGATTCTGCGTCGGGTCGAACCAGAGTAGCGGCGCAGGTGCAGATGGCGCTACGCAGGTCAGCGTCACATCCCCCATTGACGAGGGCGGGGTGGTGGCCGCTGGCCAATTCACCGAGAATAGTGCTGGCGGTATTTAAGGGCAGACCTTCGCAGTGGTTGGTGAAAAGTCCTCGAATGAGGGCGATATCTTCACTTGTGGCTTCGCGGGTGAGTTCCACCATACGTTCAGTGACGCGCCCTGTAGAGGTAATGGCGACAACGAGGAGACGGGTGGGGGCAAGCTCCACAACATCGAGTCTGCGCAGAAGAGCTGAGGAGGTCACAGGGTATTCCACAACGGCGACCTGGTGGGTGACCTGTGCCAACAGGCGCACTGTCCGCGCCACCACATCGTCAAGGTCCACGCTATCGGCCAGGAAGGCTTCAACAGCGCGGCGTTCTGGCGGACTCATAGGTTTGAGTGCGGTAAGGCGGTCCACAAAGAATCGGTAGCCTTTATCGGTTGGGACGCGCCCGGCGCTGGTGTGGGGTTGGTAGATCAGCCCGGCGTCTTCCAGAACGGCCATATCATTACGGATCGTTGCTGATGACACGCCCAAATCGTGGCCCGAGGCAATGGCTTTAGAGCCAACGGGTTCACGGGTGTGGACATATTCGGAGACGATGGCGCGCAACACCTCAAGACGGCGTTCTTCGCTCATATGGCCTCCTCCCCTGGGCGTGACCTATCTTGGCACTCGCGGCGCTTGAGTGCCAATGGTAGCGCGGGGTGAGATTAATGTGTACCGGGGGCCGTCACAAAATCAATGAGTTCTTCTACACGACCTAAAAGGGCAGGCTCAAGATCCTTATAAGTGCGCACTGTGGACAGGATTTTCTTCCACCCCATCGCAATATCTGTCTGATTCCTATGAGGCAACCCCAGGTGGGCAAGGGTGCCGTATTTAATATCGGTCCCCCGGGGAATATCCGGCCAGGCTTCCAGTCCCACCCTTTGCGGTTTAATCGCCTGCCAAATATCAATATAGGGGTGGCCCATAATCAGTACTCCCTCACCCCAACGCGCGCTAATTCTTTCCGCAATACGGAACTCTTTAGAGCCGGGCACCATATGGTCCACCAGGACCCCCGCCCTCGTAGAATCATTCGGGCCAAAAGCCTCAAGGATGACTTCCAGATTGTCGATCCCGTCGAGGAGTTCAACAACCACACCGGCTTCGGCCAGGTCATCTCCCCAGACGTGTTGGACAAGGTCCGCGTCGTGGCGGCCTTCCACCCACAGGCGCGAGGCTCGGGCCACTGTGGCCGAGGTCCGTGTGCGCGCCACCGATCCGGAGTTGGTCAGGGCTCGCCCATCTGCTGCGGTCAGGGTTGGCGCAGGGGTGGTGGGGCGAATCGCGGTGGGCCGCGGAGGAAGGGCAATAATGGGTTGGCCTTCTAACCAGAATCCGCCGCCCAGGGGGAAGGAGCGGGTTTTCCCGTCATAATCTTCTAATTCGACCAGGTGGACGCCCCCGGATTTTTCAACGCGAACCACTGCCCCCACCCATCCGGTGGCGACTTCTTCGAGGACCATTCCATAGTCAATATGGACTTCTCGTGAACGAGGGCGGCGCGCGCCTGGGCCCTCACGATGCGGGTCACGGGAGAGAACATCATGTCCATAGCGGTCATCAAAAGTCACGGGCACAGCCTAAAACACCACTGGGGTGTGAAAGCGGCGCCAATCGTGGCGATTCGCTTCCACACCCCAGTGGTGCGTTGCGTATCGAAGTAAAGAAACCTCTTACTTCTTGTCAGCTTCGGCGGATGCGACCTCATCGGTAGCCATCTGGCGTGCCCGGAAGTACAGGCCAGCAATCACCGCAGCGAAAACAATCGGGCCAAGCCACGTGGCAATAGGTGCAAAGCCGTCGCCCACCACTGCCAATGGCGTGTCATTTCCTGAGCCTGCGACAATGGCCGCCAAGACCACGCCCCACAGGGATTCACCAACAATCAAACCGGTAACAGCCAGGACACCCATACGCTTGGCGCGCTCGGGATCCTTCTGCTTTTCGGCCCACTTATCGTAGATCACGCCAAGGACGGCGCCGAGCGGAATAATCACCGTAACAGCCATCGGCAGGTACATGCCCATACCAACGGCCAGGCCTGGCAGGGAGTACTTCGTGGTGGTGCGGGTGAGGACCTCATTAATCGCAATCACGACAATGCCGATGAGGGCGCCAACACCCAGCAGATTCCAGTTCAGGTCTCCGCCAATCACGCCTTGGCTCAGGGTCGAGAGTAGGCCAGCTTGAGGAGCTGCGAGGGCCGTTTCTGGATTAGCACCGGGAGCACCCGCAAAACCGAAAGCACTCTGCATGAGGTCTAAAACGGGGGGGATAATAATGGCCCCGAAAATCACACCAATCACCAGTGCCACCTGCTGTTTCCATGGGGTGGCGCCCACCAGTTGACCAGTTTTGAGGTCCTGGAGATTGTCATTGGAAATAGTGGCAATACCGAAGACAACGGCGGCAGTAAAGAGGGTGTAGGCAACGAGGGCGGAGGTCTGGTCTCCGGTCGTGGTCCCATGAACGACTTTCACCACGAGGGCTGCCGAAATGGCGACAATAATACCCACACCGGAAATCGGGGAGTTTGAGGCGCCAATCAGACCAGCCATATAACCGCAGACCGAAGCTACGGCCAAACCGGTGAGGAGGACGAAGAGGACGGAGGCCACGACCAAGCCAATACCGGTACCAGCAATGGGGGTGTCTTTGAGGAAGAGCCAGAGCAAGACGCCAATGGGCAGCATTGAGGCCAGGGTGACGCCAATAACGATTTTGGCGGACAGATCCTGCTCCGTGAGGGGAACTTCCTCGCCGGCCTTCCGTTTACTCGTGGATGCCAAAGAATCACGAATACCGCCAATAATGGGGCCGAGGAGTTTCAGCAGAGTCCAGATGGCTGCCACAGCAATAGTGCCTGCACCAATGAGACGCACTTCAGAGGCGAAGGTCCCACGCACGATTTCTTCCACAGCTTCCATTGGCGCTGCGGCGTCAATCTTGCCCCAGGTCTGCATGGGCAGAAGAACGCCGTAGGAAATCAGCAGACCAATAATCATGGCAATACCAACGCTGAGGCCCACCAGGTGCCCCACACCAATCAAGGCAAGGGATAGCGAAGCAGATGCCATTGTGCCACCAGCACCAACACGGAAGATACCGCCGATATCAGCGGCAAGCAGCTTCATATCAGTCAAGAGCTTGAAAGCAGCGGAGGCAACTGAACCTAAAACAATGGCAATCAGACCGCGGCGTGAATCTTCAGCGCCAGCATGAGTGTCGCCCACTTTCAGGACTTCTGCGGCAGCGACACCTTCTGGGTAGGGCAAATCGGAATTCGTCACCAACGCTCGTCGTAGAGGAATCGAATAGGTGACGCCGAGAATACCGCCCAGGGCAATAACAAAGACTGTTTCCCAATAGGGGAAGCCGGTCCACCAGCCAACAATCACCAGGCCGGGAAGAACGAAAATAATTGCCGACAGAGTTCCTGCTGCTGAGGCAATAGTCTGCACAATATTATTCTCTTGGATCGTGTGATCCTTAAAGTAGCGCAGAATAGCCATGGAAATAACGGCTGCGGGAATTGAGGTAGCAAAGGTCAATCCGGCTTTCAGTCCGAGATAGACATTTGCGGCGGTAAACACAAGGGTAATAAGACCGCCGATGATGACACCACGCAGCGTTAATTCCTTAACGTAACTGGCAGTGCCCTTATTGGACGTGGACATGACGTGCTCCCAGGTTCGGGGATTGTGCCCCTAAACAGTAGCCCGCATTAGACATTATGTCTTCCCACTATTCGGATACTGACACAACGTGACAACACTTGTACATGGAGTGGGTGAGAATAGTATTTACTCGTCGGTAAGAATCCGTGTCACCGTGTCACATAAAAGCCGTCCCCGTAAGGTCAATTGCGCCCGCCCTCGTAATGCCGGGCCCGGCTCCAGTAATCCCTGCGCAATAAGAGAAGCAATTGCCGAGCGGGAAATATGCGAAGGAATATCCACCCCCTGGGCGGTGCGAATAGCCAGCATTATTCGCTCTAACTCCCGAGAGTCATCGTCAAGAATTTCCCCTCCAGCAGCTGGCGAAAGTCCCTGCGCAACGCGCCCGGCATAGGCGCTAGGGTGTTTGACATTCCACCATCGCAACCGCCCACAATGCGAATGGGCCCCAGGTCCTAAACCCCACCAATCGTGGTCACGCCAATAGGCCAGATTGTGGCGTGAAGAAAAATGCGGGTCAGTTGTCCCCATCGGGTCATCAGTGGGATGAAGACGGGCCCAATTGGAGATTTCATACCAGGTAAAACCGCCTTCCCCTAAAAGAGAATCCGCGATTTCATATTTCGCGGCCTCGTCATCAGGATCTACTTCAGGTAATTCGCCGCGGCGGACCTGTTGCCACATCCGAGTGCCCTCTTCAATAACAAGGGCGTAAGTGCTGATATGGTCCGTATCCAGCGCTAAAGCGGCCTCTACAGAGCTGCGCCAATCCTCGACGCTTTCTCCTGGCGCCCCATATATCAGGTCAACAGATACGCTCAATCCCGCTTCACGTGCCCATCGGGTGACATCGGGGAGGCGCTCAGGATTATGGGTGCGATCCAGGGTAGCAAGGACATAAGGAACAGCAGATTGCATGCCAAAAGAGACGCGGGTAATGCCAGCCTTAGCCAGATTTTCGAGGGCGGGGCCATCAACAGAATCAGGATTGGCTTCAATAGTGACCTCTGCGCCCGTCTCCCACGGAAACTCTTCACGCACTCCTTCCAGCATCGCGCGAATCTCCGCCGTATCAAGCAGTGTTGGGGTGCCGCCTCCAATAAATACAGTGCCGGCCCGGCGAGGGGCGAAACCTGCCTGATCGAGAATATTTCGGGCAAGGCGCGCTTCAGCAATGACGGAGGTGCTATAGGAGCCAGGTTCGGCGCCCGGCCCAAAACCGGTGGTGTAGGTATTGAAATCGCAGTAGCCGCAGCGCACCGTACAAAAAGGCACGTGAATATAGAGGGAAAAAGGTCGACCTCGTGACACTTCCGCGTGGGTGGGGTCAATCGCCCCACTGGCGGGCCAGGCAATCCCCTCGGGCAGAGCGGGGCTCATTCGGAAGGTTTCTGGGCGGCAATATCGTGAACTGTGCGGCCCGCCTCAAGACCGCGCGATTCGTAGTTGGTCAGGGTTCGCCCCTCCCAGCGTGGGGCAAATCCGCCGCGCGCCCCGTCTGGGTCATTCTCATCGGGGTTGCACCCTGCATAAAGATTGACCAGGCCGGGGGTTTCTTCAACGACGGTGCGCATCTGCCAGGCGTAGTCATCCCAGTCGGTAGCCAGGCGCCACAGACCCCCACCGATTAACACCCGAGTTATTTCCTCGGCAAAAGAGGGAGAGACGAGGCGGCGTTTATGGTGGCGGGTTTTGCGCCACGGGTCCGGGAAAAAAGTCCACACTTCGCTAATAGTGGCGTCCTGAATAGCAATCGGGATTGCTTGGGCAGCGTCGGCTTCAATCACACGAATATTGGTGACTCCCGCTTGGGCAGCCTTGGAGATAATCTTGGCAATCCCCGGTACCCACACTTCCCAACAGAGAAGATCAGCCTGAGGATTAGCGGCGGCCCAATGGACGGCCTGCTCGCCGGTGCCGGAACCAATTTCCATCACCACCGGGGCATTGCGCCCAAAAATCTGGGGCAGGTCCAGGTGGAAATCCTCAGCCACCGTCGTATGCCCTACTCCCCGACTCACTGGAATCACATAGGAGCCAGCGTGAGCTTCCCAGGTGCGTTGGAGATTTGGTGGCAGGTCACGGGATCGGCGGGTAAAGGATTTGGTGCGGGCCATAAAGACCTCGCCCTGTGGGGGGTTGGCTCCGCCCTCGTAACTGGGACGCACAGGCGACATTCCTGTCACTTCTTTCCCGAGGGAACGTCAGAAGTCAACGCGGCAATAAAAGCTTCTTGGGGGACATCGACGCGCCCAATGGATTTCATCCGCTTTTTGCCTTCTTTCTGCTTTTCCAGCAGCTTGCGTTTACGGGTAATATCGCCGCCATAACATTTCGCCAGCATATCTTTACGCAGCGCTTTAATGGTTTCACGGGCAATGACCCGCGCACCAACAGCAGCCTGAACGGGGATTTCAAATTGCTGCCGAGGAATGAGTTCTTTCAGGCGCTTTGTCATGCGCACCCCATAGGAATAGGCCGCGTCTTTATGGACAATGGCACTAAAGGCATCCACCCGTTCCGCATTGAGCAGAATATCGACTTTCACCAGGTCAGCTGCCTGGTCGCCTGATTCGTGGTAATCCAAGGAAGCATAACCACGGGTCCGCGATTTCAGGTGATCGAAAAAGTCAAAGACGATTTCAGCGAGCGGTAATTGGTAATGGATTTCGACGCGGTCTTCGCTGAGGTAATCCATGCCTTTCATTGTGCCGCGCCGTTCCTGACATAATTCCATGACGGTGCCCGTAAACTCTGTGGGGGTCAAAATGGTGGCATCCACAACGGGTTCGCGAACTTCCGCGATTTTCCCTTCTGGGAATTCGGAGGGATTATCCACTTGGACGATGCTTTTATCTTCTTTAGTCACCTGGTAGACCACATTGGGTGCGGTAGCAATCAGATCCAAATTGAATTCGCGTTCTAAACGTTCGCGGACAATCTCCAGGTGAAGCAACCCAAGGAAGCCGCAGCGGAAGCCAAACCCCAGGGCAGCGGAGGATTCCGGCTCGTAGGTCAGGGCCGCATCATTGAGTTGGAGGCGTTCTAAAGCGTCACGGAGGTCAGGAAAATCTGAACCATCCACGGGGTAAATCCCAGAGAACACCATAGGTTTGGGGTCTTGATAACCGGCGAGCGGCTCCGTTGCTCCATGGTGGGAGGCAGTCACCGTATCGCCCACCTTTGATTGGCGGACGTCTTTGACGCCGGTAATCAGGTAGCCCACTTCGCCGGCGCCAATACCAGCGGACACCCGAGGTTCGGGCGAAATGACGCCGATTTCGAGGAGTTCGTGGGTGACGCCAGTGGACATCATTTTAATGCGTTGACGTGAGGTGAGGGCCCCATCGACAACGCGCACATAGGTGACCACCCCGCGGTAGGTGTCGTAGACGGAGTCAAAAATCATGGCGCGGGTGGCGGCATCAGGGTCGCCCTCCGGGTGGGGCACAACTTCCACAATACGGTCCAGGAGGGCAGGCACCCCTTCCCCCGTTTTACCAGAGACTTTCAGGATTTCGCTTTCGTCGCAGCCAATAAGTTGGGCCAGTTCTGCCGCGTATTTTTCGGGCTGGGCGCCGGGCAGATCGATTTTATTGAGGACAGGAATAATGGCGAGGTCATTTTCCATGGCCAAATAAAGGTTGGCCAGGGTTTGTGCTTCGATTCCTTGGGCAGCGTCAACCAGGAGGACGGCCCCTTCGCAGGCCGCCAGGGATCGCGAGACTTCGTAGGTAAAGTCCACGTGCCCTGGGGTGTCAATCATATTGAGGGCGTAGGCATGGTCTCCGACAGCCCAGGGCATACGCACGGCCTGCGATTTAATGGTGATTCCGCGTTCGCGTTCAATATCCATTCGGTCCAGGTATTGGTCTTTCATATCCCTGGCCTGAACAATTCCGGTGAGTTGAAGCATGCGGTCAGCCAGCGTGGACTTTCCGTGGTCAATATGCGCAATAATGCAGAAATTGCGGATATGTTCCTGCTTGGTGGCAGCGGGGCGAATGGTCGCTTCCTGCTCAGGGCTAGGGATGGGGGACAAGGAGGACCTCCATAGGGATGTGTAGTGTCTCCATCGTCCCATCCCCAGGGCCATTGGGGCCAACCAGCACCCACGGGGATTGTCTGGACGTGCCCGAGTTCACGCCCCTCTGCCAGCTAATCGGCCCAGGGATTGCGGATCAGAAACTCTAGGGGCGGAAGGTCACTCATATCCCCATCTGGTGGAATGGCTTCACGAAGGCGCTGCATCCACTGGTCTACGGCGATTTCGTCGCCATCGTCAATGGCGAAGGAAATCTGAATGGTGTGCTGGCGGATTGTTAAGGGGTGGGCGGGCCCCAGGTAGCGCAGGCAGTCAGCAGCAAGCACCGTCCACATATCGCGGGCGTCGTCTTTTCTTCCCGCGTAAAAGTGGTTTTCTGCAATGTCGTCACGAAGGGAAAGGATGGTGTCATTGCCGCGTGAGGTTGTGGTGAGCAGGGTGGCAAGAAGATCAGAAAAGACGCTAATAGCGCGGTCGTAGTGTCCGGCCATGGAATAGGCCTGCCCAAGATGACGGCGGACAGCAAGAAGATTCGGGTGGGAGGCGTAAAGATAGTCGCTCATATCGTCTGCGAGCTGCTGGTAGGCCTCGGCAGCTTCTTCCCATAGCCCTTGGTCCTTGAGGGGCATAATGGCGTTATTTCGGGCGGCCCAACACAGGTCGTGGTCACGTCCGAGAGCCTGCTCAATATCATCGACGAGGGCGGGGTAGTACTTTTGAGCGACTTCACCATAGCCGCACACATTCATCCAATACAGGTGGGAATTGCGCAGCATAAGGGTCATAATGTCGCGGGCCCCAAAAGCTTTATCTGCAATGGCAACAGCGCGGCCACTATGGTGTTTGGCGTCCATTGGTCGGTCTTGTTGGGCGCACCATTCAACGAGCATTTTGAGGCAGACCACTTGGTAGAGGGCAGGTAAGTCATCGGTAATGGCGGCACAAAGGTGCTCTATTGCCTGGTCATAGTCACCTTGGGTGTGCAGGGCAATAGCGGTATCCAGGCCTGGAATATTGGCGGGGATTTCCATCCCTGGGCAGATCTGGCGCGTATGTGGCGCACGCGGTAAGCGGCGGCGAGCGCGACTCTTTCTCTTTTGTGTGGAACGGAGTGAGCGTGTGCGTGCCATCTGAGAGTCTCCTTTATCTTTAAATTACGCCATCATTGGCGTTGAAATAGATCCTGCCATAACGAACTGAGATAAACAAGAGGTAATTGTGATTCTGTGGATAGAGCTGGGCATATGCAGCTCATGCAATAGACAAGCGGATAGGCGGGCAGAGACAATCGTGCCCATGTCATGGTTTTTCGAACTCCTCGGGCGCCTCGTCTTTGAGGCATTCATTGGCGGCCTTGTGGCCATTTTTTCACCGAAAAAGCGGAAAGAACGCGCATCTGCGGCACGGCATTCGGCGTCGGATGAGAAGCATCAGGGGAGGAAAAAACCAACCCCGCCCTCGCAAAAAATCCATGAAGTCCGCCGCAAGGACGCTCTCCACAGCACGAGTTACGCCCCACGCAATGATGGGGATGCTGACCCTGGTGAAGTCGTCTGGACATGGGTCCCCTTTGAGGAGGATGCCACCCAAGGCAAAGACCGCCCCGTCGTTGTCCTTGGACGCTCCGGCAAAGGCGTCCATGTCGCTCAAATGACCTCAAAAGATCATGATCGTGATGCCGCCCAGGAAGCCCGGTGGGGACGCTATTGGCTCGACATTGGCACAGGCGATTGGGATGCACAGGGCAGGCCCTCCGAAGTGCGGCTCGACCGAATCCTGTGGGTACCACTTAGCGACATTCGTCGCGAGGGCGGGGTGGTTCCTCAATCCACTTTCAACGCGATTATTGAGGGCATCCGCTCCTGCCCCGCGGACTAACCTCCTTCGGCTAGCGGTGATGGCATTCACTCCAAAAAAGCCTTGCGGGGATTGGAGGAGGAGGCCTGCCGCTGCTAATCTTGACGTTCGGACTCCCAGCCTGGTCGGGCAGGGGGTCTGGTCTGAACCATTCGCGGATGTCCCCACGTCCCAGTCCCGGTTCTGACACAGCCCTCACCGACCTGTCAGTTACGAAATCCAAGGAGTCATCCGACTGTGGCGAATATTAAGTCTCAGAAGAAGCGGATCCGCACCAACGAGAAGCGTCGCCAGCGCAATCAGGCCGTGAAGTCTGAGCTGAAGACCCTGGTGCGTCGCGCCCGTGAGGCCGTTGAGGCCGGCGATAAGGAAGCTGCCGTTGAAGCACTGCGCGTTGCTTCACGCAAATTGGACAAGGCTGTGTCCAAGGGTGTGATCCACAAGAATCAGGCAGCGAATCGTAAGTCAAAGCTTGCTCATCGCGTCGCTTCCCTCGGCTGAGGCAGCTGCGTAGATTAACCAGGGCGGGTACCAATTTTTGGTACCCGCCTTTTGGTATATCCGCTACCGGCCTCCGCGGAGGCGGCACAGAGTCATGACGGCTTTTTCAACGGCCCGATGCGGATCTTTCGACGCGCCCTTGACTTCCTCATCAGCCACAGCAATCGCCGAAATTGCCGCAGCCAGACTGTGATCATTCCACCCGTGAAGGTCCCGCCTGGCCCGGTCAATTTGCCAGGGCCGCATTCCCAGGCTCGCCGCTGACCGAGACCCCGCAATGGACACTTTCGCCATTTGCCGCAATTTCATTGCCAGGGCCACCACGATAGGCACAGGATCAACACCGGTCGCCAAGGCATGACGCAAAAGGGTGAGAGCGCGAGCAGTATTTCCGGTGACAGCCGCATCTGCCACCTCATATCCGGTCGCTTCAATCCGGCCCGCGTGGAAACGTTTGACATCATCAGCGGTAATCGGCCCATCAATATCCGACAGAAGTTGAGCCAGGGCCGCTGCCATTGACCGCACATCTGAGCCCAGCGAGTCCACAAGAAGTTGAGCAGCTTCATCGTCAAGGCGCCGCTTGGCCGCGCGGGCATCACTGCGGAGAAGATCAAGTTTGTCCCGGTCCGATGTCAGCGGGTCCGCAGGAATCACCGGGAAACCCGCTTTGGCAATCGCGTCAAGGACTTTCTTGCCGCGGGCATTACCTCCCGGGTGGCGCAGGATCAGCCACACATCGGGGGCGGGCGCAGAAATATACGCTAAAAGGTCGCTGGCCAGGGCATCACCTAAAGTCTCCAGGTCATGAATGAGGACGAGACGCGCTTCACCAAATAATGATGGGGACGTCAATACATCGAGTTGTCCAGCCTGGTAGGTGGCCGCAGACAGGTCGGTTTTCTCCACATTCGGATCGGCCGCATTCGCTTGGGCTTTCAGTGTGGCAATAGCGCGTTCAGCCAGCAGCCCTTCGCTTCCTTTTACGAGGACGATCGGCGCTAACTCAATAACAACGGGCGCGCTTTTCCCCCTCGGGCTTCGAGCTGCCATCGTCTTTTCCCTTCCCTCTGCCTGCCACTGCCCCTCTAGTGTGTCACGCCCCTCCCCCACCTCCACAGCGGCCCGCCCTACACCACCTCCTGTGCGCCACTCTTCCATCGCCACCAGCCAATGGTGGTGGCGATACCGATGAGGACAATGGATGCTGCCAGTGCGCCCCCAGGTATGGGGATACGGGCCCACGGCCAATCGGCAATACCCTCAGCAATCAGAGCTACCCACCCAGTAAAAAAGGAAGCCGAGCTGGCAAGTATGGCGGCAAGCTCTGGGAAAGGAAGGGCCGCGAGCGCTGCCGCCACAGCGAAAAGAGTGGCCGGGGCAACCGCTGGGGCTGCCAGGAGATTAGCAATCAGCGACCAGGTCGGGACCTCTTCATCAATAAGAAGCAGCAGTGGGGTTACCGCAATCTGGCAGCACAGGGGGATGGACACCCATGTGAGGCATAGGCGGGCGCAGCGGCCCCAATCGTGGTGGCGCGCGTATATCTGGAGGCTGGTTGCTGGGCCAATTACCGCCCAGGTGGCGACAACAGAGAGAGCAAATCCCAAGTGGTGGGCCGCCCACGGGTCGAGTAGGACAGTGGCAATAACAACTGCTGCTAAAGCGCTATGAGAATGGTGGGGGCGCCCAAGAATATGGCCAATCAGGCCAATGGAACTGGTTGCCACCGAACGGATAACGGAGGCTTGCGGGCCAACAAGAAGGACAATAACGATAAGAAGAACAGTGGTGGCAGCCACGCGCCCCCAAAAGCTGCGCACGCAATACACCAGGCATCCTAAAAGAATGGCAATATGCGATCCCGATACGGCTGTTAAATGCGCGAGCGAAGTAGTACGCATATCGTCTTTAAGGTCGCTACTTAAAGCACGGTCATCGCCAATAGCCATTCCTGGGACCAGCCCCCGCCCCTGCGGATTAAGGGAGGCACAAATTCGCACTAATGAGGCACGAATATCGCGGACCAGCCCCTGCCACCCGCCTGGACGCTCGACAAGAGTCAGCGAATTCGCACGGAGAAGCCCAACTGCAGGAGGGTGAGAAAAGAATGAGGGATCGATTTTCCCGCGGACCTGAAGAATATCCGCACGCGCATAAGCATCCAGATCAGGGCTGCGAATAGTGACCCGCACGGCAGAGCGCTCCCAGGGGCGGTTGCCGATCTGGACGGCGCTGACCTCAGCCCACGCGCTATAGCTTCTCCCCCACCGTGATTCTTGTGGCCGTGGATCGTCAAGAAGAACCACCCGGGCGGAAATACTCGTGGTGCCCTCACCGATTGCGCGTGGTAAAGGGTCCGCCAGGTGGGTGGCAATAGCTGTGTCCCCTACCCATAGGGCTGCGCCGCAAGCCACAGCAAGGACGCCAAGGCTGGCACGGATTTTCCCGCCAGGAATATTGCCGTGACGCGGCGGCGCCCGATCCACCACGGAACTATGCAGACATAATCCCGCGCCGCTAATAATGCAGACAACGGCCAGAACAGGCCATAAAACTTCCGCGTGCGGAAATAGGCCGGTGAGTGCACGCGCTCCGCCCTCGTCAGTAGACCACCACATCACCGCCCACACGACAATCGCCACCGGAATAAGACGCCGATCGTGAAGACGCGGAAGGGGCCGCGGCCCGCGTGGCGTGCGGAAAGTAGCGCCTACTATTTCTGACATGACGTGGCCCCAATCCGCTCTAGTAGGGCCGGGCCAATACCGCTGACCGCATCCAAATCGGCCAAAGTGGCCACACTGCCCCCAGAGTCACGGTGAGCCACAATCCTTTTCGCCAATGCTGGCCCCACCCCATCAAGTTCCTGCAATTGAGTGATATCAGCGGTGACAAGGTCAATACAGCCCTGCGCCTGCCCGGCATTCGAGGAGCCAGGTTGGGCCGGCCCCGGCGATGATCCTGCTGGCGACTCTGCCTGCGGGGATGTCTGCGTAGGAGGCGGGGTCTGCCCCTGAAGAGGGATCACAATCTGTTCACCATCAACGAGGACACGCGCCAAATTCACCGCAGACATATCCGCCTGTTCCGCTGGCCCACCCGCCCGATTCACTGCCTCATACACTCGTGACCCCACAGGCACAGTCACCACCCCAGGTTTGGCCACTGCACCAGCAATATGCACAGTGACCATCTGATTCGTGGCTTGAGAGCTGCCGGGGTGCGGTGTTCCCGACTGGGCTGGAGGCTGCGTGTTGTGATGTGCAGCGCCCAGTGGGGTGGAAGCTGCAGGTCCCGACGTTGGCGCCGGGGAAGCAAGCGGCGCAGCCCCACCCTGCCCCGACTGAGAGGCCACCTGGGAAGAGGGTGACGCTGGCTGGGATATAGCCGACGGCTGCGGATGAGAAGGAAGGGAAGCACCCGACGCGCCGCCCACAAGACGCCACACCCCTATGCCAGCAATCACCAGAATGGTCACCATCAGCGCCCACCCCACACCAGGGCTCGGCAGTACACGAAGCAGATGACGCTCCTCCTCAGGTTCGTCATCTGGCCATACCACTGCCCGCGTCGCACTGGCTTGACGGAGACGCTCAATGACATTCATATAGCGACGCTAAAAGGCACCCCCGCCCTCGCGCATCCATAGCAGCCACGCCTGTGGATAGACGGTATATGCGCATAAGCGCATTGTGGATAACTTTCAGCCTCGCCGACACCAGCAAAAATGGGCCAGCGGCGCCCACTCCACGTACAATCGCCATCGTGAGTGAGGACATCGAAGCCCTAAAAGCACAATTAGCTCAAGCCGAAGCAAAGGCAGCAGAAGCCGAAGCACGGGCCTTACGCGCCCAAGCTGAGGCGGCAAAAGCTGCGCTCGCGGCAGCCCAGCCGGCACCGGCTACCGAAGCTACGCCAGCTCCCGCCGAAGAACCCGCTGCCCCAGAGGTCGCCCCACCGCCAGCTGCCGAACAGGCCGCTGAGCCTGCCCCTGCAGAATCAGCTGAGCCTGCATCGCCCTCGGAGCCTGCCCCTGCAGGAGAGCTCACGGCATTTGCTTCCAGCATTTCGGCCGCCTATTCCTTTGACGTCCCCAGCATTACTTTGGGGACACTCTTAGAGGATGGCACCCCAACCATTGGCGTCAACACTGCTATCCCCCTGTCAATTATTAATCGCCATATGTTGGTTGCTGGCGCCACGGGCACAGGTAAAACCCGCACATTGCAGCTGCTTTCTGAGGCGTTATCGGCAGCTGGCTCCTCCGTTTTGCTGTGCGACGTCAAGGGCGATTTAACAGGAATTGCCGAGGGCGGGGCCGCTTCGCCAAAACTCGTCGAACGGACCACCGCTAATGGTCAGCCGTGGCAAGCCCAAGGATTCCCCCTGGAATTGCTGACCCTTGGGGATGCGAAAGTGCAATTCACTGGGGTTCCTGTACGGGTGAGGATTATTGATTTTGGCCCGATTCTTCTGGCCCGCGCATTAGACCTGAATACCACTCAGGAACAGTGCCTCCAGTTGATTTTTGCCTGGGCGGATCAGCACGACTTGGCGCTTATTGATATTGGTGATTTGCGTGCTGTGATTACTTTCCTTACCTCAGAAGAAGGAAAGGAAGCATTAGAAGGAATTGGTGGCGTTTCTAAAGCCACTGCGGGCGTTATTCTGCGTTCGCTGACCGCCCTGGAAGCCCAAGGTGGCGATGCATTCTTTGGTGAGCCCGGTTTTGATACCGCGGATCTTTTACGCACTGCCCCTGATGGGCGCGGCGTGATTTCTCTTCTTGGTGTGGGCGATATTCAATCCCGTCCTGCGCTGATTTCCTCCGCGATTATGTGGCTCCTGGCCGATCTATTCTCTGATCTTCCTGAAGTTGGGGATGTCGAGAAGCCAAAGTTAGTGTTCTTCTTCGACGAAGCACACCTTCTTTTTGCTGACGCCACAAAAGAGTTTGTGCGCCAAGTGGTCCAAACAGTGCGCCTAATCCGTTCTAAAGGCGTCGGCATTGTTTTCGTCACCCAAACGCCAAAAGATATTCCCTCTGATGTTCTGGCCCAATTAGGTTCGCGGGTGCAGCACGGTCTGCGCGCAGTCACGCCAGAGGATCAAAAGAAGTTAGAGCAATCCGTCAAGACCTTCCCGGCAACGGATCTGGAATTGGATGAGGTACTGACCACCCTGGGTACAGGTGAAGCTGTAGTCACCGTTCTTGGGCCTAAAGGTCAGCCCACTCCGGTGGCGCCTACTCGAATGTGGGCCCCGGCCTCGTCAATGGGACCAGCAGGGCCAGGGATTGCCGAAGGAATTCTCAGCGCTTCCCCCTTGGCGGCAAAGTACTCCGAGGTGATTGACCCAGAATCGGCTGAGGAAATCTTAGAAAAGCGTTCGCTGGAAGCCCTTCAGGCGCGCGAAGCCGCTGCCGCTGAAGCTGAGGCCGAGAAGGCGCGAGAGGCGCAAGCTAAAGCCGAAGCACAGGCCCAAGAGCAGGCAGCGCGCGAGTTAGAAAAGCAGGTCCAGCGTGAGGCTCGGGAAGCTGAAAAGGCCGCCGAACGGGCCCAGCGTGCCGCCGAAAAGGAAGCGGAACGCCAGCGCGCTGCGGAAGAAAAAGCCGCCGCACGACGTAGTGGCTTTATCGAAAAAGCCCTGGGGTCAGTAGTGCGTTCAGCGGGGAGTGCGATTGGCCGCGAAATTACTCGGAGTATTTTCGGGACTCGTCGCCGCTAATACGAAGGGGCATCTGGGCGGGGCAGGAAGGCAAGCCTTCTTCCTGCCCCGCCCGCTGAGTGGAATGCCTACCCACATCTAAAGGGGCCCGACTAGATTAGAAGTGCACACGCCGGAGCGCCCCAAAGGAGTCAGCTATGCGTATCGGTTTTATTGGCACCGGAGCTATGGTGTCAGCGATTATTCGCGGAGCAATTGCCTCAGGTTTTCCGGCTTCTCATCTGGTTCTCACCGACGCCACTAGTCATAAAGCGGCTGCCTTAGCTGAAGAAATAGGGGCAACGTGGTTGGCGTCCAATACTTCCCTTGTTGATCAGGTCGATATTGTTGTTCTCGGCGTAAAACCGCAAGTCCAAAAAGAGGTAATTACGGAAATTGCGGATGCTGTGCGCAGGCGCGGCGATATTTGTGTGGTGTCAATAGCGGCAGGACGAACAATTACCTCCATTGTTGACGACTTTGGGCAGGCAATTCCCGTCATCCGCGTAATGCCTAATGTTAATGCGCTCATTGGCCATTCCATGAGTGCCCTGTGTTCTGTTGGGGCATCTGACGCCCACCTTAAAGCGGTGCGGCAATTAATGGACAGCGTGGGCACTACTGTGGAGTTAGAAGAAAAGCATTTCCCGGCATTTTCTGCTCTTGCGGCCTGCTCCCCCGCCTGGGTTTTCCAGATTATTGATTCTTTGGCGCGCGCCGGGGTGAAACACGGCCTTCCAAAAGCAACGGCGGTCACTATTGCCGCTCAGGCTCTGTCTGGCTCGGCTCATCTTGTTCTCGATCGGGCAGAACATGGGACCATTCCGACCGCACTAATTGACCAGGTCACTTCCCCTGGGGGCACCACTATTGCGGGTCTTCTTGCCGCAGAAGAAGCCGGTTTATCAACGGCTCTTCTTCATGCCGTTGACGCCGCTGTTGCCCGCGATAAAGAGCTGAGCTAAAAATCCCATCTTTTTCTTTCTCTTCCTCAGGGAGATTTCTGTGCTGATTAACGCCGTCATTGTGTCCGTCCTGGTTATGCTTATTTTGGCGATTTTCCGGGTTCATGTTGTTTTGTCGCTTTTCCTTGGCGCTCTTGTGGGCGGCCTCCTCGCTGGGTTGACCCTGGGCCAAACAATGGTGGCCTTTCAAGAAGGCTTATCAGGGGGCGCTCAACTTGCGTTGTCCTATGCGCTTTTAGGTGCCTTCGCTATGGCCGTTGCCCATTCGGGCCTACCTCAGGTTTTAGCGAATTGGCTGATTTCCCGGCTCGATAGTGATCAGCACAATGGCGGTGAGAAATTAGCGATCTGGACCAAATGGGGCATTCTTGGCGGCGTTACCGCGATGGCCATTATGAGTCAGAATCTCATCCCTATTCACATTGCCTTTATTCCTCTGGTGATCCCACCACTGCTGGTGGTCATGAATCGGCTAAATCTTGACCGCCGCGCTATTGCCTGCGCAATTACTTTTGGCCTGGTCACTACCTATATGTTCCTTCCCATTGGATTTGGGCGGGTCTTTATTCACCAGTTACTTTTCACCCTGATTGGCGAGGCCGGCCTCGATGTATCCGGGGTCAATCCCATGGTTGCCATGGGTATTCCTGCCTTAGGAATGGTCAGCGGCCTTCTTATTGCACTATTGGTGACCTATAGGAAACCGCGTACCTACGGTGCAGGAACACAATTTGAGGTAGAAACCCCAGAGGAAACTGACCCCAGGAAAGTCACTATTGCTTTGGCAGCCATTGTCGTCTGCGTTGCTCTGCAGGCGTGGCTTGCATTAGCTGGCGAGGGCGACGGTAATCCTTTAGCAGGTGCTGACCCTATGCTGATTGGCACACTGGTGGGGATTCTCTTTTTCCTGGCTACAGGTGCCGTGAAATGGCGCGAAGCCGATAGTATTTTTTCTGGTGGAATGCGAATGATGAGCCTTATTGGCCTCATTATGATTACCGCTAATGGTTTTGCCTCCGTTATGAAAGCTACCGGCCATATCCAGCCTTTAGTGGATGGCACTGCCCAACTCTTTTCTGGGAATAAAGCGGGCGCTGCTTTTGCCATGCTTCTCGTTGGCCTAATTATTACAATGGGAATTGGGTCGTCATTTTCGACCCTACCTATTATTACTGCCATTTATGTGCCGCTGTGTATGGCACTAGGTTTTTCACCGGTGGCTACCGTGGCCATTGTGGGAACGGCGGGCGCGCTGGGTGATGCGGGTTCACCAGCTTCCGATTCGACCCTGGGTCCCACTGCAGGACTCAATATTGATGGCCAGCACGACCATATGCGCGACACAGTCATCCCGACCTTTATTCACTTCAATATCCCCCTTATCCTCGCCGGGTGGATCGCCGCACTGGTGCTGTAACAGCATCACCTCCCTTTTTGAAGCCCCGGCCCCGACCTCGTACCCTTAAGAGGCATCATTTCAGATGCAGATCAGTCCACGACTCGGATGGAGAATAGCCGCGATGGCAACACCCCCCACACCCACATCAGTCCCAGCCCCGCAGGTTCCAGACAAGGTCGGGGCCGAAGGCCTTGAGGATAAGTGGGATGGCCTCTGGCACGACCACGGCACCTACACTTTTGACCGCACCGCGCCGCGCGAGCAGGTCTACTCCATTGACACCCCTCCCCCAACGGTTTCGGGATCTCTGCACGTTGGTCACGTCTTTTCCTATACCCATACTGACGTTATTGCGCGCTACCAGCGCATGCTGGGCAAATCTGTTTTCTACCCGATGGGCTGGGATGACAATGGTCTGCCCACCGAACGCCGAGTACAGAACTATTACGGGGTGCGCGTAGACGCCACCTTGCCCTATGACCCTGACTTCGTCCCCCCACACGAGGGCGGGGAAGGCAAATCCATTAAGGCTGCCGATCAGGTCCCGATCTCGCGGAAGAATTTCGTCGAGCTCTGCGAAAAACTCACTGCCCTTGACGAAGCACAATTTGAAGCTCTCTGGCGCTACCTGGGCTTGTCTGTCGATTGGTCGCAGAACTACCAAACGATTGGCCGCCGTGCCCGTAAAGTCGCTCAGGCTGCTTTCCTGCGCAATCTTGCCCGTGGTGAGGCCTACCAGAGTGAAGCCCCTGGCCTGTGGGATGTCACTTTCCAAACGGCTGTGGCTCAGGCCGAATTGGAATCGCGCGAATACCCCGGTTTCTATCACCGCCTTGCCTTCCACCTGACTGACCCTGAAGCGGCTGCCACTGCCGCGGCGGCGGGCGCCCCCATTGAAAATGGCGTGGATGTGTGTATTGAAACGACCCGTCCGGAGCTTCTGCCCGCATGTGTGGCTCTCATTGCTCACCCTGATGACGAGCGTTACCAGCCGCTTTTTGGCACCACAGTGACCTCCCCTATTTTCGGCGTGGAAGTTCCTGTTATTGCCCACCCAGCGGCAGAAAAAGATAAGGGCGCCGGTATTGCTATGTGCTGTACTTTTGGCGATACCACCGATATTGATTGGTGGCGTGACCTTTCTCTTCCGCTGCGCGCTATTTTGCGCAAAGACGGCCGTATTCACAGCGAAACCCCCGATTGGATTACTTCCGCAGAAGGCATTGCTGCTTTCGAGGAAATCGCCGGGAAAACCACTTACTCGGCCCGTGAAGCCGTTGTTGCCCGCCTGTCGGCATCGGGGGAAATGCGTGGCGAACCCCAAAAGACCACCCGCCAAACAAACTTCTTTGAGAAGGGCGATAAGCCGCTGGAAATCGTCACCTCCCGCCAGTGGTATATCCGTAATGGCGGAAAGTCGTGGGTGAATCCGGCCTCTGGTGCGGATCTTCGTGAGGAATTGATTGGTCGCGGGCAGGATTTAGAGTTCCACCCGGACTTTATGCGGGTGCGCTATGAGAATTGGGTGCGCGGTCTCAATAATGACTGGCTGATTTCTCGTCAGCGTTTCTTTGGTGTGCCTTTCCCACTGTGGTATCGCATTAGTGACGATGGCACCATTGATTATGACCAGATTATTCCGGCAAATGAAGATGCTCTTCCTGTTGATCCTTCTACCGATACGCCAGAAGGATTTACTGAAGATCAGCGCGGTAAGCCGGGCGGTTTTGCCCCTGAGTTAGACATTATGGATACGTGGGCAACCTCGTCGTTGTCGCCTGAATTGGCCTGCGGTTGGCTGCACGATGAGGATCTTTTCGCTCGCACCTACCCCATGGATTTGCGTCCGCAGGGTCAGGACATTATTCGCACCTGGCTGTTCTCTACCGTGGTGCGCGCAAATCTAGAGTTTGGCGCACTGCCGTGGCGCCATGCGGCGATTTCCGGGTGGATTTTGGATCCGGATCGCAAGAAGATGTCGAAATCGAAAGGCAATGTCGTTACGCCAATGGGCCTGCTCGAAAAGTATGGCTCAGATGCGGTGCGCTATTGGGCGGCGTCGGCTCGCCTTGGCCTGGATGCGACTTTCGACGAAGCTCAAATGAAGATTGGGCGTCGTTTGGCCATTAAGGTGCTGAATGCGTCAAAGTTTGCGCTGACCATGGGTGGAGAGGGCGCGGATGTCATTCTTGACCCGAGCCAGGTGACCGTGCCTCTTGACCGTTCGGTTCTTGCCGAACTGCGTGAGGTCGTTGCGACAGCGAATCAGGCTTTGGCTGCTTATGATCACACGAAAGCCCTGGAGGTGACGGAGTCCTTCTTCTGGACCTTCTGCGACGACTATTTGGAATTGGTCAAGGAACGTGCCTATAACCGTGATGGTTCATGGGATGCGGATCAGGCTCGTTCCGCGCAGGTGGCTTTGGCCGTGGTGATTAATACGGTGGTTCGCCTTTTGGCTCCCTACCTGCCTTTTGTCACTGAGGAAGTGTGGTCGTGGTACCGCGAAGGTTCGGTGCATACCGCTAGCTGGCCAAGCGTCGATGAATTGGCTGACGTTGATGGGGATAGGTCGATTCTCCAGGCAGCTTCGGCAGCTTTGATTGTGCTTCGTCGTGTGAAGTCTGAGGCGAAAGTCTCACCGCGGACGCCTTTCTTGGCGGTCACCATTGGTGCCGATGAGGCGACGATCGCGGCTTTGCGCGCTATTTCGCCGGATCTATCGGCGGCAATGCGCATTGAGGGGCAGGCTTCCTTCTCCGTCGTTGATGGTGACGAGGGCCGGGCCCCAGTTACCGTCGTGACCAGTGAACTTGGCGAGGCGCCCCCGCGAAAGAAGGGCTGAAAAAGTGACGGGGCTTCACCGGCGTGTGGGGCCCCGTCCTCGTATCGGATCTGATACCTACTCCCCATTTCGGGCTTTCACAAGCGATACTTAATCTATGACCGAGCCGAGCTCTATGCCTGGCAAAATCTTGCCAGCTCAGACCCCCCGAGGTGTAAATGCCCCCCAATCTGGGATGGGTGTTGTGGTCATTACTGTTCTTCTTTTTGTGGTGGGCAGTTCTCTTCTATTCTGGTCGTATTTTTCGGGGGAGAACAGGCATTTTTCTTCGCCACAATCTCTCAGTGATTCAGGCGATCTTATTGCCTCTGGTCCGCAGACCCAATCTGGTGGCAGCCCTGAAGGGCAGGCCCATAGTGCGGCATTAAAATCAGGAAATCCGGAGGATGCCCTCCCTGATTGGCCGCAATCGATTCCTGGGGTCACCTGGAACGATGAATGGGCTCAAGGAAGCCGCGAACTGTGGACAATGGATGCTCCTCAAAGCGATATCGCGGGAATGGCTCTGTCCCAAGATGGAAATTTCCTCGCCACCTATACGAAGCCCACAAAGAATAGTTCTGGCGAGCTCACCAGCTACATTATTGGCTATTCTATTGAGAATGACGGGCCGAAAGAAAAATGGGTAACCCCTATTCAAGCCGACTCGATTTCCACTATTGCCCAATGGAGCAATACGTGGATTATTGTTAATCAGACGCTGATCAATCGCGAATCAGGGAAGGCACAGGACGCCCCATGGAAAGACGCGAATTTTGTGTCCTATAACGATACGCATCTGATTGCCTGTTCTGATCGGAAAGAAACCTGTGACGGCTATGCGGGCGGCGAGTTAGAGCCCATCTGGACCATCGAGCAAGGAAAGACCGGAAATAGTGCGCGCACTGACCTAGTTGATGCCGCTATTTTCCCCTCCGGTATTTATGCGCCCACAAAAGACCGCGAGCATATTCTCAATCTCGCCACCGGGGAGCTTACCGATTTAGATATTCCCGCAGCCGGTTTTTCTATTAATGCCGTTCGTGATGGTTGGGTCAGCGTTGAGGGATCAAATATTCGCCTATCCGCGCCGAATGGGACATTATTACGCACACTCAAAGCGCCCGAAAATTGGGGTAAAAATACTGAGGTTCCATGGCGCGAGGGCGGGGCTTCACTAGAGAATATTCGCACCTGGATTGTCGCGGGTGAAACCTCGTGGGCGACGGGAATCGTCAGTGTCCCTCAAGGGAATGGCTGCTCTTCTATTAGCCTCAATGGCGGACAGCCAATTGATTTGGCGGGGGCGTCCAGCTGGTCCCTTCAGGACAATTCTGGGACCTGTTCTCTGAGGAATAATGGTGCGATTCCGTGGATTCTCTCCTCCCCTGGACTCACCCAAGCTTTCGGTAATTCAGCGTTGACTTTCGTCAATATGAAAAGCGGAGAACGCGCTGAAGGTCCGCCACTGGAAACGGTGACTGTACGCGCCACAGGGGATCGGATTATTACGCGGACCCCTGTAGGCAAACTCGTGGGCTTTGGGCCGGGACGTGGGCCTGAAACCGGCGGCGGTAATGACGAAGAAAGCGGAATGTCCTCCGAATAATTGGGCAGGATTAAATGCCGTGAGGCGTCCTGTTATCGCGCGCTATAGCGGACACCTGTATTTATTCTGCCGCTCCGCCCTCGTACCCGAGTTTAATGTCCTCATGATGGCGGATGACTTCAGTCACCATGAAATCGAGGAATTTCTCCGCGAAATCCGGGTCTAATCCGGCAGATTCGGCGAGCGCACGCATACGAACCACTTGCCGCGCTTCGCGCTGCGGATCGCCAGCGGGAAGACGATAGCGGGCTTTAATATGGCCAACTTTTTGGGTGCAACGGAAACGCTCAGCCAAAATATGAATGAGGGCAGCGTCAATATTGTCAATGGTTGAGCGCGCCTCAACTAATTCCTCGGGCAGGCCGTCGCCCGCGCCGCGAATATCGCCACCAGCTCTAATGCGCTGAGCTTCGGCCTCGTCCATGAGTTTTCCCTTCTTCAAGGGCGGAATGGTCGTTTTTACGCGCTGCGGACCCTGCCGGGAAGCATATCGTGAACGTCAAGGTCAGCTTCTGCCTCCCCTTCCACAACTTCGCGCGTAATCGTTACTTTAACAACGTCATCGCGGCTAGGAAGATCGAACATAAGGTCAGACAGGACCTTTTCCATAATGGACGCTAATCCCCGGGCTCCCGTATGGCGAGCATTTGCTTGGGCGGCAATAGCTAAAAGGGCCTCGTGGGTAAAGACCAATTCAATACCATCGAGTTCAAAAAGGTGCTGGTATTGGCTGACAAGGGAATTCTTTGGCTCGGTGAGAACGCGAGTCAGGTCTTCTTCCGAAAGTTCCTTTGTGGAGGTTAAAACGGGGAGGCGACCAATAAATTCGGGGATCATTCCGAATTTATGGAGGTCTTCAGGAGTGACCTCTTCATAAAGGTCACCGAGTTCCGCAGAAGACTTCAGTTGAGACCCGAAACCTGTGGAACGCTGGCCTATTCTGCCCTTGACGATCTCGTCAATTCCAGCGAAAGCACCGGCGGCAATAAAGAGAATGCCGGAGGTGTCGATTTCAAGGAATTGCTGGTGGGGATGCTTGCGTCCGCCCTGAGGAGGAACGGAAGCTACCGTGCCTTCGACAATCTTCAGCAGGGCCTGCTGAACGCCTTCACCAGAGACATCGCGAGTAATGGAGGCATTTTCTCCTTTACGTCCGATTTTATCGATTTCATCGACGTAAATAATGCCGCGCTCGGCCTTTTTAATATCGCCGTCGGCTTCTTGGATAAGGCGTAAGAGAATATTCTCGACATCCTCACCCACATAACCTGCTTCCGTTAATGCGGTAGCGTCAACAATAGCAAAAGGAACGTCAAGCAAAGACGCTAAACAACGCGCGAGATGAGTTTTTCCTGTGCCGGTTGGGCCAAGAAGAAGAATATTGGACTTGGTGCCCAACATATCTTCTTCATTACCCGCTTCACGAGAACGCACACGCTTATAGTGATTGTATACAGCGACAGATAGAGCTTTTTTTGCGCGCTCTTGCCCAATCACCCAAGAATCGAGGTAGTCGTAGATTTCCCGGGGTTTAGGCAGGGGTGTTGTTGAGGAAGAAGACTGTTCGGAAAGTTCCTCTTCGATAATCTCATTGCATAGGTCAATGCATTCATTACAGATATAGGTGCCGGAGCCGCCAATAAGTTTACGGACCTGCTTTTGGCTCTTTCCGCAGAATGAGCATTTAAGCAGCTCGGCTCCGTCGGTGAGTCTACTCACGAGGATCTCCTGACTGGACGTGCAACCCGGGATTATAGGAATGCTGTTATGGATAATGCGTGCTTAGTATTTAGCGTATGTTACCAGCGGAAAGTGTGCCATCCGGCGCGCAGACCTCCGCCTTAGGCGAACACCACAGAAATACTCGAGTAAAAGCAACGAGGGCGGAGTGCCCCCAAGAAAAGAACGCTTTCTCTTCTGAGAGGCTCCCCGCCCTCGTAACGAAATGTGGAGACCTACCCCGGGTCAGTTATCTGCTGACGTACTCTTGCGGTACTCCAGAACTTGGTCAACGAGGCCGTATTCCTTTGCCTGCTGGGCGGTGAGGATCTTGTCGCGCTCTATATCGCGACGCACCTGCTCAACGGGGGTTCCCGAGTGGCGCGCAATGGTTTCTTCCAGCCACAGACGCATACGGTCAATCTCGTCAGCAACGATCTGAATATCAGAGGCTTGCCCGTGAATACCTTCCATTGCGGGCTGGTGGATCAGCACGCGAGCATTTGGCAGGGCCAGACGCTTTCCGGGGCTGCCCGCGGCCAGCAAAACTGCGGCTGCCGATGCTGCCTGACCGAGGCACACGGTCTGGACCTCTGGCTTAACAAATTGCATCGTGTCGTAGATAGCGGTCAACGCTGTAAAAGACCCACCAGGGCTATTGATATACAACGTGATCAGCGAATCTGGGTCCTGAGATTCGAGAACCAGAAGCTGAGCCATCACGTCATCCGCGGAAGCATCATCGACTTGAACCCCAAGGAAAACAATGCGGTCTTCAAAGAGTTTCGCATAGGGGTTTTGACGTTTGAAGCCGTAGGCGGTGCGCTCTTCATAGTCTGGCAGAACGTAGCGAGACTGCGGCATTTGGCGGGCGATCGCCTCAAAGTAGGGGCGTGTGCTCATCTCAGTTCTCTCCATCCTGCGCGTCTTGGACCGCGCGATGTCCGATCTCCTGCGGGGTCTCAACCAGGCGGTCAACGAAACCGTATTCGAGGGCTTCGCGAGCGCTGAACCAATGGTCACGATCCGCGTCAGCTTCGATCTGCTCCACTGTCTTGCCAGTGCGCTCGGCGGTGATCTGCGCGAGTTCTTCCTTCATCTTCAAGATCAGGTCAGCGTTAATGCGGATTTCCGTGGCGCTACCGCCTGCCCCGCCCAGCGGCTGGTGCAGAAGAACGCGAGTGTGCGGGGTGATCAGACGCTTTCCAGGGGCGCCAGCGGTGAGGAGGAATTGCCCCATTGAGGCAGCCAGCCCCATACCCACGGTCACGACATCTGGCTTGATGTACTGCATGGTGTCGTAAATAGCCATGCCAGCGGTCACCGATCCACCCGGGCTATTAATGTAGAGGTAAATATCTTTTTCTGGATCTTCAGCGGCAAGCAGCAGCATCTGCGCGCAAATCGCATTGGCATTTTCGTCGCGGACTTCGCCGCCGAGCCAGATAATGCGCTCTTTCAGGAGGCGCTGGTAGACAGCGTCCCCGAGGCCCATGGTGGCAGCCCCACCCTCGTGGGCGGTAATTTCGGTGTTCACGTATTCCTCCGCTCTTGGGTGGCGCGTGGCCGCCCTGCTCCTGGGGGCCATCCCCGGAAGGCTCGGATTCTTGCTACCCCAAACCTACCGGCAAGTGAGGTGCGCTTGGGGCTTAGGTGGGGTCTTTTCGCCAACAGCGCAGCCGCGGTGGCGCTCTAAAGAATCTACGAGGACGGGGTGGTGCCTTTTTCGCGGGGAAGCGCATAATATTTCTCAGCGATCTGGCGCTGTTGCCAGTACGGAAAGCATTGTCCATGGGGAAAGGTCCGGCGATGTCTACTCCTCAAGCGGGTTCTGGGGGTTCTGGGCGCGGAGCTTTTGGTGCTTTTGCTGTGGCGGGGGCGGCCATGGGCGCTGTTGGCGCCATTGGCCTGGGTGCGTATTGCTATTTGCAGCGTTATTTGGCGCGGAACTATTCCCATATTGACCCACAATTGCGTCTGAGCGGTTTTATTATGGACCGCTTTTTGGGCGCACCAACGGAAGGCGCTATTCGCCGTTTTGCCGCTTTGACGAAAGTGTACCGACCGCCTCTGCCTGCCAGGCCGGATCTGCACACTGAGGAGTTTTCTATTCCTTCGCGCAGCGGTGGGCCGGATATTCCGGTGGTCATGATGCGTCCACTTCATGGAACGCCGGATGCGACCGGGCTATTGTGGCTTCATGGCGGAGGGATTGCTGCGGGCAATCCCCATATTGAGGCGCGATTTCTTCATCTATTTCCGCGAGTAACAAATACTGTGTTGATTGCGCCGGATTATCGTTTGTCGGTGGATGCTCCTTATCCGGCGGCAATTAATGACTGTTATGACACTCTTGCGTGGATGTGGGATCATGCGGAGGAGTTGGGGATTAATCCGCGTCAACTCGCCATTGCTGGCGGTAGTGCTGGTGGTGGTTTAACGGCGGCAACAACATTGCGGGCTCGAGACCGGGGCGAAATCCCTATTGCTTTTCATTTCCCCTTGTATCCCATGATTGATGATCGGATGCAGAGTGCCTCAATGCGCGGGAATAAAGAATTCGTGTGGAATGAGGCGCGTAATCGTATTGCGTGGAGGCTGTATTTAGGTGCGTTGTATGAGTCGGCTGCTATTCCTACAGATGCCGCGCCTGCACGGGAAAATGATTTACAGGGAATGCCGCCTGCCTACACGTATGTGGGCGATTGTGATCCTTTTAGGGATGACACTATTGCATGGATTCAGGGGCTGCAAGATGCCGGAGTTGAGGCAACCTACGATATATACCCAGGCGCATTTCATGCATTCGATGTGCTGAATGCGGATGTTTCACATCAGGCACTAGAGCGCCTTTTAGAACGCTATCAGTATGCCGTCGAGAATTGGTTTAGTCCTGGGCGTTCCGCAGATTAACGAGGCCGGGGCGGAGCTTCTTCCTTGCGGAGCATAGAAAGCGACACTAGCTAAAGCGAAGATTCCAGGCCAAGAGGCAGGTTTCCATAACGCCTCCTGCTCCTCTGTTGGCGGTTCCGCGGGCTCCCCTCCCACTTTTCGCAGGCATGCGGTGAGCATTTGTCGCAGCACGATAAGGGAGACGTCATGCATAATCACATAGTCAGCACTGCGGACATACGCTTTGCCTTCAAGTTCATGCGCTACCCAATGCAACCCCTCAAGATAATCGCAGGCAAAAACTCAGCCAACATTATGACCGATCCGTCAAAATGCACACTCGAAAAGCTAATATTACGCATTCTCATTACTCCCAGCACCCCAGATGCTATTCCTCATTTTCGAACCGAAGAAATGGGAAGTCGGGAATATTCGATACACTTCCATCCTTATTGAGCTGCCAGGGATTATCCTCAACAAAAGGACTGAACTGCTCCAGTGCAGCAAAATCTATTCGCGCAGGATCACGGTAGTGAATTTCCCATTGACAATTGTCCTCAATACCAAAAAGTAGTTCCGGCCGTTGATCAGATTTATCACGATAGCCCGCGAAAGTCACGTCAATACATTGCCCAGGATGACTCGCGATTCGCTCAATCATCTCGATCTCAATTGGCAAAGCAAGCGATTCCCGCTCACGCATGAAGGCAATTAAGTCCACTGGCCACGGGAAGAAACAATTGACGTCGCCACGATACCCCAACCAATGCAACCCGCGCATATCAAGAGCAGCCAAAATCTCCCCAAGCGCAACAAGTGCGCCATTAGAACGCTTTTGAGAGAAGGCAATATTCCGCATCCACTCCCCACCTCTCAGCATTTGACGAGTGATTCTTAGATCATGATAGGACTCTCGCCTCGCACATGCAGGATCTCAGATGAGTTACTTATCTGGAAAGGACGGCTCTCGAAGATCCAAGAGTACAGAGGCCTCAAACTAAAGATATCGAGCACAATCCCACTGCGAAAATGGATCGAAATGTCTTCAACTTCCCCCCTCTTTCTTAAAAGTAAAGAATGGGGCGTTTCTTCCGCTAAGTCAAGAACCCCCTTCCACCAAGACCATAAGTCACTATCAACATAGCCTGTTAGCTTAGACCAAGTCCGCCAGGGACAGATAAAACGAATATGCCACGATCGCCCATATAGAACTAAACAACTCAGAGGAGATGAGTCAATAATCTCCGGGCTCAACGACAAATCAAGCGCTGGAGGAACTCCAATATAGTCCGCGAGGCCGCGCAGACACACCGCACCTACCACAGGCCCATCGCGACGAAAAAGCCTCGCTGCTTGGTCTGCTGTTTCCAAATTTGTGCGCCATTCAAGAAGGTCCGCGAGATTCCCTCTATGGTCAATAATCATGACGCTCTCACAATCTGACCATCAACCTTCAGGAACCAGGATTCGACTGGATCCGAATCAAAAACCTGCAGAGACCACCCGTTAGAGAAGTGCCAGGTGATATCCACGAGACCAGTTTCAGCAATAGGCTCTTCATCGACCGTCACCACAAACTCCCCCTTGAGAAATCTGAAAGGAGATTCATTTCCCTTTTCCTCCTCAGGAAAATACATTCTCGGCGCCTTTACTCTTCCTTTATCATCAAGCAGGCGAAAAGACACCAGCCCGACAAACTCAATTCCCTCGGCTATGAGTTCCAAGGAGTAGTACTCATTAACACCCGCACTATGCACTGCACGCGGGAAAATAGCAGAATCAATCAGCATTTACTTCTCTCCACACTTAGATCCTGAAGTCCGGTCGCCAGTAAAGTTCCCTAATATCCCGAGGCGCTTTCCCGATTCTCGAGTCGCAGAAATGGGTACTCAAGACGAGGTGAAATACTTCCATCTTTTCCTGCCAGCCAGGGATTTTCCTCAACAAAGGGACTAAATTTTTCCAGCGCAGCAAAATCTATTCGAGCAGGGTCGCGATAATGAATCTCCCACTGGTAGTTATCCTCAATGCCAAAAAGAAGTTCCGGCCAGCGATCAGACTTATCCCGATAACCCGCGAAACGAACCTCAATACACTGAGCTGGATAACTCGCAATCCGTCTGATCATCTCGACCTCTATCGGATGAACATCATTTTCGCGCTCGTGAATGTAATCAAGAAGATCCCTTGGCCACTGACCCCAATAACTAATCCACCTGCAATGCGCTACCCAATGTAGCCCCTCAAGATTAATCGCAGGCAAAAACTCAGCCAGCATTATGACCGATCCATCACTATATTCGCTCGAAAAGCTAATGTTACGCATCTTCCTACTCTTTTCTTTATTACCTCTAGTAATCAAGGGGGCGAGCTATCTTTTCTCTATTCTTTGTCCCACCCGTCGAATTGGGGAGCTGATGATGCCAATGGGGATTCGGATGAAGATCCGGACGACAATGATCGGTAAAATCAATATCTCGCATCGGTTCTCCCAGTTCATTATATTCACGAGCTTGTCCATATTCGTAAGTCATGTCCTTATGCTCGCCAATCCTCCATCCCAATTGAGTATGTGCACCATCTACACCCAAGTCATAACCAGGGCGCACGGGCCATGGGTATGTATGTCCGCCAGGTATCAAATCACTTATATCACTCTTAGTGTCGGGAAGATTCACTCCATGTTGATTCCGCCGCAGTGGAATCCTTGGGAAATACTGCCCGTCCGGCACTGGTCGTGGAGCTGGTGACAATTCCGCCAGTGGGCGCATTGCAGACGGCGGCGTAACCGACTCAATCACATGTTGTGATCCCGAACCTGACCCGCTTGGAATTTTCGAACCAATACCATGGGCCGCGCCTCCGGTTAAACCTCCGATTCCAGCACCTGTTAGGGTGGAGCGCAAGGCTCCAAGCGGATCGTGCGGGCCCGGACTGGCCGCGTAGGTTAGGAGGCCAGATATCCCACCGTCAACGGACCCTGCTGATACTGAAGTAAACAGCGGGCTCGCATGCCGTGCGCCCAAAAATAGTCCTGTGCCACCACCTGCAAGTCCGGCGATGCCACCAATGGCCATATCCAGACCGAGTTGTCCTGGATCTACTCTGCCATTCTGAAACTTCTGAACGCCCATGGAGACACCGCCAGAAATCAATGCCCCGGAGCCTCCAAGCAGAGCCAACCCTGCGGGTCCTCCGACACCTGTGCACAGCAGCGCAATGCCTCCAACGATCATCAGCCCACCGGCAACGTACTCCCAGTTATTTGCGAACCAGTCTTGGCCCATCTGCACTAGGCCTTTGACGTTCGTGTACTTTGCTAAGTCCGCATCTGACACTGCGGCCAATCCCCACGGATCTGAAGCCCCGACTGGGTCGTTTCCTGCATAAGAATACGGGTTGAATGCCCAGACCGAACCAAGTGGTGCCTCGATGGGATCGGTTGAGAGGAAAGAAGCCGTTGATGGGTCGTATACCCTTGCCCCCATTATTTCCAAGCCAGCAATAGTTATTGCTCCGCTTGAGGTCAGACTACTAGGGGCGTCGAGATTCCAAGGTCCCTCTGCCACTGCCCAAGGGTCCCCAGCGTCGGTAACTCTAGATTGACGCCACGCGGTAGGACCAAGTTGTCCGGCATACGCCTGCGTCAAACCCGGTCCGGTGTGGAACTCTTCTTTACCAAGTGTCGCTATTGTCGGAATTTGCGAGGCCGAGTCCCACCACACATTAGGGGACTGAGTTTCTCCAGCTCCAATCCCAATCAATTCTCCCAAAGCGTCAATTCGGACGTCATATCGCTGATTATGCTCGTCAGTAATTGACTTTAAGTGCCCCAGCGCATCCCATTCAATATGCGTTTCGGCGCTGTGCCCACCAGTCTTGGTCCTACTAAAGACCCTACGTCCACAAGGGTCATACTGATATCGCTTAGTCGAATCAGGACCCACCATCTCAATTAATTGACCAGCAGGGTCATACTGAAATTCGGTTCGTGCGCCATTAACAATTTGCGCACACATCCTTCCAGCCTTATCCCATTCCCACTGTCGCTCATGACGGATGCCATTACTTAGGGTGTGCCTGGAGGATAAAAGTTGACCCGCTTCATCATAGGAAAAGGTCGTCACAGCGTCGTCAGAACGCAATGCAATTACTCGCCCAGAGTCATCGCGTTCAATAAATGTTGACTCTGTCAAGGACCCATTGCCGCTTGTTACTTCATGTCGGCTAGGCAGTCCATTGTTTAGCGTCCACTTTTGTTGACGATCACCAACTCGGGATGTAAGTAGACGCCCCTCAGAGTCATAGGAATACTCACTAGCGCAGTCCGGGGACTGAATTCTAGCTAAATTACCTGACTGATCCCATGAATAGTGTGTAACCCGCCCGAATGGGTCGGTCATTGTCAGACGTCTACCCTCTTCGTCATATGTCCATTTAAGTCCAGAGTCATTGCGTAAACGTTCGATTAGGCGCCCAGAAGGGTCAAATTTAAGAGTATGCACCAGGGGATCTACCGCCGAATGCGTGTAGTCTTCGAGCACAACCTCGCGGGCAATGTAATTGCGAGAAAGTCGCGATATCAATTGCCCATCTAACGAAGTAGCCTCAGGAAGGCCATCCTTTCCATAGGTCCATTCAGTTATCCGTCCATCCGGATCCTGTTGCCAAACTTGACGCCCAGCCGCATCATATCTGGCAGTAGTTTTTCTGCCCAGCTGGTCGATATTACTGACAACATGATTGAAGGCATCATACTCACGTAAAATGACGCCGCCGAGCGGATCAACTATTCGAGTTGCACGTCCTAAATCATCATATGAGTAGCATGTCTCACCACCGAGAGCATTGATTACCTTCACCAACTGCCCTGCTGAATCATAAGAATAACGTCGCCGCCCAAATACTGGATCGCTCGTCGAAATAACTCGACCACAGGGGTCATACTTTATTTTCCACACTCCGCGACCGGAAATCACATAGCGGACAATTCGACCGAGTTTATCCCGTTCCGCTTTCTCGTATATTCCCGTGGAACTGGTCTTTGCTCTGAGACGAGACATCTCGTCCCATTCAAATGTAATTCGCTCACCTCCAGGGGCAATTTCAGCACTGCGTCGTCCGCATTTGTCATATTCATAGCGAGTGAGGGCCCCTGTGGCATCGATATGTTCCACCACCCGTCCGGCGGCATCTCGTTTCCATTGCTCGAGTCCACCATCAGCATTCACGGCCTCGACAATGCGACCACATAAGTCACGCACCACAACCTCTGCTGAACCATCTGAGGCTTCAAATTGTCGTGGGCGGCCAAGGTCATCGAAGTATGTTGTCTGGACTTTTACCCCGTCATTTAGGGAAATAGAGAAACCGCTCTGTGCGTTCTGTGTAGCATTCTTTGGACCTAAAGAATGATCCTGTTCGGTGTATCCAAAAACCCTTCTCACACCAGTGGGATCGACCGTGCTTAGCAACATCCCATCTGGCATGTATTCGTTCGTCCACGTTCCCCCATTAGGGTCATGCAGTTCACGAAGACGACCAAGAGCATCATGAGAAAACGCCCACTGTATGCCGCCTGGCAACTCCAAACCCGCTAGATTCCCAAAGTCATCAAATGACCTGGTAATAACACGCCCAAGTGGATCAGTAGTCGATACAATCTGCCCGTCAGGTCCACGCTGAACGCTCGTCACATTCCCTAGCGGATCAATAAAACGCGCGGGTCCAAAGTTATCGTCCCACTCCCAACGCCAAAGACTCCCGTCTGGTTCTTGCCGTGACAACAAGCGTCCATTCGGATCATAAGAAAAGCGTGTATGTCCGCCCAATGGGTCAATCTGTTCAATAACTCGCCCCACCTGGTCTCGTATAAAACGAATAGTGTCACCAGCAGCATTGGTTACACTTTCAAGATCCCCATATTGGTCATGAGTGAAACTGACCGTTACTCCAGTGGGATCAATCAGACGGGAAAGTAGCCCCTTGTCCCACTCTAATTGAGTGATTCCTCCCTCAGGATCCACAATTTTAAGGGGAAAAGGTGATTCATCAGTATATTCATAGCGCACTCGCGCTCCGTGAGAATTAGTGACACTGATTAGCCGGTCCTCTATATCCCATTCTTTCTCGACAATGAGGCCGTCTGGTCCTTTAGAGAGAATATTCCTGCCACGATCATCATATTGATGTACAGTCAATCGGCCTTTTCTGTCACGACTGAGAATAAGATTTCCTGACGAGTCATAGGACATTGATTGTTTAGCACCATTGGCATCAATAATCCCTATTATCCGCCCCCGCTCATCGGCAATCCACGAATTTGAGCGCCCGCCATCAGGATCAGAAACTACCGTGATTCGGTGAGGAAGGTAACTGAAATTCACCTCACGCCCCAAATTGGTGATTTGCTTCTTAACCCGCCCGTCAGCGTCATAGGTATTAAGCAGTTCACGATGCCCAGCCCCATCATAAACAGCAGAAATTAGACCTTCTTCATTCCATACGTACTTTCTCTGCTCTCCATTCCGCCGCACCGACTGGAGGCGGCCAGATTGGTCATAGTCATATTCAACGTGCCGCCCGTCTGAGGCATGTAAAGCGGTCACACGATTGTCACGGTAGGCAATATCCACCCACCGCCCTCGTTCATGGGTCAGACGTGTAACGTTTCCATTTTCATCTCGTGACACATAGATGCCGGTGCCATTCCCCCACCCCAGACCAAGCCAGCATCCAGACTGATCAAAGGCCCACCATCCTCCATTATTGCCACGAATAAGGTAGCCGTTCCGCCGCCCAAATGCCGCCGGAAGCTCCCCAAAATTGAGCCATAAAGAATCACCGTCAGCTTTGCCCCATGCCTCACCATCGCGTGGGAATGGCTGATGTCTACCATCCGGCATTACCCATATTGCACCATCGGCATCAAAGCGCAGTTCCATATCAAGAATGGACCCCCACCCTGTGCCATAAACGCCAGACACAAGCCCTCTTGAACTGTATGTTCGATAGATCGCAAGGTTGCCGCAACCACCTTGGAAGTCAAGATCAACCTCTGTCTCAACAAAGTTGCCAGTGGCCGTGTTCACGGGATCTACTGCGTATCCAGATGTCGGAGGTGCGCCAACAACCTGGGCAGGCGCAATAGTGAGGTCCCGTCGAGTCGCATTCATCCCCGCATTGTTGAGCGCCTGATATAAGGCCGCGTCAGCCACCGAGGCGATTTCCCCTTCGCTTCCTGCCGCCTCGAACGCCTCAGCGATCACTCGCGCCCAACCGACTTGGCCACTATTTTCAGAATTCCAATTGCGGAAGCCCATAATAGTGTCATCAGCTTCAAGGGTGCCCCAGCGGCAGTGTGAGGCAAAAGAGTCAAGATGTCCTTGAAGGGACATCGGCAAAGGCATTAATTCGGTATTTAATGTTGCCCATGTGTCGGCAAAGGAACGAAGATTTGCAGGTCGTGCTGAAGAAACACCTCCACCAGTACCAGTAACTATCACACCCCCAGGTGACGGTATTTGCCGGCGGGCAACTGGGGGTGCGGACACAGTTAAGGTCACTGGCTCGGCGGGCGGGCCAACAGGAGGCTGTTCAATGTGACCGATCAGAGCTTGTACCGTATCGTAGCCCCATTTCACCAACTCGTGTCGAGCAGCTCTTTCCCGCATCCATTCCCGCGCAACTTCCCGCCGCTGTTGCTCCTTCTTTGCTTCTTCTTTAAGTCGAGTGGCAGCTACAGCAACCTCACGCAGTCGGGTTGCGACTTCAACACCATCGGCGGCGCCGATATCCGCATTGCTGGTAAACAACTCCGAAAAATGTCCGCTGAAGTCAACCTTCGCCGTGGAGACAGCCGCAGCACGGGCTCCTGTTTGAGTCCCTATGCTCTCCGCAGCAGCTTTAAAGGCACTGATAAGTTCGTCAGCAACTCCGTGATCAAAGCGCACATCCTCCTCGATGCCATGAAGACGCGAATCAACCATTACTGTTTCCCTCCCCTTTGATTCAGTCATCAGCTCGGCAGCTCAAGCTCCTAATGCAAGACAATAACATAAAGCCTAGTGAGTCGTCTCACCTAGCACATAAAAAGAGGCCGACACCTTTCGGTGTCGGCCTCCCCGCCCTCGTCAATCAGACTTCAGGCAATCACACTCACTTGGTTTCGGAATCCTCAGCTGCAGCATCCTCAACCTCAGCAGCGTCAGCCTCAACAGCTTCCACCGCGTCGGCCTCCTCGGCCTCAACAGCTTCTTCTTCGCCGCCACCCAGGAATTCGCTGAGGTCAACGGTCTCACCATTGGTGTCCTTAACGGTCACCTTGCGCAGAGCCTCAATCAGAGCCTTTGCACGCCCGAGGTCAGAAACAACGGCAGACATTTGCTGAGGAGAAGAGAAAAGCTGATTAATGTCAATGCCATAGCCCTGAGACATCTGGATTGCATAATCAATGAGTTCTTGCTGCCCGACCTGGACCTCAAATTCGGAAGAAATAGCCTCAGCAAGAATCTCGGTACGAATTTCGCGCTCGACAGTAGTGCGGGCTTCCTTCTTTTCTTTCGCAGAGGCATTTTCGCCAAGACGATGCTCAAGCTCATGCTCAATAGCGACCTCAGGAATAAGAATTTCGACCTTATCCAAAAGGGCGTCAACAAGGCGCTCACGTGCCTGAAGAGCCTGCTGAGAAGCCTTGGATTTACCAGCCTGTTCACGCAGGTCAGTACGCAATTCTTCAATGGTGTCGAATTCGGAGACCATTTGCGCAAAGTCGTCATCCGCTTCAGGCAATTCGCGGACCTTCATTGACTTCACGGTAATAGTCACTTCCGCTTCTTCGCCCTCGTGATCGCCACCCTTTAATGGGGCAGTAAAGGTCACGACATCATCGGCTTTAGTGCCGCGAAGGGCTTTATCCTGCCCATCAAGCATGGAGCCGGAACCGATTTCATAAGAAACGTCGGAAACGGAATCAACTTCTTCGCCATTAATGGTGGCAACCAGGTCAATGGTGGCAAAATCGCCGGTCTTTGCCTTGCGAGTAATGGTTTTCAGCGTGGCAAAGCGTCCGCGAAGATCGTCGAGTTCCTTCTCAACGTCCTCATCGCTGACCTCAAGCGGATCCACTTCCACAATGAGGGAATCGTCAATAGTGGGCAGCTCAAAGTCGGGCACAACTGCAACTTCAGCGGTGAAAGTCAGCTCTCCACCCTGCTCACCAGAGGTATTGGGCAGACCGGTCACCTCAACCTCAGGCTGAGCCATGGGGCGAAGGGAGTGTTCGGCGACAGCGTCGGCGTAATGCTGGGGCAGAACGTCGTTGACAACCTGTTCAATGACGACTGCGCGGCCAAAACGCTGGTCAATAATGCGTGGGGGAACCTTGCCCTTGCGGAAACCGGGGATGGAAACCTGCTCGGAGATTTGGCGGTACGCCTTGGACATATCCGACTTGAGTTCCTCGTAGGGAACCTCGACAGTCAGGCGAACCTTGGTCGGTTCGAGGGTCTCAACAGTGCTCTTCACGGGTTGGTACTCCACAACGTCAGATTTAGGGAACGCCCCTTTGTGGGCGCACAACAACCCCCGATTCTACGCTAGTGCCCCACTTCGGCGCCAAGATCCTATTGAGGTGAGCGCCACTGAACGCACCCTTTCGCGATGGGCGTAGTCCCGTCAGCATACACGAGGGCGGGGCACGAAATTACTATGAGCGAAATTAAACGGAGAGAATTAGTGTTTACCAGTAGCACACCTGTTCTATTCCGTGTACACTTAGGTCATGGACACAGATATTGCACCCCAGTTGGATCAGAAGATCCGCGATATCCGCATGTCCATCTCCCACCTACTTGGGGAAGACACTCTTTCTTCTCTTAACGACGATTCCCTACTAGAGGCTGTCCGCCAGGTCGAATCACTTGGTCGCATTGTTGATGGCGCACGGGCTTTACTCGCTGGTGAAGTGGATTCCCGTTGCCGCCCTGGCAGCGAAGATTCCTTATGTGCCCAGCGTGGGGCGCGTAGTTCTAATGAACTTCTCCGCAGCACAACTGGCGCTAGCACTTCCACTATTACTCGGCGGCTTCGCCTTGGGCGCACCTTGCGCAGCAAGTACTCATTTACCGGGGAAAAGATTTCTTCCCCCTATTCGCTTATCCGTACCGCAACAGAAAATGGCGTTCTTGCTTTTGATGCTGCTGTTTCAGTGATGTCTATTCTTGGGCCAGCACAAGTTGCTCGGGTTCATCCTGACCTTGTTGAGGTCGCTCAGCGCAGCGTTGTTGGTACAGCTATTGGCTTTATCGAGGAAAATCCGTCTTTTAATGCAGACACGCTGCGCGCTATGTGCGTGCGCGACCCTCTTTTAGAGGGGCTTATTCCTACCGCTGATACCCTCAGCGATATTGCCAGATTATGGCTGCACGCCATTGACCCTGATGGAAAGGCACCACGCGAAGAAAACACCATTTACCGGCGCGGCCTCTCACTCACGCCCACAAAAGAGGGCCTTGTGCACATTTCTGGTGATCTTCTTCCCGAGGTCGGGGCCCAACTTAATCGACTGATTGATGCGGTGACTAACCCGCGGGTTGACGATGCCATTGCCCGCGGGGAGCTATTTGCCAATGAAGAATATTCCGGGGGTGCCGGGGACAATCCCAACGCCCCCAGCACTGAAGGCACAGATCTTGCACACCTTCATGCGCAAGTCACCATCCCTGATGACCACAGCAAATTTGGTCGTTCACGCAAACAGAAAATCCATGACGCCTTTGCGTCGATTCTGACTCGGGCAGCATCCCTGGAATCAATGCCTTTACTTGGCGGGGCTCCACCAACTCTCGTCGTCACTATGTGTGCCGAGGATTTAGAGAACCACCGCGGTATTGCTCGCCTTGAGGACGCCCCCTATGGCACCCACCAGGAAGCCGCCTCAGTAATTTCTGCGGCCGCGGCCTCGCAATTATGTTGTAGCGGCGTTGTTGAGCGCGTTTTTACCGATCGAAATGGGCAGATTCTCGATATCACTACTTCTGGTCGGCTTTTTACTCCATACCAACGCAGGGCTATTGCTGCTCGCGATGGTGGTTGCATTATTCCCGGCTGCACTATTGGTCCCAATTGGTGCGAAGTTCACCATGTCACCGAATATGCTGCCGGAGGGGCAACGGATATTAATAATGGAGTTCTTCTGTGCTGGTATCACCACCGTTTCCTCAGTCATATTCGGTGGAAAGTGCGTATGAATAATGGCCTACCAGAAGTAAAAGCTCCCTCATGGTATGGCACTCAAAGAACGTGGATTCCGGCCCAGAGTTCCTTTACTCGGACTTTACATTTCCGGCGGCATCGCGTTGAAGAGTTTTGGGAGAAAGAACTGAGCCCACAGCATCTTCGTCGGCGTCAGCGAAAGACTCATCATCCTGCCTTGCAGCCCACAGGCTAATAATGGCCACATAGCGGGTAACTACTTGAGCTGCCTATTTGTGCGCCAATGATGAATGATTTGCGCTACGCCGAGAAAATGCCGCGCAGTATTGGCCGCTCGCCAATACGATCGCACCTATGGACATTCTCGTTGCGGGTGCAAGCGGCTATTTGGGGCGCTTTATTACTACCGAACTCCACAGGCGCGGCTATAGGGTGCGCGCCATCGTGCGAGATCGTGCTCGTGCGGAGGGTCCAGGGCGAGCTGGTGCGCCTTCGCTGGCGGGTTCAGTTGATGAGTGGTTTGTGGGCGATATTCGCGATCCGAAAATCCGCGACAAAGCGGCCGATGGTACGGGATGGGTAATCTCCGCTTTAGGGGTGACCCGTCAGGGCGCTGACCCAATGGATATTGATCTAGAAGCGAATACTGGGCTGCTTGATTCGGCTTGGAAAGGTAAAGCGCCTGGCTTTTCCTATGTGCATGTTGCTGGCGCAAAAAACTGCCCTGCTCGCCTGGTGAAAGCAAAAGAAGCCTTTGTGGCCAAATTAGAGGATTCGCCACTGACCACCCATGTGATCGAACCCAGCGCCTACTTCAGCGACATGGTCTCCGTATTAAAGATGGCGCGCAGCGGATTGATCCCTATTTTGAATCCCACGGTGCGTTGCAATCCCATTCATGGGGCAGATCTTGCCACCCATATTGCTGACGGGGTGGAGGTCAGCCATAGCGGCACAACAACAGTTGGCGGTCCAGAAATCCTCACCTGGCCAGAAATCGCACAACTGGCATTTAACGCCCACGGGCGTCGGGGTTTCACGCCTCATGTGCCCTCAAAAACACTGGTTTCTCTATTACGTAAAGTGGCCAAAGTGGATTCTGTTCGCTCTAGCCCAGCTATTTTTGCCACGTGGGCCATGTCCCACGACGCCGTTGGCGACCCGATCGGCAGCCACCACCTTGGAGACTTCTTTAAGGAACAGGCTTCAGCCCATTAGGGATTATCTGCGCTGCCAGAGGTGGCCCACAGCAAGCACAAGGATCCGCAACACTCCATCGCGGATTTCGTAATCAGCCAAATCTTCTGGGGGCACAATGGGGTGTTATGACCACATTGAGTGAGCGCGCACGGGGAATGCTCCTTGGGCTGGCAACTGGCGACGCACTTGGAACGACAAATGAGTTTTGTCCGCGTCAATCCGCACAGGAATTAACGACGATTATCGGTGGTGGGCCTTTTGCTCTTGAGGCAGGGAAATGGACCGATGACACCTCGATGGCCTTATGTTTAGCTGATGCCTTACTTGCCCAAGGTCGTTATGACTCTACTGAAGTAATGCGCCGTTATGCTGCGTGGCATAACGAAGGATATCGTTCCTCTACTGGGCACTGTTTTGATATTGGCATTCAGATATCTCATGCGTTAGAGACTTTTCATCATGACCCCTCCGCCCTCGTTGCGCAAAATTCGCCCCGGAGTACGAATGCTGGAAATGGCTGCATTATGCGCCTTGCCCCAGTCATTATTGCCGGATTTCCTCGACGCGATCCTCGGGACATTATTAAAATGGCCAGGATTTCCGCGAGAGAAACGCATTATTCGGAAGAGGCAGAAGCCGCAACAGAAGTCTTCGCCGCTCTTCTTACTAACGCAATGAATGGGCATCCTAAAGACGAGATTCTTAATATTGGATGGGCGTCGACTGGCACCGCATTTGACGATTGCGCACGAAAAGCCATTTCTACTGACCCACATTTACGCGCCGCTTCGCAAGAAAATACCAGTGGCTATGTGATCCACGGTTTAGCGCTAGCCGTATGGGGGTTGATGGATTTTTCTTCCTTCACCGACGCTGCCCTTGCTATTGCGAATCTTGGCGGGGATGCGGATACAAATGCCGCCATTTTCGGCCAACTTGGTGGGGCCTTCTACGGGGTCGAAGGCATTCCCAGGCAGTGGCGAAGCCTCATTTACGAGGGCGGGGCAATCCAAGATCTCGCCGACCACCTTCTCAATATGACGATAAGTGAACAAGCAACCACCCGCTTTGAAGAGGACTTTTACCTATAAGAGCGCGATGCGTGCCGTTGGAGCCGGTAACGGGAATCGAATCCGCTGAGCGACAGTGCTTTAGCGGGCACAATGGAGTGTTATGACAGCACTTTCCCATCACATATCTGGGACATTCCCTAGGCGTACGGAACAAGCCCAGCAATGACATGGTTTAGCGCCGCCATTGGGGCAGCATTCTTCACGGGGATCACTGCAATTCTTGCCAAATGCGGCATTAAGAAAACAGACTCCGATATTGCCACAGCTCTGCGAACTATTGTCGTTGCCCTCTTTGCCATACTCATGGCAGCTATTGCAGGCTCATGGCACACACTACCAACAATCGATCCACGCTCACTGTTTTTTCTGATTATTTCTGGGATAGCAACTGGTGCTTCGTGGCTCTGCTACTTTAAAGCTCTTTCCGTTGGAGACGTCAATAAGGTTGTGCCTATTGATAAGGCCAGCACAGCTTTAACCGTCGTACTCGCTATTGCTTTTCTGGGAGAGCACTCTCATCTTCTTCTCAAAATCGCCTGCAGCGCAGCATTGGCTATTGGGGCATTTCTTATGGTGGATAAGTCCTCAAAGAGCGCCCCACTTTCTCCCGAGAACCCCAGCTTCTCCTGGCTCCCCTACGCTCTAGGTGCCGCATTTTTTGCAGCGCTCACTGCCATATTGTCAAAAATTGGGATCGAGAATGTTGAGTCCAATTTAGGTACTGCCATCCGAACATGCGTCATTCTCGTTATGGCATGGCTAGTGGTTGGCTTAAAGGGCAAATATGGGCAGTTACAGAATCTCGACCGCAAAGAAGTGACCTTTATTGGCCTATCAGGAATCGCTACAGGAGCGGCATGGCTCTGCTATTACTATGCTATCCAAAATGGTCCGGTCAGTATTGTGGTCCCAATTGATAAACTCAGCATCCTTATTTCCATCGCATTCTCCGCCCTCGTTTTTCGCGAGAAACTCACATGGCGAGCAGCACTAGGCTTAGCGATGATTGTGAGCGCCACTGTAGTACTAGCAATCGCAAATTAATGGAGCGGGTGACGGGAATCGAACCCGCACTATCTGCTTGGAAGGCAGAGGCTCTACCATTGAGCTACACCCGCATCGCCACCACCGAAGTTGGCGTGCCACACGATAGTAGCGTGCTTCCCCGAAAAATGCGAACTCGGACCATTTTCGACATGGCGCCCCACTTATGGTTATTATTGGTGGCCGTATCGGGCTGTAGCGCAGCTTGGTAGCGCGCCTGCTTTGGGAGCAGGATGTCGTGGGTTCAAATCCCGCCAGCCCGACGAAAGACCCCGGTGTATGGAACACTCCACACACCGGGGTCAACGTCTTTAGGGCTGAAGCAGCACCTTAATGGCCCGCCTTTCATCCATTGCGGCATACCCCTCCGCCGCCTTTTCCAATGGAATCCGCAGATCAAAGACCTTCCCAGGGTGGATCTTTCCGCTCACAATCCGCTCAATCAGATCTGGCAGATAGGCACGCACTGGAGCGGGCCCGCCAAAGAGCCGCACCTGAGCAAAGAAAACGGCGCCACCATCGAGCTTAAAGTGCGGTACGCCAACGTAGCCCACATTGCCACCGGGGCGGCAGCAGCCAATAGCCTGCATCATTGCTTCCTCGGTGCCAACAGCTTCAACCACGCCGTCAGCGCCGATTCCACCGGTGAGTTCACGAACCTTGGCCACGCCCTCGTCACCGCGTTCTTCAATAATGTCGGTGGCACCGAACTCGCGGGCAAGGGCCTGACGTGCAGGATTACGCGACATGGCAATGACGCGCTCGGCGCCCAGTTCTTTAGCCGCCAAAATAGCGCTGAGGCCAACAGCTCCATCACCTACAACAACAATGGTTTTGCCCGGGCCCGCTTCGGCGGCTACCGCCCCATACCATCCGGTACCAAGAACATCGGAGGCTGCCAGCAATGAGGCAATGATTTCGGGGTCCTCTGGCCGCCCACCGGGAACTTTCACCAGGGTTCCACCAGCCTGTGGTACGCGCAGAAACTCCGCTTGCGCTTCGCCAACAAATCCGCCATTAGCGCAGCGCGAAGGATATCCAGATTCGCAAATGGAGCAGGTGTTGTCGGAAATACAGAAGCTGCCGACAACAAAGTCACCCACCTCAAGGCCGGTGACATCCGCACCGAGTTCCACCACAGTGCCCACATATTCATGTCCCATTGGGCGCGGCTCGGTCACTTCATCAATACCGCGGTAAGGCCACAAATCCGATCCACAAATGCAGGCCGCGGCGATTTCAATTACTGCATCCGTGGGTTCCACAATGGTAGGGCGCTCACGATCGATTACCGCTACCTGACCAGTTCCATTCATGACTACGGCACGCATGGCCGCCTCCTTGAGGGTCGTTGGCGAGCGCGGTTGCCCGCAATTCCCAGTGTCCTCCCCGAGGTGGCGTCACGCATGTCGGGTCTCGTTCTCATTAACGAGGGCGGGGCTCACCCATCAATATGCAGCGCTAAATGTTTCCCTGTCAGTGTTCCGCGCCCCGCCCTCGTTTGCTGAATGAGATCTGCTGGCGTGCCATGGAAAACGATCTCTCCCCCGTCGCTGCCAGCGCCCGGGCCAATATCAATAATCCAATCAGCGTGGGCAATCACTGATAAATCATGTTCGACAACAATCACTGATTTCCCGTGATCAACAAGGTAATCCAGAAGGGAAAGAAGATGGTCAACATCTGCCACATGCAGACCCGTCGTTGGTTCGTCAAGAATAAAGGTCTGTGCCTGCGCATCACCTAAATGGGCGGCAAGGCGCAGGCGTTGCCTTTCTCCCCCAGATAAGGTCGATAAGGGCTGACCTAAAGTCAAATACCCTAAGCCAACTCGCGTCATTGCTTCGCAGATCTTTTTCGCGGCAGGGATTTTACTCTCAGCCGAAGAAAAATAATCAACGACCGCTTGCGCACTCAGGGCTAAAACATCAACAATATCGAGGCCGCCCAGCGTATACTGCCGAATAGAATCATCAAATCGGCGCCCCTCGCACACCTCACAGACCGTTTCTACGGTCTCCATAAAGCCAAATTCAGTACGGATTTTTCCACTCCCAGAACAATGTGGGCACGCACCTTCGGAATTGGCACTAAATAGTGCGGCACTAACCCCATGAGCCTTAGCAAAGGCTTTACGAATCGGATCTAACATCCCCGTCCATGTTGCGGCATTAGAACGGGAAGAGCCTTTAATCGGCGTCTGATCAACAATCAAGGCCTCACTTTGAGGCGGCAAAGAACCGGGAATAAGAGAGGATTTACCTGATCCGGCCACGCCGGTAATCACACATAAACAGCCCAGCGGAATATCGACACTAATATCCTTCAGGTTATGGGAGGAAGCCCCGCGAATTTCCAATACCCCTTTAGGGGTACGCACCTTATCCTTAATGCGCGCCTGGCGGGATAAATAGCGTCCCGTTAATGTGTCGGATGCTGCCAACCCTTCCTTATCACCTTCATAAACGACTTCTCCCCCACCATTTCCTGCCGCAGGCCCCATATCAACAATATGGTCAGCAATAGCAATAGTAGCCGGGTCATGTTCGACCACAAGAACGGTATTTCCTTTATCGCGCAAGCCGAGAAGGAGCTCATTCATCTGCGCAATATCATGGGCATGAAGTCCCGTCGTAGGTTCGTCAAAAATATAGGTGACATCAGATAATGCTGACCCTAAATGCCGGACCATACGAACACGCTGTGCCTCACCGCCAGAAAGCGAGCCAGCAGCTCGCCCTAAAGACAGATAGCCCAGGCCCAAATGGACCATGGCCCCCAGATCTGCTGTCAGGGCGCCCAAAACAGGCGCCGCATCGGGAATATCAAGAGATCGCACCCATTCGAGCAAATCACGCACTTCCATTGCATTAGCCTCAGCAATAGAAAGCCCCTGAAGTTTCGCTGATCGAGCAGATTCTGCCAGGCGAGTCCCCTCACAGTCGGGACATTGAGCAAAGGTGGCGGCGCGCTCAATAAAGGCACGAATATGGGGCTGGACGGCGTCAATATCTTTCGAGAAAATCGACTTCCTCAGGCGAGGAATAAGTCCCTCATACGTGATATTAATATCCGATACGACAACTTTTGTCTGCTCACCATAAAGAAAAGTCTCCAGCTGACGCTTATTCAGCGAGCGCAGGGGCTTATCACTAGGGAAAAAGCCCGATTCTGAATATTGTCGCACAGACCATCCGCCCACTTTATATCCGGGCACAAGAATAGCGCCGTCGTCAATAGAGCGATCCATATCGACAATCTCGTCGAGATTAAGGTCAGAGACTTCACCGCGCCCTTCACATTTCGGGCACATACCACCCACAATAGAAAAGGACTTTTTCTGCGCGAGCTTCCTCTCCCCTTTTGTGACAGTAACAGCTCCTGCACCCGTCACCGAGGGCACATTAAAGGAAAAGGCTTGCGGCCCACCAATATGAGGGGTAGCACAGCGCGAAAAAAGGACCCGCAATTTCGCGTCAATATCAGTGGCTGTCCCCACCGTTGAGCGCGGATTAGCTCCCAGTGGTTCTTGAGAAACAGAAATCGCCGCAGTAATTCCCGAAATCTCGTCGGCATCTGGTCGCGGAGGGGTTGGCAAAAATCCCTGGACAAAAGCCGAGTGTGTTTCATTGAGGGCACGCTGGGCTTCAGCAGCAATAGTGTCATAGACCAATGACGACTTTCCCGACCCCGAAAGGCCAGTAAAAACCGTCAGCTGCCTTTTTGGTAGGTCAACGGAAACATTTTTCAGGTTATTCTGGCGTGCTCCGCGGACGCGGATGAGGTCAGGAGTCATTGCTCAATACTATTGGTCCAAGGGCTGACCTTCCACTAAGGGGCGCACAATATTGAGGGCATTAAAGACGCGGGGAATCCCACAATAGGCACTGGCATGAATAAGGGCAGCAATAAGTTCTTCGTCACTATTTCCGGCTTTACGGCCACCATCAAAATGGCTAGCAATTTGTAGTGGGGTATCACCAAGAGCCATTAAGGCCACCAGAATCAGCATTTCGCGTTCTTTTGTTGGCAGCCCCGCCCTCGTAGCAAAATCACCAAAACCGAATTCGGTGAGTATCCGCGGAACGAATTCTGCGTATTCCCCGGGCAGCCACGTATAGCGATCAGCGATGCGTGTGCCGTAAAGAGGCGCTTGTTCCTCCGCGCCTTTGTCGTAGCGATTCTCTTCCGTGACCTGACCCTGATCAGGCAAAGGCAACTCTATTCCCGCATCTTCAAATGCGGCATTCATTGCGGAAATCGCATTGAGGGCCGCCGGAAAACCAATAAATGGGGCACATTGGTACACAGCCTCGCGGATTTCCACGGGGGTTGCTCCCGCAGCCATTGCTGTTGCCGTGTGAATGCGTAACTGCGGGGCCTGCCCGAGGACGGTCAGCGCTGTCACACCCACCAATTCCCTCAGACGGTCGCTTAAGGGGCCGACGTGGTACAGATCGCCAAAAAGGTAGCGTTGGAGGATCTGCCAAAACTCTGGATCCGGCCCATTTCCGCTATTCGATGGCCGCCCGAAAAGCCGTTGGACGACGTCTTCCGTGCGCTGGATACGATCGCTCATTACTACCCCTTTCGCGAGAAATCTTCTGGGACTAGCGTAGCCCCGCGCCCCCGCACGCGCTTAGGTATTGGCGCACCTCCACAGGGTGGCAAAATGCGAAATCGGCCCATTGCCGTGGCCAACATTGAGTCGATCTGCCCCCGCAATACTGTCCGTCAGCCACTCTTTCGCCTGCCGAATCGCCGTCGCCCAACTCCTGGTCCGCGCATAGCGCGTGGCCACAGCGGAAGAGAGCGAACACCCTGTTCCATGAGTATTCACAGTCGCAATGCGCGGCGAGCTGAAAACCTCAACCTCGCCATCCGGGCCGACCAGAGCGTCTGCGGACTCCTCGCCGCTCAGATGCCCACCTTTGGCTAAAACCTGCGTGCCGTAGGTGGCAGCAAGGGTCTTCGCCTGGGCCAGGGCATCCTCCCAGGTCGCGGCAGCGCCTTGGCCAAGCAGGGCACCAAGTTCGGGAATATTGGGGGTCACGAGGTCGGCCGCAGGAAGAAGGTCACGCAATGCTTCTGTGGCGGAATCGCTCAGCAGCGCATCCCCGCTGGTGGCCACCATAACCGGGTCGAGGACCACGGCGGGTGGGCGTACCTCAGTCAGCCAATCGGCAACGGCGGAAATAATCGGGGTATTGAAAAGCATGCCGATTTTAACTGCGTCAATAGTGACATCGTCGCTAACGGCGAGGAGTTGTTCCGTGAGGAAGCTGGCGGGCGGCGTGTGGATACTGCGCACGCCCATGGTGTTTTGGGCGACGAGGGCAGTAAGTGCCGCCATCCCATAACCGCCATTTGCGGCAATGCTTTTCAGGTCAGCGTGAATTCCGGCGCCCCCGGTGGGATCAGTGCCAGCAATGCTGAGGATGCGGGGAATCTGTTGGGTTGCAGGCGTGTTCATGAGGTGCACTCCCAGGCGCGCACGAGTTCAGCTGCGGCAGCGCGCGGATCCGGCGCGGCACAGACCCACGACACGACGGCCACCCCAGCAAGTCCGCCTTTGCGCAGGGCTGGCACGTCATCTGGGGTAATGCCGCCAATGGCGAGGGCGGGCAGTGGGCTGGCCGCAGCCAGGCGCGCGACCCCGTCAACACCCAGCGGCGGGGGCGCGTCAGGTTTCGAGGTGGTGCCGTGGACAGTGCCAATGCCGACATAAGCGATGCGCGCAGGGTTTGTTGCTGCCTCGGCAAGGTCAGTGGGGGTATTGGCGGTGAGCCCGATCAGGGGCTCGTCCCCAATGAGGGCGCGCACATCCTGAGGCGGAAGATCCCGTTGACCAATGTGAACGCCGGTGACGCGAGCCCCGCGAGCGCGGGCAGCAAGGAAGACGTCAATGCGGTCATTGACGAAGAGGGCGACGTGGTCTGGGAGGCGGCGGGCCAGGGTTTCAACGAGGTCCAGCATGTCACGGGTGTTGCCATTTTTCTCGCGGATTTGTACGGCGGTGACTCCGCCTGCGACTGCCTCAAGGACGACGTTGGTCATGGTGTGGCCCGCGTGTGTGGCCTGGTCGGTGTCCGTGACCAGGTAGATCGACAGGTCAGGGGTCATGACAGGTGAGCCCTTTCCGCCAGGTGCGCTGGGGTCAGGTTTCCCAAGGCGTCAAGGAAGTGAGCGGCAAAAGTCCCTGGCCCGTGTGAGTGCTGCGCTGCGAGTTCCCCGGCCACGGCGTAGGCCAGGCAGGCAGTTGCCGCTGCCTCAAAAGTGTCATCAACGAGGGCGGACAGCGCGGCAATTACACCGCCCAATGCGCAACCTGCCCCGGTGATCCGGGTGAAAAATTCGCTGCCATTGGCAATGCGCAGATGACGTGTGCCATCAGTAATGAGATCGACGGGCCCAGACACAGCAACCACGGTGTTGTAGGTGCGTGCGACGGTGGTGGCGGCAGTTTGGGCGTCATCTACTGTGTCGGTGGAGTCAACGCCGCGGGCACCGTGGCCGAATCCCGCCAGGGCCCGGATTTCTGAGGCATTTCCGCGGATAACGGCAGGTTTAAGGGTAATGATGTCTTGGGCGAGGGCGGTGCGGATTGGTAAGGCCCCCACTCCAACTGGGTCAAGCACCCAGGGGGTGCCAGCGTCGGCTGCGGCGCGGGTGGCTTCGACTATTGCTTGGCGTTGTTCAGTTGAGGGGGTGCCCAGGTTAATGAGGACAGCACTGGCGATTGAGGCAAAGGGGCCGGCTTCTCCTGGAATATCGACCATTGCGGGGCTGCCACCAATAGCAAGGATTGCATTGGCAACGAGATTAGTGGTGACAGTGTTTGTGAGGCACTGGACCAATGGAGTTTGGGTGCGCGCTTGTGGCAGGAGGATTTCGGCGCTGGAAAGAATTGCGGTCGGCACAGACGTCATATGCGACATCCCTTCGCTAGTACTAGCTAGATCAGGTTCGACGGGTGTGATCTCAGCCCCGAAGGGCACCCCGTGTCGGTGCTAACTGTAGTGGATGCGGCGGAAGTGCGCGCGACTTAGTGACTTAGTGACTTGCGGACTTAACTTAGTGACTTAGTGCCTCACTTAGTGCCTTGACTCAGAAATAGTTAGTGACTAACATTTTGCTATGGGACGCTGGCATCGAACACATGAGACGCTCAGGCGGGCTGCTTTTGAGCTTTTTTCTGAGCGCGGCTATGAGGCAACAGCGACTGCTGAGATCGCCAAACATGCGGGCGTCAGCGAAATGACACTATTTCGCCATTTCCCAACAAAAGAAGCGCTTTTACTCAGCGACCCCTTCGACCCATTAATGGCTGATGCTGTGCGCGCACGTCCCGAAGGAGAATCTGCAATGCGCGCACTCATTGAAGGCATTCGGCAAGCATGGAGACATATCCCGCCCGAAAACGTTCAGGAAATGCGTACTCTTCTGAGAATCGTCAACCAAACGCCACATCTACACGGTGCTATTGAGCGCAATAGTGAAATGACTGCCAACACCTTGATTGAGGCACTCCATAGCCGTGGCGTTGAGACCACCCAGGCTCGCATTGCCACACGAGCAGTATTGGCAGGTCTCAGCGTGGCTTTATTGGAGTGGGCAGAAAGTGAGGAGAGCTCTCTCAACGACGCACTCACCTCCGCTCTTCACGTCTTAGGCGGGTATGAGAGTGCTTAGCTTTGACAAGGTCAGTTACGCCTTTCGTGGCGGGGCAGGTGTTAAAAATCTGACCTTTACTCTCAGCCCGGGTGAGATCGTCGCCCTCGTTGGCCTCAATGGCGCAGGAAAGACCACTCTCATGCGGCTTGCCCTTGAGATGCTGCGCCCACAGACTGGGGTTGTAAAGATTCTTGGCCACCTCATTAATGAGGCCTCCATACATACGTGGGCTCAGGTTGGTGCACTCATTGAAACCCCTTTTGCCTATCCCGAATTGACCGTTGAGAAAAATCTGCAGATTGCCGCACTTTTACGTCGAACTGCACCGGAACAAATATCTGCAGCTATTTCCACCTGGCAATTAGGACCTGTAGTAAAGCGTCGATTTCGGCATCTCTCCCTGGGAAATCGCCAGCGCGTCGCCCTCGCCGCTGCGATGCTTCACGACCCCACACTCATCCTTTTAGATGAACCGAGTAATGCTCTGGACCCGGCCTCAATCATTCGTCTGAGGGAAGATTTGGCACGTCGCGCTGAGCAAGGAGCCGCCATCCTTGTGAGCAGTCATCACCTTGATGAAGTCGCCAGAATCGCAGATCGAATCGTGCTCATGAATGCTGGCCATCTGATTGGCTCCCTTGATGCAACCGGACCCGACCTCGAACGACACTTCTTTGACCGTATCCACCGCGACGACGAAGAACGTCGAAATTGTAAGAAGGCCGCCCAATGAAAGCCGCATTCCACGTTGAGGCGCTCAAACTCACTCACTCCCTCGTTGGCATTATCGCCACATGCGCCATGACTGTCGGCACACTTGCCTTGTTGGGCGGGATTAGCGCAGGGATCAGAGCAGGCAATCCAGAACTCATTGCCAAAGCGGGTCCGGCGGCATCCCACGATTGGGACGGGCTCATTGCAGGAGCAACCCAGATCAGTGCAGTCAGCAGTATTCTCGGCTTCGGGATTGTGCTCGCCTGGCTATTCAGCCGCGAATTTACTGACGGCACCATTACTGGCCTTTTTGCACTGCCCATAAGGAGGGGCGACATTGCACTCGCCAAACTCGCTGTCTTCGTACTCTGGGTGCTGGCAACTACTTCCCTTGTGGTTTTCGGGGTTCTTCTTCTCGGGCTGTGTTTTGGCTACGGTATGCCCGGCAGCGAAGCGAGTGCAGCGCTGGGGCGGTTATGGCTATTAATGCTGTTCTCCGCAGGAATCACCACACCTATTTCCTGGATTGCGACCCTCACGCGGTCACTCCTCGCTGCGGTGAGTTCAACCATTGCCGTGGTGATTATTGCCCAAATAGGGGCTCTCTCCGGAGCTGGAGACTGGGTCCCGCTATCGGCGCCAGCACTATGGGCGCTATCTGCTGGCAGCGCTGTCACGACTCTACAGCTCACGCTATCCCTGGCAATTCCGGGTGTATTCACCGCACTCGTATACACCTCATGGTCCCGACTTCAGCTCAATCGGTGACGACACAAAGGGAGTGCCCACAAAAACTGAAGCGGCCCTGCAGATTTTCTGCAGGGCCGCCTTTCGGGTGGCTGACGGGACTCGAACCCGCGACGTCCTGGACCACAACCAGGTGCTCTACCAGCTGAACTACAGCCACCGTCGCTTACTCCAGTGGAGCAGCGGGTGAAACTCTAGCAGGAAGGAAAGGAAAAAGGTAATCCGGGCCCCGCCCTCGGACCATGTCCTTCGCCACAGGGCCAGCCCGACAGGATGCCAGGACAGCCTTAGCCCCACCCCCACTGATGCAATTGCTCATCCTCAATACCGAAATGGTGCGCGATTTCGTGAATAACCGTCACCGCGACCTCATGGGCCACCTCATCCTCCGATTCGCAAATCCCCAGAATAGGCTGCCGGTAAATAAAAATCCGGTCCGGCAAATAGCCAAAATACTCAGCCCGTTCCGTCAAAGGAATCCCGTCATAGAGCCCTAAAAGATCCGCAGGCATATCGTGCGGCGGGTTATCCTCCACAATAATGGCCACATTATCGACCATAGCGAGAAGCTCGTCAGGAATCTGCTCAAGCGCAGAATCGACGAGCTCCTCAAAGGCCTCTAGCCCCATTTCCACTGGCATAGGAAATCCGATTACCAATAGGCGCGCATGGCAATAGCGTCAGCAAAGTTCCCCAATGCCTTCGGCGAGGATGACAAATACAAATCCGCATCCACCAGTGACACTTCCATCACATGGAATGAGCCTTGCCCATCGGGCACAAGATCCACCCTATTAAAGAGGAATTGCTCATCCCTACCCATTCGGTCGCGAACATATCCATGCAGAGCCGCACGAATAGTTTCACCCCATTGCCAGGCCATTTGGTCAGTGATCTCAGTGGTTTCCATTGTCAAATGCATTTGCGATTCCGGTACAGACGAAGGATGCAAAATCGCTTTCTTTTCTACCGCATGAGACACCAACCCATTAAAGAAGATCAGCGAAATCTCACCGTGGACATCAATATCTTCCAGGTAGCGCTGCACCATTACTGTGCGGCCCTGCGCTAAAAGATTTTCCGTCTGCACAATGGCCGCTTGACGCTGATAGGTGTCAATAGCGGTATAGCGGCCTACATCGCGCACTGCAGAAGAAACCGCAGGTTTGACCACAAAATCACCATAGGCCGGAAAGCGCGTATGAATCTGGATTTTTGACAGGTGATCGTCGGGTTCCATCCAAATGGTGGGAATAGTGGGTAGACCCCGCGCAGATAATTCCTTCAGGTAATGCTTATCCGTATTCCAATCGAGAATATCGGGGTGATTGAGCAGGCGCGGAACCCGGCTGGTCCACTCTAAAAAGGCCGCTCGATCCTGCGCATAGTCAGTCACTGACCGCACCACACAAATGCCAGCCTCGCCCCAATCCACAGTCTCGTCATTCCAGACGCGAATAGCAGGGTCAATTCCGCGCTCTGCCAGAGCGTCACACAGACCTTCCTCCCCGGGGTACAGGTCGGGCATATCTGCGGCTGTCACCAGAGTGACCTTAGGTTTCGACATACGTATCACGGTACCTGAATAATCTCGATGCTTTTGCCAAATACGGAGTTAGCGCAATCCGGAAGGACGATTCAGCGCTTCGGTCAGTAAATGATGAACGAGGGCGGGGTAGTCTACCCCTGCACGCGCCCACATTTGTGGGTACATAGAAAAGGGCGTAAAGCCGGGCATTGTATTGACTTCATTAATGACAATAGCCCCGGAAGATTCGTCATAGAAGAAATCAACGCGCGCCAGACCCTCGCACTCTAAAGCCTCAAATGCGCGGATAGCAGTATCGCGAATAGCTTTTTCGGCCTTCTCGTCAATATCGGTGGGGCATTTCAATGATACGCCCTCGGTATCAAAGTACTTCAGGCGGTAGTCATAGAATTCGCCCTCGGGAACAACGATTTCCCCTAAAGGTGCTGTTTCAGCGCCCTTCCCATCTGTATTTGCCAGGACGCCGCATTCAATTTCGCGCCCAGGCGTGGCGGCTTCAATAATAATCCGCGGGTCATTATTGGCAGCCTCTTGTATTGCCGGACCCAGCCCGTCTACCGAATCGACTTTAGAAATCCCAATCGAGGATCCAGCCCGGCAGGGCTTCACAAAAACAGGGAATCCCAGAGCAGAAATACGCTGAGTACATTCTTCGGGGTCATCGTCCCATTGCCGCGCAGTGACAAGCTCCCAGCGGCCCACATTAATACCCGCAGCAGCCAGAATAGTCTTTGTCAGATGCTTATCCATAGACACTGCTGAGGAGGTTACGCCGCAGCCCACATAGGGCAGGTCAGACATTTCCAGGAGGCCCTGCAGGGTGCCATCCTCCCCATAGGGGCCGTGCAGTAGTGGCAAAACCACGTCAATCTCGCCCAGGTCGCGGATTTCCCCTGCAGCACCGCCCACGGGCACCTGCAGCAATTTCCGGCTGCCAGGAATGAGGACCACCCGTGAGTCTCCAGCGCCCACTGTGTAGCCGCCGCCGTCCCCCAGTCCCAGGTCACTAGGGTCGTCTTCAATCAGCACCCATTCCCCATCGGGAGCAATTCCCACTGGTACTGGTTCCCATTGCTCGCGGTCAAGCGCGGTGAGAATTCCCGAAGCGGTGGCGCAGGAGATGACATGTTCACTGGAACGTCCCCCTAAGAGGACAAGAACGCGGGGACGCGAAGAGTCAGACATACTCATTATCCTAAGCGGGTTCAGACCTCAGCGATATCCCAACCATCCATTTTACGAGGGCGGGAGAGCAGCATTTGCCCCATTTCTGGGATGCTCCCGCCCTCGTGAATGACGGAAACAACAGCGGAAGTAATGGGCATATCGACACCCAGGCTCTGCGCCACATCGAGGATTGGCCGTGCACTGCGTACCCCTTCGACCACCCCTGGTGACAGGGATAGAGCTTCTTCAAGGCCCATTCCCTGCCCCATGCGGTAGCCAAAAGAGTAGTTTCGGGATAGGCGCGACGAGCAGGTGGTCACTAAATCCCCCACCCCCGCCAGTCCTGAGAAAGTCAGCGGCTCGGCCCCCATTGCTGTGCCCAGGCGGGTCATTTCTGCCAGGCCGCGGGTAATCAGGGTGGCCCGAGTATTGACCCCCAGCCCCATTCCTTCCGCGGCGCCAATAGCCACAGCAATGACATTCTTTGTTGCTCCGGCAATCTCGCAGCCCACTACATCACTACTGAGGTAGGGCCGGAATGTTGGCGTATGGCACGCCTGGGCGATGGTGCGCGCATTATCGAGGTCACTACAGGCCACAACGGTTGCTGCGGGCTGCCCGGAAGCAATTTCTCGGGAAAGATTCGGCCCAGAAAGGACAGCAATCCGACTTCGATCCACGCCTGTCGCCTCAGCAGCAACATCCACGAGAAGCGCATTACTCTCCGGTTCTAAACCTTTAGCCAAGAGAAGTAAAAGCGTGTTCTCACCAAGGTAAGGAGAAGCCATTTCCAAAGTGGCGCGCACAGCAGCCACAGGAACCACAACTGCCACAAGTTGAGCCCCTTCGACAACATCCGCAATCTGCGTGGAAGCGCTCACATTATTGGGAAGGTCAATGCCAGGTAAATAGCTGGAATTCTCGTGGGAGTTGATAAAGGAAACCACATCCGAATTGCGGCCCCACATGCGCACATTGCCTCCAGCTCCAGCCAGGACCAGCGCAAAAGTTGTCCCCCAAGCGCCACATCCAAGAACTGCACTGTCAATATTTTTCCACTCGCACATGCCCATCAGCCTACTAGTGTCTGTACTACGTTATCCGGGCCCACCCAACGTGGGACCCACGACCTAGTAGGGAGAGAGATATGACGAAACTGAGTGCGACCCGCGGTCGCCCCCTGGCAATGGCTGCAATGGCCTGCGCCTTTGCCCTGACCCTTGCCGCTTGCGCCACCGGTGGCGCGCAGTCTGGAGCCCAATCCGGCGCCCAGTCTGGCGGTGCTTCCGCTTCGAGTTCGCAATCCTCAGATTCCTCCGCTAGCGGCGACTCCGCTGCCTCTTCTGCTGCTGGAGCGTCCTCTGCTGACTCTACTTCCTCCGCCAACTCCGCAGCTAGCGGTGCCGGCGCTGACTCTGCCGCAAGTGGTGCCTCCGGCTCACAGTCCGGCGCTGGTGCACAATCCGGCGCTGGCGCTCAGTCCGGTGGCGCTCGCGCTGACGAGCCCGTTGGCCTTATTGGTACCGGCTGGGCCGAAGAACTCGCCGCCACCGTCGTGGGCGAGCCCAATGCTGACGATCCGCTGGTCCTCACCGATGTTCGCGTTTCCGAGCATGATGGCTTTGACCGCGTTGTCGTTGAGTTCGCTGGCTCCGGCAAGCCCGGCTGGATGGTCAATTGGACCCAGGAAGCTGTCTCCCAGGGCAAGGGTGAAGCACTGAATATCTCCAAGCCCGAGATTCTCGACCTGGTCGTGACCGAAACTGCATGGCCTTCCACTGACGAGCAGCAGAGCAAGTACTACAAGGGTGAAGCCACCAAGACCGCTGGCGGCCTTGAGGTCTACGTTGATGGCACCTTTGAAGCCAATACCCACGTTGCCATTGGTATGGACGGCCGCGCCCGCCACCAGATTGGTGTTCTAGAGAATCCTCTGCGCGTCGTCGTTGACGTCGAAAAGAAGTGATTCTTTGACTCGCTAAAAAGGGGCGCTCACACTTTCATGTGAGCGCCCCTTTTCTTTAGCTAACAGGACCACAAGGGTAGCAAGCCCCGCCCTCGTTTATCGTTCTTCTCGCTGCCCTGTGCGTGGGTCCCACACCCCTGCAGGGGCTTTCTTACCGCGCAACATTTCCACCGCTTCCGTCACGGCCCGATGCATCCTCCGAGTCGCTTCCTCCACCGCTTCGTGGTCACCGCTGCCACGGTCGTAGAGATCAGATAAGTCCACGGGCTCGCCAATATGAATAGACACTGGACGTCTGGGGCGTACATCGGGGCGTTTACCGGCCCCCTTAGGCGGCAGCATCGCCTGAGCGCCCCATTGCACCAGCGGAATCACCGGCACCCGCGTATCCAAAGCAAGGCGTGCCGCCCCCGTTTTAAAACGCATGGGCCAGCCCTGCGGATCTTTAGTCAGCGTTCCTTCCGGCGCAATCCCCACAACATCGCCCGCTTCGAGAACCTCCCGAGCAGTCGCCAAAACAGCAGAAGGATCAGCCGCTTTACGGTAAACGGGAATAAGACGCATTCCGCGAACAATTGAGCCCACAACGGGCACAGAAAAAAGCTCTGATTTTGACAGGTAGCGGACCACCACTCCCCTTTTGGCCATCCACCAGCAGGACACAATGGGATCCACTTGCGAAATATGGTTTTGAATAAGGAGATACCCTCCCGAGGTCGGTAAATTCTCTTCGCCGCTGGAAGTAACTTTCGTCCACGGGGTCAGAAGTGTGGTCAAAACGCCGCGCGCAAAACGCGGGAAACCGGTGACATTTGTGCCCATAAAGTCAAGTCTAGACGAGGGTATGAAGCGCGCGGGGAAGGACCTCAATAGTGAGCGGAGCCTGGCCCACACAATCACCATCAGCCATTGCAACCAACCCCGCAGGACCATCGATGTGCACGCGTTGAGCAGATTGATAGGTCACCACAGGATGGGTTTTCCGGCGCAGGAGAACATGTGACAAGGCAGCTAAAGCCCGGTGGCGAGCAATGGGCGGCACATGAACAACTTCCAGCACCCCATCGGTCATATCCGATGTGGGTGCCAATTGGATTCCGCCCCCAAACCATCCACTATTGGAAATGGAGGTCACCCACCCGCCCAAATCCTGCGCTTCATTATCGATGCGGGCAGGGATCGGCTGTGGTTTCATTTTTACGAGGGCGACGGCCCCTCCCCAGGCATAGGCCAGCGGACCCCAGGTCAGCCATCGAGCGTCATTAGCGAGGCGATTAGCAGTGGCATCCAGACCAAAAGACACAATTCCGAGGGCGAGGCGGCGCTGGCCATCAGCACTGGTCACCGCCATCATATCGAGATGGGTTTTCTTCGCACCCTCAAGGGCGCGGGCCCTCGCAATAGGGTCAATCCCAATGCCAAGGCAACGGCATAAGTCATTACCGCGGCCACCAGGAATAGGAAGGAATATGGCTCCGCTATGCACAACACCGCAGGCAAGGGAGCGGAGGAAGCCATCTCCTCCGCAACCAGCCACATAATCAGCGTTTGAGGATCTCGCTAAATCCTCCGGATTATCGGCCGCGGTAGTGATGTGAGTGCGCACCTGCCACCCGAGATCGCGTATCAGGCTTTCTAAGGTGGGGGCCACTTTCACGGCACTACCATGGTCGGAAATCGAGGAAATAAAGAGATCGACCGAGGGTGCCACGGTTTAGCCTACGTATTCCACCCGAGCATCGAGTTTGCGCAGCTTCGCCGTGAAGTGCTCATATCCACGAGAAATCACGTCAATGCCGGAAACTGTGGAGGTTCCTTCAGCGGCCAGGGCAGCAATGAGATGGGAGAATCCGCCGCGCAAGTCCGGAACAGTAATATCGGCAGCGCGCAATGGCGTGGGGCCGGAAATCACTGCGGAGTGGAAATAGTTCCTCTGACCGAAACGGCAGGGAGTGCCACCTAAACATTCACGGTAGACCTGAATATTGGCACCCATTTGTCGCAGGGCAGAAGTAAAACCAAAGCGGTTCTCGTAGACAGTTTCGTGGACAATAGATAATCCGCATGCCTGAGTCAGTGCCACCACTAAAGGCTGCTGCCAATCCGTCATAAAGCCCGGGTGGACGGCGGTTTCTAGGGCAATAGAATTCAATTCTCCACCGGGGTGGTAGAAACGAATGCCATCGTCATTAATATCGAAAGCCCCACCGACCTTACGGAAGGTATTGAGGAAGGTCGTCATATCCGGCTGGTGGGCACCAAGAACAGTAATATCACCACCGGTAGCCAGCGCGGCAGCCCCCCAGGAGGCTGCTTCAATACGATCCGCGAGCGCAGTGTGGTTGTACCCTGACAGGGATTCCACACCTTCAATACGAATGGTGCGGTCCGTATCGACCGAAATAATGGCTCCCATTTTCTGGAGCACATTAATGAGGTCCATAATCTCTGGTTCAATAGCGGCGCCACGCAAAATAGTAATGCCCTGCGCGCGCACAGCAGTCAAGAGTGTCTGTTCTGTTGCCCCCACCGACGGGAAAGGCAAGTCAATAACAGCGCCGTGAAGACCTTCATTCGGGCGGGTAATATGCACCCCGTCCTCGCGCTTATCAACAATGGCACCAAAGTTGCGCAGTGTGTCGAGGTGGAAGTCAATAGGGCGCCCACCAATAGCGCAGCCACCGAGCTCCGGAATAAAGGCTTCGCCAAGTTGGTGGATGAGCGGCCCACAAAAAAGAATAGGAATACGTGAGGCCCCACCGAGATGGTCAATATCGGAACGCCGAGCCCGCACAACATTACGCGGGTCCAGGGTCATTGACCCAGCTTGCTGGTCATAGTCCACATTGACGCCGTGGGCGGATAGCAGATCAGAGACCACATCCACATCGCGAATCAAGGGAACGTTATTGAGGCTGGAGGGCGAATCACCAAGGAGGGAAGCCACCATTGCCTTGGGGACGAAATTTTTTGCCCCGCGAACGGTAATAGCGCCCCGTAAGGGGTGTCCACCTTCGACGCTCAGAACCGATGTCATCTCTTACGCTCTCCTATTTCCGAATGGGTACCCGAATAACTGTAGAGCAGGCAGGTCCTTCAGTCGGTGCTAGAAAGGGTTCCATCCGCCACACCTGGCCAATGGAACCCTTTTCACCTGTACTCCTCACAGGGTCGTTGGCATACCCAATGGGACAACAGGGCGCGCTGGAGTCACTGGCACAGAAGGCAAATGTTTAGCTGGCAGCGTCCGCGGTTTAAAGTCTGGGCGGGCCTTTTCAAAGGCGCTAATCGCCTCTTCCTGGCGCAAAGTCAGGCCGATATCATCAAGGCCCTCCATTAGCGTCCACCGCACATAGTCATCAATCTGGAAAGTGCAGGTAAAAGACCCGCAGGTGACAGTGCGGTCTTCCAGAGACACCGTGATATTCACCCCTGGTTCGGCTTCCAGAAGTTTCCACAGTTGGGTGGTGTCCTCATCTGAGAGGACGCCCGCAACTAGGCCCTGTTTGCCCGCATTGCCTCGGAAAATATCAGCAAACTTCGGGGCCAACACCACCTTAAAGCCGTAGTCTTTCAGGGCCCACACAGCGTGTTCACGCGAGGAACCAGTGCCAAAGTCAGGGCCGGCAACCAGCACTGAACCCGCTTTATAGGCCTCTTGGTTGAGAATAAAATCCTCATCTCCACGCCAGGCAGCAAAAAGGGCATCTTCAAAGCCGGTGCGGGTCACACGCTTGAGGTAGACCGCAGGAATAATTTGGTCAGTATCAACATTTGAGCGGCGCAGGGGCACACCAATACCGGTGTGGCTAATGAATTTCTCCATGGTGAGGTCTTTTCTCGCTTACTTCACAGCCAGGGGCTCAAGATCTGAAGGGGATGAGAGGGTGCCGCGAACAGCAGTAGCAGCAGCTACCAGAGGCGACACGAGGTGAGTGCGACCGCCCTTACCTTGGCGGCCCTCAAAATTCCGATTCGAGGTCGAGGCTGAACGCTCACCGGGGGTCAGGGTGTCAGGGTTCATCCCTAAACACATTGAGCACCCGGCATTACGCCATTCGGCACCAAAGTCCTTAAAGACCCGGTCGAGGCCTTCTTCTTCAGCTTGGAGGCGCACCCGCGCAGAGCCGGGAACAACCAGCATGCGCACTCCTTCAGCTTTGCTCCGCCCTCGTAAAATGTCAGCCGCGGCGCGAAGGTCCTCAATACGCCCATTCGTGCACGACCCCAGGAAGACGGTGTCAACAGCAATATCACGCATGGGGGTGCCAGCGGTCAGGCCCATATATTCCAGGGCGCTTTCTGCCGCGGTACGCAGGGTTTCGTCAGCGATTTCCTCTGGGATCGGAACCGCACCTGACAGCGGGACGCCCTGACCGGGGTTCGTCCCCCAGGTCACAAAAGGCTCAATATCAGCGGCTTCCAAAATGACTTCCGCATCAAAGGTGGCATCCTCATCGGAAGGCAGGGAACGCCAATATTCAACAGCGCGATCCCATTGCTCACCTTCAGGGGCGTGAGGACGGCCCTTAATGTATTCAAAGGTGGTCTCATCTGGGGCGACCATACCTGCCCGGGCGCCAGCCTCAATCGACATATTGCAAATCGTCATCCGGCCTTCCATAGACAACTCCCGAATGGCTTGCCCACGGTATTCCAGAACGTACCCCTGTCCCCCACCGGTACCAATCTTGGCAATTACGGCCAAAATAATGTCTTTCGCAGTAGAGCCGGGAGGCAGTGAACCATTGACAGTAATTGCCATGGTCTTAAACGGTGCCAATGGCAGCGTTTGGGTGGCCAGAACGTGTTCCACCTGGGAGGTGCCAATACCAAAGGCCAGCGCACCAAAAGCCCCATGAGTGGAGGTGTGCGAATCACCACAAACAATCGTCATTCCTGGCTGAGTGAGGCCCAATTGTGGGCCAACAACGTGGACGATTCCCTGGTCAGCATCGCCTAAAGAGTGAAGACGGACACCAAATTCGTCAGCATTAGCGCGCAGAGTATTGATCTGGATGCGGCTGGTTTCATCAGCAATAGGCAGGTCAATATCCAGGGTCGGGGTGTTGTGATCCTCAGTGGCAATCGTCAGATCAGGCCGACGAACCTGGCGTCCAGCAAGGCGCAAACCCTCGAAGGCCTGGGGGCTTGTCACCTCGTGGACCAAGTGAAGGTCGATAAAGAGAAGATCGGGTGCGCCCCCTTCCCCTCGTGCCACGACGTGATCACGCCACACCTTTTCCGCCATTGTCCCGGCCATGTGTCCTCCTTGCCTACTACCTTCTATGAGGTTCTCGGCCGCTTGAATAGTTCTCCTTAATAGTCTGCCGTTCCACGATGCGAAGATTTGGCATCTCACCCATTGAGATGTCAGGATGTCAGACATGGAGGACTCTTCTTCAAGTGGCGTGGGAGTCCTGGACAAGGCAGCAATGGTTCTGAGTGCACTTGAGGCAGGGCCAGCTACCTTGGCCCAGCTCGTCACCTCCACTGGACTTGCCCGGCCCACGGCACACAGACTTGCTGTTGCCCTGGAGTATCACCGAATGGTGGCTCGCGATATGCAGGGACGCTTTGTTCTTGGTCCACGCCTCCAAGAACTCGCCTCATCTGCCGGCGAGGACCGTCTCTTGGCGGCCTCAATGCCCGTCCTCGTCGCCTTGCGAGATCACACCCAAGAATCCACCCAACTTTTCCGCCGTCAAGGCGACTATCGCGTCTGCGTTGCTGCCTCAGAACGCGAAATGGGACTGCGCGATTCCATCCCCGTAGGAGCCACCCTCTCTATGCAAGCTGGTTCAGCTGCCCAGGTGCTTCTTGCCTGGGAAGAGCCAGATCGCCTGCATCGAGGGCTATATGACGCCTCCTTTAGCGCCACGATGCTCTCGCAAGTCCGTAGGCGCGGGTGGGCACAATCAGTTGGCGAACGCGAAGCAGGGGTTGCCTCAGTGTCAGCACCTGTGCGCGGCCCCTCTGGGCGGGTTATTGCCGCCCTCTCCATCTCCGGCCCTATTGAAAGGGTCGGCCGCCAGCCCGGACGTCAGTACGGGCCTTCTGTTGTCGCCGCAGCCAACCGGCTCTCCGATTTCCTGCGTTCCGTTGAAGGGATGGAAGAATGACCCAACCGATACCTCGCCGCACCCGAATGGCTCGTAGAGGGGTGAGCCTGTCAATCACTACTGCCGCCGCCGCACGGGCCGCCGCAGAACGGCAATCGCAATCTCCCTCCCCCAGTGCCTCACGCAAACGGGGTGGCCGCGACAAAGCTGTACGTCACATTATTGATGTGCGTACGCCCGTGGAATTTGCTGAGGGACATCTTGAAGGTGCCGTCAATATTGACTACACGGCTGAGAATTTCTCTGAGGTCATTGCGGACTTAAATCCGGACGCACACTACATTGTGTACTGCCGTACCGGTCGGCGCTCTGCCAAAGCCTGCGCAGAAATGGCTCAGGCAGGGTTGAGCAATGTCAGTGATGCAGGTGGATACCAGGATGCTGCTGAGTCCTTAAAGCTAGCCATTGTGAGTAGCTAAGAAGGCATAAAAGAGGCGGGACCGAATGGTCCCGCCTTCTCTTTATCTCAGTACCCCCAACCGGATTTGAACCGGTGTTAACGCCGTGAGAGGGCGTCGTCCTAGGCCGCTAGACGATGGGGGCGGCGCCCGCAAAGGGCGAATGCACTTTAGTGCTGTACCCCCAACCGGATTTGAACCGGTGTTAACGCCGTGAGAGGGCGTCGTCCTAGGCCGCTAGACGATGGGGGCCTGATCATTGTGATCGCTGGGGTACCAGGACTCGAACCTAGAACAACTGAACCAGAATCAGTCGTGTTGCCAATTACACCATACCCCATGGTGAGCAAGCACTTGCGTGCTGGCGACGAATGAAAACTTTATCCGAGGGGCGGCCCTTTGCCAAATCCTGAGGGCGTGGGGCTCTTCACTAACGAGGGCGGGGCGCAGGCTCATTGCGGCTCACGCCCCGCCCTCGTCTGTTAGAAGGAGACCGATTGCCCAGATGAGGCCGACTCTAAAATGCCTTCCACAACGCGCAAGGCGGCCAAACCTTCTTCCATCGAGACATGATCCTGGCGGGTGCCGAGAATCGCGTCACGGAAGTTCTCATGCTCGACAGCGAGGGGCTCACGCTTGGTGAGTGCATAGCGCACAACCTCCCCTTCGGAGACTCCCCGGAAAGCAGCAATCTGATCCCATTGCAATGGCAGTGAGCCATTTTCATGGAAAGTCAGGTCACCCATAGCGGTATCAGCGACGAGGGCGCCGCGCTCACCAGTGACCACCGTTGTGCGATCTTTAAAGGGCGAAAGCCAATTCACGAGGTGATTAACCAAGACGCCATTCTTAAAGCGCCCGGAGGCCACCAACATATCCTCATGATCACGCCCCGAACGATGCGCCGTTTGAGCGAAAATCGTCGAATATTCAGAGCCGGCAACCCAGGCGGCTAAATCGACATCGTGAGTCGCTAAATCTTTCACCACACCCACATCGGAAATACGGGCAGGGAAAGGAGATTGACGGCGGGTGACAATTTGATGCACCTGGCCGAGTTGCCCTTCATGAATACGCTTACGCATTTCGAGCAGGGCAGGATTACAGCGCTCCACATAACCGACAGCGCCAATAAGGCCAGCCTCAGCAAAAGCCGCAGCAATACGTTCACCGGATTCCACAGTTGCCGCTAATGGCTTTTCGACCATTGTATGCACGCCAGCTGCCGCTAAAGCTAATGCGGCCTCTTCGTGATAAACGGTAGGAACAGCAACAATAGCGGCATCAATACCAGCGTTAATCAGCGATTCAACGTCGGGAAGAACCTCAAGATCATCCGCAACGCCAAAACGATCGCCACTGGGATCCGCCAGGGCAACCAGCTCGAATCCTTCGGTATTACGGGCATTACGGACGTGGTGACGCCCCATTGCCCCAATACCGAGAATACCAACGCGAATATCTGCCATCTCAGGCACCTGCCTTTGCGCATGCATTCACGGCCTCAACAATGCGTTCGAGGTCAGCAGTTGTTAATGAGGGGTGAACGGGAAGAGAAATCACTTCCTGAGCGGCCTTTTCCGTATGAGGCAAATCAAGGCCCGGAGCATAGGACGCCAAGGAAGGCAGGCGATGATTGGGAATCGGGTAATACACGCCAGAGCCCACTTGCCATTCTTCGCGAAGAGCGGTGACAAAACGATCGCGGTCAGCGCCTTGAACACGAATAGTGTATTGGTGATAAACGTGGACCGCGCCGGGGGCAACGGGCGGAGTCACAACTCCGTCAATATGGGCATCGAGGAATGCGGCATTATCTTGGCGTTTTTTGGTCCACTCGGCGACTTTGCCCAATTGGACCCGGCCAATAGCAGCATGCACATCAGTCATACGGTTATTAAGGCCAACAACTTCATTGGCATAGCGCTGTTCCATCCCCTGATTCCGTAAAAGGCGGACATTGCGGGCCAGTTCTTCATCGGTGGTGGTCACCATGCCACCTTCACCGGAGGTCATATTCTTCGTGGGGTACAAAGAAAATGCGGCGAAAGCACCAAAAGCACCCACAGGAGTGCCATTCAGTGCAGCACCATGAGCCTGGGCAGCGTCCTCGAAAATCAGGAGATTATGCTCTTTGGCAATGGCCTGGATTTCAGTCATGGCAGCCGGATGCCCATAAAGGTGAACCGGCATAATTGCTTTAGTGCGTTCGGTAATGGAATCGCGAATAGATTGCGGATCAAGACAGAAATAGTCGTCTTCAATATCGGCAAATACGGGGGTGGCACCAGTAATGGCCACTGAGTTTCCCGTGGCAGCGAAGGTGAAGGAGGGAACGATCACTTCATCGCCAGGGCCAATTCCGGCAGCAAGGAGGCCAAGGTGAAGCGCTGAGGTGCCAGAGTTGACAGCAATGGAGGTAACTCCAGGGACGAGGGCGGCAGAAAATTCCTCTTCAAAGGCAGCCACAACGGGACCTTGAGCCACCATTCCTGAGCGAAGAACAGCGGTTACAGCTTCGACTTCGTCCTCGCCAATAATGGGCTTTGCGGCAGGGATCATCTCGCGGGTCATTCGGTTTCCTCCATTTCAAGGTGCCCGGGGCGGCTTTCGCGGTAGACGCGCCCCGTTTCTGGGCAGGTAAAGCGGGTGGGATCTGTGTCATCGGGGATAAGGCGTGCGCCAGCATGGCCAACCCAGCCCATTTGTCGGGCAGGAACACCAGCAACGAGGGCAAAGGGAGGCACATCACGCGTGACCACTGCGCCAGCGGCAACGGTGGCCCATGCGCCAATAGTCACAGGCGCAACACAGGTGGCACGTGCACCAATAGCTGCACCATCTTCAATAGTGACGCCAACTGGCTCCCAGTCATGTGCGGACTTTAGTGACCCATCCGGATTCACGGCCCGCGGGTTATGGTCATTAGTGAGAACCACCGCAGGGCCAATAAAAACTCCGTGGCCGAGGCGGGCAGGTTCATAGACGAGGGCGTAGTTCTGGACTTTACAGTTGTCACCCATGACTACGCCGGTGCCAATGTAGGCGCCACGCCCGACAATGCAATTTTTCCCCAGAATGGCATCTTCTCGCACTTGGGCGAGGTGCCACACAGACGATCCTTCACCGATGACAACCCCTTCGGCGACATCGGCCGACTCAACAATCCTTGGCATACCCTCTCCCATGGTGGGCGAATGTTTCGTAGCAATCCTAGCGGGCTGGGCGGAGTTTGGCGGAGGACATTTGTACCCGCGTAATGTGATACTGGTGTTCATGCATCCCATCAAAGACACCTACCTTGTTGTCCCCCTCTATAACGAGGCGCAGGTAATTGGCGATGTGATCCGCGCTGCCCGGGAAGTTTTCCCCAATATTGTCTGCGTAGATGACGGTTCGCGGGATGACTCAGCCGATATTGCCCTAGATGCAGGAGCCATTGTTGTCCCCCACCCCATTAACCTGGGACAGGGCGCCGCACTACAAACAGGCTTCGACTATGTCCTTGACCACACCGACGCTACTTATGCTGTCACTTTCGACGCTGACGGGCAGCACAGTACAGATGATGCCCTTGCTATGCGACAACGGGCTATTGATGATGATTTAGCCATTATTTACGGCTCCCGCTTTCTTGAAGGATCCGTTGATATTTCTTTCCTGAAGAGGATGGTTCTTTTAACTGCTGCTCGGGTGACTCGCGCACAGACGGGCCTGAAACTTACCGATGCCCACAATGGTTTGCGACTCCTACGTCGCGATGCTTTAGAACGTATCCACCTGCGCCAAAATCGCATGGCCCATGCTAGTGAGATTGTCGAACAATTAGCACGCACTGGCCTACCCTGGGCGGAAATGCCTGTCCATATTGAATATACAGACTATTCGCGTTCTAAAGGTCAGTCCCTGTTGAACTCAGTGAATATCCTCGTCGAATTGATTATGAGGTGACCATGCCCTCCTATTGGCTCATTAAGTTAATCCTCATCCTTGTTCTGGCGGCATTAACTGCCTTTATTATGCGCCCTGCCCGAACAGCCAAACGCCTGGCTATGCGTCGACTGTGGATGCTCATCCTCATTGTCTTCGCCATGTTCGCGGTACTCTTCCCTGGCCTGCTCAATCAACTCGCCGAGCTTATTGGCGTTGAACGTGGGATTAATCTCCTCGTCTATTCCATGGCAGTTGCGGTGTTTATGCAGATGGCAGCGGCTTACCATCGTGACCGCGAAGCGGAACAGCGTCTGACTCGTTTGGCGCGTGCCGTGGCATTAAGCAATGCTCGCCACCCACGTGAGGATCAGCCCTGAGATAACTGACGGCACGGGTTAGGATCGTTGTGATGACTCAGCCCCCCTCATTTTCTCCGGACCCCAGCCGCCGGCGGCCCTCCTCTGATGAGGTTCGCCCTGCAGATACTGCGGATATTCAGCCGACCCAGTCGTCCCCGCAGGAAAGCACGTTAAAACGGCCGATTGCGCCCACCCCTGCCGAGCAGGTTCAGCGCCATTCAGTGATGCCCCCGGCCCCGGCAGATAGTCCTTCAGAAACAATCTCCCTTCCCGCAAATTTGGCGCCTTCACTGCAGCCACCCACATTTGCTCCAACAGGGCGGCCCAGGTCCTATCCTCCAGCTACAGGACAGGGGCAAAGCACCCCTCCTGGCCCACAACAGGCACCTACAGCGCCGCCGCAGGCTCCTACCCTGCCACGCACGCCGCAAGGCCCGCCTCAAGTCGCGCCCCGCCCTCGTAAGAAAAGACGGTGGCGCCGCTGGGCACTGCTCATGGTGATCCTCCTCATTGGCTGGCCGCTTTTCCTCCTGTGGGATGCCAACTCGAATCTCAATCGCCTGGAAACTGCCTCAACTGCCGAAGATACTCCTGGTGAAACCTGGCTGATTGCAGGGTCGGATTCGCGCGCTGATGGAGAGATTGCTGATGGCACTGAAGGGGCCAGGGCAGACTCCATTATGTTGGTCAATATTGCTCCCAATGGGCAGACCGCAATGCTGTCACTACCACGCGATACCTGGGTGGAAATCCCCGACTATGGCGGCGATAAACTCAACTCTGCTTATGCCTATGGCGGCCCGGAATTACTGATTTCCACTGTCGAGTCACTCACCGGACTCAAAATTGACCACTATGCGGAAATCGGAATGGGAGGAGTTGGCAATATTGTCGATGCTGTGGGCGGAGTTGAGCTCTGTTTCGATATGGATGTGGATGACGAAAAGTCCCAATTGAAATGGACCGCTGGCTGTCACCAAGCCGATGGAAATACCGCATTAGCATTTGCCCGTATGCGTTATGCCGATCCGCGTGGAGATATTGGCCGGGCTGATCGTCAACGCCAAGTCGTTCAGCGCACCACAGAAAAAGCAACCTCTCCCCTGACGCTCATTAATCCTTTCTCAGCCTTTGCTTTAGAGCGCGCAGGTGCTAAAGCCCTCACCGTTGATTCTGATGACAATGTCATTGATGTGGGTCGCCTCGTTTTTGCTGTTAAAGGCGCTCAGGGCGGCAAATTAACGGGTACTCCCCCAATTGCTTCACCCGATTTTGAAACCTCAGCGGGATCAGCTGTTCTTCTTCAGGACGAAACCGCGCCAGATTTCTTTGCCTCCCTTCGGGAAGGCACATTAACGCCAGAAGATTTCCAGCAGCTCGAAGTACCGCAAGAGTAGTCACTAGCGCAGCACCCAACACACGCAAAAGGCGGGCGCCCCAATGTGGGCACCCGCCTTCTCGCTGCAGCTACTGCTTCGGCACCTCAATACGGCGCGGCCCAGCCTGCCAGGCCTCCCACGCGGAGGTCAGAATCTCGTCCACGCCATTATTGGCTTTCCAGCCCAGGTCAACCCCAATACTCAAGGGGTCACCAATGAGTTTCGGCGGATCGCCGGCACGGCGTTCGACCTCGTCAACGGGGAATTCCCAACCGGAAATGGCGCGCAAACCATCAATGATTTCGCGCACCGACGTGCCCAATCCCGTACCGACATTGAATTGGCGGTGAGCGGGTGTGCCCGCAGCCAAGGCATCCATGGCATTAATATGTGCTTCCGCTAAATCCAAAACGTGGATATAGTCGCGAATACAGGTGCCATCCGGGGTGTCATAATCGGTACCGAAAATCTTCGGCTTTTCACCTTTCGCAAGACGGTCCAAAACCATTGGCACCAAATTCAAACAGGCGGGGTCTGCTAAATCAGTCCACCCTGCGCCAGCCACATTAAAATAGCGCAAACCAATCCAATTCAGCCCCCATGCTTTTTCACAATCAGCAAGCAGCCATTCGCCCACTAATTTGGTTTCCCCGTAGGGATTAATAGGCTGACATACGGCATCTTCTGGAACCACATCAACGGGAGGCATTCCATAAACGGCTGCGGAAGAGGAGAAAATCATTTGGTCAACGCCAGTTTCTCCCATCGCCATTAAAATATTGGCCAGGCCCCCAATATTTTGGTGGTAATACCAAGCTGGACGCTGGACAGATTCGCCGACCTGTTTCCGGGCAGCGAAGTGAATAACAGCAGTGACATCCTCATCGACCATGACATTGGCGATTTGGGTCCGTGCCGCATCGGTAGCAATATCAGCCTGAACTAACCGGGCATCGCCAATACGTGAGGCGTCTCCCGTAGACAGATTGTCAACAACGACAACGCGATCTCCGCGCTGCTGAAGAAGGCGAACAACGTGGGCGCCAATATATCCGGCGCCGCCACTGACAAGAATGCTCATGAGGACACTTTAGCGTGTAGTGCTCTGGCCTACCTGGTCTCCAAGGGCAGATCCTTTAGCTGTGGCCACCGCCCGCAAATCCGATTGGAAAGAGCGCATCCGCCCTCGTAAATCCTGAGCGGCCTCCCCTTCCCCGGCCCCCAGGATTCGCGCGGCCAAAAGCCCCGCATTACGCGCGCCCCCAACGGATACAGTCGCCACAGGCACCCCTGCTGGCATTTGGACAATAGAGAGCAGCGAATCCATCCCATCAAGATGCTTCAAAGGCACCGGCACGCCAATCACAGGCAGTTCCGTCAACGCTGCCAGCATTCCCGGCAGGTGGGCTGCTCCCCCAGCTCCAGCAATAATGACCCGCAAACCCCGCTCAGCAGCACTACGCCCGTAGGCGACCATATCTTCAGGCATACGGTGGGCAGAGACCACGCCAACTTCGCAGGCAATATCAAACTCCGCGAGGGCTTCGACGGCAGCGCGCATAGTTGGCCAATCCGAATCAGACCCCATAACAACGCCCACCTGAGGGTTGGCGCCAGTAGAGGTCAGTGTCAGGTCCGGGGCTAGGGTAGTCATTTCTCTCCTTCGAGGATGTCAGCAATTCCGCGAGCGCGCCTACGAGCCTGCTCGGGATCGGTATCGCACACGGTCACGTGGCCAAGTTTGCGCCCCTGTCGGACTTCTTTGCCATAGAGGTGGATTTTTGCTTCCGGTTCACCCAGGGCCTGCCCGAGGAAACGCGCCGGATAGGGGCGAGTGGAGCCCAGGATATTCACCATTGCGGCCCAACCGGGGCGAGCCATCTCAGTGGACCCAAGGGGCAGGTCGAGGACAGCTCTCAGGTGCTGTTCAAATTGGCTGGTGACGGCGCCGTCAATGGTCCAGTGGCCGGAATTGTGGGGGCGCATGGCGAGTTCATTGACGAGGACATGGCCATCAGCAGTAATAAAGAGTTCAACGGCAAGGACTCCGGTGACGTCCAGAGCGGCAGCGATTTTTTCGCCAATCTCCTGGGCGCGCTGTGCGGTTGCCTCGTCGAGATCCGGCGAAGGGGCAATCACTTCGGAGCAGACTCCGTCCACTTGCACGGTGGTGGCCACAGGCCAGGAGCGGATTTCTCCGCTGGGCCTGCGGGCTAGCAGGGCGGCAGCTTCGGCAGTAAAGGCGACTTTTTCTTCCAAGAGCACTTCGCCGCGTTCTAGCCAATCGCTTAGCTGGTCGGGGGCAGTGACTACCCGCACCCCGTGGCCGTCGTAGCCGCCGGTGGGGACTTTGGCAATAATGGGCCACCCGCATTCGGCCCCAAAAGCAGTGACCTCGGCAGTGGTGTGGGCTGCGGTCCAGCGCGGGCAGGGAATGCCTAATTCGGTGAGGCGGGCCCGCATGAGGAGCTTATTTTGGGCGTATTGCAGGGCCTGTGGCGAGGGGTGGATGGGGATATGTGGGGCAATACGGGCAAGGAGGTCCTGCGGCACATGTTCATGTTCAAAGGTGAGCACATCTGCGCCATCGATGAGTGTGGCTACAGCGCCCGGGTCATTGGCTGCCCCAATAGGTGCGTTGGGCACAACAGCGCCGGTGGCTCCATTGGCTGCTTCCACAAGGGGACGAAGGGAAATATCGAGAGCGATGGCTGATTCGGCCATCATACGGGCCAGTTGCCCGCCTCCAATGACTGCGACGAGGACGGGGCGTTCCACTGTTGAATCCACGCCCTTCAGCCTAGCGTGTCTGGGCTGGCCTTAGGGGGTGGTGACACATTCGGTCACGGGTGTGGAGGAAGCACCTGAATCTGCGCGGACGGCGACTTCAAGGCAGGTGCGTCCTTCAACCGCTTCGACAACAACAAAGGTATCTGAAGTGGATCTGACTTTCCCAGGGTTGACGGGGTCAACGACGCGGTAGAGGTAGGAGTAGTCCTGCCCCGCTGAATCCCAGGTAAAGCGGACCCCGTCCTCGTCGATAGTGCCAGTCAGACCTGTGACTTTCGGGAGTGAGGTGACAGGGGCCTCTGGTGGGGTTTGCGGTGCGGAGGGCGACCCTGAGGGGGGTTCGGCGGGCGCTGTAGGGCGAATGAGGAACGCGGCCACGGCAATGACAGCGACCAGTGCGAGTCCGACGAGGACAACGATGAGAAAGTGTCCTTTACGAGGGCGGGGCGGCGGCTCTTCATAGAGGGTTTGTGTGTCTGCGGGAACCCCTGGTGTGGACTCCTGGGGGGCGGGGGTGGGTTCTTCTTCTTTTTCCTGCTGAGCTGAGGCAACCTGCCCATTGTTGCCCGGGGTTTTTTGGGTGATAGCCCCGTCCTCGCCCGAATCCACCTGGTAGCTGGGGGCGTGTCGAAGCGGCCCTGGGTCGTCTTCAATGAGGATGACGCGGGAGACTTTTGTGGGCGGGAAAAGTTCTGCTTCGGGGACATCCCCAATGGGTGGGGGTGCGGGGATACCGCCGGTGGGCGCCGGTGACATCTGCGTTTCAGAGATGACATGGCCCAGGGGTTCTTGTGGTGCAGGAGGAAGCTGCTGGGATTTGGAGGGCTGAATGGGCCTAGGCCTACCACCCATGGCTTCAAGGAAATCCATGGGGGTGAGGCGATACCCCAAATCGACCTGGATTTGCTGAAGTGCCCGAGCAAACTCCACGGCGCTGGAATAGCGCTGTGCCGGGTCTTTTGCCATCGCTTTGGCGAGGACTTTTTCCAGGGAACGCGGCACATCTGAGCGACCAGTGCGCGGTACGGGAACGCGCATGACCCGCAGAGTCATTGCGAACTCGGAATTATCTCCACCGGGGATTTCAAAGGGCGGCCGCCCGGTGAGCATCGTATGCAAAGTGGCAGCCAGCGAATACACATCCGCTGTGGGATCCAAAACTGTCGCTCCGCGTTGCTGCTCAGGCGGAGACCAGGGAATAGAAAAGCCCTTCGAGGAGTTCAGTGAATCCGGCGACATGGTCGCCGCCAGGCCAAAGTCGGACAGGACCGGCAGGCCAAACTCAGTGAGGAGAACATTGGCCGGTTTAATATCGCGGTGCACAATGCCCACGCGGTGCAATGAGGCAACCGCACCAGCAAGGCGAATGCCCTTATCGAGAACTTCCCACACGGGTAGGGGTTTATCCCGGCACCGTTGGGATAGTGATGGGGGTGGGCAATATTCCATCACCAGGTATTGGCGACCGTCATCAAAAGTGCCCACACCAAAAACAGAAAGAACAGCTGGGTGGGCTGACATTCGTGCCATGAGATTAACTTCGGCACTGAATTGGGCAGCGAGGTCGAGATCTTTGGCGATACGCGGCACCTTCACCGCGACATTTCTGTCTGGCACGTGTTGGCGGTAGACAAAAACGTCAGCAAAACCGCCCGACCCGAGGTGGCCGACATAGTCGGCTCCCGGGACGGGCGGCGGCGCAGGTGGCGCTGAGGCCATCAGGACTCCAGAGAGATGGTCACTGAGTTGCCCAAGGCAATAACGTCTCCGGCACGCAGCAGAAGGGGTGAGCCTTCTTCAACGCGCTCGGTGCGTCCATCGGTATGGGTCAGGAAAGTGCCATTTTGGGAGCCGAGGTCACGTACACGGGCTTCCCAGCCATCGACACGGATCTCGCAGTGGTTACGGGAGATTTCGTGGTCGGAGGCGTCAATGGGCACCAGGCGCGCAGGGTGGCGGCCGCTTCCGTGGTGGTCGCGCGGATTGCGTCCAAGCACCACATCGCGGTCAAGAAGCACCGTTTCACCGGTGGAAAGCACGAGGCGTCCCAGCGGTGGGCGGGCAATCCGAGCAAGAGACTGGCTCATGCTCTTTCCGCAAATCCGGCATTCCTGGAGGAAAGGAGGATTCGGGTGATTATCCAGGCACATGACAGCCAGGACTTGAACTCCGGCATCCTCACGGTCTTTCGGCAGGGCCCGAGTGTCATCCGCAATGGGCGCATTTGAGGCAGCGTCAGGCACGAAATTCGTGGCCTCAAGATCTGCTTCAGGCGTCGTCACGGGTGGGAACAGTGGCGTCGGCGGAGCGAAAGGAGATTCGCTGGCCAGGGGTGTTTCTTCCACTGCTACTGGGGCTTCAGCCTCAACCTCTGGGGTTTCTTCAGCGACAGGCTCGGGCTCTTGCGCGGGAACCTCATCGATGGGAGCAACCTCAGGGGTTTCCTCTTCAGTGTGGTCTTCTAGCGGTGTTTCGGGGGCAGTTTCCGTCCAGGGCTGCTGGGCAATGGCCGGTGAACTGTCTTCCTCCTCAACGTCGGTTTTTTCTCCCGCTGCCGCTGGTGCTGACTCAGTTGCAGTGGCACGGCTTGCGCGTGTGGCACTCAGAGCTGAGCGGCTGGCGGTAAAGGGAGGGGTGGAACCATAGGAGGCGCGGGTCGGAAGATTCGCGCGACCGTAGGCCGGGGTGGTGCCAGCTCGGGCAGGGTCAGGGTCGTCGTCAGACCCTTCGTCTTTAGCGGGGGTGGTTGCTCCGTGGCGGCCAGCGGGGGCTGTTCCCTCAGCAACCGGGGCAGCCTGGGGACGAAGTTCTCCGAACTCCAGAAGAGAAACGGGAACAACGCCGTCGCGGACAAGTCCTACACGGGAACGGCGGGCAGCGTCGGCGTCAACGCCTGGGGTCAGCACTGACCAGGCTTCAATAGAGCCAACTTTGCGTTCTGACCAGGTGATCAGTGATCCGCCGTCGAGGGTGACAACTTCATCGCCGCTGCGGACTTCAATCTTGAAGTCGCCGCGAACGGCAATACGGCCACCTTCAGCTTCGTGGACGAGGACGGCGAATCCTGGCATTGAGGTCAGATTCGCACCGAAACGTGAGGTGAGGATCTCGACAATGCCAGCAAAGTCAGTGCCCTGCGCAAGACGGTCCCAGAAATCCGGTGCGAGGTCGTCATGGCCGGGCTCCATAACGACGACGCCGTCGGGAGCTACGGCAGCGGCGCACTCTCCGCCGTACCAGGTAGTGGTGTTCATGTGTTACCTCCGGTGAGGTTCGTGGCGCTCTCGCGCTCGGGTGGTGAGTCCGGCCACGGCCGGCTGCAGGTGAGTTTCACCCGCCAACGACGATTAGCCGGTTCCCGAAAATAATGAAACTTCCAGGGGCGGCAACCTCCGGAGTTCCGGGGGTAAGCTTGCGCTCTTCGCCGGTCGGGGCTGACAGTCGAGTCCCATTCACCGAATCAAGATCGGTGACATGAAGCTGTCCGTCCCTAACACTCAACGCGAGGTGAGTCTTCGAGATCGCACGCTCAGGATCTGAGATCGAGTAGGTCGAAGCCTGCGCCCACCGTCCGGCGGCCACAGGGGCACGCCCGACAAGAAGAGTGTCGACGAGATCGTACCGGGTACCGTCATCAAAAACGAGGCGAATGGCGCCCGTTGGACGCACGCCAACGGATTTTTCCAGTTCAGACTGGCTGTCATAATCTGACAGTGTCCGCTTCGTCTCACCCGAAGCGCGACCCACACGCGACAGGGACGCCAAGTCAACCTGCTCCAGGGGGGCACCCGGTTCCCATGCTTCTTCAAGCATGTCAGATTCGAGAGGTAACGAGGGCGGCTGGGAGACCATAGGAAGTGTTTCTTCCTCGGACTCTTCAACGCCAAGAGTGTCATTGAGGACATAGCGTCGCATTGGTGGGCGCGCACGATCAGCTGCCGCCTCGGCCTCGTCACCAACAAGATGCGCCCTGCGGGTGGTGACAAAACGTTCCAACTCACCGCGCTCATCAACGCGTACGGCTAAAGTCCCGAATAGGCGATCGAACCATGTTCGGTTCATCTCACCCTGAGAAAATAAGCCAATCAAAGCGGGCAGAATTCCTAGGGTGGGAATAGCACAGAGCATCTCCACAGCAAATTTCATTAGCGACTTCGAAGCCATCGGTGTTGCTGTGGAAATATCCACCCAGCGCACACGTGCCACCTTCATGCCGAAAGTCTGCCCAACTGTGCTTAAACCAATCAGTGAGGTCACTGTGTGCACGAGTACCACAATGGCAGATAAAGCAAGAGCAGCAACAAGTAACCATACGGGGACCTGACCTGTTGCACTCCACGCGAGGAATACCCCCGCTAAGGCAAGCGCTCCTAGGACCACTGCAGCGTCCCAGGCATGACCTCTCAGGCGCGCTGTGTCACCTGCAGCAACGAGACCATCAAGATGCTCTGGTACGGAAAGGGGAACCCTCCCCTCAACCTTAATCTCAGCCACTGGCCGGTCCTCCTTCTTCGCCTGGCACCATGGGATTAGTGGTACCGGGGATGACGGTAGCGTATGTAGGCACCCCCGCGTCTACTCCGATTTTCTTTTCAGGTGGCTCTTTACGGGTCCACCGAGAGCGCAATGTCCGTAGTGAAACGTAGGTTCCCAGACGCGCTCGCCACCCTTTTGCCCGCGCCATTGCAACGGAAATCGCATTCATCTGCTTCCAGGTCTCACGTCCTGTGCCCGCTTGAACGGGCTCTGGAGCAAAGACTGCTTTGTCCAAGGAATCAGCCAAGCGATAGAGGTCAGATTCGCTATGAGCTGCATTTCTTCCCCAGACCTGAGAGTCAATAGCCCCGGCTTGGGTACCGCGCGGTTCCCCGTCAGGGATACGCACCCCAAGGTCGCGAGCACGGTCAATCAATTCATCCCAGGCGGCAACAGTGCGCGTCTCTTCGCTACCCCGGGTACGCCGACGCCAGGCACGAAGCGCTTTCAATGCAGCCAAAGCAAGAATTGGTGACAGGATCAGAGCAAGAATACCTCCAACCCGTAGAACCCAGATAAGCCAGGGGTAGGTGTTGTCAGGATTCTGTTCTTCCTGCTCAGTCTCAGTGAACTCTTCAGCGGGGGCTTCTGCCGGATCTTCCGGAGGCTCCGGCGGTTGAAGAACCTCAGGGGTAGGACGCGGTTTAGGTTCAGGAACCTGGGTGCGCAGCGTTTGGTCTTCAGGGGGTGTGGGGTCAAAAGGAACCCATCCGATTCCTTCAAAGGGAACTTCCACCCACATATGCACATCATCACCGGTAAAACGTCGGGTTTGCGCCGCCTCCGCGTCATTTCTAAAACCAATAGCAATGCGCGAAGGAATACCCAATGAGCGCAGCATTAATGCCATTGCCGGAGCATATTGATCGTCATCGCCTACCATCGCTTCGTCGGTAAGGAAACGTTCTAAACGATCACTGCGATGCCCTGGACGAGAAAGCCCATCAGAGCCATCGGAATAAAATCCATCGGTGGATAATGCGCGCGCAATTGAGCGCACTTGGTCAAAACCAGGGGTTTTTCCTTCAGTGAGCTCCCGCGCTTTTGTGGAAATAGCCTCCGGGACATTTGTGTCATCGGGAAGAGGCACTTTCGCTATTGGCGTTTCCGCTAAAACGGTATCCGAGACTTTCGGATGGTGGGTGACAACAGCTTGGAATTGGTCGCCTTCTACCAGACGCTGGGTCGATAAAATTGTGCCGAGCCCAGAGGAATAATGGACAGCATCGCCAAGAACCTGTTGTCGGGCAGAAAGATAACGCAAAGAATACGTGCGCTCTCCCGTGGGAATCCAATGGCCCGAATAAGCCAAAATTGAGACGGACATTGTTGAGGAAGCGTCTACTGGCGGAGCATCCTCGGTGAATTCAACACCAACATTAGTGAATTCACTTCCCGGAGTTGTCTCAGCAATACCGAAAATCGTTCCATTGTAGGAATCTAAAGCAGCTAAGCGAAGGCGGGCGTCAGCGGGCATTCCTTCCACTTCCACCATTGCTTTATCGGCGTCTTTAGTGGTCCATTTTCTAAACTCCACCACCGGGGATGAATATTCTTTAAGATCGAGCGGCGGATCAATATGATCGCGAAGAGCAAAACGATTCTGAGTGGGGAGGAAATTCCACGCACCCCAGGCTGACAGGAGAGAAATCACGATGAGGATAACAGCGGAGGCAATAAAAGGGATTTTCTTACGCCCTGGGGCTTTCTCAATATGAATAGCCTCATCGCGGCGACCCATACCCACACTTGCAAGGCGAACCGCCACAGTAAATGCTAATACCGCTCCAATGACTGCACAGGCAAGAGCAAAAGGCGCCTCTTGTGAGCCCCATAAAAGCCCAAGAAGAAGCAGAGCAAGGGCAGGAAGAAGCGCAGTAATAGGACGCCGGGCGCGCAGAATCAGGACAAGCGCCGTAAATGCCGCAATTTCACAGGCAATAAAGGGGACTAAAGAAAGCCCGTCTTTAGGAACAACAGGGGCTTCCACAGTGAGAAGATTTTTCCATCCACTCAGCAGTGTTGTTACAAGCAGACGTATTGTCGTCGCAGGTTGCCCACTCAGCCACCCTTGAGTCATTGGTAAGCCGGCAAGGCCACCAATCAAAAGATGAAGGAGAAAGAATAGGGCAAGGCCAGCGGGGATCCGCAGGCGCCAATAGGTGCAAATAATGGCAGCTACTGCGCCAACGGCGACACCACTCAGTGCAGAAATATAGCCAATAGGACCAATAAAAAGCCCACCCCAGGGCAGGGCAATAGTAATGAGGAGCCCAAGGACAAGAAGAACGTCTGTCAGGAGGGAAAGAGAGGGACGCAGACGACGCGCGGAATCAACCATTATGCGCTCACCTGCCTCATGACAGAAGGCAATTCACCCAGTGAAGAAATAGTGACCAGAGTAAAGCCTCCCACCATTCGTACCGATGCTTTATCGGAAGAGTCAATACGAATAGCTAATGCGCGGACACTGGGGTCAATAGTCGTCAGAGAATAGCGAATATGCTCAATACTGCGTCCACTTCCTGTCACGACAATAGCAACAGAGGCGGAAGGGGTTTCAGCTCCAGCCCAGTGAACATCTTCAGCAAGAGAATGGGAGACACTAATGGCACTCACTTCAGTAAGCGCGTCAAGCAAACTGACAGAGGACGCCGAATTTAAAGGCTGGTCGCGAGTAAGGGTGGAAACTGCAATCGAGTCGGTATAGGCGCATCGGGCGAGGGAAGCAATAGTAGAAATACCGTCTTCAAATTCCTCATCTATCCCCCACGCCAATTGGTCATTATCGAGAATAAGAAGAAGATGTGCGCGCCTGGTCTCTTCAAATTCGCGGACCATCATTTTTCCTGTGCGCGCTGTTGTTCGCCAATGGACATTACGGCGATCATCGCCAGGAACATAGTCACGGAGCGCCCGGAAAGAGACATCAGCGGAAGATAAATCCTGGGTGGTGATACCTTCTAAGTCCCGCACCAGACCAATAGCAGAAAAGGGCACAGTAACAGTACGCGGATGAACCCGAAGGTCGAGAATATCCGAGGTGGCCCGCACCCGACGAACCAATCCGAAGGCGTCTCCGCGGGCTACCCTCACTGGGCCAACCCGGCGCCGCCCTCGTCGGGATGTCTCAATGACAAAGGAATCGCGATGTTCCCCATGGGCCTCAATGGGAGATGTCCACACGGGAACAACGGCAGAGTCCACGTTTAACTCAAGGCGCACAGGCCGCAGCGTCCGCCCCGTTGGATTGGTGACAAGGATTTCCCCGTAGGCATCCTGACCCACCGTAATGCGCTGGGCAGCCAAGTGAAGGGCAACAGAACAGGACAGGGGAATGAGCGAAAGAATCAGTGCCCCGAAAAGGAGAGTCAATGCAGCAACAGCAACAATGGCCATCTCATTCCAGCGCGCCGCCAGGCCCACAGCAATTCCTGCCAGGCCAATAGCCCCAAGACCCCATCCCAAGGGTGTAATCCCACTCAGAAGTGAAATAACGGTGCGCGCAATGGGAACGCGCTGCAAACGCTTGCCAAGCCTGTCAATGGCTTCGTGACTAGTGCGGGCCAGGCGCCGAAGCCCCTGGGCAAGGGTCCCCTGTTCTTGATGGCGCTGCCCATTGCGACGCCCACTACCCTCTGATGACATATCACCTACTCCCGACCTGTTGGAGCAGCAACTGCGCGCAAAGCAGCCTCAACTGCTTCCAGGTGGGTGGCGCCAGCAAATTCGGCATCGGGGTCAAGGACCAGACGGTGAGCCCACACAGTTGGGGCAAGGAATTGGATATCCGATGGGGTCACATAGTGGCGACCCTGAGCCAAAACCCACACACGGGCCGCACGTACCATCGCGATCGCACCACGGGTAGACACACCTACACGTACTGTCGGGTCATTACGGGTGGCTTCGCAAAGAGACTGAACGTAGTCCACAATCACCCGATCCACGTGGGTATCGCCAGCCATGGTGGCCATATGCGCCACCTCTTGAGTGGTCAGCACAGGTTTTAATCCGCGAGAACGATCCGGATCTTTAGAGCCTAACAAAATGTCAATACCGGCCTCATGACTGGGATATCCCAATTCTGTTTTCATGAGGAAACGATCTAATTGGGCTTCCGGAAGACGATAGGTGCCGGCCTGTTCAATCGGATTTTGGGTGGCGATGACCATAAAAGGACGCCCGGTGGGATGCCCAATTCCATCAACAGTGACGCGCCCTTCTTCCATCACCTCTAAAAGGGCGGATTGTGTTTTCGGCGAGGCGCGGTTAATTTCATCGGCTAAAACGATCGAGGCAAAGATCGGGCCACGGTGAAATTCCCATTCACCAGTGCGCTGATCAAAAACAGTGACGCCCGTAATATCGGATGGAAGAAGATCCGGAGTGAATTGAATACGCGAATGGGTGCCCTCAACGGTGGCCGCCATTGCGCGAGCAAGGGCCGTTTTCCCTGTTCCAGGGGTATCTTCAATAAGAAGATGCCCTTCTGCAAACATACATGTCAATGCCAGGCGAATAATGTCTTCTTTGCCGAGGAGTGCTGTGGCAACATTTGATACTGCCAACTCAAAACGGTCGTGAAACCACGCGGCATTCTCAGCACTAAGAGTCATCGATTATCCTTGGGTGAGTAGTATGAGAACTAATAGTTAGTTGCTGACCAGAGTGGGGCCAACATTCACGCCTGTCACTTTATAACCCGTAACGCCCGGGGCTGAAGTCAAACCCTGCGGATCATTACAAGTAAAGCCAACTGAGTCGCGGAACCCATTGTCTTTATGACGTGTAATGCTGACCGTTCCACCCAGTCCCAGATCCAGGCCGTCTTCAACTTTGCCATCAGCAAAAGTCCGCTGCCCCACACAGGTGAGCTGATATTGCCCTTCCGGTACGTAATAGGTATTGACCGTGCCTGATAGTGACCCTGGGGTAACAGATAGGGAGTAGGTCGAAGCCGGGGACCACTGGAACATTTCACAGCGTCGATCCGTCGCACCGGTGCCATTTTGGGTGACAGTAATACACACTTCGAGAATTTCGTCAGCAGCGGGTGTGAACTCTACCGACCCAGTGGCCTCAACGGCGCCACTGGTGGAACCAGACAGGGCATAGGTCGCACCCACTCCCCCATCGCTGCCGCCTTCCCAGGAGCAGCGCATAGTCGTGGCTGTCGCGACGCGGCAACTAATCGCCGGAGCAACAGGTGGCTCGACCGGAGTCATGGGAGTCACCGCGCCAGAGACCACCTCAGGTGAAGACACCTCGACGCCATTCTTTATGCCCACTGCTCGAATACGAATATTCGTCGCAGTGCCACCCACCAAGCCATTACCCGAAAGGGTATTGCCATTCAATGCGGCCCATCCGCCGCCACCGGGGGCCCATTCATAACGGATATCGCCACTGCTCCACCCATTAGTTGCTGGGCTTGGGGACCATTCGATATAGACCTGTTCGGGTTGGTTGGTCGGTCGTACCGATTGGATCGAGGGCGGGGCTAATGCGCCCACCATCAGCGCCTGAACGGTGGCAGGGGCAGAGGTGTAGGCCGCCGGATTAGATGAGTCATTCGTCGCGGTGACGGTAAAGGTCGCAAGTCCCCCTGAGAGGGTAATGCCATTGACGGTGGCAGAAGTGCCACTGACGGTAAAGGAGCCGGTAGGGCCACTGACCGTGTAGTACTCGACATCGCGGCCTGCACTATCTGGCGGTGACCAGGAAAGTTTCACGCTCCCTGTGCCTGAATCAGCCGTCCCAAAATCAACATTTTCGGCCTGAAGATCACGCACGGGACCCGGCCGCCCATAGTTCAGCACCGTATTAGACCAGCCTGAAGGTTCAGACTGTCCGGCGCTATTAATGGCAATAATATGCGCGGTATAGGACGTCCCTGGAGCAAGCCCAGAAATCGTTGCAGAGTGGGTGCCACCACCTTGGGCTTTCACCGTTGTTGAGGCGCCACCAGATAATTCCACGACATAGGAATCTACTTCCGGCCCACCTGAGGCTTCCCCCTCCCAGGTAATTGTCGCCGTGCCATTGACCACGGACAGGGTTGGAGTCGCTGGGCGCGACGGGGCGCCAAGTAAACCAATCGAACGCTGTTCCGAAGGGTCTGAGGTGCCCACATCATTTGTGGCGGTCACCGAGAACACGTGTTCGGTATTCATATCCCTATTCGGAATAGAACAGGAGGTCGTTAACCCGCAGCGAATACTATCGCCCTGAGTATGGTCAGTGACCGTGAAGGAACGCACAGGCGACCCATGATCAAATCCCGGCGTCCATGACACCTGAACGGTTGAGGGCTGAGCACCCCGGTTCACCTGAACCCCAGTTGGGGGGTCGGGCCGCCCTCGTACTGTGACAGTGACAATCCCCGGGACTTGACGCTCTGCCCCACCGGCAGCATCCACCACCGTATAGTTCACGGTGAAGGAGTCATTAAAACCCTCATTTGCGGTAGCGGTAATAACCGTGCCCTCAAAGGTCGCTGACCCACCTTCAGTGACAGTAACGCCCGTAATTTTCAGCGGACCGGCAGCAGGGTCAGGATTCGTCGCGTAGTTCGCAATATCGACGGTGCCCGTGCCACCAGAGTCCACTGTCAGTGTGGCTGGAATCGTCGTGACCAGCTGGGAGGGGCCAGTTGTGCCAACAGTAATCGGGAAGGAAGCTTCCGCATTCCCACCTTTACCGTCATCGACGCGGACGCCAACCTGCCCAGCATTGCCTTCAGGCGCAGTTTCAGCCGCACGGATACGCAGTGTTGTCCCCTCAACGGAGGCAGTAATTCCCTCGGGCGCATTACCGGCCATAGCAAAGGCCAAGCGATCGCCTGTGTCTGGGTCAGAGGCCATTTCTGACAGATTCGCTGTGATTTCGCCGCCACGTGGCACCTGCAATGCGGTGGCGCGGAAGGTGGGCGGACGATTCACCGTAGAGGTGACGTCGATAGGCAGGGTCAGTACTGCTGTTCGCGCTTGCGGATCCCCTGCCCCATTGCCGTCAGTGACAGCGAAAGTAATGGAGGTCCGCCCTGAAAACTCTGGCAGAGAACGGAAGGTCAGGGTGGTGGAATCTTTGACCAGTGGCGACCCATCAGAGCCCATACCCGCTGACACACTGGCCTGATCAGCCAAAGACAGGGAGCGGCCCTGGCGAGCAAGAACGTGATTGGCCAGCGGAATATCAATGCGCTGCCCAGCGTTGACGCGAAGAGGAATCGTCGAATAATCCAAGGTGGGTCGGGTTATTTCCCTCCCTGGCACACGGATGACAGCAGATGAGGAGAGCCCATCAGAGTCTGTAATCGTGTAGAGAACCAATTGCGGGCCATCGGTGGCGCTGACTTCTACCTGGCCATCCTGCAGTGGGGTCACCGTTGAGTCTGGTGATGTCACCGTCACTTGGGCAATATCGCCGTCAGGATCTTCGTCATTAGCCAGGACATTGACCACAACACTGCCATTTTCGCGGATCGTGGCCATTTGCGTGTCATTAAGGCTGTCATCGCGGGCAATGGGTGCACGCAGTGGCGCATCTTTCCCAACGAGAATGGTCAGTACTCCGGTAGCACGACCACCTGCCCCATCCGAAATGGAATAGGTTGCTAAATAGGCACCTTCGGTGGTGGGCGCAGTAAGTGTAATTCGACCCGAGCGGTGCCCAATATTCATCTGGTTTTTCGGATCTGACACGGATTCAGGAATAAGGGTAACCGTATCCCCATCCGGATCCAGGTCATTTGCAGTGACCGCGACAGCAACCTTTTTCCCTGGGCGCACGCGAACTTCATCGGGAATAGCCACAGGATCGTGGTTAAGAGAGTCGCGGGGGCTGATTCCTACGCGCACTGTTCCTGTCGCGATTTTCCCCAGACGGTCTTCGACAATATAGGTAAAGGTGTCGGTACCAACAGCTGTTTCCGCTGGGGTGTAGGTAATAGAGGAAGCGCCCACGTCGAGTGCGCCCATTGTGGGGGACGATCCGGCGCCAATCAGGGAAACCGAGTCACCTTCGGCGTCAATTCCTTCAAGGGGAATGGGAATAGTGACTTCTTGTCCTGCGCTGGTGCGCGAAATTATGTCACGAGGGCGGGGCGCAGTATTTGTTTCCGGATCCACCCCAATAACCATGAGTGAAATATGGGCTGAAGCCACATTTCCTGCAGAATCCGTCACCGTATAGGTAATAACGCCATTACCAGGAGTTGCACCACCACGGACACGAACTTCATCGCCAGAAAGGAAAACAGTGCCCATATCAGGGGCAATATCTTTTTGTAGCTCATTAGAGATGGTTAAATCCAAACCACCCGGAGAAGAATCGTTATCAAGGACAGAAACTCCGGCGACATCTCCTGAACGGACAACAAGAATATCGTCTTTTAATTGGGGGGGAGCATTCGGGTCTAAAGCGCCCCCGGGAACCACAGTCACTGTTGCCCGTGTTGTTCCCGCAGAATTGGACACTGTATAGGTAAAGGTCTCGGCTTGGGTGAGGCCCCGGGGGGCGCTAATACGCGCAATATGGCGGTCGATTAATGACACGCTGAGCGGCGATCCCTCAGGGATTTCCACAGCGCCAACAGTAAGCACTCCGCCGGAGGGGTCAGAGTCATTAGCCAGCAGATCAACGAGAACTTGGCCGGTGTCAGGCAAGACACCGATATCGTCAACAGCAGTGGGTGGGGTTTGTGTTTCCGCTTCGACGACATCAACACGAATAATGCCAGTAGCAGCTGTTGGACCATCAGTAATGGAATAGTCCAGGTAATAGGTACCCGCATGGACACCCGTTAATGTCACGGTACCGAGGGTGGAGTTAATATGGGCCCCCACTCCTTCAGAATTCGTGGTGACTTGGACCAGCTGCAGGGGATCGCCATTAGGATCCGTGTCATTCGCCATTGGCGCCACAGTGGTTGAGGCACCAACTGCCACAATGACATGGTCAGCATTTGTCACGGGTGCCTGATTATTCGCATCGGCAACATTGACCTGAACTTGCCCTTCGCCGCGGTCTTTTCCGTCAGACACAGCAACATTGAGGGAGTTTTGGCCCGGCCCATGACCAACTTCAGTAATATCAACGGCACCTGTTGATTGGTGATTCAGAGTAAAACCTTCGGGCCCGTGAATGCCATGAAGAAAATAGGGATCAGCGTCAGGGTCATACCAATTCGCTAGGGCATTAATGGTGGTTGTCCGGCCTGCCCCTAAAGACAGGGACTGTTTGACCGTTTGCACCGGGGCAGAGTTTTCTCCGGGTTCGCGCACAGTAATACGGACTCGCGCTTTGGCACTTCCTCCGCGCCCATCAGAAATGGTGTATTCAAATTCGCCCTGTCCGCTTTTATCCGCGGGGACATCAATTTGGAGGGCTTCCCCTTGGCGAATTAATGACACCGTGCCAAGGTCACTCTCCCCCACTTCAGATACGGTCAGGACATCGCCATCGGGGTCAGAGTCATTGAGGAGGACGGGCAGGACATTGCTGCGACCTGGGCGCACGCCGAGCTCATCATCAGCAGCGGTAGGGTCCGTATTGTCTTCATGGCGTTCTGGTTGGGCAATATCGGAGGCGTTATCCACCGAATCGTCTTCATCTTCTTCTGTTTCTGATTTCAGATCGGAATCGACTTTTTCCCAGTCATCAACGAGGAGCATTTGCTCATCAGGAAGCCACAATGTGCCCTTGTCAATATCATTGAGAACAATCGTTGACCGGTTCACACGAAAAACTGTGTGTGACGCACCCGCTAAGGTATCGACTTTCAATTCAACGTCGTGAGCGTCATCTCCACAGTCACGAAGGAATGCGCCGGTACCCGTCCACGCTCCATAGGTGCAGTTATCAACGCGAGCTGGCCGTACAGCAACGCCACCTGGCGTGGAGGAAGCTTTAAGGGTGGGTTCTTCCTTCGCGAAAGGTACAGAAAGAAGGCCCTCAGATGTCGCAACGAGGGCGGAGGTCGCCTCCGGCCCGCTTTCTTGTAGGGCGACAGTGTCACCTGGGATATCAACAATGCGCCCGTCAGGCATATGCAGTTGTTTATGGGTCAGGTCCAGAACGACAAAGTGGGTGCCGATGGTGGCAATCTGAATGCCCTCAGTACCTTCAGCGACATCCAATTCCCGAACTGATCCTTTACCCGGGGCAGCGTCACGCGGTAAAGAGACAATGGTGCGACTCTGAATTGACGCGGCATAGAGGGTGCCATCGGAGGCAAAGGCCACTTCGGCTCCGGGAACACCGGAAATATCGGGGGCGGAAGCAGGATCGACAACTGCTGGGGTAGCAGAGTCTTGCCGCCACACCATTCCCGATTGAATATCGTTCAGAGCGAGCCAATCACCATGAACAACGGGGCGCATCCGAGGATTGGTAATACCCGCTTCTAAAGTCGTTCGAGCAACATCGACTTTAGATAGAGTTCGCGATTCATTTTCAGAAACAAAAACCTGTTCCCCTTTTTGGAAGAGATCAACGCGAGGGGTGGCAGTATAAAGAGCAGAATCAACAGAATGAGAGACAGGGTTAAGGTGGGCCACCATCTGCCGTTCAGCATTGGTCACCCACACCCCCGCATCATTCAGTTCGACCTGGGTGGAGTGAACTCCAGGATTAACAATGGCAATAACGAGAGCAGCCACACAGGCAATACCAAGAAGGAGCTCAACAACGCGACGCCGAGGGGTCTGGGGGGACATACACTCCTCCTTTCCATTAGGTAAACTGGTTCTGACCTCGCCATACACAGAGGTTCCGGAGCCAGAGTTTACCTAGCAGAGGTAAACTCTGACCACCCGGAAGAAGTGGGGATGGTTACTTGTACAACTTATTGTGCCCTATGAGCATCCACTTGACGCTCAGCGGCTTCAACAACATTGGTCACAAGTAAGGCGCGTGTCATTGGCCCTACCCCACCTGGGTTCGGAGAAAGCCACGATGCCACCTCATCGACACCATCGGCAATATCCCCTTTCAGGCGCGCTTTCCCGCCCTCGTCAATGGTGCGACTGACCCCGACATCAAGGACGATGGCACCAGGGCGGACCATCTCTCGTGTGATCAGGCCAGCAGCACCAGTAGCGGCAACGACAATATCTGCACGGCGCACTTTTTCCGCCAGGTCAACGGTACCCGTATGACATAACGTCACCGTGGCATTGACCGCACGACGCGTCAGCAACAAGGCAATAGAGCGACCAACGGTGACCCCGCGCCCAATGACGCAGACATCTTTCCCATTCAGGTCAATACCGTGACGTTCCATCAACTCAATAACTGCCCGCGGAGTGCACGGCTGAGGAGAATCAATGGGCCCACTCGCTCGCAAAACAAGGCGACCCAGATTCGTCGGGTGAAGACCGTCAGCATCTTTATCGGGGTCGATTCTCTCCAAAATCGCCGTTGTATCAATCCCTTTGGGCAGGGGTAATTGGACGATATACCCGGTGCACGCAGGGTCAGCGTTGAGACGGTCAATGGCCTCCTCAATTTCTGCCTGAGTGGCACTTTCCGGCAGGTCAACGCGAATGGATTCAATCCCCACTTCCGCGCAATCGCGGTGTTTTCCTGCGACATAGGCCACTGAACCCGGGTCAGATCCAACTAAAACCGTACCCAGGCCAGGCACGATCCCCGCGTCGCGAAGAACACGAACTCGTTCGGCCAATTCCTCTTTTATTGCCCGCGCCGTGGCAGTCCCGTCAAGGATGCGCGCAGACCCTTCCCATGGCGCTTTCATGAGTCCAACCCCACGTATAGAGGATGCTTATCGGTCAGGGCGGCAACGCGCTGGCGCAGGGCATCCACCTCCACTGAGGCGCCACTTGCGCCCTGAACCAGGGCGGTCGCAATAATATCGGCGACTTCAGCGAAATCTTCCGTATCAAAACCGCGCGTAGCCAAGGCAGGGGTGCCAATACGCAGGCCCGAGGTCCGCATGGGTGGGCGAGGATCAAAAGGCACCGCATTGCGGTTGACAGTAATGCCGACCTCATGAAGAAGATCTTCGGCGTCGCGTCCATCAATGGAGGATTTCACCAGATCAACGAGGACGAGGTGCACATCAGTGCCGCCGGTCACCAATTCGATTCCAGCCTGCTGAGCATCGGTAGCGCCCAAACGTTCGGCCAGTAGCGCGGCCCCTTCAAGGGTGCGGCGCTGACGGTCTTTAAACTCGTCAGTTTGGGCGATTTTCATCGCCACAGCCTTAGCAGCAATCGCATGCATTAGCGGGCCGCCCTGCTGGCCGGGGAAGACAGCGGAATTCAATTTCTTGCCCCACTGCTCGCCGCGCGAGGACAGGATCATGCCAGAGCGTGGGCCACCCAGGGTTTTATGAACGGTGGTGGTCACCACATCGGCATGGGGAACCGGATTGGGGTGTAGCCCCGCGGCGACAAGGCCGGCAAAGTGAGCCATATCTACCCATAGAGCAGCTCCGACCTCGTCAGCGATCTGACGGAAGGCCTGGAAGTCAAGGTGGCGGGGGTAGGCAGACCAGCCCGCAATAATGACAGCAGGTTTTTCGCGTAGTGCCGCTTCGCGGACTTCATCCATTTCAATACGGCCGCTTTCGCGGTTCACGCCGTAGGCAACAGCGTTGTAGTTCTTGCCAGAGAAGTTAATCCGCATGCCGTGGGTGAGGTGGCCACCATGGGCCAGGTCAAGACCCAAAATAGTGTCACCAATATCTGCCATTGCCATCAGCGCAGCGGCATTGGCCTGCGCACCTGCATGAGGCTGAACATTGGCGTAATCTCCGCCAAAAACCTCTAAAGCGCGCTCAATTGCTAAGGATTCAGCAATATCAACATACTCACAGCCGCCGTAATAGCGTCTGCCGGGATAGCCTTCGGCGTATTTATTGGTCAGAACTGAGCCCTGGGTTTCGAGGATTGCACGGGGAACGAAGTTCTCGGAGGCAATCATTTCCAGCGTTTCGCGCTGGCGGCCAAGTTCTTGGTCGAGGACGGAGCGGATCTGTGGATCAAGATCTGCCAATGTCATGTCATTGAGGGAATCCATGGTTCTCCTGCTCAGGTGCTGAAATCTCACACTGGGCCCAGTGTGAGAGGCGGCGATGAGGCCCAGGCGGGCGACCTCATTACCTTTTCTTCGCTCCCCGGTGGTCTCCCACCTATGCGCCAGTCACGACAGTCCCACTCTATCTCAGTAACGAGCTGCCCTGCTGCACGCGAATCCTTCTAACAGGCGGTAGAATATGCTCCGTTGAAGGCATACAGTGGTGTGCCGCTGACTGACTCACAACGAACGGTTAAGAAAATCAACAATGACACAGGACACCCTTGCTCGGCGCGCACGTCCAGAGGCGGCGGCAGATCGCGCTTCTGCCTCTCGTTGGACGACTCGCCCCGGTGTCGCTGCAGGGTCACTCCTTATTGTTGATTCTTTAGCGGTCGCTTTCCCCATTGCAATACTTATTGCGCCACCATTGGGAGATTTACGCGGCCAAGACGCTGTTGGTGTTTTGACAATTGTCGGCCAGGCACTGGCAAGTACTCACGCCCACGCATTTTTTACCTCAATGACCCTGTGGGTTATTGCTTTCCTTTTATCGGGTATTCACACGCGACGTCGTTTAATTACCCCCTTTCGCCACCCCCTGAAATTTATTACCCTGGCACTAATTGTCTACGGCCTTTTTGCTTTTGCCGCGACAACTGGCACTTTAGGGAATCTCCCCGATCCTTATCGAGCTACGATTCCTGGCCTCTGTTTAGTTGCTGCTGTCCATATGATTTGGCGCCTCTTTGAGAATTTTCTCGAGTCACGCCAACCAAAGGGTCTACTCTTTGCCCCTCACTCTTCAGCTGCGCCAATGGAAGCACTGCTGAAACAGAATGAGCGCGCATTGAATATCCGCCTGGTGGGCTTACTCGATTGGGATGACCATTTCCCTCTCACCCCCGGATATCTCAGCGAGCATATTGACGAGATCCTCAATGCTATGCGCGACTGTGGGGCAACAGTTCTTTTACTGACAACAACCACCATTCCTGACTTTACTGACCTTCAGGATTTCCGCTGGCAATTAGAAAATGAGGGAATGAATCTGGATCTCGTTATGGAGCCAGCAGATTTCGCCCCAGATTTAATCGAGGTTGTTACCGCACCCGGATTAGCTATTGCACGCACTGAAGCACGCCGTGATTCCTTAGTGGAAAGCATTCTCCACCGTCTTTTCGATATCGCGGTGTCTTCCCTTTTAATCCTCATGCTCTCTCCACTATGGATTATTCTCTACTTCCTCATTCGTCACGAGGACGGAGGCCCCGCCTTCTTCTTCCAGCAACGTGTGGGGCGCGGTGGGGCAACCTTCCCTATGGTGAAGTTCCGCACAATGGCGGTGGATGCTGAGGCACGGCTCCAAGAATTGCGCGAAAAAGAACGGGCACTGCGCGCTGGACGCACTGGCGATGAAGACGATCCCGATACGGGCATCCTCTTCAAACTCAAAGACGATCCCCGCGTCACCAAAATTGGTCGTTTCCTCCGTCGGACCAGTATTGACGAACTCCCCCAGCTCTTTAATGTGTGGTGGGGTCATATGTCCTTGGTCGGACCGCGCCCTCCCCTGCCGCGTGAAGTCGCCCTTTATGAGCCTCGCGTCATGAGGAAATTTAATGTGCGCCCCGGAATGACAGGTCTATGGCAAGTCTCAGGCCGGTCGAATCTGTCCTGGCCTGAAGCTATTCGTCTGGATCTGCACTATGTCGAGCACCGCTCTTTTAGTTTCGACCTGTGGATCCTCATGCAGACAGTGCGTGTAGTTCTGCGCCAAGACGGCGCGTACTAAAGAGGCCCGAAAATTAGCAAAAAACACCAGCCACGGATTCCCCGTGGCTGGTGTTTCGCTATCCAGTTACCCGACTCTAGGGTTTTTGGCTCAGGGTCGCCTGGAAGGTCATATTCCGGCTGCTCTTGTAGTTCAGGTGTGTCTCCACTGCAATCACATTGGCGCCTTCCTTGAGCAGGTCGCGTGGAATCGTCACCTCAACCCGGGACCCACGTGCAGCAGCGGTGGTCACTGACGCATTCGCCCGGGTGTTATGGCTCAAAGCTCCATCCGATAGGCGAGTGCGTGAAACCTCGGTGCCATTGACGTACACCGCTGCCCCATCATCGGCCACATAAGACAGGACCAGATCCCCACCGTCTTTGGGATTGCCCAGTTCAAATGACGTGCGGTAGTAGGAGGCTACCGGCCGGGATTGAAGCGGTTCAAAGGTGGTGCCCAGGCCATCAGAGCCGTAACCCAGGGGCGCGGCACCTTTTTGCCAGGAGGCAGCGTCAAACTCGGGTTTCATCCAGTTAGCAGCAGGAGCCTGCTCACCGTAGTAGTACTGCCAGGTCGCCCCATCGGCAATCAGTGCCGCATTATTGGGGTTGTTATCTGGAGCCTGTGGGGTTTTTGGAGTTTCCGGAGTCTGTGGCGCCTCGGGAGCTTTATCGCCCACACGCACTACCGCGGTGGAGGGGCCAATATTGCCCTCTGCATCAACGGCGCGAATAAAGAAGCGGCTAGAGGTATCTCCCGGTACCGTGATCGTCGTTTCGCTGGCTTCACCAACCACGCGATCATCGCGGAGGACCTGGTAGCGGACAGCTCCTTCTACGCCCTGCCATTTAAGCGTGGCCTGACCATTGCCGGCATCGGTGGCCTGCTGTCCGGCAGGTACGGCAGGAGCCACACGGTCGCGAGCGCCATAGCGAGCCCAGCCACCATTCCACTGATTACGGCCCTTGGTATTAATGGATCCAGTAAAGTCTCCTCCAACCCACAGGGCCCCGTCCTCGGCAACAAAAAGTTCCCAGGCACCCGCATTATTGGAACGCAAACGATAGGGTGCCCACGAGTAGAGGGCGCCGGTGGCGGCATCCCATGCACCTAAGCCCTGGACGCGCGTTGCGCGGCTAAATCCGGAAACGTCTTCGAAGTTATAGGCGTTTTCATAGGCGCGATCAAAGCAGTGGCATCCGCCGTACAACACAGTGCCATCGGAGGCCAGTGCCTGGAAGTCTCCACCATTGTCAACGGTAATTGACCCAGAGACTCGGCGCATTGAGGCCGGATCATGGCCGAAAACAGAGTGCTGGGCTCCACCAAAGAACACCAGTGATCCGGTATCGACCACGGCCTGCTGGTAAATGCCCCGCGAATCCCAATAGGACGGTTGGAAGGTGAAAGGCAACGCAGGATCGGCTCCGGGCGCAGTAGAGATTGCGGCGGCCTTAACGACCTCAGTGGTTTTGGTGCGGGTAAAGTGCCCGGCAGCATAGAGGCGGGAGGAATCTTTAGAAGCATCCAGATCCATTAGGGTGCCATTGAAATCAGGATTCCACCCACGGTCTGGTTTCCCAGCTGCAGACACACGTCCCGCATTACGCGCATAGACATTGTCTGCTCCGCCGCCACTCATATGAGTAAAGGCGCCGCCGATGTAGACCTGATCTCCATCGCGATCAATCGCGCGGACAGAAACCATACCGCCAGCTGCGGAGGCACGGTTAGTCAGCTGTAGATCCCAGGAGTCAATAGTGGCTCCCGTATTGGGGTCGAGTAAGACGGTACCCACATGGCGCGCGCCATTGACCTGGGTGAAATCGCCAGCAACAAGGAGATTCCCATCAGGCATAGCGGCGAGGTCTTTGACCTGGCCATTAAAGGTGGCATTAAAGCCGGGGATAAATTCCCCTGTGGTCGAATTAAAGGCTGCCAATGCTGTGCGTCGCGTTTGGCTTCCCTGAGAGCCTTGCTGCACGCCAGTAAAGTTGCCGCCCACAAAAATAGTGGAACCAATCTGGGCAAAAGCCTGGACCGGGGCATTACCTTCAGCAGTGCGCCCATTGAGGTTTCCCACCACACCCCAGGTGGTTGGTGTGGCCTGGTCAGAAACTGTTGCTGGTACCAACTTTTCCGGGGTACCGGAGTCTTCAATGGCAGTAAAACCCTGATCTGAGGTCAACTGCGGACGCACATAGACCTCCGCATAAGGCAGAACGGCCCCACTATCGCGATAAAGGAAGTCTCCCGGGTCGGTTGAACCGGCTCGAACATTACGGCCGTAAGCAAAGCCAAGAAGATACTTTGTCGTCGCATTAATTGACATATCCACCCCATACCAGCCGTTATCAAGGCCCATGAGTTGGGTCAGTCCCTCAAAGGAACGCTGCCAGCGACCTTCAATAGTGACAGATCCTGGGTGATGGGAGCGGAATGACCATTCAAAGCCGAGCATCCGCGGGAATGTGAAATTCAGGGTTTGCCAGCGGCTTCCCTGGCTATCGGTTGCACGAATCACTCGAATGGGATCACGTTGATCTTTTACCGAAACGCCGCCAAGAAGACCATTAACTTTCTCTTCAGAGAGCTGTACGGTAGAGAGGTTTTGGGGCCCGCGTTCACGTGTTCGTAGCGCCGCAGGGTCACCCTCGCCGCGGGCATAGGTATCCCACCCTTCGCGTCCGCGTCCAATAAGAACCCATCCCCCACCATCTGAGGTTTGGTCACAGAAGAATTGCTCAGGGGCATTCATTGTGGGAGTCAGCAGCCAGTAGGTACCATCTGCTGACCGCGGGTCATTTTGTTTGATTTCCCAGCAGGAGGCGGCAGCCGTTGCAGGAGAACGACCATCATGCACATTGGGAACATCAGCTCTAGCCGATGACAGTGGCGCAAATTCACCAACGGCGCAGAGAATAAAGGCAGCGGCAAGGGTAGCCGCACGGCGAGGACGGGACATGTGACCTCATTAGACAGAAATTTTTCCCGGCTGGTAAGCACGGGAATATCAATAGTGACACACCCATTCTGATCGCCGTATTTAATACCAGCAACAGCCATTGGGCCCGAAAGCACTGAAATTCCGCCTCTGACCCGGTCACAAATTTCCTTTGCCCAGATCACACCCTTACTGGGTAAAAATGGTGAGACGGGACTCATGACACAGCTGCACATGAGTCCCATCTGCTTCTATGGCTTCTGAATCACTGTGGCCTGGAAAGTCATATTTCGGCTGTTCTTATAGTTCAGATGGCTTTCTACCGCAATCACATTAGTTCCAGTGCGGAGAACCTGCCGCGGAATCACCACCTCGGTTGGGGCCGCGAGCGCTGCAGGGGTCTGTATTGCCGCAGATGCGCGAGTCTGGTGGGTAATAGTTCCCGGAGACATTCGAGTTCGAGATACTTCTACGCCATTGACGTACACCGCCGCCCCATCGTCAGCAACATAGGACACGACAATGTCGCCACCACTGTGAGGATCGGACACATCAAAAGTGGTGCGGTAGTAGGAGGCTACTGGACGGCTATCGAGGCGCTGCACGGGGGTTTCGAGACCTTCTGCACCATAGCCGATGGGTGCCGCGCCACTTTGCCAGGAGGAGGCATCAAATGTGGATTGGGCCCAGTTCGCTGAGGGAGCGTGGTCCGCGTAGTAGTAGGACCAGAATGCGGATTGCCCAACGAGGTCGAGGGGGCCTGCGGGCGCTTCGGTGACAGGAATGACAGATGTTGAGGCGCCGATATTTCCGCTCTTATCAATGGCGCGGATAAAGAAGCGACTGGAGGTATCGCCAGGCACCTGCACGGTCGTTTCAGTGGATTCAGCAATCACTCGGTCGTCGCGGAGAATCTGGTAGCGCTCAGCGCCCTCTGACGCTGTCCAGGTCAGGTCAATGGCGCCTTCCTGGGCGGCAGGCAGTGCACGGCCTTGTTCGGGAGGAGCGGGAGCAACCCGGTCGCGTGCGCCATAACGGGCCCACCCGCCATTCCATTGATTGCGGCCATCGGCATTAATGGAGCCCATAAAGTCTCCACCGACCCACAGTGCCCCGTCCTCGGCAACGAAAAGTTCCCAGGCGCCTGCGCTGGGGGAACGCAAACGGTAGGGCGCCCACGATAGGAGTGCGCCAGTTTTGGCGTCCCACGCACCCAGCCCTTGGATACGGGTGGCACGGGTAAAGCCGGTGACTTCCGGGTAGGTAAAGGCGTTTTCATAGGCGCGGTCAAAGCAGTGACAGCCGGCGTAGAGGACCTGCCCATCGGTGGCCATTGCTTGGAAGTCGCCGCCGTGGTTTTCTGCGATAGAGCCGGAGACGCGCTGCATCGTTGCGGGTTCATAGCCAAAAAGGGCATGTTGGGATCCGCCAAAAAAGACGAGGGAGCCAGTATCTAATACTGTCTGCTGGTAAATATTGCGCAATTGCGGCATAGATCCCACATAAGTGAAGGGTAATGCTGGATCGGCTCCAGCGGCTGTCGAAATAACGGCAGCTTTAGCAACATCAGTGGTTTTTGTCCGGGTAAAGAATCCGGCCGCATAAACGCGGGAAGAATCCACGGAGGCATCAATTTCCATCAGCGATCCATTGAATTCCGGATTCCAGCTTCGGTCCGGTTTACCACTGACTGAAATACGTCCCGCATTACGGGCGTACACATTGGACACTCCCCCACCGCTGAGATGAGTAAAAGAGCCACCTAGGTACACCATGTCGCCATCGATATCAATGGCGCGGACGGAAACAAAACCGCCAGAAGAAGCGAGTCGATTAACGATGTCGACATTCCAGGACTCAATTGTGGCACCAGTTTTTGGGTCAAGAAGAACTGTGCCAACATGGCGGGCACCATTGACTTCAGTAAACTCCCCTGCTGCAAGGAGATTCCCATCGGGTAAGGCCGCGAGGTCTTTGACCTGGCCATTAAAGGTGGCATTGAAGTCGGGAATAAAGTCTCCCGTTGTGGAATCAAATGCGGCTAGCGCAGTGCGGGGAACAGGACTTGCCTGCGCCCCCTGTGCAACGCCAGTAAAGTTTCCACCCACAAAAACAGTGGAACCAATTTGGGCAAATGCTTGGACTTGAGCATTTCCTTCAGCAGTGCGCCCATTGAGATTGCCGACAACGCCCCATGTTGTGGGTGTTGCTAAATCTGACACTGTAGCGGGGAGGAGTTTTTCTTCTGTGCCTGAATCGGCAATGGGTGCAAATCCTTGGTCGGATGTCAGTTGAGGGCGAATATACACTTCGGCATAGGGCAGAATAGAGCCGGTATTGCGATAAAGGAAATCATTGGGGTCTTCTGATCCGCCCTGTGCTTCACGTCCATAGGCAAAACCCAGTCGGTATTTTGAGGTGGCATTAATTGATAGGTCGATTCCACGCCAGGCTCGATCCTCACCAAGTGGCAAAAGAACGTGGGGAAATGAGCGCCACCATCCCCCATCTATTTGGACATTACCGGAGTGGTAAGAACGGAATGGCCACTCCCATCCCTTCATTTTCGGGAAGGTAAAATTGAGGGTTTGCCAACTCTGACCAGCACTATCTTCAGCGCGCACCACGCGAATAGGATCCGGTTGTTGCCCTACCTCTGTGCCACCAAAAAGGGCGTTAATCGTTTCTTCGCTCAATTGCACTGTAGAGAAAGCTTCGGGGCCGCGCACTCGGGTCTGTAGAGCCGCAGGGTCGCCTTCTCCGCGGGCATAGGTGTCCCAGCCTTCGCGGCCTCGTCCAATAAGAACCCATCCGCCACCATCTGAGCTTTGGTCGCAGAAGAATTGTGCGGGGGCGTCCATTTGCGGGGTGAGCAGCCAATAGGTGCCATCGGGGGAAGACGGGTCATTCTTCTTGATTTCCCAGCAGGATGCGGCAGCCGTTGCTGGGCTTAAACCGTCATGAACGGGCACAGGTTGTGCCTGGGCTGATAGCGGTGCCATGGTCAGCCCAACGAAGGCTGTAGCGAGGGCAGCAAGGGAGGCGATAAGTGGACGAGGGCGGGACATTTGACCTCATTAGGATGGGATTCTTCCCGTCTGGTAAGTACGGGGGTATAAATGATGACACACCTGCGAGAATATGCCAACCGGGCCGTCACGATGATGCGTCCGTCAAGCACACATCGTGACGACCCGGGAGTTATCGGGAGGTGTTATTTCTGGTGGGGAGTAACCTCAATCCCCCATTGGCCAACCGTTCCCAGGTCGAGCAGTCGGGTGGCCAGTGTTTTACTTTGCCACAGGAAAACAGCGGCTTCTGTGGTGTAGCGGCCAATCAGTCGGCGTGGCTCATTAGCAATGCGCCATGCCCAGCCCAGTCGGAAACGGTGGACCCACGCGGGGAAATAGGTTTCCTTCTTGGCAAATTGGTCGATCCATCCGCCTGCGGTACATACCGCTGCCTGTGGTAGGAGTGCGGAGATTTCCTTAGCGACTTCATCTTGCAACCCAGCCCCCAGACCAAGAATGACGAGGGCGGGGTTAAGGTCAATAAGGGCCTGCGGATTCGCGCGTAGATCACGCAACTCCTCATAGCCATTGACGGCAAGAACTGTCCGTGGCGCCAGGCGTTCCGCCACTTTTTTGGCAACCCCAGGCGCTGCGCCAATAATGGCAATAGGCGCCTGAGGAGGAAGAACCTCACTGAAAACGACCGGCAGAACGAGATCTGCTGAAGACCGATTCACTGTGGCTCCGCGACGGGCAAGAACCATTTGAAGCAGGGTTCCGTCAATACCGATGCGATTCACTGCTGCCAGCGAATCCCAATCGGCATGAAGGAGTGACCAGTGGTTCAGCCATGTGGTGACACTGCCAGGAGTAGCCACTAACTTCGCCATTGGCGTGAAGTCCTCGCTTGAGGGTGTGTGGCGGCCTGTCATGGCAGTTGCGATACCGAAGCTCTAAATGTCATAGACCTACTGTTGCGGAAATTCAGGTGAGTTTCCACTGCAATCACATTCTTTCCTGACTTCAGGACTTCCCGTGGGATTGTGATTTCAGTTCGCTCGGCAACAGCAGTTGGGGTATTGACAGAGCGGTTGGCGCGCGTCTCATGGGAAACAGTTCCCTTATCCATACGGGTTCGGGATACTTCCACTCCATTGACATAGACCACGGCACCATCGTCTGCCACATAGGACAGAACATAGTCGCCGCCTCCCTTCGGGTCGGCCACGTCAAAGGAAGTCCGGTAGTAGGACGCGACGGGACGAGTCGGGTCAAGTGGAGTCAGAGTTGTGGTCACATCAGGTGCCCCATACCCAAGAGGAGCTGCGCCGCGAGCCCAGGATGAGTCATCAAATTCTGCCTTCAACCACTCAGCGGCAGGGGCCTGGGTTGCGTAGTAGTAGGACCACTGCGCACTATCGGCCACAAGGCTGGTGGGCTGTGCTGGAGGGGCTTGAGGAGTAGCTACTGGCGAGGAGGCACTGATATTGCCAGACGCGTCAATAGCGCGAATAAAGAATCGATTGTCTCCAGCGGCGGGAATAGTGGCATGAGTTTCGCCAACTTCAGCAACAACGCGATCATCACGCAGCACCTGGTAGCGAGCAGCGTCAGCAACGCCTTCCCAGCTCAGAGAGACCTCACCTGTCGATTCGTCAGCAAAGGCAGCCAATTTCGCGGGGGTAGCAGGAGCCTGACGATCCTGGGCCCCATAGCGAATCCATCCGCCATTCCATTGGTTACGGCCCTTGGTATTAATGGAGCCGATAAAGTCTCCGCCAACCCAGAGGGCCCCGTCCTCGGCAACAAAAAGTTCCCAGGCACCCGCATTCTTCGACCGTAAGCGATACGGGGTCCACGAGTAGAGGGCGCCGGTGGCGGCATCCCATGCGCCGAGTCCCTGGACGCGGGTAGCTTTAGTAAAGCCATAGGGAATGGACCAGGTGTAGGCGTCTTGGTAGGCGCGGTCAAAGCAGTGGCATCCCGCGTAGATCACAGTCCCGTCGGAGGCCATTGCTTGCATATCGCCACCCAGGTGGGCGGTAATCGATCCGGAGACCCGCTGCATGGTGCTGGGTTCGTAGCCGAAGATGGCATGTTCGGATCCACCGAAAAAGACCAAGGATCCTGTGTCGAGGACGGCCTGCTGGTAGCTATCGCTGACGTCATTGACTGACCCCTTATATTCAAAGGGGAGTGCGCGGGCAGCCCCTGCTTCGGTGGAGAGCACCGCTGCATTGGGCATATATTCGCCGCGAGTACGGCTGAAGAATCCGGCAGCGTAGAAACGTCCTTTATCGCCAGAGGCGTCAAGGTCCATGACAGTGCCATTGAACTCTGGGTTCCAGGAACGATCCGGCTTGCCATTAAGGGAGACTCGAGCTCCGTGGCGTGAGTAGACATTATTCGTCCCCTGCCCGGAAAGGTGAGTAAAGGAGCCACCGAGGTAGACCTTGTCACCATCAACATCAATGGCGCGCACCGAGACGACGCCCCTTGAGGAAGAAATACGGTTAGTGATTTCCAGATTCCAGGAGTCAATGGTGGCGCCGGTGGCCGGATCTAAAAGGACAGTGCCAACATGGCGTGCGCCGTTGACAATGGTGAATTCACCGGCAACGAGAAGGTTACCGTCCGGCAGGACACCAAGATCCTTGACCTGGCCATTAAATGTCGCATTGAACTCTGGCTTGAAATCGCCCGTTGAGGAGTCGAAAGCCGCGAGGGCGGTGCGACCAATGGCCCCACCTTGGCTCCCCTGCTGGACGCCAGTGAAATTCCCGCCAACAAAGATGGTGGAACCAATCTGCGCAAAAGCTTGGACCGGTGAATTTCCTTCAGCAACACGACCATTGAGATTGCCAACTACTCCCCAGCTGGTGGGGGTGGCGAGATCTGAGACGGTGGGCGGAAGGATCTTTTCCGGGGTGCCCGCATCATCAATGCGAGCAAAACCGTCATCAGAGCGCAGGTGAGGACGCAGGTAGACCTCGGAATAGGGCAGGATTTGGCCACCATTGCGGTAATGGAAAGCTGAGGCATCTGCAGAGCCGCCGGGCGCGCCCGCGCCATAAGCAAAGCCGAGGAGGTACTTACTATTGGAGGAGGCAGAAAGATCTAAACCATTCCAACCATTGTCATACCCGAAGCGGCCAACGAGGCTACCGAAGTTCCAATAGCCGCCACCATTGATCTGAAATTTTCCCGCATGGTAAGAACGGAAGGGCCATTCCCATCCATTCATGGTCGAGAAGGTCATATCGACATTCTGCCAATGGGTGCCAGCATTATCCGCAGCGCGCACAATTCGCACCGGGTCCGGCTGAGATTTGATTGCAGTTCCGCCAAGAAGTCCATTGACCTTCTCTTCGGAGAGCTGGATAGTACCAAAAGAAGCGGGGGTGCGATCGCGGGTAAGAAGACCCCGAGGATCACCCTGACCGCGTGCATAGGTATCCCACCCTTCACGCCCGCGGCCAATAAGAACCCATCCACCGCCATCAGTGGTCTGATCGCAGAAGAATTGCTCTGGGGCAGTCATTGTTGGGGTCAATAACCAGTAGGCCCCATCCTGAGCTGACTGGTCATTTTGCTTGATTTCCCAACAAGAAGCAGCGGCCGTTGCGGGGCTTAAACCGTCATGGAGGACGGGTGCAGCCTGCGCTGGGGCGCTGGGTAGAAACGCGTTAACGGCAACAAATGCTGTTATGGCGGCAAGGGGTGCCGCAAGACGTCGGACGGACATGGGACCTCATGATGATGGAAATATTCCCGACTGGTAAGCTCGGGTGTATTAATGATGACACAAGGCGCCCACCTGCGTTTTTCAATACCGGCAGAGGTTTTCCGCTAACTCTCGATCAGCGAGCTCGTAACCCAGATAAATGAAGGCTTTTTCGGCAGGTCACGACAGTAAGTGCGAAAGAAATGAGAGAGAGAGCACAGGCAACGGCAAGAGACAAAAGCCCTTGTCCAAGCCACTTTGAGACCCCAAATGCAGGAAGAGCAACACTGAGAGCAACCAAAAGTAGTGGCCAAAGATGAGAAAGAACCCCAAGAGACAACCCAAGGAAGTGTCGCACCTCTATAAAGGCGAGAATTGCGTCAATAACCATACAGAGCGCCCAACTCAAAGCAGCAGCAATAATGCCAAGATGCGGCAAAAGGAGAAGATTTGCCACGACATTGACGATGACAATAATAATCTTATTAATCGCCGCCCAACCGCTAAAGCCGCTCATAATCAATAGGGTATGAATATTTCCTGCGAGGAAAGTGACACAAGCGCCACCTGCAAGGACAACAACGACTCCTGCGCCTTCCGCAAAGCCCTCGCCGAGAATATCCATCAATGTTGGCGAGTAGATGGCCATCAGGACATAGATTGGTGAGGCGAAAAGCACCAGCCATGTCGTGGCTGTGGCATAGAGACTACGGAGTTCATCAAAGCGCTTTTCATGGACCATCGAGGATAGTTGGGGGGAAACAACAACGCGCAATGCCGAATCCACCAGCATTCCCGCCTGAATAAAGCGACTGGCCCCACCGTAAATCCCTGCCGCCCCCGTACCAAGGATGGTGCCAACAATGAGGACATCAAGCCAGGTAATCGCCTGTTCTAGGCCGGCAGCAAGGGTCCGAGGTGCTGCAAAGGCAGCTAATTCGCGCCCGCGAGAGACTTCAGGTAGCCACGGACCCGCTGGATACTGCCCTAAGCGCCGCCACAAAAGGTAAAGGGCAACGGTTAACACCATTACCAAGGGCAGTGCCCAGGCCATTGAGACCACTAAAAGTGACCCGGTGGCAAAAAAGGCGAGGGCAACAGCCGGTGGACGTAACAGTGGCAGGGCAATCTGCTGGGTCAGAACAAATTCACGCATCCCTCCCAGAGCACGTAGGGCCGCAGCCGCTACCAAAAGTAATGCGCCCGCTGGGAGGAACCAGGCAATGGCCTGAATAGCTGACACGAGGTCAGCGCTTTGCCCACCCCAGAGCAGCGGTGCAGCAAAAAACAATCCCGTAGCAACAATCAATGACGCACCCACCGCTACCACTGACATGAGGTGCACAGTGGGGCGAATCTCTTCCGGCGCAGACTTCTTTAAACGCGGAAGAAGAAAAATGGCTGTTGAGTCCATTCCCACTTTTGACAGGGCAAGAACAAGAGAGAAAACCCCTGTTGCTTGAAGAATAACGCCAGCGCCCACATTGCCAAGCAGGCGAGTCAACATTAAGGTCAATAAGAAACCGAGCACCGCACTGGATGCGGCTCCAATAAAGCCGAAAGCCCCTCCACGGGCCAGTGCTGCTCGCGATGATCGCGCCTTTTCCACGTGACTCCTCTGATCTGCTCAGTTGTATCCTTGGGGGCGCTGCCTAATCCTACGGCCCCGGAGAACACTGTGTCCGAGAATCCTCGCCCCACTCTTCTACTTATCCTTGGCGCTGCCTTAGCCCTAGTGGCAGGAGGCTTTGCTATTTTTGCCCTTATGGGTGGTGGACAAAATCTACTCCCTCAATCAACCAGCGCTGGGCCCCAGTCGGGAGACGCCCCGCCCTCGTCGATTGACGACGCTGTGAGCGGAAGCGATCTTCCCACCCCGCAAAGTGGTGCAAATGCCCCCCAATCCGCTCCTCTGGTTCCGATTACCAAAGTCGAAGCCTCCACAGAAAACGAGGCACTTGAAGGGGTGCTGAATCAAACCGCGGAATCTCTGGCCGCCCCGAATCCTGAAACCGACCTCTCCCCTATTTTGTCGGGCGAAGCACTGGAATCGCACCAGGTGACGCTGCAGCAGTGGTCGGCTGAAAAACTGCGTCAAGAAGGTGCACCCACTATTGCCTCCTCGAATGTGGTGTCCAATGAGGGCGGGAAAATGACCGTGGAAGCCTGTATTGACTCCTCCGCGGTGAAGGTTCTCGATGAGAATGGCCAGGAAGTGGGTGATCCGGAAGCCCCGACGCGAAGCAAACACATCTTTATCCTCGAACAAGCTGACGGCGCGTGGAAGGTTGTGTCTGACTCTTTCGCAGAAGATCCTCAGTGTTAATACGCTCAACCTCTTTTTCCACGCTGTCGCCCCGTGCAAGAAGGGCGACAGCGAGGAGAGAGAGCATCATTCCGGTCATCATTCCATAAACAAATGACTCGGCCAGGGTCGCTAAAACTAAACCGGCTAAAGTGGAGCCAAGAATATCGCGGCGACCTAAGGCAAGGAAGAAAATCAGGCCGAAGAAGCCGACAAAAAGAAGCACCCCGACAAGGCCATGAGAAAAGAGCACATTCCAGAATTGGCCTTGAGTACCTAAAGAGGGAAGCCAGGGGGTTGGCGATGGGCGCGGAGCCCCAAATCCCAAAATAGGCGATTTCCATAACTCCTCAATGGTGGCGTAATAGAGAAGCATTCGGTCAACTGTTGATTGCGCTGTTGCCGCACGATGGAAAAACTCCGCACCGGAAGGCGATATAGCCCAAATAAAGCCGACAATGGCCAGAAGTGCTGCGCCAACACTCACGCCCCGCCAACGGCCAGCTAAGAGGAATTGAATAGCCACCCACACGGCGACAACTCCCAGGCCAATAAACATTCCCCGGTTCAATGTATTGACCGCTGGCACCACAGAGGCAACACACACCGCCACAGCAGGCCACCGCCACCGCGACTTGAGGCGGAACTCAAAAAGGCAGTGCACTAATGCCAAGGGCAGCACAAGAGAATAGACATTTCCCCAGGTATTGGCATAAAGGAATGGGGCCGAGGGGCGCGGCTCAGTGGCAATAATATTTGTGGCTTCCCATTGGGTCGTACGCCGAATAGCCATTTCACGGACAAGTTCATTGCCCAATAATCCATCAGGCAATACATAGGCCATAGGTGTGCGAATCACGAGCTCCGGAAAAGCCATCGCAATATAGCCGCCAATAGTAATGGACAGCAAAAAGACTGTCATTGTCGCTAATATGGCGCGTAAAGGCAGGCGGCGCCGCGCATTATAGACGTGAATCGCGAAAATAAAGGGGGCAATCAGCAGAATATACCGATAAATAGCTCCGACAACGCGGCCGGAGGTATCAATCATCATAAATGTCAGTGGAACCCAGGCAAGGAAGGCAATCCATAAAATCCAGGGCGCAGGAATACGCAAACCGCGCACTCCCTGCCAGGCAATCACCATAATAATGGCGCCGATAGGCCAGGCTAAATCCCCCGGACCTAGCGCCCACCAGGCAATATACCCCGCGAAAGGGAGAATAAAAGACCATGGCCCAAGTCCTTCAACAACAGGGCCGCGTTTAGGCTCTAAAGAACTCAGGCGCTGCAGGCGCTTATAGCGATTTTCTTTACGTCTCTCACGCGCTGCTTCAAGGTCATCAAGACGACTGGATGTGGGAAGCTGAGCAGCTTCCACAGGACTCATCTTTTCTTGCAGTAACGCATCGCGGGCGGCCGCAAGTTCCATTTTGTGGGCAACGACAGGAATAGCCTGCGTTTCGGCCGTTGCCTCAATATAGGCAGGGACGGGGCGCCGCGTCCCTGACGATGGGTCCTTGTCGGGGCTCACGCCTTCCTCCCTGCGCGCCGACGAGCCTTCAGATAGGCCAGGGGCCCTTCAAGGAAGCCCAGGGCTTCTACCTTCGTCAAATCACCAGGAACGTCGCTTTCACTGCCCGCTACCCGCGCCGATCCAGGATTCAACCGGCGAGCCACCGCGGGCACTTTCGCGGCAATATCAAGTATTACCAGGGGGTTGGCGGCAATAGTTTTTGTCAGCAGAGCCGACGTTCCCGACCCATTGCCACGAATTTGGGTGTAGAGGCCCTCTTCATCGCGGCGATGCCGGTGATGCACCACAGCGTCAGGCGTATGAATAATGGCCCATCCGCCCCGCAAGACACGGGCAAATATATCGAGGTCTTCCCCACCGCGCGTTGGGGTTCCCGCACCTAAAGCAGTATCGAAAGGACCCACGGCGCGCAGTACCTGCGTGCGGAAAGCCATACATACCCCTGCGCCCACGCGCGCAGTGGTGTAAGGGTGCAGGGGTCCGCCCTCGCCACGAGAACCGAAGGTAATGAGTTCGGGAGGAATGGGCCCTAGCATCCACACGCTGGGACGGAGGTCTTTGGGGAATCCTCCACGCGATTCAAACCAGCGTTGAGTCCGATGCGCCAACTCCAATGGGAGGACGATTCCGGTAACCCCACCGATAAGTCCGCCCGTATCAACGGCAAAAGGCTCCAGCATGCCGCGCAGCCAATGGGCGTCAACAATGGCGTCATCATCAGTAAAGACAATGACCTCACCCTGGGCAGCAATCACACCCTGATTACGCGCGCGAGACAGGCCCGGCAGTGGGGCGGCAATAATCCGCAGACGCTCGTCGCTCACCCCCGCGAGCGCCCGCCGAGTGGCACCAGTTGAGGGGGCATTATCGACAACAATCAGCTCAAAGTCGGTAACCGAACTGGCAAGGATGGCGTTAATGGCGCCCGCCAGCAGGTCAGAGGTGCCCATAGTGCACACAACGACGGAGGCACGTGGCAAGCGTGTTGGCCGTCCATCTGGCTGGTCCCATCCGCGCGCAACCGGCCCAGTGTTTTCGGAGGCAGCGACAAGAAGGTCCTGAATTTCCTCTGTCGGCCCATCGTAAAGGGCGACGCTACGCCCCTGGTAGCTGACCAGAGCAATAGTCCGTGGATCGGTCGGGACCCCAGAAATGGTGCGTAAGGACCCGGAAGCAAAATCCAGGCTGAGGATCAGGGCGCCTTCAGTTGGGGTATTCACATCAGGCCCTCTTCACGTGCGTGGGCAGGGGCGCGGCGGGGAGCCTCCTGTGCGAGATCTTGGAAGTCAGTATTGCCTTTACGTCCATCGCGGGGCAGGAAGAAGGCACCAATCAATTCGCAGCCGGACAGGTCAATCTGGTCAACAAGCTGACGCACATCTTCTTTGCGCATATGGGCACTGGGAGCGACCACAACATGATCGACGCTGGCCAGAGCACGGATGAGGTCTTCACGGGGTCCGTCAAGGTCGATAAGGACAACGCGTTGATCTGGCCGGACAGCCCCTTGGGCGGCACGATAGGCAGCAAGCAGGAAGGGCGCTTCCATTTCTGTTGATCCAATAACGAGGGCGGGGATCCCCCGATCACGACCCACAAGTGTGGCCAGGTGGGCGGCGCTATACCAGCGCATTTCGCCTTGGCCGGATAGGTCAGCTCCCCACACGGGGCCTGCCACGACTTGGGCGAGGTGGCGGGGTCCGCGCACGCGGTGGTCATAGCGTTCGCGAAGCATAATGCCAACAAATCCGAGGACGAGGCCAAGGCCTGCGGCACCTGCCAGGAATGTTGCCCGCGAAGGACCCTCCACTAGTTCAATATCGGAATCGGAGGTGACGACGCGGCCCAGCGGGGCGGAGTATCCCAGGAGGCTAGCTTTACGGGTTTGGAGTGAGGAAATAGCGGCGAGGACGGAGTCGCGGCGGGCAGCGACACTGGCGTCGTCACCAGAAAGGGTTGCTAACTCCTCTTGGCGGGCAGTGAGTTCTGCGTCAAGTTCGGCACCAATGGCTTCTGCACGTTGGGCAACGAGGCCGCGGCGCACTTCCAAATAGGACTGGGCGTGGACAGAGGAAATACGGCGGGCAAGGTCTGGGTTGGGGTCGGTCCAGGAAATCGTGAGGACTGTGCCCAGCGGATTCGCATTGACGTCAATATTCTCAACAATTTGCTGGGTGGTCAGGCCGGAGCCAATTTCATCGACAGTGAGTTGGGCGGCTGCACCTGAACGCACCAACTCCATTTCGGAGGTCATATCAATAGAGGAGGTGGCTGTGGTCCTCTGGGTGGGGCTAGGTTCGGTGCCGAGAACTGCTAATTGCAAACTGGTGGAGGCGGTGTAGACGCGGCCCGCCACCACAAGATAAATAGCCATTAATGCGACGGCGGCAATAACGGTCAGTAAAAGGGTGCGCCACCGTGTACTAATAATGCGGGCAACAACCTGTGGCCCGTCATGAGGGGGAAGGGTGAGGATATTCATGGAGGCTATTCCTTACCTGATTCTTTAGTCACGGTGTCGAGGGATGACATTGAGGCGATTTTCGAGCGTAAATGCCGCCGTAAGAGGAATCCTTGGAAGCCTGGTAGGTGGGCAAAATGCTCGGTCAATACGGTAGCAAATGTGGTGATTGCCCTGGAGCGCTCGGCAGGGTCCACAGTAGGTAAGAGTGCTGGACGCACAAGGGGTGTGCCAACAAGGGCGAGCGCAAGGTCACTATATGCCTGCGCTTGGCGACTATCAGTATGAGAAGTGGCAAGGTAGTCGGCGCCTTGTGTGACCTGACCTGGGTGAATACGGTAGAGCAGGCCCCAGTGTGGGAGGCGACGCAGACGCATTTTTTCTGTTGCTGCTCTCAACCAGAGGTCATAGTCTTCCGCCGGGGTCACCCGGTAGCCGCCGAGACGGTCAAAAGCCTCGCGTGTGGCGAGCATTGCGGGGTGAGTGGCCGGGTTCGACAGCAGCAATTCATAGGGAAAGAATGGCGGGTCTAAAGGCAGGGGCGCATTGGGTTTATAGAGGCGCCCGCGGGTGCGAATAATCTGGGTAAAAACAAAGTCATCCCCATTATTCAGCGCTTTTATGCAGGCGCGAAACCGCCCTCGTAAAGAAATATCATCGGCATCCATTCGCCCAATGAAACGCGAATCCGCGTGGGACAGGAGCTGATTCAGCCCATTGGCAACGCCTCCGGGTTTCTCATTACGAATGACCACCAGGTCTGCGCTCCGCCCGGCTTTATCTGCCCCTTGTGCGGCGACCTGAGCGGTGCCATCGGTACTGCCATCATCAAGGAGAAGGATCTGGCTGTGTGCGGGCAGGGCACGGAGGGTGGAATAGACTGCGGCCTCAATAGTTGAGGCCGCATTGAGTGCCGGAAGAAGAACGCAAATCTCAGGCATGACCCGTTCCCGATTGCGCCGCAGCGTCAAGGGCGCGGACATCGCTATATCGGCGACGCAAAGAGATTGCGCTATGAGCCACGGCAATTGCAGTCAGAAGGCAGTACACGGCGGTAAATCCACTGGACCAGCCCCACAGAGCAAAAGACCAACACAAGGTTCCCGGGTCTGTGGGAAGCAAAACGAAGGAGCGCATAGTGCCGCCGCGACGCTGAGTGCCTCCACTTCCCTTAATAAAAGCCTCAGCAAGAATCTGGGAAAGGAATTGTCCGCTATTGACCAAGCCATGCCCAAGAGCTACGAGGGCGAGCCAGCTGATTTCTGGCCGGTGCAGCATAATCGCAACCGCCAGAGTGAAGTGAATCGCCGGGGAACGGAAAGCATCGACAACATGATCAAGCCACTCCCCTGCCTTTGAGGAGGTCCCTGTCAGGCGCGCCAACTGTCCATCAGCAGAGTCAAAAAGATACCCCAAAGCCAAAAGGATGGCGACGAGAAGAGCCGAGATAAATGAAGGCTCCATAAAAATGAGGCAGAGCATTCCGCTCAGTGATAAAAGGAAAGAAATGGCGGTAATACCATTGGGGGTCACACCACTGGCGGCGCCAATAGCGGCCACAATACGGGCTCCGCGCCTATTGACCCACCGGGTATAGGCCGGAACCCCATTAGCGGGTTTTTGCGCGGCTTCAAGGCGTGCGAGATTGGCGCGGACTTTGCCCGCCCACGACAGCGATTCGCTCACTTGGTCGCCTCCGCGGAATGCGCACCGGGTTGGTCTTTATCCACTGCCTCGGGCCCAAGTTCTTGGGCGACATCCTTAGGGGTCAGGAAACTGCGCAGCATTGTTGAGGATGTGGAAGGGGTGTAGGGCAGGTAAAAGACCCGCGCCCCAACCTCGGCTAATTCTTCTTCAAGACGGGCGCCTTTTTCTGTGCCCTGCCAATCGTCTCCTTTAAAGAGGATATCGAAGGGCTGAAGGCGCCAGGCAAGGCGTTTATCTTGATCAAGATCAACCACCACTGCATCAACAAAACGCAGGGAGGCAATCAATTCGCAGCGTTCCCGCAAGGGAATAACTGGCGGACGCCCCTTCATTCTTTCCAAAGATTCATCGGTAGCAACCCCCACCACGAGGCGATCACAATGTTTGCGCGCAGCACGAAGAACATTGAGATGCCCGATGTGGAGCATATCGAAACCACCGGGGACATATCCGACGATACGCGAAGGAGCTGGGATGAGCCCGTCGCCACCGTCAGTGGCGTGACCTGTTGTCATAGCATTAACGGTGACCGAGGCGCGGGCGATTGTCAAAGCCCTTCGATCCTTGGAGTTCAGCGGGAAAAGACCACCGTTCGAGTCCCATCAAGGAGAACTCGATGCTCAGAATGCCAACGAACTGCTTGAGCAAGGACCCGTCGTTCAACGTCCTGACCTGAGGCAACCATGTCCGCAGTGGTGTCTGCATGTGACACACGAGTCACATCCTGTTCAATAATTGGCCCCTCGTCGAGATCAGGAGTGACATAGTGTGCGGTCGCTCCAATGAGTTTCACGCCACGTTCGTGAGCTTGGGCATAGGGGCGGGCGCCTTTAAAGCTCGGCAGGAAGGAGTGGTGGATATTAATAATTCGTCCAGCCATAGTCTGACAGACAGATTCTGAGATTATCTGCATATAACGGGCAAGAACGATGAGTTCGACCTTTTCGGATTTCACCAGGTCCAGCAGACGTGCTTCGGCTTCCGGCTTCGTTTCGGGGGTGACAGGAATCAGCAGGAAAGGAATGCCGTAGAACTGGGCCACAGGGGCAAGGTCGGGGTGGTTGCCCACAACAGCGACCACATCAATAGGAAGCCCCTGGGTCCGTTGGCGATAGAGAAGATCCTGGAGGCAGTGCCCTTCGCGGGACACCATAATCACTGTGCGTAGGCGTCGCCCCAGTTCATCAACATTCCATGTGGCATTAAAGCGTTTGGCCACCTCAGCGAGGCCTTCTTCAACGGGAGTGCGGCCCACAGGAGAATCCACCTCAACGCGCATAAAGAATTGGCCCGAATCTGCAGCACCAAATTGCTGAGATTGGATGATATTGCAGCCATTTCCTGTCATTACTCCGGTAACAGCGTGAACGATGCCGGGCCCATCGGGGCACGAAAGAGTAACAACCAATTGCGTTGAGGTGGATTCTGTCATGGGGCAAGACTACGTGGAGTCTGCCCCTGTGTGGTTGAGGCGTCCACTAGACAAAAAAGCGATCCCAGGGCATATCTAAAGGAGCGTCATGTTCAATCACGTCATAAAGATAGCGGCACAGGGGGAAATCTGTGGGTTTAATGATTCCGCGTTCAGTAAGTGGCTCTAATGCCCCGCCAATCACGCGAATAGCATTGACCCCTTCTAGGGTGACGCCTTTCATTAGGGAATCGCGGACATCGCTAAAAGGAACGCCGGAACCAACATATCGGCCAGCCATCACATTGCGGCCACCCATTGAGGTGACAAACATATCCCCAACCCCGCCAAGGCCATCAGCAGTTGTGGGAACTCCGCCTAGCAATTCGACGAATTGGCGCAATTCTTTTTGGCCCTGAGCAAAGACAGCGGCGCCATAGTTATAGCGCACATAGCGGTCCCCTGTTTTACCTTCTTTATCGAGAAGGCCAGCGCCAAATCCGGCGGCAAAAGCGTAGATATTTTTGACAGCCGCACCAACTTCATGGCCAATAAAGTCCGTGGATGTCCACACATGGTAATAGTCAGTGCGGAATAAATTCGCCAGGAATTCATTCGCATCCCCGTCCTCGCCACAGAAAACAACGCAGGTATCGTGGTGGACGGCAACTTCACCAGCAATAGAGGGACCGACAATAGCGGTCCATGTGCAGGCATTCACGAGGTCGGGGCCGACACATTCATGGAGAACATTCGGCAAGATTGCCAAATTGCCTTGCTCATCGGCTTCCATCCCTTTAGTAATAGAGAGGACTTTCATTCCGGGACGCAAAAGAGAAGCGAATTGTTCGCCAGCCCATCGCACACCAAAACTATTGACCCCAGACATTGCAACTTCAGCATCAGCAAATGCCTCCGCGGCATCTTCAAGTTGATAGGCGCGCACATTTTCATTGACCACAAGATCTAAATCGGGATGACGCCCGGTACGCTGAATAGAATCAATAATGTCCCGATCAAGGTGGGTTCCCACTAAACGGACATCATGGCCATTTTCTGCTAAAGGAAAGGTCAGGGCAGTGGCCATAATCCCTGCGCCAAGAACTGCGACAGTTGTCATTGTATGCTTCTTTCTTTCTGAGAGGATTCATCGGTTGAGTCCAATACTGCGCGGGCAGTCACTTCATCGGTGACAACGATATTTGCGTAGCCTCCCGCAAGGACCACTTTTAATGGCAGGATTTTTGCCTCGCCTGAGGCCACCACCATTCGGGCTTTTGCTCGTTTGACGCTGTCGAGGGAAATAGCAATCGTCCGAGCTTCGAGTTCTTTGGAGACCACCTGCCCGTAGGCGTCAACAAAGTGAGAGAAAAGATCAGTGACGGCCCCCATTGCACTGAGTTTTGCCATGCCATTGGCGGTAAGGAAACCAGAGCGAACAAGAACAGAATTCGGCTCGAGGACACCTGGAGAAAAGACAAGAAGATCAGCTTTTGTGGCCGCTTCTAAGGTCTGAAAAACGCTGGGTTCACGTTTGAGCCACCTCCCCAGTGGCACTTCCGCAACAATAGCGGGGGCAGGAATCATATGCCCCACTCCCTCTCCCCTACGGGCCATCATCCCAATAGAGTCCGCAACAGTGTCATCATTGGTGCGCACCAGCCCGCCGTAGGTTTGGAACACCTGAAGGCCTGTGGTCCACCCTTCTGGCATCTCCCGCGCAACAGCAGTCATTGTGCGCCCCCAGGCGACCCCGATCGAGGTAATACGGGGACGAATATGAGTGATATGTACAGCGGCAGCAGACGCGACCAGGGCGGAAGTGAGTGACTCTCCTCCTTGGAAAGGAAGAACAATGGCTTCGCGTAGATCGAAACGTTCCATGAGTTCCGTTTCAATCATGCGTACTCTGGCGTGAGGGTGGTTAATGGTAATAGTGACCATGCCACTGGAACGCGCCTCGTCAAGGAGGCGTCCAACAGTCCACCGAGTGCAGTCCATTCGTTCTGCAATTGCGGCTTGAGTCAGTTGTTCGTAGTAGTACAACTGGGCAGCCTGAAGCATTTGTTGGTCGCGCAGACTATCCATCTTCCTCCTTTGGCACATGGGTAAGGTCCGCTTCTCTCAAAGCGGACCTTACCCTGATATTCGTCAGCTTCCCTTCTTTTCGAGGGCGGCTGCACGAATGTTCTTCAGAGTGTGCATTGCCGGGTTATTTCGCCCAAAGAGGTCATAAAGCTCGAGGTAGATCTCAAAGAGAGGATCATAGGCTTTTGAGGCTTCTTCATTGGGTTCATAGACTCTTTCGGCAACCCCACCCATTGCTTCGCAGGCGGCGAAAATATCGGGGTAGGCTCCGGCAGCCACAGAAGCAAAAATGGCGCTTCCATGGGCTCCGGCTTGCTCAACAGAAGCAATACGCAAAGGCCGACGGGTAATGTCAGCATACATCTGCATCAGGAAACTATTCTTGAGCAAACCGCCCGCTACACGGATTTCTTCAACGGGGACACCATATTCCTCGAAGTTGTCAATAATGACGCGGGCGCCAAAGGCAGTGGACTCCAAGAGGGCGCGATATTGATCCACAGGGGTTGTGGTCAGGCTTTGGCCAATCATGAGGCCACTGAGATTAGAGTCCACCAGAATTGAGCGATTGCCATTCCACCAATCAAGGGCGACCAGGCCATGCTCACCAATTTCTTGGGCGCTTGCCTTTTCAACCAGGACATCGTGAACGGAGGTGCCTTTTTCTTTGGCTTCATCGAAGTACTGTTGGGGCACATTGGTGTCCACAAACCAGGCGAAGATATCTCCAACGGCGCTTTGTCCGCCCTCGAAACCCCATGAGCCGGGGGCCACTCCCCCATCGACAATACCGAAAAGCCCAGGAACCTCTTTGAACTCTTCGCCCGGGAGGATCCAACAGCTGGAAGTACCGAGGATGCCTGTGAGTTGTCCGGGGCGCACGGCAGCAACTGAAGCGGCATGGACATGGGCATCAATATTGCCCGCAGCTACTGCAATGCCTTCTTTGAGGCCAAAGGCTTGCGCCCACTCGGCGGTTAAGCCACCGACCTTGTCACCCAAGGCAACAATGGGATGCGACATTTTCTCCTCGAAAACCCCACCAAAGTCAGGGTTCAGAGCTTCAAGGTAGTCGCGGGAGGGGTAGGTCCCATCCTGGAACATCCGCTTATACCCTGAATCGCCTGCAGCGTAGGCAGGAACCCCCGTGAGCAGCCAGGTCAGCCAATCGATGAGATTGACGATTTCTGCGGCCTCGGCATAGACCTCGGGCGCATTTTCTAAAGTCTCCAGGGCCTTAGGCAGAAGCATTTCAGAAGAAAGCGTTCCCCCGTAGCGCGCCAACCAGGGTTCTTTGCGTTCTTTTGCCAGGGCAATAATGCGCTCTACCTGAGCTTGTGCTCCGTGGTGTTTCCAGAGCTTCATATAGGCCTGGGGTTCGTTGACAAAACGCGGGTCTTCGCACAGCGGTTTTCCGTCTTTATCAGTGACGAGGACGGTTGCCGATGTGCCATCAAGGCCAATCGCAATAATCTGATCGGCATCGACATCGGCGGCTCTAATGGCTGCAGGAACAACCTCTTTAACAGCCACCAGATAGTCGGCGGGAACCTGTAATGCGAAATCGGGGGGAAGGGGACGGTTATCTCCGGCAGTTAATGTGCGGTCCATAATGGGCGTCGCGTATTCCACGACAGCGTCACCGCACACCTCACCGTTAGCGACACGCACAATAGCAGCGCGTACCGATAAGGTGCCGAAGTCCAGTCCGAGAATATAAGTGTCGTCGTTGACCATAATTCCTTCTCACGAATAGGCGGATGTAGTGGTGGGTCATTCAGCTGGGTGAGGATTGCGGCCCCAGTAGCCTTCTGGGCTAAAGAGACGCTCCACAACCGCTTCAAACTGACCAATATCCATGAGGGCATCAAGGATGGTGTAGCGCGGGCGAATCATTTGAGCCTTCAGATGCGTTTGGCGCATCCTTTCAAGGTCAATCCCAATAAGTTCAGGGTGATAGGGAGCGCCCACTGCTTTGAGCCGTGCCGCCACATCCTCTGGGGAAATGAGTTGTGATTCCACACGTTCGCGTACCGTCGGCCAGACTTTTTGAATGGCTTCAATACGGGCACGTAGAGCATCACCTTGGAGGTTCTTGCCGACCGAGTGGGTGACGGCTTCCTGGGCGATTCGAGGGCTGAGGAGGGCGCGGACCCGTTCTTCCACCTCATCATCGCTCAGTGCTGCTTCGACAATGGCATCAATGTCGAGGGCGGACATATCAATAGCGAGGGCTTCTTCCCAGATGGCGCAGCTGGCAACTGTTCCCACACCCACTTTAAATCCGTGGGACAGGGGTGGTTCCCAATCGAGGCCATGGCCTTCCATTTCCCAGACATGAGAGAATTGGTGCCCAGCTCCTGATGCTGGACGGGAAGACTTTGCTGCCTGCATAGCCAAGCCAGACATAATATTGCCTTCGGCGAGGCCAGCAATTGCTGACGCATCCCCTGCCCCAATTTTTTCTGGGTCAGCAAGAGCATCCATAAGAGGGCCTTGAACGAGACCCCAGACATAGGGGTCAATGGGTTCAATGCCCAACTCATCGGCGAGAATCCAGTCCGCACCGGCGGGGATCTTTTCAATGAGATCCCCGTAACCGGTGGCGGTAAGGCGCTGAGGAGCAGCAGCAATCACTGGCAAATCAGCAACAAGTGCTGCTGGGGCTGGGCAATCACGAGTGATTTTAAAGCCGTCCTTAGAAATGGAGGCTCCAAAGGAGGCGTACCCATCAACGGATGCTGCCGTGCAGACATTCATATAGGGGCGGCCAAGTTCGCCGGAAGCAAGTTTGGCAATGTCATTCAATGAGCCTGAAGCAATAGAGCAAATGACCGTATCCTCCATATCCCGCACATGTTCGCGCAGGATTTCGACATTGTCGTATCCGGCATACAGCGTTGGGGTACCCGGGAAAATATAGTGAGGCCGCGCTTCAACTCCGGCGTGAGCCAGTGACGCTTCCACTTCTTTTCCTGCTGCTGCGTAGGTATTGTCATCGGCAACAACAATGACTTTTTTCCCAGGGAAAACCCTGGCGAAAAGAGGTCCTGTTTGGTCCAAAACATCTGTACCAATCACGATCTCTTCAGTCTCATCTGCCGTTTCTAAGGCTTGCTCAATGAGTGACTTTCCCATTGTGTACTCCCGGTGTCCTTATGTAGTGCCTAGTTAATGTGCTCGACCATTTCGTGGCAGAGGTCTTGAACACGAGGATACGTATCCATATAGGCGTTGAGGTAGAACTCGTATTCTTCGGTGACCTCTGGGCGAGGTTCAATTCGCTCAGTTTCACGAACCATATGCGCTGCGGCGTCCTGGATGGAGGAATAGTGGCCTGCCCCCACAGCGGCAAGCATGCATGATCCCAGAACAACAGCGTCGCCAACTTCAGTCAGTGACACGGGAACGCCGGACACATCAGCATGCATTTGCATCCATTCGCGGGACTTGGTTGCGCCGCCGCAGGCCACCAATTCGGTGGTGGTAAAGCCGGCATCCGCGAATGCCTTGAGGTTATGGGCAACGCCGTAGCAGACGGCTTCCATAATGGCGTGGTAGATATGTTCCGGAGTTGTCCCCAGGGTCAATCCGGTCATAATTCCGCGGGCCTTGGAATCGGTGTATGGCGTGCGATTGCCTTGGAAGTACTCATTAATAATGAGGCCATCAGAACCAATCGGAATTTGTGCAGCGCGCTCGTCAAGGACGCGATAGGGGTTCAGGCCGAGGCGTTCGGCAGCACTGGTAATGTCACTGCAGAAATTATCCTTGAACCACTTCAGTACAGAGCCGGAAGAAACGAGGCCGCCCTCGCATGTGTATTGGCCAGGGATCACGCCATCGGTGTAGCCACCGAAGAATCCCTGTCCGTAGAGGGACACGGGTGACTGGCCGGTAATGACGTGGGAAGAACCGGTAATAATGGCGGTCTTACCAGCATCGACGACGCCCAGACCGATTTGGCCAGCCCAGGCATCGGGGCATCCTTGGGCGACGGGGGTTCCCGGGACGAGGCCGAGCTCTTGAGCAGGGCCAGCTGCGAGTCCACCTACAGGCACACCCAAGTCATTGACCGTTTCGGGGATCTTATCGAAGACGTCGCCACAGCCAATATGCTCGTAGAATTCGACGGGCCATCCGCCTTTATCCCTGTTGTAGTACATACGCAGGGCAGCGGAGTTAATGTTGAGGGTCCACTCGCCGGTGAGTTTGAAGTTAATCCACTCGGGAGCGTCAACCAGGCGGAATGCTTCGGCGTAAATATCGGGCTCATTTTCTTTAAGCCAGGCAACTTTAAAGGGATACCACTCGGCTGTTGCGGGCATTGTTCCGCCGCCGTTATACAGGCGTGCCCAGTGATCCGTGGTTTGTGCGCGGTCAGCTTGCTCAGTGGCACGCACATCCATCCACATAATGGCAGGGCGGAGTTCATGTCCTGTTTTATCCATGGCAACCACAGTCATTGTGGTGGCGTCATAGGAAATACCCGTAATCGCGTGAGCAGGAATACCGGTATCTGTCATGACTTTGCGTGTGGAGGCCACGAGTGAATCCCACCAGTCAGCGGGGCTTTGTTCCGCGCGACCCGGGCGTGGGTGAGCAGTGGGGTATGGGGTGGCGGCAAAGGCAATAGGGTGACCTTCGAGATCAAAAATCGCTGCTCGGCAGGATTCTGTTCCAAAGTCAAAGCCCAAAAGATACGGTCCGGATGAGGTGACGCTCATGGTAAATGAGTCCTTTTCTGCCAGGCATCCTTGTCTGGCGTGTACGAAGGGTTAGTTGGCGCGGTCGTTTTCTTCGCTCCACCCAAGTTCTTCCCACACGGCGCGCGGGATCAGGCGATCAACTCGATCAAGAACATGGGTTGGACGCTCAGTGGAAGGCAGGGCTAGCGCTTCGGCAAGAGTGGATTCTCCTGTCAGCGGCATAGCACTACGCATTCCGGTATCGGTAGCCATTTTGATATCGGTCCCGAGCCGATCTCCGACCATCATGCAGCGGGAGGGATCAATATCGAGTCCACTCAAGGCTGCTTGAAGCATCAGAGGATTAGGTTTACCAACCACGACCTCACAGGTCACCCCTGTGCAGGCTTCAATTGCGGCAATAATTGCGGCGCAATCGGGCTCTCCCCTACCCGCTGGGAAGGGGCAGAAACGGTCGGGGTTGGTGGCCACAAGAATGGCACGTTTGTGATACCAAATGGCGTCAAAGGCAATCTGGAGTTTGCGATACTCAAAAGAGCGATCATAGGAGGCAATAACAATATCGATGTCCTCCGGGTTATCGCTGATCGCAATACCAGCTTTTTCTAATGCGCGAATAAGTGGAGGTTCAGCAATAGGGTAAACGACGGCATCTGGTCGGTTATTGACCAGCCAGGTCGTCATTGTGACCACCGTATTGGCGATTTCTTCAATGGGGGTAGGCAGACCCAAAGCCTCTAACTTATCTGCGTATTGTTGCGGATCCTTCGTCGGATTATTCGACAGGAAACGCACGGGAATATCACGGCCACGCAATGCCTCTATCAGACGTCGTGCTCCGGGAAGAAGGTGTTCCCCCAGATAAATGGTGCCATCCAAGTCAAAAACATAGGCGTCAGCAAACTCGGTTGGCCATTGGGTCAGATCGTCTGTCGTGGGCATTGCAGTGGCTTCCTTCGTGATATTCAGCTATTTAGGCGGCAAGTAGTCCGGCGATACCAACAACTGCGGTATTCATAAACCAGATAATGCCTGCCGGGGGATCAATGTGGGTGTCGCCATGGTTAAAGAAGAAGCGAGCAAAGTATTCACAGGCAAATCCAGCAATGACACCAAAGACGATGCCAATGAGGACTGCAGCGAATCCATTACCCACAATGGGCAGGAACTTTGCAGCAGCCAAACCAGCAGTAATCGTAATGTGGTGCGTGACTGGCCACTTCATTCCTGCTGCGACAAAGAAGATACAGATGGAGGAGAAGGCAAAAGGCAAGGCCTGCGCATTATTGGTAATCACTGTCGGGTCTGGCGCATTAGGTGCCACATAACCCACCAGAATGGTGGCAATACCGGCAGCAAAGAGCGAAGCGAAGGCAGACACTGTGAAGAGTTGGCCGGGAGTTTCCTGCCACTTGAGCCAGCGAGCTTCGTCGCTGGGTGGGGTCAGTGCGTGGAGAACAGGAGTTTTACCGTAAACAACGCGGACCAAAATACCGGAGGTCACCACTGTCAGTGCCACAGCATCAGTATTGGTTCCGAACCATGGAATGAGGGTGATCAGTTTCTGGAAGATATAGCCACCGGCGCCCCAAACGGCACCAACGAGCAAAACATCGGGTTTGCCAAGGCCCACCAAGGGGGCGTTAATGTCCTTGGCGACTTCCATATAGCCTTTCTTCGCTGCATAGGTTGCGGCCGCCACGCCACCAGCGAAGGCAACATGCGGGCCCCACGCCGGGCCAAAGGCCACATAGTCAAGAACCAGCGAGGAACCAGTTCCGCCAGCGATACCTAGACCAATGAGAATGCTGACACCGGTAAAGGCAAAGGCGTAGTTGGCACCAATCATGGCGCCAAAAGCACCACCCGCTAATGCGGCGAGGAGCCAGAAGAGGTCGATATTGCCCGCCGTCACTAAAGTGTCGGGCACAATTGAAGCGTCAAATAACATATCTTCGTCCTTGAAGTAGATGTGGGTAGAGACGGCACAGGTGCCGGACTAGGAGTCAATCTGCTCATAGGATTCCAAGGCCTCAACCTTGGGAGCAGAGGGAGAGCTCGGGTCGAATTCATAACCGAGCCATTCAGTAGCAAGACGCTTAGCCAATTCCAGTCCAATCACCCGCTGGCCGAGGCACAGGACGTGGGCATTATTGGACAGAATAAGGCGTTCTACTGAGAAAGAGTCATGTGCCGTTGATGCCCGAATTCCGGGGACTTTATTTGCAGAAATGGCCATACCCATGCCAGTTCCACAACAGAAAAGTCCACGATCTGCTTTACCTTCAGCAATCAGTCGGGCGCCGCGGACCCCAACATGTGGGTAGTCCTCATCTTCGCCGGGGGCAAGGCCAACATCAATTACAGCATCAACGCGGGGATCCGCTTCCAGGAGCGCTTTCAAAGCTTCTTTGTAGTCTACGCCTGCAGAATCTGCTGCAACGACAATGGTCATTCCCATCGGGGCCTCCTTGCCCTAGTCGATTCAGACGCACGGGCATGCGCCTACCAATGATTTTGGAGGGAGAAAACTTTCTGAGGCCGATGGTGCACCCATGGGCGGGACCTTAAAGTGTGCACATTAGTTGGGTATTGACTTTTTTATCGACAGCTCCGTATTTCTGTGCCATAATCCCCGCCCTCGTCAATAAAAAGACAGAGAAAAGGCCGTATGCACCAGGTGCACACGGCCTTCCCTTTGACGCGAATCAGCAGGTCACTTAATGAAACCCAGCTCCTTGACGGCGTCATATTCTTCCTGCAGGGCAGCAATATTGCGATCAATGCCCGCCTGAGTGTCAGCAGAAATCTCCAGACCCTCAACGATTTCCCATTCGCCACCAGTGGAGGTCACGGGGAAGCCGAAGCACAGACCAGCAGGCACACCGTAGTGGCTGCCATCGCTAATCAGACCGGAGGTGGTGAACTGACCCTTGGGGGTACCCAAAACCCAGTCACGCATGTGATCGATGGCGGCATTGGCTGCCGATGCTGCAGAGGAAGCTCCACGGGCTTCAATAATGGCTGCACCACGCTTAGCCACAACGGGGCGGAATTCGCTAGCCAGCCATTCGGCCTCGACGAGGTCGAGGGCGGGCTTACCTTCCACGGTGGCCCAGGAGACGTCAGGGTGCTGGTCAGCAGAGTGGTTACCCCACACAACCAGATTTTCAATGGCGGAAACCGGGGCGCCTGTCTTCTTCGAGAGCTGAGAGACCGCGCGGTTGTGATCCAGACGCATCATGGCGGTGAAACGCGAGGCGGGGACATCGGGGGCAGCATTGGCGGCGATGGTGGCGTTGGTATTGGCCGGGTTGCCCACCACAATGACGCGGATATCGCTGGCGGCGCCGGCATTAATGGCTGCACCCTGGGGGCCGAAAATACCCGCATTGGCTTCGAGGAGGTCAGCGCGCTCCATCCCCTGCTTACGGGGCATAGCGCCCACAAGGAAAGCGGCATTGGCATTGTCAAATGCAGGGGTGGCGTCAGTGTAGATATCCACACCAGCGAGCAGCGGGAAGGCGCAATCATCAAGTTCCATGGCGGTGCCTTCAGCGGCCTTCGCACCGGCAGGGATTTCCAGCAGATTCAGCTTGACGGGAACATCCGGACCAAAAACCTGGCCAGAAGCAATACGGAAAAGAAGGGCGTAACCAATGTTGCCAGCGGCGCCGGTGACGGTAACGATACGGGGTTCTGCCATGACTAAAGCTCCTTGGGCTTTCGACTGGGCCCCTCATGGGGCACTTCTAGTACTCGGAACATTTCCGAGGCCATGTCTTAAGCCTAGTGGTCTTTACTGCCGTGCGCCCATGCCTCCAGTCCCAGATGCAGTTTTTATCCACTTTTATCTCTGGAATCGTCATCCCAAAACCCATAGGCTTAAGGCACTGCTGACACCATTGAGAGGTGCCTAATGGGAGCCAAAAAAGACGCCAAGAAAGCCGCTGCGGAAGCTGCCGCTCGGTCTCAGTCCATTGAAAAAACGCAAAAGGCAGCTCGTAAAGCTGCCAAGGAACGTAAAAAGAAAGCCAAGAAGGAGGCAAAGAAGGCAGCGACGTGGAATGCGGATCCGCGCGAGCTTTTGCGTATTGGCGGAGATTTCACGTTAGAGGGTTTTGCCCGCGATACCACACCCGGTTTTATTGGGGATGACATTGCCGGGGAAACGCTGCTCGCACGCCGGGGCGAAGATTTTGCTGATCTGCAAGAACGCTTGTATGCCAGCTCGAAAAATGGTGCCAATGAGGCGATTTTGCTGATTATTCAGGGCTTGGATACCTCCGGTAAAGGCGGAATTATTCGCCATGTTGTTGGCCAGGTTGATCCGCAAGGTATTGCGCTGAAAGCCTTTAAAGTGCCGACAGAGGAAGAGCGTTCCCACGATTTCCTTTGGCGTATTCGCCCGCATTTGCCGCAACCTGGTTACATTGGCGTTTTTGATCGCTCGCATTATGAGGACCTTCTTGTCCCAACGGCGCAGGCCCGCCTTGGACAGCACTTCGACCAGTCCTGGGCGGTATCCGAGGACGAGTTGGGGCGGCGCTATCACGAGATTTATCAGATGGAATGTGATGCGGTTGCCCGCGGAATCCGGGTCATTAAAGTCTGTTTAGTGGTGTCCTATGCCGAGCAGGGTGAGCGTCTTCGTGAGCGTTTGGAACGCCCTGATAAGCATTGGAAATTCTCTATGGGTGATCTGGATACGCGCGATCATTGGGCGCAGTATCAAAGTGCCTATTCGGAAGTGCTCTCGCGGTCATCAACCGAGATTGCGCCCTGGTATGTCATCCCGGCGGATCATAAATGGTATGCACGCCTTGCCGTTCAAGAGATTCTCGTGCGCACCTTAGAAGACATTAATCCGCAGTGGCCAGCGGCTGATTTTGATCTGGCCGAAGCTGAGGCGCGTCTGAATCTGACGACTTCCCCAGAGGCGCTTGTGCCGTGGGCTTCTGAGCGCTCCGCCCCGCCCTCGTCGAAAGATTCTTCCAACGAGGGCGAAGCTGAGCCCACAATTAACCTTGGGGCCCTTTAATGCGCTGTGGTGGCGCGCATTGAGAAAGAGAAACTGAGCGGCCCTGTGGGCAGACAGAACTCTGGATGAGTGCGCGCCCCCCAGGAGTTATCTCCTGCCACCCCGCGACGCATAAGGGTTGGACGGACCCAGGTGTACTGGTGGGGTGGTAAATCCACCGGGTGGGCGGCATTTTCTATCTCGAAGGGGCTATGGGGCAGTGCCGAGAATTCCATAGGAGTATTCGCGGCAAAATGAAGCCCCACTCCTTGCTGATTTGTCACGCTTGCCCAGCGCACCCCTGTATGGGAGCCCGATTCTTGAGGGCGAATATAGGGGGTGAGTTGAGTGGTGACATCGCCCTCGTAAATGTCGAGGAAAGCCCCAGCCCTGCGGTCTATTGCGCTTTCCTGCGGGCCTTCGCCATACCATTTCAGGCAGGTGAGATCCGGGTCGAGAGCAAAGAGCATTCCAAATTCCGGTGGGGCTGGTAATGCCTGGTCAGGATTGAGGGTAAGAGAGAAATCCACCGTCGAATCGGGGAATATTTGCGCTGTAATATCGCAGGTTCCACTCGGATTCGAGGGTAAATGCACTGTCCAGGACACCGAAAGAGAATCCTCGCTCTGTTCAATGGTGTAGGGGTCGGATTCTTTTATGTGCGCGTAGCGGGAGGCTAAAAGCCATTGCCCATCTTCTGCTGGCGCGCCCCAGCCGCGTTCATTTGCAGTGGGGGCGTGCCAGAAATTCACCGTTGGCACTGCGCGAAGCATTTCTTTTGCCCGAGCCCCATTTCCTATTCGGTAGGACTGCATTCCTCCGCGGAGGCGGGAGAAAAGGCAATGGAAATGGTCCCCGCCAATACCCAGGGAATGTGTTCCTTTCGCAATACGAAGAGGAGAATAATGAACGAGGGCGGGGCCTGCGCCTATCCGCGCCCACTGGGGAGCGGGGTCATTGGTAACCACTGCTTGATTGCGGGCAATACAATGCCCAACGCCTGCCCATAAAGTCGCTTCTTTCAGGGCAAAAGTCATATCAAGTGTGTATTCACCAGGGCGGGGAGGAATATCAAGGGGCTGAGGAATAACAGCCTTTTCGCCTGGGGCAACTGCGGTTTCTAGCGTGGTAGTTGCTAGAACTTTCCCCTCTTTTTTCAAGGTGACCTGGCAGTTAAATGCGGATGTATTGAGGAAGGCATACTCATTGCGAATGGTAATATTGTCCCGCGTAATATCCGCATGTATCCCCTGATAGAGGTGGGATAGTGCCGCCAATTTTGGCGTTGGAGTGTGGTCGGCAAAGAAAAGACCATTGCCACTAAAGTCCCCATCGTGGGGGGCTTCTTGGCAATCTCCTCCATAGCCAAAATATTCTTTCCCCCACCGATCGCGCAAGGCTATTGCTTGGTCGGCAAAGTCCCAGACAAAAACGCCTTGGAAACGCTCATTGGCGCGTATGAGATCCATATATTTTTCGACGGCCCCGCAGGAATTGCCCATAGCATGGGCAAATTCGCACAGGATCATCGGCTTATCTGGGTGGGCATCAAGATATGCGGCCACATCTTCTGCGCTGGTATACATCTGGGAAATGACATCCGTGGTCTCGGGATATCGTGGATCCCAATGGACACCCTCATAATGAATGGGTCGGTCGTCATTATCGCGAAGCCAGGTAGCAATATCGCGCAGAACGGTGCCCCCATAGGATTCATTTCCTAAAGACCACATAATGATGCTGGGGTGATTGCGATCCCGATACATCATGGAGGCAGCGCGGTCTTGGATTGCAGGTTTCCATTCTTGTTGGTCCCCTGGAAGGGCGACACTTTCTGGGGCACCACGAATAATGCGTTCCCACATTCCGTGGGTTTCCAGATTCATTTCATCAATGACGTACAGGCCGTAACGGTCGCAGAGGTCATAAAGGATGGAAGAGTTTGGATAGTGGCTGGTCCTCAGCGCATTAAACCCTGCTTTTTTCAGGGCAATAATGTCGCGTTCTGTTTCCTCAGCGGTGACGACCCGGCCACGTAAGCCAAATTCATGACGATTGACGCCGCGAAGGACGAGGCGCTGGCCATTAATGGTGAGAACTCCGTTATCAATAGCGCATCGTCGCACGCCAAAAGGCTGGTTGACGACGTCATAGATATCGCCGCCTGGGCTCAGGATTTCGCAGTGGAGGGTATAGAGATTCGGGGTTTCGGCGCTCCATAATTTGGGGTGGTCAATAGTGAGTGTCCACTTTCCATCTCCATCAGGTTGTAACTCCCCTACCCCGTCAATAGTGGCTCGAATGGTGGCATCTTTTGCGGCGGAGCCAGAAATATCGAGGTGAAGATCCACCTGCGCACGGGAATAGTCAGGATCCAAATTGGTAGCAATATGGAGATCGCGAATATGGACAGGGGGAATCCGGCGTAGCCAGACGCTGCGGAAAAGTCCGGAAAAACGGTAGAAGTCTTGGTCTTCTAGCCATGAGCCTGCGCTCCATTTCCAGACCCGCACGGCAATACGATTATGGCCGGGGCGAAGAGCCTCCGTCACATCAAATTCCGATGGGGTAAAAGAATCGGTGGCATAGCCAATAAAGGAGCCATTTACCCATAGTGCGAGGGCGGATTCAGCGCCATCAAAAACCAGATGGATTCTCTCCCCTGCCTGCGGCGCTTCCAGGTTCAGATCGCGAATATAGGTGGACACCGGGTTGTAGCGGGTGGGAATCTGAGGCGGGTCGAGGTCTTCATGCCCATCCCAGGGGTATTGGATATTGACGTATTGCGGCCGGTCATAGCCATGTAGTTGGACGTGGGCTGGGACGGGCAGGTCTTCCCACGCTGAAATGTCGCAGTCAGGTTCTGCGAATTCACTGGGGGCCTCATTGAGGTTCTGCGCATGGTGGTATTTCCACAGTCCATCCAGGCAATACTCGACCAAGTGTCCTGCCTGGGTTTCTTCCCCGACACGATAGGAGTGATGATCAGAGTGGGCGGGAAGGCGACCAATGGCAAAGGCCGCTGGGTCGGTCAGGAAGGCTGGGTCAAAGGAGGATACGTGACTCACTTAATTGCTCCTGTAATTCCATTGGCAAAGGCGTTTTGTAGGGCAAGGAAGACAATGACTGCAGGTAGTGAGGCAATAAGGACTGCCAACATGAGGGCGCCATAGTCCACCACGTACCCTCCAGCAAAATTCGAGATGAGCAGTGGAAGGGTCTGGAAGTCATTGTCAATGAGAATAACCCGTGGCCAGAGGAAATTATTCCAGGCGGCCATAAAGGTAATGACTGCGGCCGCTGCATAGGTTGAACGCATAGTGGGCAGGAAAATCCGGAGAAAAATCGCCACTTCCGATAAGCCATCAATACGCGCGGCTTCAATAACCTCGTGTGGGAAAGAGCGCGAGGCTTGACGGAAAAGAAGGATGAGGAATGGGGTGGCAATCGTTGGAAGAACCAGTGCCCAGAGACTATTAACAAGACCTAAGGAAGCAAAAAGGCGGAAAAGGGGAATCATTGTGGCAGCAAAAGGAATCATCATTGCCAGAAGAAGGATATTCATGAGAGCGTCCTTCGACTTCGAATGGTAGATTTCAAAGCCATATCCGGCAATGGAACAGACCGCTAAGGCGAGCAGAGTCGTTCCTACAGCAGTCAATGCCGAATAACCTAGAGCCGACATGAGATCTTGTTTAGAGACAAGGGATTCATAATTGGCGAGAAGATTTCCTCCAGGGAGCATCCGCGACCCTAAAACATCCTGCGTGGTATTTGTGGCCGAAACTGCCATAAAGTACAGCGGGAAAACCGATATCACCGAGACGACGGTGAGGAAAATATATTGGGGAGCTTCACGAAGAGCGCGCCGAGTCGCGCGAGACGAGTCTGCCTTAGTCACGTTTATCAGCCACCTTCATTTGAATAAGAGCCAGAGTCGCCACCAGAATCAAAATGACATAGGAAATGGCGGCACCATAGCCAATATTGGGATTACGGAGGAAAGAAATATCGTAGAGATAGTGTGACATGGTCATTGAGGCATTAGCTGGGCCGCCGCGGGTCAGGTTCCATGACTCGTCGAAGAGCTGGAGCGTGCCATTAATGGACATAATGACTGTCAAGACGATCATTGGACGCAATTGCGGCACAATCACATGCCAGAACGTTTGGAATGCACTTGCTCCATCTATTTTCGCAGCTTCAATAGTGTGGGGGTCAATATTTTGCAGGCCGGCCAAATAAAAGACCATATTGTAGCCAGTCCATCGCCATAGCAGGCCGAGAATAATCACCATTCGCGCAGTGTCAGGGGTACCCAACCAATTCACAGGGGATTGGAGTATTCCGAGCGCCATGAGGGCATCATTGACAAATCCATCAGTGGCAAAAAGCGTCCGGAAGACCAGCGAGTAGGACACCAGTGAAACAGCGCATGGCAGGAAGATGGCGGTACGCCATAGGCCTTTAAATTTCAGATCCCGCTTATTGAGGATCACCGCCAGGACCATAGCAGTAATAAGCATTAAGGGAACTTGGATCACCAAATACAGGAAGGTGGTTCCCATGGTCTGGATAAAGACTTCATCCTGAGTCAAACGTACATAATTTTCCCACAGTGGGTCAGCAAATTTAAGGCGCCTCCCTTTACCTGTTTGGAGGGAAATAATAAAGGCCTCAATCATCGGCCAAAAGCTCATCACAAAGATGAGGAGGGCAGCTGGGAGCAAAAATGCCCAGCCAGTCAAACTATATTTGCGTCCTGTGGTTAACCAAGGACGGCGCACCTGTGCGGTATTAGCGGTACTCACTATTTATCGTCCCTTTCAGTAAAGAGGGCGGGGCGCCAGCAAAGATCTGGCCTAACGCCCCGCCGCACTCTTTACTTCATTGCGAATTCCACCTTGTCATGGGCTTCTTTGAGCGCCTGTTTCGGGTCTTTACCGGCAACAATCTCGGTAAAGGCGGTGGAAATTGCGTCGCGTCCTTCGTAGTAGTAGACGCCTGTGTTATTCGTGGGAACCTTAGAGGAGTACTCCACGACCTTGGCATAAATGGCGTCATTGCCGTAGAACTCAAGTGGCTTGGCGTAAACCTCGGATTTGCCTGCGGGAATCCAGTTGGCTACTGCTCCAGATGAGGGAAGAATAGTGTCGTAGAATTCGGTGGAACCAGCAAAGGTGGATTTCAGGAAGTCGCTGGCCAATTCAACATCGGCATTGGAACTGATGGCCCAGGAGGAGCCACCATTTGCTGTGTAGTGGGTGGCCCCTTCAATACCGGGCATTGCGGGAGTATTTGTTACCGCCCACTTTCCTGCTTGGTCTTTTGCGGTCTGAATAGAGCCAGAAATCCAAATGCCATTGTAGACACCAGCAACCTCGCCATTGACAATGGAGCCAATGTATTCATCCCAGGAGTTCTTTTCAATCATAATTCCTGAGCTGACGAGTTCTTTATAGATCTGCGAAGCCTTCAATAGGGTGGCGTTGTCTGCAATCGTCGGATTCCCCTCTTTATCGAACATGGAATCCCCGGTGGATTGGAGCATCATCAGTGCCATATCGGATGTGCCAGCAACAGTGGACAGGAGGGGTTTACCTGTTTTCTCTTTGACGATCTTGCCCTTTTCGATGAGCTGATCCCAGGTAATATCCTTGAAGTCATCGACTTTCAGACCAGCTTGCGCCAGGATGTCTGTCCGGTAGGCGCCAATAGCTGTACCGGAATCGAAAGGCAGACCATAGTTGACATTCTCGATTGTCGAATAGGCGACTACCGAGGCGGGGAATTGGGAATAATCGACGCCAGCTTTCGAGAAGTCTGAGAAGATATCGGGGTAGTTAATGACATTCTTCTGGAAGGCGTTATTCTGCATAAGGAAGATGTCTGGCAATTGGTCGAGTTGCTGGGACTGGGCCAACGTTGTGAGTTTCGCTTGTGTGTCATCCCAGGTGATCTCGACAATATCGAGTTTAAAGTCGGGATGGTCCTTTTGGTAGACCTTCTCTGCCTCTTTGAGTGCGTAAATATTGAAGGCAGGATCCCAGGCCCACACCGTTAGGGTCTGATCGCCACTGGCTGCTGCTCCCGATTGGTCAGCAGGGGCGCTACCGCCACCTCCGCAAGCAGCAATAAGCAAACTCATTGCAGCTACACCGGCCAATAGCGTAGTCATCTTCACTTTGTTCATCGGTGAACTCCTTTTGTTTTAGCCCACCGGCGTTGCTACAGCGCATCCTGTGGTGGGGTCACATTGGCCACTTCGCCGTGGCCAACCGTCCTTGGTGACGTTGCCAAAATAGCAGGATCGGCGCCCCCAGGAAAACAGATTGGAGCGTCTCACTTCAATAACGTTGAATTTCCGGGGAAAAATAGGCTGATCTTGTGCCCGCGCCCCGCCCTCGCCGAAGGAAAAATTGCCCCACACGAACTACATTGGCAACGTTACCAAGCCGTGCCCGGCAGATTTGTTAGGCTTTCTTTATGTCCCGGCCCTCACCAGCGAAATCGCAATCGCCTTCAATTGCCGATGTTGCCGCATTGGCAGGGGTCTCTCCCCAAACTGTCTCCCGTGTCTCGCGGGAGGCCCCTAATGTGCGCGAAGGAACCCGTCAAAAGGTCCGCGACGCCATGGAACGCTTGGGATATACCCCGAATCGCGCTGCCCAGGCTCTGCGCTCCGGATCATTCCACACTCTCGGAGTCATTACCCAGAACGTCGGAAAAACAGGGGAAGCCTGTATTACCGCGGCAATTGTTTCTAAAGCTGCCGCACGCGGATATTCCACCACCATTATTCAAGTCCCCCACCCCGAAACTGATGATTTACAGGAAGCCACAACCCTCCTTATTGATCAGGCAGTCGATGGGATTATTATTATTCAAGCCGGCTCTGCTGCGAGGGGTTCATTACGCCTTCCCAAAGGCGTCCCTGTTTCTGTTTCTGATTCACGCCTCATTGACGATTATCCCTGTGTTCTCCACGATCAAGTATCCGGCGTGCAAGAGGCAATGAATTATCTTTTCGACCTTGGACACCGCAGTATTGCTCATATTCGTGGGCCTTTAGATTCGCGTTCAGCCCGCCTCCGTTATGCCGCATGGAGCCGCGCATTACAGGATGCGGGTATTCCCGAAGGGCCACTTCTCTATGGCGATTGGAGCACAAAAAGTGGCTATATTGCGGGGAAAGAATTAGCTAAAATGGATAGTGTCACGGCAGTTCTGTGCGGAAATGATGAAATGGCATTGGGGCTTATGCGTGCATTAGACGAGGGCGGGAGAAAAATCCCCGATGACATCTCCGTTATTGGCTTTGACGGAATTGATATTGGCGAGTATTCCATTCCTCCCCTGACCACTATTCAGCAGGATTTCGATCGCATTGGATTTGAGCTTGTTGATCAGGTCCTGTCTGGACTCGACGGGCAAAGCACAGAAGAAGACCGGAGAATAGTGCCCTCACCCCTGATTGTGCGGGCATCAAGCGGGCCGCGAAAAAAGTAAAAGGGTGCCCCGCCCACAGATGCCTGTGAACGGGGCGAGTGCCTTAGCGGTTGTTGCGGTAGAAGGCGATGAGATTTTGGGTGGAGGAATCCTGCCCAGCAAGAGCCTGTTCATCGCCACTAATAGCGGGCAGAATCTGCTTGGCCAAAACCTTGCCGAGCTCCACGCCCCACTGGTCAAAGGAATCAATACCCCATACGGCGCCCTCAACAAAAGTAATGTGCTCGTAGAGGGCAATGAGTTGACCGAGGACAGATGGAGTCAATTCCGCTGCCATAATCGAGGTAGTGGGTCGATTTCCTGTAAAGACACGGGCTGACACAATCGCTTCAGGGGTGCCTTCAGCGCGGACTTCATCGCTGGTCTTGCCAAATGCCAGGGCCTTTGTTTGCGCCAGGAAATTCGACAAGAAAAGCTCATGCATATCGGCTTCACCGTCACGCAAAGGCCATGTGGGGCGTGCAAAAGCAATAAAGTCGGCTGGCACCATTCGCGTGCCCTGGTGAATCAGCTGGTAGAAGGCATGTTGGCCATTTGTTCCTGGCTCGCCCCAGAAAACTTCGCCCGTTTCGTAGGTAATGGGAGCGCCGTCGCGCCGTACCGACTTCCCATTGGATTCCATTGTCAGCTGCTGTAAATAGGCGGGGAAACGGTGGAGGTACTGGGAATAGGGCAACACTGCGTGGGATTCTGCCCCCAGGAAATTCACGTACCACACATTGAGTAGCCCCATCAGTAGTGGCACATTTTCAGCTGGAGCAGCCTCGGCAAAATGGCGGTCCATGGTGTGGAAGCCAGAAAGGAAGTCAGCAAATCCTTCCCTGCCAATAGCAATGGCAAGTGATAATCCGACGGCAGAATCTACTGAATAGCGACCGCCCACCCAATTCCAGAATCCAAAGGCATTATTTGGGTCAATACCGAAGTCGGCAACAAGATCAAGGGCCGTGGAGACAGCAACAAAGTGCTTGGAGATCGCCTCTTTTTCACCGGTCTCATCGCCCTCGTTAATGATTCCCTTTTCCTTGAGCGCAGACAGGAACCAATCGCGGACAACGCGGGCATTCGTAATGGTTTCGAGGGTGGTGAAGGTTTTAGAGGCCACAATGACCAGGGTGGTTTCCGGGTCCAGATCCTTTGTCACTTCACCCGCATCAGTGGGGTCAATATTGGAGATAAAACGGCATTCGAGTCCCTCTTTCACATAGGGTTTGAGGGCTTCATAAGCCATGACAGGCCCTAAATCGGAACCGCCAATACCCACATTGACCACTGTTGATACTGGCTTGCCGGTGACACCCACCCATTGGCCGTCACGCACGCGATCCGCAAAGGAATAGATCCGCTCTAAAACGTCGTGCACATCGGCAATAACATCCTGACCATCGACATTCAAAGAGTCTGTCTTTGGCCGACGCAATGCCGTATGTAAAACAGCGCGATCTTCGGTGGTATTAATGTGCTCGCCGGAATACATGGCGTCACGCAATTGCTCTACTTGAGTGTGTTCAGCAAGAGCAAGAAGATCAGCTAAAAGAGCATCGTCAATGAGATTTTTCGACAGATCGACATAAAGGTCGCCCGCGGTGCGGGACCATTTTTCCGCGCGCTGTGGGTCGGCAGCGAATTCGGCGCGCAAATCCATATCGAATTCTTGGGCGCGACTATCTAAGGCATCCCATGCGGCAGTTGTTGTGGGATCAATGGGGGCAAGGTCGGTCACAATATCTCCTCTATTTTTTTCAGACGAGGGCGGGGTCAATATTAACGCTGAGAAGCGGAAGCATCAGAAATACTAATTCTGGCCAGTGCATGGTCGCTGTCTTTAAATGAGACAGCGGTGAGGACAGGAACGAGTTCTTCCCACCACTGGATAAAGGGGCGGCGGTGAGCCATATCAAGGTCATCCATCATTCGTTCAACGGGGCGAATAGCATTCGTTCCTTCAACCTGTCCGACATACACAGCCCGCGCTACGCCCTCGTCAAATTGGCTGCCAATGTCTTCCAGAGCAATATCGACAAGGCGCGTGGCGTGGAGGCGGTCAAAGGGGCTGGGAGTTCCCCCTTGCAGGAGGTGGCCAACGGATGTGTGGCGGACGTCGAAAAGGCCCCGCCCTTCGGCTTCAAATGCTGAGGCAAGGAATTCTGAGGTGTAGTGGCTGTCATTGTCTTCATTCACGACAACCAGGAAAAGGCGGCGTCCTGCTTCAAAAGACATGCGCATTTTTTGGGCGTCGGCGTCAATATCAGCCAATGATGGCGGGAATTCATTGAGGTAGGCATATTCTGCGCCTGAGGACAGGCCAGACATTACCGTTAAATACCCGCAATTACGCCCCATAACTCGGGCAACAAAACAACGCCGGGACGCTGCGGCAGATTCTTTAATCCGATCGAGTGTCCACGTGGCATTATTAAGCGCTGTATCAGCGCCAATAGATAATTCTGTCCCGGGGACATTATTATCAATGGTTGCTGGCACAAGAACAATAGGAATACGGAATGCCGGGTACCGGTCTTTTTCTGCAATCATATTGTAGACGCTGAGGTAGGCATTCATTCCACCGATAACAATAAGGGCGTCAATATCATTGCGTTCAATGGCCCGGCCAATGGCGTAGAACTCTTCGATTTCTGGGATAGGGCGCCGGGTGCCAAGTTCAGCCCCGCCCCTAAACTCCCAGCCTTCAACATCCGACCAGGTTAATTCGCGGACAGTATTATCGGCCAGGCCCGCCCAAGAATTCTCAATTCCGAGCATAGTCCAGCCTTTAGCCATACCCAGGCGCACGGCTGCGCGGGCAGCAGTATTCATTCCCGGTGCAAGACCACCCACATGCACAATACCGACCCGTTTAGCGCCTTTTTCTGCCGCATTCATTAGCTGCGGGGGCCTGGAAAGAACCTGATTAATACGCACCATTGTCGCAAAAGAGGTGCCCCGGCTGGCTTGTGCAGCAGCAAAATCTCCAGCAGCAATAAGATCTTTCACCCCGCGGGTTTCACGCACCGCTTCCATTAGGGGAATTCGGGTGACGCGATTGCGACGCAAACCAAGAATGCAGGCTTCGTCTTGTTCAGGCGACTCCAAGATTTCTTGGACGGCGGCATAGCCCAATAATGTGGACATCCACCGGTCATAGGACGATGGTGAACCACCGCGTTGGACATGGCCAAGAATAGTGACCCTGGGTTCTTCCCCTGTCCGTTCTTTTAATGCGGCCGCAATATCGGCGGTAGTGAGTATATTTCCGGCTGCGTCGGTGGCGCCTTCAGCGACGAGAATAATGGATTCACGGCGTCCGGCCTCGCGACCAAGACGCAAATATTCGGCCATTTCGTCTTCCCAGCCTTCTTTTGCTGGGTCTTCTGGCGTAAAAACATAGTCGGCGCCGCCCGCAACCGCAGCCATCAACGGCAAGTATCCGCAGTGCCTGCCCATTACTTCGACAATAAATGTGCGTTGGTGGGAGGCAGCGGTTGAGGAAATCTGGTCAATGGCAGCAAGGATTCGATGGAGGGCAGTATCGGCGCCAATGGTCATATCAGTGCCGACCATATCGTTATCAATAGAGCCCACAAGGCCCACTACAACAAGGCGAGGATGGCTATCAGCGTCCTCTTGGCTAATGACACCTTCATCAACGAGTTCGGCAAGGTGCTGAGACCATTCTTCACGGAATTCATTGGTGCCTGACAGGGAGCCGTCCCCACCGATGACAATAAGGTGGTCGATTCCGTGTTCCATTAGATGCTTTGCGGCAGCGTGGCGTCCCGCATATTCACGGAATTCAGCACTGCGGGCAGTGCCAATCACCGTGCCGCCTGCGTGGAGAATATTGGAGACATCTGACCAGCCCATTGGACGAATAGCGTCGCCTCCGTTAACGGCACCCGCCCATCCTTCAAAAATGGCATAGGGTTGGGCTCCGCGAACCAAGGCGGTGCGAACGACTGCGCGAACAGCTGCATTCATCCCTTGTGCGTCACCACCGGAGGTGAGCACCCCAATGCGTACTCCTGTTGTGGACGACTCACGAGCAGGTTGTTCCATAGTGATGGGCTCCGTTCATAGGGTGTCCGGGAGGGGCCCGGAGCGAGCACTCCTATTGTATGACCGTGCTCACCCGGGCGTCTCACTCAGGGATGATGTCACTGTGACGAGGGCGGGGTGGCGCCATTATTTGCGGCGGCACTATTTTCTAGGTCTTCTGGTGAAACCAGTCCAGGAACAGAGACTTTATCGAGATACGCCATGCCATCGAAGGAGAGTTCCCGAGCATTTTCTAAGTCCTCGCTGCCATTGAGATTGCCGCCAGTGAGTTTATTAATGATCAGGGAAATAGCCCCATCGCCAGTGACATTAGTGGCGGTGCCAAAGGAATCGAGGGCCACATAGGAGGCAATCATGAGGCCCATGGCTGCTTCGTCAAAGCCCAGCATTGAGGTGAGAACACCCGAGGCCGCCATAATTGCGCCGCCGGGAACGCCTGGAGCTGCCACCATTGTGACGCCAAGCATAAAGATAAATCCGATCCACTGCGCCGGGGTCACGGCAATTCCTTGGGTGAAAACAATGGCGAAGGCAAAGGCGAAGATTTTTGACGTGGAGCCCGCTAAATGGATAGTGGCGCACAGTGGAATCGTAAAATTGGCCACCGAATCACTGACACCGAGTTTCTTAGCAGACTTCAATGTCACAGGAATTGTTGCCGCCGAAGAGGACGTTCCTAACGCAGTGAAATAGGCTGGCAACATTGCCATCAGTGCAGTCAGAGGATTTTTCCGGGCAATAATGCCAGCGAGGGTGTATTGGCTGAAGAGAATAATGACTTCAAGGACAAGAACAACCACGACTACTGCCATAAGGGTCTGCATAATATGCCAGACTTCACCGGTATAGGTGAGGTTAAGGAAAATAGCGAAAATATGGATGGGCAGGAGGGGAATAATAATGCGGTCAATAACCTTGGTAATAATCGCACGGAACTCAATAAAGCCCTTCCGAAGGACGCCGCGCGGAATAAGGGAAAGCCCAACACCAAGGACAAAACTCAGCACCAATGCGGTGACCACGCCCATAACCGGGGTGATTTCAATAGCAGCAAAATAATTCTCAAAGGCACTACCGGGCTCTTTTACCTGAGCCAGAGAAGACGGCAGTACCCGTGGCAGGACCAGGGCACATGCCAACCAGGTGACGAGGCCAGCAAAAATAGTGGAGCCATAGGCAAAAGCAGCGGTAATTCCCAACCACTTCCCGGCGCCATGCCCCAGATCCGCAATGGCGGGAGTGACCAGGCCAATAATAATGAGGGGAATCGCGAAAGAAAGGAATTGCCCAAAGAGGCCAGAGAATGTGGCAAAAACGTGGCCCACTTCAACGGGGATCAGGTGCCACTGCCCAATCCGGACACTCCCAAGAACGATCGCAAGAATAATGGCGGCAATAACCCACACGAGGATGCCGCCTTTTTTAAGGATGTCGAGCATATCCTAAGGATGCCGCGATTTTCAGAAGTGACTCGGAGGCGTCCATCCAGCGGAATAGCACACGAGCCCCGCCCTCGTGGATTATTCACGAGGACGGGGAAAGAAGCGAAAACTCAGGCCAAACGCTTACTGAGGTTCTCGTCAAGGGCTGCGAGGAACTCCTCCGTGGTCAACCACGGCGCGTCAGCAGCGATGAGCAGAGCAAGGTCTTTCGTCATCTGACCGCCTTCAACGGTGCGAATCACGACTTCCTCTAGTGTCTGGGCGAAGTCCACCAATTGCGGGTTATTGTCGAGATTTCCGCGGTGAGCCAGGCCCCGGGTCCAGGCAAAAATCGAGGCAATCGGGTTAGTGGAGGTGGGCTTGCCCGCCTGGTGTTGGCGGTAGTGGCGGGTGACAGTACCATGGGCTGCTTCGGCTTCCATTGTGCGCCCATCTGGGGTGATGAGGACAGAGGTCATGAGACCAAGGGAACCAAAACCCTGGGCAACAGTATCGGATTGGACGTCACCATCGTAGTTTTTACATGCCCACACATAACCGCCTTCCCATTTCAATGCGGCAGCCACCATATCGTCAATCAGACGGTGTTCATAGGTCAGTCCGGCAGCATCGAATTGGGCTTTGAATTCGGCGTCGAAGACCTCCTGGAAAATATCCTTAAAGGCGCCGTCGTAGGCCTTGAGAATAGTATTCTTCGTGGACAGGTACACCGGATATCCGCGCTTTAAGCCATAGGCAAAGGACGCGCGAGCAAAATCAGCAATGGACTCATTGAAGTTATACATACCCATTGTCACGCCTCCCCCTTCGGGAATACGGACAACCTCATGCTGAATTGGCTCAGAGCCGTCTTCCGGGGTGAATGTCAATGTCACGGTCCCAGCGCTGGGAACGCGGAAGTCAGTGGCGCGATATTGATCGCCAAAAGCGTGGCGGCCCACAACAATAGGCTTTGTCCACCCGGGAACAAGGCGGGGAACATTGGAAATAATAATGGGCTCACGGAAAACAACGCCGCCAAGAATATTGCGAATAGTGCCATTGGGGCTACGCCACATTTTCTTCAGGCCAAATTCTTCCACCCGGGCTTCATCGGGGGTGATGGTGGCGCATTTAACGCCAACGCCATGCTCTTGAATAGCGTGGGCTGCGTCAATAGTGACCTGGTCGTCGGTGGCATCGCGATTCTGAATCGATAAATCGTAGTAACGCAGGTCCACATCAAGATAGGGATGGATTAGGCGGTCCTTAATAAATTGCCAAATGATGCGCGTCATCTCGTCGCCATCAAGTTCAACTACGGGTCCATCAACCTTGATCTTCGCCATTGTGAGTCCTTTGGAGGGTTACTGGGGTGAGAGGAGAAATCTCGATGTCGAGACAATCCTACCGTCCGCCCTCGTCCCTGTCAGCAGCACTCAGCCCAAACCTAAGGCCGCCGTCCACGGAGATAACCACCAGATGAGCAGGGCTAGGGTCAGATAGACCGCAACATCACCAATGCGGTTACGGGAGGCAAACCAGGGGCGGCCTGGCCATAGGGCACGCAATCCCCCCATAATCGCCAATGTGCCCACCAGGATTAGTACTGCGCGATGAGGATGATTCGTTGCCGCCATGAGGGCAATAGTCGCGGTGGCAAGGATGACAAAAAGGACACTGCCTTTTTCCATCCATTTCATCGCCGCGGATCGATTTTTCTCATCCATTCCACTCACCTTAGTGGCACGCTGTGACACATTGCCCGCTATTTGTCGTCAAGTGAAGCACACACGGAGAATAGGATAAGGGCGGGACAACTTCTGCCCCATACGTCCTGCCGCCAGTGGCTACCCCACCAGCGGCGACTCAAGAGATCGAAGGAGCACTCGTGACCACCCGATTCCTTGTCCTCTCCCCTGATGCCGCCACGTCGGCGCAGCTCGGTGATGACCTCACCGCAGCTCTTGAAAAACGTGGCAGTGTCACTCGGATCGGTGCGTTGGAGGGCACCACATTGCCTGACGCTGTTGCCACGCCAGATGATGCTCTCCTCAAAGTCGTCAATACTGTTCGTAAAGCCACCACAGATACTGTGGTTATTGATGGTCTCGCGGATGCTCCGGTGCGTTTCTTCTACACCTTGGGATGGAATCTGGACCTGGCAGCCTCGACAAAAGCAGGTATTGTCCTCACCCTCGATACTGAAGGTGTCCCGGCGGATCTTCTCAAAGTCGAAATCGAAGAGGCACGCGAACGCGCTGAAAGCCACGAAGCAGAAATTAAGGCTGTTGCCCTACCTGCTTCCGTGGCTTCTTCTCTTTCTGTCCCCGGCCTGGTGATTTTGCCCCTGCCCCTGACAGAAGAATCTATTGAGGCGCTTGTTGGCACCCCTGCGCCGACAGCAATGACGCCCCTAGCTTTCCAGGCGGATCTCGTGGATAAAGCACGTGCTGATCGTAAGCGCATTGTTCTGCCTGAACCGGAAGATGATCGCGTTCTTGAAGCCGCTGCAGAAGTTCTTCAACGCGGCATTGCTGACATTATTCTCATTGGTGATGACAATGAGGTGCGCACACGGGCAGCTGGGCTTGGTTTCGATATTTCTGCGGCCACTATTGTGTCGGTAGATAATGCCGAATTGGCTGAGAAATACGCGGTGGAGTTTGCGCGTCTGCGCGAAAAGAAGGGCGTCACGCTAGAGCAGGCGCGGGAAACCATTAAGGATGTCTCCTATTTCGGCACCATGATGGTGCATATGGGTGACGCCGATGGCATGGTTTCCGGTGCACGCCACACCACTGCCCACACCATTTTGCCCTCATTCCAGATTATTAAGACGGCCCCTGGGGTGTCCCTGGTGTCTTCGGTCTTCCTGATGCTGATGCGTGACCGGATGTGGGCTTTTGGCGATTGCGCCGTCAACCCGAATCCAACACCTGAGCAATTAGCTGATATTGCGATTTCTTCTGCGGAAACAGCCCGCCAATTTGGAGTCGATCCGAAGGTGGCCATGCTGTCCTATTCCACGGGCACATCGGGAACCGGGTCGGATGTGGATGCCATTGTGGAGGCCACCCGTTTGGCACGGGAAAAGGCCCCGGATCTTCCTATTGAAGGCCCCATCCAATTTGATGCTGCCGTTGATCCTTCTGTTGCGGCCACCAAGTTGCCGGATTCGCCAGTAGCGGGTAATGCCACGGTGTTTATTTTCCCGTCGTTGAATGCGGGAAATATTGGCTATAAAGCGGTGCAGCGTTCTTCTGGCGCGGTTGCTGTTGGGCCCGTTTTGCAGGGGCTCAATAAGCCAGTCAATGACCTCTCCCGTGGCGCTTTGGTCGAAGACATTGTCAATACCGTTGCTCTGACTGCTGTCCAAGCTCAGGGCTAAAAAGGACGAGGGCGGGGTGCAGTAAAAATATCCGGCTCCGCCCTCGTCACTTCCCTATCCCCTCTCCCATTTTCTTTTCTGAAAGGCCCCTACGGTGTCGAAAACTGTCCTCGTTATTAACTCCGGTTCTTCTTCTATTAAGTACCAATTAGTTGACCCTGAAACGGGTGATGCGATTGCGAAGGGCCTCGTCGAACGTATTGGCGAATCGGAGGGAAATATTCAGCACCGCTACGGCGACAACGTCGTGGACATTAATGAGCCTGTTGCTGACCATGAAGTCGGTATGCGCGAGGTTCTGCGTCTTTTCCACGAAGTTGGGCCTGATTTAAGCGAAGCTCATGTGGTGGCTGTTGGACACCGTATTGTTCAGGGCGGAAAGTACTTTGATGGGCCGGCACTGATTACCGATGAAGTCCGTAATCTCATTGAGGAACTCTGCGCTTTAGCTCCACTGCACAATCCCGCCCACCTCAAAGGTATTGATGTGGCGCGTGAACTCATGTCCGATATTCCTCATGTGGCGGTTTTTGATACGGCTTTCTTCCAGCATTTGCCCGCTGAGGTTGCCACTTATGCATTAGATCGTGAGGTCGCAGAGAAATACTCTATTCGCCGCTATGGGGCGCATGGGACCTCGCATCAATATGTTTCTGGCCATGTCAGTGAGTATTTAGAACGCAATGATCTGCGTCAGATTGTTCTTCACCTGGGTAATGGCGCGTCTGTTTCTGCGGTTAAAGATGGGCACGCGATTGACACCTCCATGGGATTAACTCCCCTTGAGGGTCTGGTTATGGGCACGCGCACGGGCGATATTGATCCGGCTGTGGTTTTCCATATTCAGCGTCAAACCGGATGGTCTATTGATGAGATCGACACCCTCTTTAATAAGAAGTCCGGCCTGAAAGGTCTGACGGGTGAAAATGATATGCGTGCTGTGCGCACAATGGCCCGCGAGGGTGAAGGGGAAGTGCAAGAGCGCGCTCGCCTGGCGCTGGATGTGTACGTGACCCGTATTCTGAAGTACATCGGGTCTTATACCGCTGAGCTTGGCGGACTTGATGTGCTGACCTTTACTGCTGGCATTGGCGAAAATGACGCTGTTTTACGAGCAGAAGTCTGCGAGCGCCTGGCACCATTTGGTGTCAAACTCGATCCTGCGCTCAATGAGGCACGTAGCGGCGATACCCGCACTATTTCTACGCCGGATTCCACTGTGCGTGTTCTTGTTGTCCCCACCAATGAGGAAGTCGCTATTGCTCAGCAGGCGCTGACGTTAGTGTGATTGGCGGATTTTCCGCTGCGCCGTTGCGCTTTATGCCACCCCGTTCTCGATGAAGGATAGTGATGAACTTCCATAGCCTCTATGACCAGGGTTTTGCCCGAGTTGCTGCCGTGACTTTGCCGGTTTATCCCGCGCGTCCAGAAAAAAATGCCGAAGAAGTCCTTTCTGCGGCACAGCAATGTCATGAGGCCGGGGTGGCTGTGGCGGTATTCCCGGAATTATGTTTATCGGGATACGCCATTGACGACATTCTTCTTCAGGATGTTCTTCTTGACCAGGTGGATGATGCTATTGCGCGCCTTCGGGCAGCCTCAGAAAACCTTCTTCCAGTGTTGGTTGTGGGCGCGCCTGTGCGTCATGCTGATCGGCTCTATAACTGCGCCGTTGTCATTCATAAGGGCAGCATTTTGGCAGTTATTCCGAAAATGCATCTGCCAACCTATGGCGAGTTTTATGAGCGGCGCCATTTTGCTGTTCCAGGCCCGGCTACTCCCCCATGGATTAATGCGGCCCGCTGGTATCCAAAAAATTCGCCGGATTTCTACCCGACTTTTGGGCAGACCATTATTGACCTGGATGATGTCCCCGGTTTAAGTATTGGCGTCGATGTCTGTGAAGATATGTGGGTGCCAGTGCCGCCATCGGCGATTTCTGCTCTTGATGGGGCAACCGTCATTGTCAATCTTTCGGCCTCGCCTATTACGGTAGGCCGGGCGCGTGATCGTGAACTCATGGTCCGCAGTGCGTCAGCGCGTTTTAATGCGGCCTATGTGTATACGGCATCCGGGTTCGGGGAATCCTCTACTGATCTCGCCTGGGATGGGCAGTCGCTGATTTACGAGGCCGGGGAATGCCTGGCTAAAGGCGAACGCTTTAGCGAAGGCACCACTGTGACAATGGCCGATATTGATCTGGATCGGCTGGTGTATGAGCGTCGCAGGCAAGGAACTTTCCGCGAGAATGCCGAACTTCTTGTTCAGCGCTATCAGCAGGATCGGCCTCCTCTTCTTGCCCGTTCCTCGCATGAAGTTGTTGAGCTTAATCCACCGCGCACTGATTTAGGTCTGCTGCGCACCGTTGACCGTTTCCCCTTTGTGCCTGACGATCCGCAGCTTTTAGAAGAGGAATGCTACGAGGCCTACAATATTCAGGTCACAGGCCTAGTTCAGCGGCTGAAAGCCATTGGGAATCCAAAGATTGTTCTGGGGGTTTCTGGCGGCCTGGATTCCACTCATGCACTCATTGTGGCGGCAAAGGCTTTTGATCGACTCGGGCGGCCGCGCACCGATATTCTCACCTATACAATGCCGGGTTTTGCCACAAGCGACCGGACAAAGAATAATGCGCGGGCCTTGTCAGAGCGCCTGGGTGTGTCCTTTGAGGAAATCGATATTAAGCCAGCAGCAACGCAAATGCTGGCGGATATGCGTCACCCGTATTCTCAAGGTGCCGACCACTATGACGTGACATTTGAGAATGTCCAGGCCGGCCTGCGTACCGATTATCTTTTCCGGCTGGCCAATCACCACGGTGGAATTGTTTTAGGCACCGGTGACCTCTCTGAATTGGCTTTAGGATGGTGCACTTTTGGTGTGGGTGACCATATGAGTCACTATGCGGTTAATACTGGCGTACCAAAAACAATGATTCAGCACCTGATTCGCTGGGTCGCGTCATCGGGCCAATTTGATAGTGGCGTCGGAGAAGTGCTGCTGTCTGTGTTGGGTCAGGAGATTTCTCCGGAATTAGTGCCCTCAAAAGATGGCGAATCCATGCAGTCAACGCAGGATAAGATCGGCCCTTACAATCTGCAGGATTTCACCCTGTACTACATGCTTCGGCGCGGGGCACGGCCCTCGAAGATTGCTTTCCTTGCTGAAAAGGCCTGGAGCGATAAAGAACGCGGAGCCTGGCCTGCTGGATTCCCTGAGGAAGAAAAAGTCGCCTATAGTCTGGCCGAGATTGTGAAGTGGGAATCGCTATTCTTGCGCCGTTTCTTTAGTCAGCAATTTAAGCGCTCTACCCTACCGAATGGCCCGAAAGTTATGGCAGGTGGTTCCCTGTCGCCACGTGGCGATTGGCGAATGCCTTCCGATATTTCTGGTGCCGATTGGGTAGCAGAATTAGAGCGTGCTGTTTCTGGCGTACCCGGCTCAGGCATTGACGAGGGCGGGGCGCAGAAGTCGTGATCTACCTGGCTTTAGGAAGCATTCTTCTTTTTGGGTGTCTCGGTGGGCTGAGTGGCTATATCGGGGTGCGTGGAAAGAATGAAACGCTGCCTTTTGCGGGGCGCCTTGGGCTCTATGGCGCGGCATTTCGTACATCTGAAGAGATATGGATCCGCGCCCATTCGGCGGCGGCCCCTATTTTCCTGATGGCCAGTGCTGTGTCGCTTTTACACGGCTTGGGTATTGCCATTCTTGGCGTCCTTGACCAGCCCTCAATGGCACCACTATTGCATGCCCTTATGGGGTCGGGAGTAATTGTCAGTGGGCTTTTATGGTGGGTAGCCCACCGAGCAGGATTGTCACAGGTAACGAGGGCGGGCCGAGACACTTAAGTTTCGGCCCCGCCCTCGTGACTTTAGACGAGGACAAGTCCAACGATCCACGTTGATGCGGCAATCAGGGCGGCGAGAACCTCAATAAGAATCGACAAGCCGACATTTTTGAGGACCTCAACCAGGGACTTCCACGCAAGTTTAGTGTCATTCAGGCGCTGGTATTCGAGGAAATAAATGGCGCCCAGTGCTCCCACAAAGAAACCCGCAACAGGGATTGTAAACCAGCCAATAATGCCGGCGACAACGCCAATAATCAAAGTGGAATTGGGCGTATCTGAGGCCGCCATTTTCTTTCCAGGAATAAGGAACTTCAATATGGTGGCAGCAATCAATACAACAGCGGCGATTGCGAAAATAATCCATGCGGTGGGCGTATTGTAGTAGATCGCCCACCCAAGAATACCAATGCCAATAACTGGGGCAGAGGGGATTATTTGGATAACAGCGCCAATAACGCCCGCAAGAATGACGAGCCCGACAATAATGTCAACTATGAGAGGGGACATAGTGTCATTGTGCTCGAAAAAGTGCGAACCCGCAGCTGGATAACTGCGGGTTCGATCACGTTACTTCGCGGTTTTTTGCCGAGAATCCAGCATAAAAAGCGCCATCTTGGAGGGTTCTACTGCACGAACGGCATGTGGAAGTCGAGTTCCAAAATGCATCACGTCACCGGGTTTCAAAATAACAGTGCGGCCATCTGCCTCAATTTCCAGGGCGCCTTCGAGGGTTTGGAGAATTACAGGCATTGCGGCAGTATGTTCTGAGAGGACTTCGTCTTTATCGAAGCTAAAAAGAACGAGACGCATATTTTCACAGTGCATGACCGTGCGTGACACTGTTGCCCCTTCATTGATCTGAATCATTGAGGCAATATCTTCCACCACTGTCATTACCGGACTTGGTGTTGTGGTGTTGGAATCGGATGATAGCGCCATTTTAAGCATCCTTTTCTTCGGTGGGTTCTTCGGGTTTACGAGCCACTATAGCGATACCACACATCGATTTTTCATGTGCGGCAAATGTTTTCCGCATGGTCATAATACGTTGACGGAGCTCTTTATCCGCCAGGACATTGCGCAGAATCCGCAAGGTCCCAATTATTCCTTCGTCGCGGATATTACGCCCCATTTTTAGTAGGGCCATAGGTGCGGTGTCCATCCATTCAATCTCAAGGCCGGCACCCCGCAGGAGATCTGCCCATTGGGCGGCAGTCATGGGGCGCGCATTGACGTGGATGGCACGGGCCAACGCTTTGCGGATATCTGTATGGATCTCGGGGTCAATATCGTCGGGAGTGACGGCCAATTCGTGAATAGCGTAGCGTCCGCCGGGGCGCAGGAGGCGGGCTGCTTCGGCGACAATGGAGGCTTTTCCTTTATCGCCCTGCATCGTCAACATGGCTTCACCAACGACGGTATCGGCGCACGCGTCGGGAAGGCCCGTTGACGCGGCGTCTCCTTGGCGAACGGTGCCCCGCGCGCCAACAATGTCACCTACGCGGCGGGCAGCGTCAGGGTCTTGGTCAATTCCCATATACGAGGCCGGGGCTGCGGCCATGATTTCGCTGGCGGTACGTCCCAATCCGGGCGCGAATTCGACGACATCGGCACCTTTGAGGTGGGCGTGGGCAAGAAGGGAGGACGTGAGGTCTGCTCCACCTGGTCGGAGAACCCGTTTTCCGGCGCGGGCTAGTACCCAGTGTCCCGGTGCGGTGGCTGTGGGCCTCGATGCTTGCGGCAGTGGAGCATCCGATGAGGAAGTAGACATATCTAGAGTTTAACTGGGAAGGCTAGCTTAAGTAAGGCTCACCTTCTCTTTAGGCGCGGATTTCTGTGCAGATGTCGCCCCGCCCTCGTTGGCAATAATGAAGGAACAGATCACGGCAAGAATTCCCGATATTGGAATGACGATCATTGCCGTGAGTAGTGACGTGCGTTCAATAATGAATCCGACGATTGGCGGGGCAGCAAGGAAAGATAAACGCGAAAGCCACGTCACTACTGTCAAGCCCGTTCCCGGCCGTAAGCCAGGAATATCATCTGCCGCGTTATAGGCAATAGGAACAATGCCTGCGCAGCCAAATCCAGCTAAGGCCATGCCAATAAGCGTGGTGGAAATATTGGGCCAGATGACGGCAATACCCATGCCAGTGGCTACTAATAACGCTCCAACTTGAACGGTTTTCCTATTTCCTAGGATTTCCATTTGTCGATCAGCCGTTAAGCGGCCAATTGTTTGGGCACCGAGAAGGACAATAAAGGCAATACTGGCTAATTCCGGGGCAGCACCAAGGTAATCACGCATATAGAGGGTGGACCACGTTCCTCCGGCGTCTTCGACTAGCATTCCAGCAATAGTCAGAACGGTAACAGCGGCAACCACCAACCATGGCCCTAGATGAATGGTATGGACCTGCATTTCCGGGAGATCATCACCATCAACTGGAGCATCATCCTGTGCGCCGCCTGCAAGAATAGGGTCGAGTTCTCCCCTCTCAGGATCAGCTCCAGGCAATGTAAATCGCAGGCAGATAAGGCCAACGATAAAAAAGATTCCCGCCGAAATTGCCATATGAACACCGACAGGAAGGCCAAGAGCAATTGCCCCAGCTCCCATTATTCCACCAGTCATTGCGCCAATAGACCAGCCAGCATGGAAGTTATTAATAATGGGGCGCCCCATAAGGCGTTGCACACGAAGACCATGCGCATTTTGTCCCACGTCAGTGGCGGCATCTAAGGCCCCACCCAAAAAGAAACAGATAGCGCAGGCAAAATAGGCAATAAGCCCATATATACCTGGGGAATCGCCCATTGTTTCTCGCCACATCACAATAAAGCCCGCCAGGGTGAGCATGAGTCCAATGCCCATTGTTCCCATAACGGCGGTGCGTGCAGAAGTAAATCGGCGAATGGCCCAGCCCGCAGCGGAGCCCGCAATAATAGCTCCGAGGGGAAGGAGAGAGACAGTAATGCCATACACGCTATCGCTCAGCCCGAAAACGTCTTTAATCTTGGGAAATCGTGGGACCAGATTGGCGTAGAGGGCGCCATTAGTAAAGAAAAGGGCGAAAACTGCCATGCGTGCGCGGGCAAGTTGAGCAGAGAGTGTAAGGGGCGTTGGCATTGTTCCTCCTTGGGCAGCCACGCCCATAATAGACCGGGCGGTGAGTATTTTCGAGGCTGCGTAAGGGCACGGCCCCGCCCTCGTGAATAATACTCACCTCGGGGTCACATATACCCGAAAGCCTGGGACGAGCGACCCGACAGCGCAGCCTGAGGGCCGATAGGCTTATCCCATGACAAACACTCGCGTTGAATCTGATTCCATGGGGACCATTGAGGTCGCCGCCGACCGCTATTGGGGAGCGCAAACTGAACGCTCCTTGAATAACTTTGATATTGGACGCGACACTTTTGTGTGGGGACGCCCAATGGTGCGCGCCCTTGGAGTCCTCAAGAAATGCGCCGCATTAGCAAATGCAGAGCTGGGGGAACTACCTCAGGATATTGCTGATCTTATTGCTCGCGCGGGCGACGAAGTGATTGCTGGCGACCTTGACGACCATTTCCCTCTGGTTGTTTTCCAAACCGGATCTGGAACCCAGTCAAATATGAACTCCAATGAGGTCATTTCTAATCGCGCCATCGAGTTAGCTGGCGGGGAAATGGGCTCTAAAGCTCCCGTTCACCCCAACGATCACGTCAATCGCGGACAATCCTCAAATGACACCTTCCCCACCGCAATGCATATTGCCGTGGTGAATGAACTTGTCGCTATGTATCCGCGCGTTCGCCAATTGCGTGACACTTTCGACGCTAAAGCAAAAGAATATGCTGATATCGTCATGGTGGGCCGTACCCACCTTCAGGACGCGACTCCTATTACTTTAGGTCAGGTTTTCTCTGGCTGGGTTGCGCAAATTGATTTCGCGCTGGAAAGCATTGAATATGCTGACTCTCGCGCCCGCGAACTGGCCATTGGTGGCACAGCTGTGGGCACTGGCCTGAATGCTCACCCCGAGTTTGGCAAACTCTGCGCCAAGAAGATTTCCGAAGAAACTGGCATTGAATTTACCCAGGCTGACAATCTTTTTGCTGCCCTCGGCGCCCACGATGCTCTTGTTTTGGTTTCTGGCGCGCTGCGCGTTTTGGCTGACGCCCTAATGAAGATTGCTAATGACGTGCGCTGGTACGCTTCCGGCCCACGTAATGGCATTGGCGAGCTGATTATTCCGGAAAATGAGCCCGGCTCATCCATTATGCCGGGCAAGGTCAACCCCACCCAATGCGAAGCCATGACAATGGTGGCAACAAAGGTCTTTGGTAATGACGCAACCGTTGGTTTTGCTGGGTCTCAAGGCAATTTCCAGCTCAATGTTTTCAAGCCAGTAATGGCATGGTGCGTGCTGGAATCTATTCGCCTTCTGGGCGATGCCTGCGTTTCTTTCGACACCAATTGTGCGTATGGAATTGAGCCAAACCTGGAGCGTATTGAGGCGAATCTGGCGACGAACCTCATGCAGGTGACTGCTCTGAATCGTCACATTGGTTATGACCGCGCCTCCAAGATTGCCAAGAATGCCCACCAGAAGGGTATTTCCCTGCGCGAATCAGCACTGGAGCTCGGCTACGTTACCGACGAAGAGTTCGACAAGTGGGTGGTGCCAATGGACATGACGCACCCCAGTGTGGCTGAGTGAGCGGATGGCTGCCGGGCTGGGCTCGGCTAGGTAGCAGCATTTAGCTGTCGCGCACCAAACAGATCCCGCCCCTTCCGCATGGAGGGGGCGGGATTTCTTTACGAGGACGAAAGATAAGTGATGCGTGCCATATTTATTGGCAATTCCTCCCCAGCCTATCAATCGCACACGCAAATGTAGGTGGGTCACTACATACTGAGCAGCAAGAAATAAATACGCCATCTAGGCAGATCACAATACAAAGACCTGATTTTGCAAGATCCCTGCCAGACCCTATAGTAAGTCACGTCACATCCGATGGAGGATCCCATGGCCCTGTCAGCCGCAGCACGCACAGTGTGGGCAAAAGCTGGGTATGACCCTGACCGCCAACGCTGGTTACCTCTCTGGTTACACCTATTCGATTCGGGTGCAGTAGCCGAGCATTTAGCCCGCAAGTGGCTAGCGCCTGCCATTGGTGACCTCCTCGAGCGCGAATTCGCTAACTCGACTTCCGGCATTGATCCAGTCGATGAGTTTTGCCTTTTGGCGTCATGGCTTGCTTCCGTCCACGACATCGGAAAGTGCACACCAGCATTTGCCTGCCAGGTACCATCCCTTGACGACAGAATGCGTGAGCACGGGTTAATCCATGAAACCCTCGACTCCAAAGAGCGTCGCAAGGCTCCTCATGCACTCGCGGGGCAACATATTGTCGAGCAATGGCTGAAAAAAGAACATAAGTGGCCGCGCTATCCGGCTCGTGCACTAGCGTCGATTGCGGGCGCACACCATGGAATTCCCCCAACGAAATCCGCAGTAAATAATGCACACGATATGGAGCACCTTATTGGTGAAGGTCTCTGGCATGATGTGCGCGTACAGCTGCTCTCATTGGTCACTGAACGCACTAACGCAGCGCACCTACTCCCCCACTGGGCGAATATCCATTGGTCTCAACCATTCCTCGTTGAACTCTCCGGCCTGATTATCGTCGCCGATTGGATTGCCTCATGTGAAGACTATTTCCCTCACGTTCTTGAGAATGATGATGCCCGTGAGTTTTTCACTCCCCAAGACCATGCAAAGCGCGTTCAAGCAGGTATAGCACGCCTAGAATTTCCTGAGCCATGGAGACCCAAAGATGAAGGCATTAGTGCGGACGATTTATTGAGATCACGCTTTACATTGCCAACCGACGCTAAAGCTACCGATATACAGACAGAGGCGGTTCACGCTGCCCGCACGATGAGTCTGCCAGGATTGCTCATTATTGAGGACAGTACTGGTGGAGGAAAAACTGAAGCCGCAAAACTTGCTGCGGAAATCCTCGCTGCTCGCACAGGCAAGAGTGGTACCCTTTTCGCCCTCCCCACTCAGGCCACGACAGATGCAATGTTCACCCGCGATCTTGATTGGCTTGAACGTATTGAACAGTCCTATCAATCTGGTGGAGCGCCATCGATTTTCTCTGTTGCCTTACAACATGGTCGCGCTCGCCTCAACGAGCAGACTCAGGCTTTACGGCGCACTGGATGGGAGATTCATGATCGGCTTCTTGGCGCTCTTGGCGGTACCGATGAAGATAAGGTCCCCCACCCCACGAAGGTAGGCCAGGATGAGTATTCCACTCATTTCAGGGGCTCCCGGGAGGGTGACAAGTCTCCTCAGAGAATCGACACCGCAATTCTCTCCTGGTTTAGTGGGAGAAAAAAGTCCATGTTGTCGGATTTTGTTGTCACTACTGTGGACCACGTACTTTTTGCCGCAATGCGTGCTCCTCATCTTGCTACGCGTCACCTTGGCCTGTCCCGCAAAGTTGTCATTATTGACGAAGTTCACTCCTATTCCACGTATATGAACGCCTACCTGGATAGAGCATTAACCTGGTTAGCTTCCTACGGGGTACCCGTCATACTTTTATCCGCAACACTGTCAGAAGCCCGCGCCTCCGCCCTCGTCAATGCTTACCAACGTGGACTCACCCCACCTGATGATGAAAATCGCTCTGAGCCTGAGAACCTGTCCACGCCTTTCCCGTGCATAATTTCCGCCAGTCAGAAGGAAGTTCGCATTACCCCCACGAAATCTTCAGGGCGTTCATCGCAGGTCGCTATCAAACAACTGGAAGCAGACTCCCTAGTCCCTCTACTCAAAGAAAAACTCGCCAATGGCGGTTGTGCTCTAGTCGTTCGCAATACGGTGCGACGCGCACAGGAAACGTACACCCAGCTCAAAGAACACTTCGGGGAGGATGTCAGCCTCAACCATGCCCGGTTTACTATTGCTGATCGTTTACAGAAGGATGCGGATCTTGTTGCGCGATTTGGCCCTCCACGCTCAAAACCTCATCGCCCTGATCGTGCCATTGTGGTCGCTACCCAAGTAGTCGAGCAGTCACTCGATATCGATTTCGATCTTCTCATCACAGACCTCGCCCCCATTGATCTCATTCTTCAGAGGATGGGGCGCCTCCACCGCCACACACGAACACGTCCACAAGCATTAGCCTCAGCCACCTGTTATGTGGATATGCTTCCATCTAGAGATCAATCTGATCCGCAACTCGACAGTGGCGCGAAGTGGATCTACGGCGATCGTGATCTCCTCTTAACCGCAGGAATACTTGACACCATCATTCAGGGCAGAGGAGTTATTAATACTCCAGACGATATCCACAATCTCATCGAATCTGTCTATGGTCAGATCCCATCCGTCCCACCTTCATGGGAGGAAGCCCTCACGAAAGCCAGAAAGGCAGGCGAAGCAAAAGACCGCGATAAACATAATTCCGCACGCGCATTCCTTCTCGATCCTCCCCAAGTCGAGCAGCGCGCAGCATCTTTGGTTGATTGGCTCCACACGCACGCCTCAGACAATGAGGAAGAAGGACGTGCGCATGTTCGCGACGGAGAAGACTCATTGGAGGTTCTTCTTTTATCGCGACACACTGTTGGCGGACAAGAAGATTTTCTGACCTTACCCTCAGAACCTCAACTTGAGAGTTTTATCGTTCCGTCCAATCGGATTCCTGATCGAAAAGCCATCCGCGCCATGGCTATGTCTGCAGTTCGCCTTCCTGCGACCTTCAACGCGCCCCATGTGCTTCAGAAAACGATTGACGAGCTCGAAAAGTTCTATGTGGCTGAATGGCAGAAAAATCATGATTTAGCTGGACAACTATTCCTCATCCTCGAAGACGGGGAAGCTGAAGTCAACGGCGTCAGACTTAAATATTCACCCCACACTGGTTTAGAGGAGATCAAATCCCAATGAACACACCATTTAACCTGTTAGACGAACCCTGGATACCTATACGCCGATTAAGTGGTTCGACCGATGAGGTTTCGCTTCTGACGCTTTTTCGTGAGGCGGACCAGATTGAGGGCGTTCACGGCGAGATTGCCAGCCAGGACATTGCGATCCTGCGCCTGCTTCTGGCTATCTGCCATCGCACATTAAAAGGGCCGGAAAATTTTGATGCGTGGAGGCAGTACTGGGACAAAGAAAAGGACCTGGGCACTGCGTGCGCAGAGTACCTCGAGAAGTACCGGGATCGTTTTGATCTGCGACACCCAATCCACCCATTTTTCCAGGTCGCTGGCATTCATTCAGCATCTGGGAAGACGTCCTCTCTAGAGAGTATTATTGTGGACGTCCCAAATGGCCACCCATTCTTTACCACTCGACTAGGTAAAGGCCTGGAATCGATTAGTTGGGCAGAAGCTGCACGTTGGTTGGTGCATGTACACGCCTTCGATCCTTCTGGTATCCGTTCGGGCGCTGTTGGCGATCCAGCAGTTAAAGGAGGTAAAGGGTATCCCATCGGCCCAGGGTGGACCGGGCAAATCGGTAGTGTCACAGTGCTCGGAGACTCACTTGAACAGACGCTACTACTGAATACGGTTGTTCCAGGGACACCTGGCTTGTCACTCGATGTTGATATTCATCGGGATCTTCCCCCATGGGAAGAAGAACAACGCGATGTTGGCATGTCAGTAGACCGTGAGCCTACAGGCCCCGTTTCCTGCTACACCTGGCAAACGCGACGCATCCTACTGCACGGTGACAACAACTCCGTCACCTCGTTATTTATTGGCAACGGCGACAAAGCAACCCCACAAAATCGTTTCCATGTCGAGCCAATGACCGCCTGGAGATACTCAGAACCACAGACAAAGAAGCTGAAATCCGTGGTCTACATGCCTCGGAAACACCCTACCGATCGAGCTTTTTGGCGTGGGCTCTCTTCAGTCATCGGACGGATGAGCCCCACAGAAACTATTAAAGGCGTTGGCGAAGTCACCCGCTTTAAAGCTCCAGACGTAGTGAATTTCTACCAGGAGCTCATTGATGAGGAGGTCGTTCCTCGAAGTGGTCTGGTTCCACTTCGCGCCACGGGAATCGAGTACGGATCTCAAGAAGCGGTGGTCGTGGAGCTGATTGATGACCACCTTTTCCTTCCAACGCAGTTACTCGACCGCACAAACAAACGTCTACTTCAGGTAACGATCGATGCAATGGAAGAGAGCGAGAAAGTTGCGGCTTGCGTTGGAGCGCTAGCTTCCAATCTGGATCGCGCACGAGGAGGTGATCCAGACACCTCGAAGGCGGCAAACACTCACGCAAAGGATTCTTTTTACACCCTTCTAGACCAACTCTTTCCCCGCTGGCTCACCAGTCTAGAACAGCAACCTGAACCGACAACGGCTCGGAATGGGTGGCGACGCACTCTCCGTGAAGAGGCGTTGAAACAAAGTCACGCCCTCGTAGATACCCTTCCACCGAGAGCCTTCGCTGGCCGCGGAGACGGGACTAACCGAATGGATGTCAGTCGTGCACTTTTCTTTTTCCAACGGCGCCTCAAAGAAATCCTTCCTGAAGAAACACATACCCCTCACACTGAAGACAGGAGATCCGAATGAATTCCCCCGATGACGAGGCAGTGTCAACTGAGACACCTGCACCCCAACGGCGACGACGTTTAGGTGACGTTGGCAAACAAGTCTCAGAGAGACTCGACGGCGCTCGCGGCCTTCAGGCTCGCTACCTCAACAATGAATCCCAAGGAAGAGCCGAACTCGCGCAACTCCGTAAAGCCGTCACCCTAGCCCCAGGGGAAAGCGCAGCCATATGGCACCTCACCAGCATTGAGGAACCCGAGTTTGTTGGGGACGATCCAACCTGGAAAGAAATTGCAGTCCACACTGCAATGACTCTCTACGCCGTCCACCAACAATCACGCACTCACGAAATGCATCAAGCGGGTAGAGGATTCGGCGCAGCTGCTTCCTTACTCGTTAGAGAGGGAGGTGGGGAAGAATCCTCAACTCGAAAACACTACAACGCCCTCGTCACCTCAACAACCATTGACGAACTTCGACACCATCTGCGGACTTTTGTCTCAAAGCTCCGAGCGGAGCAAATCCCCTTGGATTACGCCATGCTCGCAGACGACCTCTTTCACTTCCAACTACCTGGCGGGGCCACCAAAGTCCGCCTGCGATGGTCACGCCAATACTCGCGAACCGAGAACTCCACTATTCCTGCCAACAACCAACAATCCCAATCCCCTATCTCAAGTGAGGAGAACTAATATGAGCACCTACGTTGATATCCACATCATTCAGAATATTCCCCCATCCTGCGTCAACCGCGATGACTCTGGTTCGCCAAAGACTGCTATTTACGGAGGCGCGCGTCGTCTACGTGTATCAAGCCAGTCCTGGAAGCGGGCAACTCGTCTCTACTTTGACGAGGTACTCAATATTGACAACCTAGGAATCAGGACAAAACGCGTCCTTGAAGTCCTCACTCGTCGGATCAGTGAAAAGGCACCGGAACTCCAGGACAGTGCGCTCTCCGCAGCTGAGAAAGTATTCAAACAGGCCAAAATTAAGTTAGCAGTGCCTCGCAACAAAACAGACGCACCGTTTGAATCGACCTATCTTCTGTTCCTGTCATCAAGTCAGGTAGATCGTCTGGCGGATTTGGCAATTGAGGCAATAAACGAGGGAACAGATCCCGATGCGAAAGCAGTAAAGAAGATCCTGAAGGAAGATCATGCAGCGGATGTAGCCCTTTTTGGTCGAATGGTCGCGGATGACACTGATCTCAATGTCGATGCAGCCTGCCAGGTCGCACACGCATTATCTACGCACGCAGCCGCAACAGAATACGATTTTTTCACCGCGGTTGATGACGCAAAACAACAGTCTGAAGAGGAAGACGCTGGGGCAGGAATGATGGGAACTGTCGAGTTTTCATCCGCCACGGTCTACCGCTACGCAACAGTCAATTTCGACATGCTGGTCAGTAATCTTGGACATCGAGAGGCAGCGCTGCACGCCCTGGATGCCTTCATTACCGCATTCTGTAAATCAATGCCTACTGGGAAACAAAATACTTTTGCCAACCGCACGCTACCCGAGGCAATTGTTGTCACTATTCGTGACGATCAACCGGTGTCACTAGTGGGAGCATTTGAGACAGCGATTCAGAGCAACGTGTCCAGTGGATACCTTGCTGGCTCGGTGACCGCCCTAAAGAATCATGCACAGGACATTGAGCGAAACTTCGGCCTGTCGCCTGTTGCCAGTTTCGTTGTGTCCCTGAGGGATTCAGATGCAGTTGCCGAATTGGGTGACCGTGTTGTTTTCTCAGACCTGGTTCCCCAAGTTTTGACTCACCTCCCTGCAAGTGAGGAGTTGGCCTAATGGCCGTCCTGCTCATTAAACTCGCTGCCCCCCTACAATCTTGGGGAGCCGCCTCTCGCTTCAGCGTGCGCAAAACCGAACTCGCCCCAACAAAAAGTGGCGTGATTGGCATGCTCGCTGCCGCAGAGGGGCGAAGGCGCACGGATCCGATTGAGGATCTTTTAAGCCTGCGCTTCGGAGTCCGCAAAGATCAACCGGGTAGTGTCATTCGCGATTTTCAGACTGCGCGCAGTCTGGATGGTAAAGACGCAATGCCCCTATCGCAACGGTATTACCTAGCTGATGCGGTATTTCTTGCTGGTATCGAAGGGGAGGTTTCGTTACTACAGGGCCTCCACGAGGCACTTCAGCGTCCAATTTTCCCCCTCTACCTGGGTAGACGCTCATGCCCGCCTACCCAACCTCTATCTTTAGGGGTCCGAGAAGGCGAGTTATTGGATGTTTTGTCCCAGGAGCCGTGGATTGCAGCCACTTGGTTTAAAGACAAGTGGCAACGCGAGCAGCAAAACAAACAGCGCCGTGGGCAACAGTTCCTTCCTTTCGAGGCAGAAATACTCATTGACAGTGACGCAGTTCCCGACGCAGAACGGAAAGGCTCCTATGGGAGTCGAGACGTTCCCCTGTCTTTTAACCCAGAAAAGCGGGATTACGGTTTTCGGGAAGTCGAGCGTCAGGTCACCCATTTGGGAACGGACAGGGTAGTGCCCGATCCCCACGACCCAATGGCCGAATTGGAGGTGAATGATTAGTGTTCCTCACCAAGATTGATCTAGACCCACGGCGTAGACAAACACGACGCTATCTAGGTTCACCTCAAGTGATGCACGCGGTCATTATGAAGGCGGTTGATGGTGCCCAACAGGATGACTCCGGGAGAGTTCTCTGGCGAGTAGATCAAACCGTGGGTACCTCGTTGTACCTTCTGTCCCCTACTGAACCGGATTGCACTCAGATTATTGAAGAGGCAGGGGCGGAGGACGCGATCCAACGCACATTGGATTACTCTCCGTTCTTAAATCGACTTGCTGAAGATCAAATATGGGCGTTTCGCCTAATGGCGAGTCCGACACGTTCAGTACCAACGGGTATGCCAAACCAACGCGGGAAACGCTACGGACACGTCACGATAGCCCAACAAAGAGATTGGCTCATCCGCCGTGCGAACGGTTTTGGCTTCGCCCTCGTGCCTACGTCTGGTGATGACGAGGCTGACGTCTTGTTGGACATTCACCGCCGCGAACGCCCTGTTTTTGGACGAAAAAATCCTGATCACGAAACACGCGACAAGGTGACTATCAATCGCACCCTTTATGAAGGAGTTTTGCGGGTGATCGATCCGGACCAACTGCGTCATTCTCTCACCCATGGAATCGGCCGTTCCAAAGCCTATGGGTGCGGTCTGATGACCTTGGCCAGGCCCGACTAAGCGAGGTTGTCATGACGAGGATGCTGCCGGTTCCGGTCACGGCCCTCCCACGCGCTCAGGATCGCATGTCGTTCTTATATTTGGAGCACTGCGTCATCCATCGGGAAGACGGAGCGTTGACTGCGCGCAACGAGAAGGGCACTATCCGGGTGCCGGCAGCATCACTGATCGCTGTCCTACTGGGACCAGGAACGTCTATTAGTCATCAGGCAATGGGATTGCTTGGCGAGTGTGGAACCACGGCTGTGTGGGTGGGTGAACGCGGAGTCCGCTACTACGCGCACGGACGATCGTTAGCAACCTCCACACGTTTGCTCGTGGAGCAGGCGGCCCAGGTTTCCTCGCCCCAGAAACGCCTGCGTGTAGCCCGTGAAATGTATCAGATGCGTTTTGCGGGTGAGGACGTGGAAGGGCTCACGATGCAGCAATTACGAGGGCGGGAAGGCGCTCGAATTCGGCAGATATATCGAGAGCACTCCAAGCGGACAGGTGTTGAATGGCAGCGCAGAGATTATCGCCCTGATGATTTCCAAGCATCAGACCCCATTAACCAGGCATTGTCTGCTGCCCACGCGGCGCTATACGGGGTAATGCATGGAGTGATCGTCGCTTTGGGATGCTCGCCTGGCCTGGGCTTCGTCCATAACGGGCACGAACGTTCGTTTGTTTACGATATGGCCGATCTCTATAAGGCTGACGTCACTATCCCGATCGCTTTTGACGTCATTGCTGATGGAAGTGGTGACATCACCGGGACAACGCGCCGAAGGGTACGCGACAGGATATTTGAGTTGCACATTATTGAACGCGCAGTGAAAGATATTCATCGCCTACTTTTAGTGGATTCTACCGAGGATCTATCTGCCAATGTTATTTCCTTGTGGGACTATCAGGGACGAGCCGTGATCGGTGGCACCAATTATGCGGAATGGGATGATTCCGAATGGTAGTACTTATTCTTTCTGGCGCTCCAGCATCACTACGTGGTGCAATGACTCGCTGGCTGCTCCAAGTCTCATCTGGAGTATTTGTCGGGCGCCTATCTGCCCGTGTGCGCGAACAAGTATGGGAATTAGTCCAGACCTACATCGGGGATGGGCGAGCCCTACTGATCTGGTCCGTTCGCTCAGAACAACGTTTTGCCATCGCGTCCCTTGGACACGAACGCGAACCCGTTGATATCGAAGGATGTCTGGTCATGAGCGAATCCCACCATAAAACTGATGCATCAGCGAGGAGCATTGAAGCCACGGCTCCCCCAAAAGAGTCATGGTCCATCGCTTCGCGGCGGAGACGTTTTCGACACTCTGCAGAGAGAGCTCTAGGTCGGGAGTGAATTAATTTGCCCCTGTAGTGCTACAGTGAGCGTTGGGATTACACGGATCTCTAAGCGTTTCCCCCGCACCTGCGGGGATGATCC
>JAUNHH010000044.1 GCA_030524055.1 Actinomycetaceae bacterium | reverse complement strand
CCGCCCCCGTCAATCACTGTCTATCCCTTTAATGGCCATGAGGGCGGCGAGTCCTACCGGTGGTTGGAGGAAGTGGATTGGTTGAGATCCCATTTTGCATAACAGCCCCAGTGCGATACTTTACGAAAGTTGCGCGACTCAATAGGGAGAGTTTCGCAATCACTCTGGGTATTCCCAACGTTCAACGTCGAACAATTCTCATCACAACCACATGAATGCGAGGTCATTCCCGATGAATACTCACATGCGGCGCGCTTTAGCGCTGATAGCGGGAGGTGCGCTGGCGCTCACCCCGCTTGTTGCGCAGGCCGACAGTTATCCTTACGATCCTGCACCTGACCATATTTCCCTCCGCGAGGCAGCTGAAGCCAAAGGCCTCCTTATCGGCACCGCGGTGACCGGCGGCAATATGGCCCCAGCAGAAAATGCCTTCATTTCTTCGCCGGCTTACCGCGCCATTGTTGCCGAAGAATTCAACTCAGTAACCCCTGAGAACCAAATGAAGTGGGAGCATATCCACCCCGAGCGCGACAGGTACGATTTCGCTCAGGCAGATATGTTGGTGGAGTTTGCCCAGGCCAACGGCCAGCAGGTCCGCGGACACACTCTTCTGTGGCACAGCCAAAACCCCGCATGGCTCAGCCAAGGAAACTTCACTGACGAAGAATTGCGCGAGATTCTTCGTGACCACATCACCACTGTGGTCACCCGGTACAAGGGCCGTATCCAACAGTGGGATCTCGCCAATGAGATCTTCAAAGAAGACGGCAGCCTGCGCTCGGAAGAAAATATCTGGATTAAGCGCCTTGGTATCGGCATTGTTGCTGACGCCGCCCGCTGGGCTCATGAAGCAGATCCAGCTGCTCTTCTCTTCCTCAACGACTACAACGTTGATGGGGTGAATGCCAAGTCCACCGCTTACTACTCCCTCCTCCAGGAGTACAAGGCGCAGGGCGTGCCGATCCACGGCTTCGGTATTCAGGGTCACCTGTCCACCGACTATGGTTTCGACACCTCCATTAAAGACAACCTGGCTCGCTTTGATGCCCTCGGCTACAAAACTGCCATTACGGAACTCGACGTTCGTATGACCCTCAAGGGTGCTAAGCCCACCCCCGAATTGCTCGCGAAGCAGGCTGACTTCTACGGCCAGGAACTGGCTGCGTGTCTTGCGACGAAGGGCTGCATTTCCCTGACCATTTGGGGCTTTGATGACGCTCACTCGTGGGTTCCCTACACCTTCGAGGGCGAGGGCGGAGCCAATGTCCTGTGGGAAGACTATTCCGCGAAACCCGCGTACTTCCGCATGCTGAAGGAAATGGGCGTTGAGGTCGGCAACTTGGACGTTCCTCAGTCGGATGCCCCGAAGACCGATGACCCGAAGGATGATGACAACCCGCAGTCCTCGGTGCCCACGCCCAACACGCCGCAGTCTGAGGCCCCCAAGCCGGATGCGCCTAAACCTGACGCGCCGCAGTCAGATAAGAAGGATGACCAGAAGCAGGATGCTCCCAAGGTTGACCTTCCGCAGTCCGATAAGAAGGACGCGCCAAAGGCTGACGGCCCCAAGGCTGACACTCCGAAAGCAGATAACGCTCAGAGCGCGCCAGGTAAGTCTGACTCTGGCACATTTGATTCAGGTGCCACAGACAAGGGAGGAAAAGGCAAGTCCACTCCTTCCTCTTCCCTGGCACAGACCGGTGCTCACGCTGAGCCGTTGATTATTGGAGCCCTCGTCGCTGCAGTTGTGGGTGGCGGAGCACTATTCATCGCTCGCCGTAAGCGGTCATAATTGTGTGTCCGCCCTCGTCCCATTATCCCCTTGTGGGTCGGGGGCGGACCCGATCGCTTTTCTTCTCATTTACGAGGGCGGGGCCGCCGTTGATGAACGAAGAATCAGCTGGGAGGGAAGCTCAATGCGTGGCTGCGAAGAATCGCTCAATGAACCTGCGCCAATGAGTAGACGCACCGACTCTTTCGCAATGAGATCAAGTGGCTGGTGCACTGTTGTCAGCGGCGGCTGTGCCCACACCCCCACATCGACATTGTCAAAACCGATGACCGAAATATCCTGCGGAACCCGCAACCCCAGGCTGTGGGCCGCAGAATACACACCAAAAGCCTGTTCATCTGACCCAGCCAGAATCGCTGTTGGCCGATCTTTACGCGACAGCAATTCTTTCCCCAGGGTCACCCCCGTTTCAAAAAGCGCATCCCCTTCTAAAACGAACTGAGGATCCACAGCAATCCCGTGGCGCGATAACACCGAGTGGAAAGCGCCAAGGCGTTCATCGTGATCCACAAAAGAAAGAGGCCCAGTAATGGTGGCAATCCGCCGATGCCCGAGCATCACCAGATGCTCCACGGCTTCGCGTGCGCCCGCCCAATGGGAGGCAGCAACCACTGGAACCTGCTGTTCGGTGCGCACTGGCGGACAAATCGCCACCATAGGAATATCCAGGCGACGAATCCATTCCACTTCATTTCCCGTAGGTTCTTGGGCAACCAGCACCACACCGGAACTGCCCCGAGTGGATACCCTGCGCAGCCAATTATCTAAAGAATCAGCGCTGGCAGAGGCGAAGGTGACCACCAGGTCCATATCTAAAATGCTGGCTTCTGTGCGCACCCCATCCAAGATCTGCGTTGACCAATGGTTGGGGGGTCCGGGAAGAACAAGGTCAATAATGGCGGCCCGACTGGCGCTGCGCGCATGTTTGGAATACCCGTGTTTTTCCAGGAGAGCCATGACTTTGTCGCGGGTGGCGGTGGATACTCCGCTTCGGCCATTGAGGACCTTAGACACGGTGGGCACTGAAACC
>JAUNHH010000002.1:63185-306665 GCA_030524055.1 Actinomycetaceae bacterium | reverse complement strand
AAAAACAGGCATAAAAAACAAACACACTATCGAGTTCACAAACAACACCACACACACATAGTTCCCTTGCGGGCTTTCAGTGAGGCGTTTCGCGCCATGTTTCCGGGACTTTGTCCCTGCCGTTCGGCGCAACGGGGAATACTTTAGGCAGACCCGAACCAGGGCGTCAAATCGATTTGCGGTGATTGCGACCACAGACTTCTCTCCGCTTCCTCATCCAGGTTCCTCTCCCCCTTCCGCTCAGGCATTTGTTCTTCGCTACCCCCTTCATCGCCGCAGATACACACGAGGGCGGGACCATCCGGCCCCGCCCTCGTCAATGTCTAGGCGCAATATGCACCCGCTATGTCCGCCTTAGCGGCACGAGTCAGTGAGTCCCAAGGTGTTCCTGAACAGGGATATCAATGGTTGGCAAATCGCGCACCGCTTTGCGTACGGCTTTCGACACTGCCAAAGGAACGCGCTCATCGAAGACACCGGGAATGATGTAGTTCGGCCCGAGCTCATCCTCAGAAATCACCGACGCAATTGCCACGGCAGCCACGCGCAGCACCTCAGTAGTGATTTCTTTGACCTTGGCATCAAGTAACCCACGGAAAAGCCCTGGGAATGCCAGCACATTATTGATCTGATTTGGATAGTCCGAACGACCTGTCGCCACAATTCGTGCATGTTTTGCTGCGCCAAGGGGATCGACTTCAGGAGTGGGGTTGGCCAGGGCAAAGACAATCGCGTCATTAGCCATGGTGGAAATATCCTCTGGAGTCAAAATATTTCCTTGGGAGACCCCAATAAAGACATCGGCGTCAGCGAGACCTTCTTGGAGGGTGCCATGAACCTTTCGCGGATTGGTGTTCTCTGCCAGCCACTTGCGTGAGGGATGCATTCCCTCAGTGTCATCCGCCGCCAGTGCGCCGGTACGCCCGTAACCAATAATGTCACGCGCCCCTTGAGCCATCAGCAGTTTAATAATCGCTGATCCCGCAGCTCCCACGCCAGAAACAACAATGCGCACATCGGCAATATCTTTACCGACAATCTTCAGGGCATTAATTAGGGCCGCTAAAACAACAATGGCCGTTCCATGTTGATCGTCATGGAAAACGGGAATATCTAATTCTTCGCGCAAGCGCTCTTCAATTTCAAAGCATCGCGGAGCAGAAATATCCTCCAGATTAATACCGCCATAAGCCGGGGCAATGGCTTTGACAATTCGGATAATTTCTTCGGTGTCTTTGGTATCAAGAACAACCGGCCAGGCGTCAACGCCACCAAATTGCCGGAAGAGAACAGCCTTTCCTTCCATGACAGGAAGGGCCGCAGCGGGGCCAATATCGCCAAGGCCCAAAACAGCAGTTCCATCAGAAACCACGGCCACCGTATTGGCTTTCATGGTCAGCAGATGAGCCTTTTGCGGGGAATCGTGAATAGAGGTGCATACGCGCGCAACGCCAGGGGTATAGGCCCGGGAGAGGTCGTCACGATTACGTAGAGGAACCTTAGAGGTCACCTCAATTTTCCCGCCAATATGGGACAGGAAGGTTTGGTCAGCAACAGAACTCGTAGATACGCCGGGAAGGGCATCCAGCACCGTTTCTACTTCGCGGCGGTGCTCAGAATCGCGCATATCGCAGGTCAGATCGAGAACGATACGTCCTCGGTCAGAGTCGGCCACATCAAGGCCCTTTACCTGCGCCCCAGTATCAACTACTGCAGCCACAATTGAGGCCACCGACGATTGGCTTTCATCGACCTCAAGGCGATAGGACGCGGTATAGGACGGGGAGGTACGCATGAGTCTCCTCAGGTAGCAAAGGGAGGTCGCTGTCTGCGGCCGGGCAAAATGCTACGCGCTTGCCCCCACCAACCGGTAGGCCAATTTCACTACGTGAACGAGAAAGGCGCCTCTCGTGAGTTTTTTCGAGGGCGGGAGCGCTCCCGGAGAAAAAATGTGGGTCTAAAGACCTAGCCCCGCCCTCGTAAATCAATGACGAGGACGGGGCTAACTCCGATTGAGGGCGAGGCTTAGGCGCCCACCATCTCCATAATGAGTTCACGAACCCGGGCGGCATCTGCCTGGCCACGTGTTGCCTTCATGACAGCACCCACCAATGCTCCTGCTGCCGCGACTTTCCCGGAACGGATTTTCTCGACAATATCGGGATTCGCATCCAGGGCTTCTTGAACGGCTGCACTCAGGGCACCCTCGTCGGATACCACTTCCAGACCGCGGGCGGCAACGACTTCTGCGGGGGTGCCCTCCCCGGCCAGTACTCCTTCTAAAGCCTGGCGGGCAAGTTTGTCATTGAGCTTTCCGCCATCGACCAATGACTGCAATTCGGCAATGGCCTCTGGGGTCACGGGAACGTCCTCAAGGGCAATGCCAGCTTCTTTGGCGTGACGCGCAAGTTCGCCCATCCACCACTTTCGGGCCGCTCCTGCCCCACAGCCAGCGGCCACAGTGGATTCAATAAGTTCCACTGCGCCCGCATTGACCACGTCACGCATCTCCATATCCGTGCAGCCCCACTCTTCGCGGAGGCGGCGACGCTTGGCAACAGGCAACTCCGGCAAACTGGCACGTAACTCCTCAACCCACTCGCGCGAGGGTGCAACGGGAAGAAGGTCGGGTTCGGGGAAATAGCGGTAGTCTTCGGCGTCAGACTTTTGGCGGCCAGGGGAAGTAGACCCGTCATCTTCGTGGAAGTGGCGGGTTTCCTGGATCACGGTCTGTCCGCTCGACAATAGTGCTGCCTGGCGCTGGATTTCATAGCGCACTGCACGCTCAATGGAACGGAAAGAATTCACATTCTTCGTTTCCGTGCGTGTCCCAAAAGGCGCATCTGCGCTGGGGCGCAAGGACACATTAATGTCAGCGCGGACATTACCCCGTTCCATCCGAGCTTCAGAGACCTGGAGGGCACGGAAAATATCGCGCAAGGCTGAGACATAAGCGCGAGCCACTTCAGGAGCACGCTCCCCTGCCCCTTCAATAGGCCTGGTCACGATTTCCACTAGGGGCACACCGGAACGGTTGTAATCCACAAGGGAGTAGTCAGCGCCATGAATACGGCCAGCCGCCCCACCGACGTGGGTATTTTTTCCGGCGTCTTCTTCCATATGGGCGCGTTCAATCTCAACGCGGAAAAGGGTGCCATCTTCTAATTCGACATCCAGCCAGCCATTGGCAGCAATCGGTTCGTCGTATTGGGAGGTTTGGAATGCTTTCGGCAAATCCGGGTAGAAATAGGATTTCCGGGCAAAACGGCAAGACTCGGCAATATCGCAATTCAGGGCGAGCCCGATTTTAATGGCGTATTCAACGGCGCGGCCATTAAGAACGGGAAGAGCACCGGGTAGGCCTACCGAAACCGGGGTGATATAGGTATTGGGGTCACCGCCAAAGGCATTGGGGGCGGAGTCGAACATTTTGGTGGCAGTGCCGAGTTCAACGTGGACCTCAATACCTAAAACGGGATCATATGAAGCAACTGCTTTTTCGTAGTCCATGAGTTCAGACATCAGTTTTTCTCCTCCCATTGAGCAGCCGGGCAGCCGGCAGCAATAGGATCACTCAGAGTTTCAACAAGGGCAGCCGCCTCGTACATTTTCTGGTCTTTGCGTGCGGGGGCAATAATCTGGAAACCAATGGGGAGTCCCTCGCTATCAAGGCCAATAGGAACACTCATTGCCGGATCGCCAGAAAGATTGGCAGGAATAGTTGCCACATCGTTGAGATACATGGCCATGGGATCGTCGATTTTATCGCCGAATTTAAAGGCCGTTGTGGGCGCGGTCGGCGAAACAAGAATATCGACCTGCTCGAAAACACGGGCAAAGTCACGCTGAATGAGTGTGCGGACTTTCTGGGCACTGCCGTAATAGGCGTCAAAATATCCGGCAGAAAGAACGTGGGTTCCCAGGATCACGCGGCGTTTTACTTCATCACCAAAGGCGGCGCCACGGGTAGCAGCCATGACGCGCTCTGCAGTAATGGGGCCATCTTCTGGTTCAACGCGCACGCCATAGCGAATACCGTCAAAACGCGCCAGGTTGGACGACACTTCCGCGGGCATAATCAGGTAGTAGGCGGCTAATGCGTAGTCAAAACTGGGGCAGGAGACTGTAATAATTTCGGCCCCGGCCTCACGCAAACGTTCAACGGTGGCGGTGAAGGCGTCAAGGACTTCGGGTTGGTATCCCTCGCCAGAAAGTTCTTGGACGACGCCAACGCGCAGGCCTTTCGCATCCCCTGAAGACGCGGCTTGTACAGCATCGACGAGGGCGGGGACCGGGTCCTCAAGAGAGGTCGAATCCAGCGGATCGCGCCCACCGATGACTTCCGTGAGGGCCGCAGCATCAGCAACGGTCCGTGTGACAGGCCCAATCTGATCCAGGGAGGAGGCCATGGCCACCAGTCCATAGCGGGACACCGCACCATAGGTGGGCTTGACGCCAATTGTTCCGGTGACAGCTCCGGGCTGGCGGATTGATCCACCGGTATCTGACCCCAGTGCTAAAGGCACCATAAATGCGGCCACTGCTGCGGCTGAACCGCCGCCTGAACCGCCAGGAATACGCTCAATATCCCAGGGATTGCGGGTCGGGCCAAAAGCTGAGTGTTCCGTGGAGGAGCCCATAGCAAACTCGTCCATATTGGTTTTCCCCACAATGGGAAGCTGTGCTGCTTTAATCCGCTGGATCACGGTGGCGTCATAGGGAGGCAGCCACCCGTCCAACATTTTCGAGCCGCAGGTGGTGGGCATTCCTCGGGTGACAATATTGTCTTTAATGGCAATAGGGACACCGGCCAATGGGTGCAGATTCTCCCCCGCGGCGCGTTTGCGATCGACGTCAGCGGCGGTGGCTAAAGCGCCCTCGCGGTCAATATGTAAAAAGGCATTCACTGTGGGGTTGAGGGCCTCAATACGATCGAGGCAGGCGGTAGTTAATTCGACCGAGGTGAATTCCCCTGCGGCAAGTCCTTGGGCTAAATCCAGCGCGGAACGGGTGAGCAGGTCGTTCATCAGTCCTCCTCCAGAATCTGCGGAACCATAAACATCCCGTCTTCAGCGACAGGAGCTTGAGAAAGGACTTCTTCGCGGTCCAGGGTTTCGCCCACAACATCTTCACGCCACACATTGGTCAGAGCAATGGGGTGCGAAGTTGCAGGAATATCTGGAGTGGCTACCTCGGAAACTTTGGCAACGGCCTCAGTAATGACGTCAAGTTCCCCAGCTATTCGGGTAATTTCGTCGGGAGTAAGAGCGATTCGGGCCAAACCCGCAACACGGGCGACCTCATCGGTGCTGATGCGTGACATGCGTGCCATCGTAGCGCTGTCTATTGAGGGAAGTGAGTGTGGTCCGAGGGCGGGGCCAAAAAATACTCTGACGCGGCTCGCCCTGATGCCGCTCTTCGCTATTCCTCGTAGTCTTAAGGTATGCAATGGCCGAGGACAATTCTGACCCCCGAGCGGAGACAGTGGCTAAAAACAGCAGGAAAGGTTCTTATTGCTGCCCAAATTGGTGCGGTCATTACTGTTCATGCCATTGACAGGTTGCGGAAGCAACGTATTCCTGGAGGACGGCATGGATTTCCTACTCTTCCGCCAACGGATACTGAGGTGTCAGAGAACTCGGTGCGGATCTACACCGAAGGCCATTCCTTATATGCCGATATGCTCGCTGAAATCGAGCGGGCCGAACACCATGTCTTTTTCGAGTCCTTTATTTGGCGCAGCGATGAGTGGGGGCAGCGTTTTAAAGATGCGCTGATTGCGGCCGCCCGGCGCGGGGTTGATGTTTTTGTTGTCTATGACGGTTTTGGGGTGCTCAATCAGTGGCCGGGGTTCTATCGTTTCCCGGATCTCCCAACGCTCCATATTCGCCGTTTCCCTGAGATCCGTTTAGGGATGCTCACCTTAAATCTGCGGCGAACGGGGCGCGATCATAGGAAAATCCTGGTGGTTGACGGCACTGTGGGTTTTGTCGGTGGCTACAATATTGGCAGTCCTTTTGCTGATGAATGGCGCGATACCCATGTTCGGGTCACCGGGGATGCCGTGTGGGATCTCGAAAATGGCTTTGTCGATTTCTGGAATACCTTTAAGTTGCGCCGCCATCCCACTTTGCCAGACCGCGGAGCACGAAAATGGGCCGCAGATATTACCACCGCATTTAATCTACCGTCGCGCCTCCTTTTCCCTGTCCGCGGCCTTTATGTGGATGCTATAGAACGCGCTACCAGTCATATTCTCATTACCCAGGCCTATTTTATTCCTGACCGGGAAATTTTAGCGGCATTAACGGCTGCTGCCCGGCGTGGAGTTGACGTTAAAGTCCTTATCCCGGAATACTCTAATCACATTCTCGCAGACTGGGTGGCACGCCCCTATTATGGGCAACTCCTCCGTGAAGGTATTGAAATCTGGCTCTATCAGCATGCCATGGTGCACTCAAAAACAATGACTGTCGATGGCGTATGGTCCACTGTTGGCACAGCGAATATTGATCGACTCTCAATGCTGGGGAATTACGAGGTGAATATGCAATTTCATTCTCGGCCACTGGCTCAGCAAATGGAAGAGATCTTCGATAATGACCTCACCACAGCACGTCAATACACTATTGATGAATGGGCGTCTCGTTCAGCTTTTACGCGCGTCCTCGAACATTTATTGAGTCCATTCCAGATTGTCGTCTGACACGAGGGCGGGGGTTGCATATATGAACGCAAACCCGCCCTCGTCGCCATTACGGCTGAGGAACCTCCACTCCTACAGCCGCCAAACCGCCCTCTAAGAGATCAGCAAATGCGGTGGACTCAATGACGGGAATACCTAGGGACTCAGCTTTCGCCGCTTTTGATCCGGCTCCCGGACCCGCCACTAAAAGGGAGGTCTTTTTGGAGACCGAGCTCGATGCTTTTCCTCCGCGGCTGGTAATAGCTTCTTTCGCGCCCTCGCGGTCATATCCAGGAACTGCGCCAGACACCACAATGGTCAGCCCAGCCAGCACATCCGAGACGGGAGCAACCGCTTCGTCTTCCATTCGCACCCCTGCCGCTGCCCAGCGATCAATAATGTGCTGATGCCAATCAACGGTAAACCACTGGGCAAGGGATTCCCCAATAGTGCGTCCAACACCGTCAATATTGGCCAGTTCTTCCACTGTTGCACTGCGGATAGCGTCAATAGACGGGAGGGCCGCTGCAATAGCCTGGGCACCTGTTGGCCCCACATGGCGAATAGATAAGGCGTTGAGAATGCGCCATAGGGGTTGGGTGCGGGCTGACTGTAGTTCGCGCAGCATTACTTCGGCGCCTTTGGTGGGACGTGCGAGTTCCTCAAGGAAAGTCCCGTCTTTTTGGCGTTTACCGGGGGACCAAAAGAAACGCACTTGTTTCCAGACGTGGCCTGTCCCTAATTTTTTGGCCAGGGTTTTTGTTACTGGCCCGTATTGCCAGATATGGACATGTCGCAGGGCTTCGGTATCGAGATCAAAAAGATCTGCTTCAGAGGTGAGCACTGGCTTTTGAGGTTTGGGCAGAAGTGCTTCAGCGTGCGGCAACAGGTCACTATGGTCGCTATTTTCTTCCTCATCAGGGGTAAAGCGCAGAATCCTCCCATCCGCTAAAAGAACGGGCTCACCAGCAACTAAAGCAGCGCCCACATCTTCACGGAAACGTTCGGGTTGAGTCAGCGCTAGTGCCGATTCGTCGCCGAGGCCTTCAATATCAAGAGCTTGTCGGGCGCCAATAAAGGCCAGGCGCTGAGTGATTTGGGCCGGGCAGCGCGCCTGATTAGGGCAGCGCAAGTCAATATCTTCTTCTTTTGCTGGCGCCAGGGTAACCCCACAGGAAGGGCACTGAGTGGGCATTTCAAAGGGTCGTTCGCTCCCATTTCTTAAGGCGACAACGGGGGCAACGATTTCAGGGATCACATCCCCCGCTTTCCGCAATACAACAGTGTCACCAATAAGGACACCTTTACGGGCCACTTCCGAAGCATTGTGCAAGGTGGCGCGGGAGACATTGGAGCCGGCCACGAGAATAGTTTCCATCACCCCGTAAGGAGTGACTCGCCCTGTTCGGCCCACTTGGACGCGAATATCGAGAAGACGAGTATTGACTTCTTCCGGGGGGAATTTATAGGCCGCTGCCCACCGTGGGGCACGGGAGGTAAAGCCGAGTGAACGTTGTAATTCGAGGTCATTAACTTTGACGACAACCCCGTCAATTTCATGATCGAGGTCAGGGCGGATTTTTCCCAATTCGCTAATGCGTGCCTCAATCGCTGCCATTCCGGTCAACAATTGCGTGTGGTCAGAAACAGGTAATCCCCATTTTTTTAATTGCGCGTACCAGTCATATTGGGTGGTCGGAATATCAGCATTACCTGCTTCAACAAAACCCACTCCATGGGCCAACAGGGCCAGAGGCCGCGAGGCAGTCACCGCTGAATCTTTTTGTCGCAAGGATCCTGCTGCCGCATTTCGGGGATTCACAAAAGGACGCTCACCGCTGGCCACACGCGATTCGTTGAGGACAGCAAAGTCAGCAAGTGGGAAATAGATTTCGCCACGAATTTCTACCCGGCGGGGATGGTTATCCCCCTCCAGGTGGTGCGGAATACCTTTGACGGTGAGGACATTAGCAGTGACATCTTCTCCGATACGCCCATCGCCACGGGTTGCTGCTTGGGTCAGGACCCCGTCCTCGTACAGCAAATTCACCGCTAAGCCATCGACTTTGACCTCAACGGTGGTGGATATTTCCTGCCCGAGTGCCTCACGTGTGCGCACGTACCAGGCGTCGAGTTCTTCTAGAGAAAAGACATCGTCCAGACTGGTCATTTGTTGGAGGTGTTCCAGCGGGGCAAATGTGGTGTGTGCACTTCCGCCCACGCTAAGAGTTGGGGAATCTGCCTGTACGAGGTCGGGGTGAGCCGCTTCCAACTCTTCAAGCTCGCGATAGAGCGCATCATATTCCGCATCGGACATAGTGGGCTCATCGCGATCGTAATAGTCACGACGAGCCTGCTCGATCATGGCAGTGATTTCATCGCGACGGGTAATAGCAGAAAGGTCCTTCGGGCTCATAGGGCCATTGTGGCATCCCCTCCCCACATTTGGACTCCCTGTCTGTCAGTAACCAACAAACTCACCCTTCCCTTTAGCTCACATACGTGCAAGAATAACGATATGATACAGACTGCTATCAAATCAAAGAAAGTGCGCGCTATTAATGCCCTGCAAGCCCGGGCACATTTGGCATGCATTTCTGGGCCAGATATTGGCTGCGTCATCCCTGCAGAACCGCAGATCACCCTGGGAAGGGAGGGCGATACTCCTCTCGATGATCCGGCTTTATCTCGGCACCATTGCCTTCTCCTTCCCGCTCCTGCGAGCAGGCGAGGCCACAGGCAATGCCCCGGGCTGATGGTGGTGGATCTAGGCTCCTCCCATGGAACCCGCATCACCCGGTATCCGTGGCCAAGCCAAAAGGTTCCCACTCTTCAGGGACGCACTCCCCACCGCTATCGCAATGCACCCAAAGGTGAGACAGGCTCCCTCCATCACAGCCACAGCGTCCGCGAGCGCCGTCGCATCTCTGATTCTTCTTCTCACCTGTCATCCCCTTCCTCGATTCGCGGAAAAGAACTGCGCTATGGCGACCGCCTGGCAATTGGTGACGATGTCTTTATTCTTCGGCCACGCCCATCCCATCTTCAATGGCCTACCCCACCTGAGCGTCGTTTTCATTTCCGGTGGGCGTTGACCATTGTTCCTTTTCTCCTTTTTCTTGGGTGGCGTCTGGCGGGCCTTGCCTCGTGGGTGGCGCCTCTGCTTATTGGTATTGCTCTTGCCACGCTGGGCGGATATGCATTCTGGGCTGTCAAACAGCATCGGTTATGGTCCCGTTATGACGGCAGTCATCTCGCCCTCGTTCTTGCCTCACAGGAAAATAGCGCTGCAAGTGCGAGCGATTCCTCCTCTGCGCGATTGCCTCACAGCATGATGTTGTGGCCCGGAGTGCCTGGTCCGCGCGGCTTTTATGATCAACTGCTGAGCGGGAGTCCTGAGACCGCCCCATCACGTCGGCGGGTTCTGGCGGTGACCTCGGTGGGTTTTATTGGTGCTGGGGCGCCGGAGTCGGCCCTGTGGTGGGCTGGGCAGGCCGCTGCGCGTCTTGGTGGGGCAACGATCGTATGGGAGGGCCAGGAGTGGGTTTTTGGCAGTGGGAAAGCGCGGATTGTCATTGTCAATGGAGAGGATCCAACTGGGGATACTTGCGTTGGCGAGAGCGCGCCAACGATTCGTATTGGCTTTGCCCACGATATTGAGGATCTGCCTCCATGGTGTGATCAGGTTGTTGTAGCGCATGCGCGGCGGGTGTCGCGTGCGTGGTGGCACCAGGTGGCCAGGGGGCGTGCAGCGACGCACTCTTTGCCGGAAAGGATTTCTGCGCAGGAGGTGTGGAGGCGGACATCCCCCGCTCCTCGTGGCTTGGATGCCATTGTCGGAGTCAATGAGGGAGGGGTTGCGATCATTGATTTGGTCAGGGATGGCCCTCACGCATTATTAGCGGGTACAACAGGTGCAGGTAAATCAGAAGCATTAATGACATGGATTATTTCGATGTGCCGTCGGCATAGTCCGCAGGATCTGCAATTGGTCCTTATTGACTATAAGGGTGGGGCTACTTTTAGTCCGCTCGCGTCCTTGCCACATTGCAGTGCGTTATTAACTGATTTGGCGGCTGATGAAACGGAAAGAGCATTACATGGTTTGCGTTCCATGTTGATTGGCCGCGAAAACGCTTTAAGTAAGGCAGGTTTCCCTGATCTTCCCCGCTGGGAACAGGCCTATCGGCATGGCAATGCACCTCACCCACCTGCACGTGTGGTGGTGATTGTTGATGAGTTCCGGGAGTTATGTGCGGCTCATCCACATGCAGTTGATTCCTTAGTTCGTCTTGCTGGACAGGGCCGGTCTTTAGGTTTGCATTTGATTATTGCTACTCAAAAGGGCGGGGGGAGCGTATCTTCTCATTTGCGGGCGAATTTGGAATTGCGTATTGCTTTGCGTTGTGCAGAAAAGAGCGACTCAATTGATTTGATTGGTTCTCCTGCGGCGGCAGATCTCCCGCGTCTTCCTGGTCGGGCATTGATCCGCGGTGGCGGCACAGTGCATTTTGCTTTAACACGTAATTGCGAGGAGATGATTGGGGATTGTCAATCCAAATGGGCTTCTTATCGGCCTGAGCCTTTATGGGCGCCATCATTGCCTACCTCACTGAGTTGGGACGAGGTCAGTGCACTGGGCGAACGCAAGGGTGATATCGGATCTGGAATCGTCTTAGGTATGGGCGATGGTTTGGCTGATGGTTGCCATTGGCCATGGATTTACGAGGGCGGGGCAATTCTTTTTGAAGGGAGCAGGGCAGCCGCTCAGACCATTGGAGGCGTGGCGCGGGCTATCGCTTCGCGTATTGCTGTTGAGCAGAATCTGCCGTTACATCTGGTGGCGCTATCTGCTGGAGATCAGCCTGATTGGGCTCTGTCACGTCTGGGGAGACGGCCTGATGGTGTTATTGATGATGGGTGGGAGGCCGATTGCGCACATTTATTTGTTGAGGTGGCCGATCATGGGCCGTCAGTGGTGTGTATTGATGACTTCGGTGCCACGATCTCTGGCTTGGAGATGCATATGGGGGCAGCGCAGGCCCGGGAGGCCATCCACACTTTTATACGCAGCGCAGTTTCTACTGGGCTCATTCTGATCATGGGCGCCCCTGGCGGCATTCCCCATGAGATTGCCTCAGCCTGCGAGACTCGTTGTATTCAGGCACGCAATAAAGATGAACTTTTGCGGGCAGGGATTTCTGGGGCGCAACCTATTGCAGATGTGCCTGGCCGATTCCTTCTAGTGGGACCATCCGGCCCAATTGGGGCCGTTCAGGTACCGTTAGAGATCGTTGACAGCGATGCGGATTATCCTCCTGAAAAATGGCGGGTGCGCGCTTTTACGGAAAAAGGCTCTTGCGTAAGTCCCTTAAAAGTGGGCTCCGCCCTCGTTCCACTTATGGGACCCGTCACACAATGGGTGGTTGTCGGAGAAGAATCCTCCCAAGCGGTCACAGCAATTCACCATTGGAATGAAATCCAGGGACTAAAGACCAAAAACGAGGTAGACCTGCGGATTCTTCCCTCAAATGCGCTGACCACGCTGAGAAATGATCACGCTGACGCAATTCTCATCCCCTCCCCCACTGAGGAGGTTTTTCGCTCACTATCACTGCTTTATGGACAGGGATTCGGGCATATTACTGGCCGAATGCGGCCAAAAAACTATGCATTAGCAATCATTCGAGGGCGCCCCACTCGTCTACAAATTGACCTTCCCGTTACCTAATCAGGTGATCGGCTTAACCCAAAATTTGCCCAAGCGGTCGAACGTGATGATGAACACACTGTCTATCTGACAAGTTGTGCAGCGGACCTCTTGCCCACCCGCTTCAGATAGTCAACACTTGTCGAGTCACTCGCTCGCGAAACGCGAGTCGAAAAAGAGTCAACCTGTAAATGGCAAGAGGAAGAGAAAGGTCACGACACATGGATTGGCGAAGCAAGGCAGCGTGTCTCAACGTGGACCCAGAATTATTCTTCCCAATCGGTAACACTGGTCCTGCTATTGCTCAGGCTACCGAAGCCAAAGCAGTATGTGCTACATGCTCTGTTCAGGCAGTGTGCCTCCAGTGGGCATTGGACAATAACCAAGATTCTGGCGTCTGGGGCGGCATGAGTGAAGAGGAGCGTCGTTCATACAAGCGCCGCGCTGCTCGGGCTCGTCGCGCTAGCTAAACCCCTCAATCACATGGGGCCCGACGCAGGTCGGGCCCCATTTTTCGCGCCTGTATCTACACCGGTGAGGTGGCAGGTACGCACAGGAAAGGGATAGGCAGAATGACTTACCAGGTGGTTAATCGGCGCTCATTCGAATAATCACTTCCGTGCCTCCGCCCTCGCGCGAAGTCCACTCAATGGTGCCCTGTAATTCACCGCGGACCATTTGCCGGACAATTTGTGTACCCAACCCACTCATTGGGGTTCCTTCGATCATTCCCACCCCATTATCACTGACAGTTACTGTCATTGAATTCGTATTGCGTTGGGCATCAACAATGACATGACCATCGCCATAACGCAGCCCATGTTCAACCGCATTAGCCACCAATTCGTTGAGAACAGTGGCTAAAGCCTGAGCTTTATCGGCACGAATAATGCCAAAACGACCCGTCGTAATAACCTCAGCGGAATGATCGGTGGCGGCCACCGCTCCACTCATTCGCAGCACAGAGCGTGCAACTTCGTCGAAATCAACGGTCTCATCGACATTTTGCGACAGAGCGTCGTGGACCATAGCAATGGCTTGAACGCGTCGCTGAGCCTCAGCCAAGGCAGCCCGCACAGGTTCTTGATCGGAACGACGTGCCTGCAGGCGCAGCAGCGCGGACACTGTTTGCAGATTGTTTTTCACGCGATGGTGGATTTCGCGGATTGTCGCATCCTTCGTCATGAGTTCTTGTTCGCGCCGGCGTACCTCTGAGACATCCCGCGTCAAAATCACTGCGCCAAGCCGTTTACGTCCATCAATGAGGGGCAGGGCACGCATCGTAATCGTCGAAGCACGCGCAGAAACCTCGGCTCGCCACGAGGCCCGCCCCATCACCACTACCGGCAAAGATTCCTCAACCAGATACTCTTCACCGACAACCTCGGTGACTTCCTGAACGAGAACCCGCCCCACCACATTCGAGCGAATCCCCAGGCGGCGCAGACACGACACAGCATTGGGGGTGGCATGTTCAACGCGACCTTCCGGATCCAGAAGGACAACCCCATCAAGGACTCGGGGAACGCCATGTGTGGCAACCGTTGGCGTCGAATCATAAGGATATTCGCCGCGGGTAATCATGTGGCACAAAATATCTGCAGCCCCCACCGTCCACATTTCAAAGCCAACAGCCAGGCGCGGAGAAGACAGATTCGCTTCACGGGTGACCACGGCAATAACGCGGCCATCATGGAAAACCGGGACACAGGTTTCCATCATCGAGTAGGTGCCTGACCATCGAGCAGAAGAAGAACGGATGACCTGACCTGTTGCCAATGCCCGCCGCAGCGACACTTCTCTCGCAGCCGGTAAATACAGCCCAATAATGTCATCGACATGCACTGTTGTTGATGTTGCGGGGCGGCAATGTGCCACCGCCACAAAACGCTCATTACTGGTGGGCAACCACAAAACGAGATCCGCAGCGGCAAGGTCAGCAAGAACCTGCCAGTCGGCCAGAAGAAGATGGAGCCAGTCAACATCTTTCTCAGTCAGCGGAATACTCGATGCCTCCTCGGCAAGTTGCGTCAGGCTTCTCATGTGCCCGATTCTAGTGGCGCTGTAACTATGGCTGGGCCGCGTGTTCACCGGCCTCGTCGAGTACATCTTTTTACCCACCTCACGCACATCAGGAGATGGCATGGAGCTCAAGAAGAGCATTAACTACCCCGCAACCCCCGACCAGGTCGCCGCCCTCAGCCTCAACCCCGACTTTATGAAGGCGCGTATTGCCCGCGCTGGCCTGAATAATGCTGTCGTTGAAGGAGGCGATGGACGCGTCCGCGCCACCATTACCGTCGAAGCCTCAGACCTTCCCGCCAAGGTCTCTAAGCTTCTTCCTAAGGGCATTAGCGTCGTCCTCGAAGAAACCTGGACACAGGACGCTAATGGCACATGGAATGGCACCACCACTATTGATCCAGGCAAGGCTCCCGTAGAAGCTCGGGCAACCTCCACCCTGGTTGCCAATGGTGATTCCACCCTGCGTGACGTTAATGCAGTGGTTAAGGTCTCAATCCCGCTTATTGGTGGCCGCATTGAATCCGAAGTGGCTTCCCGTATTGACGCGCTTCTCAGCGTGGAAGAATCTCTGGCCGCTGAATGGTTAGCGAAAGCCTGACAGAATCGAAAAGAAAGTGAGACATGAGGCCCTTTCACTGCCACTATGGCAGTGACTAGTCGCTATTTGGACTGATAGAAGGACAGATTCTCACCCGGCACCCCAGGTTTTTCCTGGGGTGCCTCACGTTTTTATGGTCTGCAATAGTGGGTTCAGGACGGGACAATAGAGGCTATGAATACTCACGTTGAAGCTCCAACCGCCGAAGGTGGACCGGGCCCTGCTCTGTATATGGAGCGCACGGGAACCCGTCAATATGTGGCGCGAAATGCCAAGGGGGCTGAAGTCCGTGTAGGTGATGGCCCCGGGCATTTCACGCCAGGTGACCTGATTAAGTTGGCGATCGCTGGCTGCAATGCCATGAGTTCTGATGTGCGCCTCGCGGGCGCACTTGGTGAGAATTTCGCCCAGTACATTGGCGTTTCAGGGACCTATATCGAAGCTGAAGACCGCTTTAGCGCCTTCCAAGTTGAACTGGTCCAAGACTTATCCGGGGTGGAACCCGATGCGCTGGAGGCTCTTCTGCGCCGCGCTGAAGGTGCTATCGACCGCAATTGCACCATTGGCCACACCCTGACGCACGTCGTTCCCTACACCCGGACCTTCACTTCGGAAGTCGTCGCGGAGGAGGAGTAATACATGAGCAGTATGCGTCAAAAAGCAACCCAGGCTTGGGACCGTGCCCTCATGGTTCCCTATGACGTCTCATTGCGTTCAGCCAAAAACCTGCGCGAAGAATTCCCCCATCTGACGCCAGCTGAACTGCTGGAAGTGGCAAATCGTCGTTTTATTCGGCGAGTGAGCCTCGAATCCGCTGCCGTCGGTGGGGCAGCAGCTCTGCCAGGCGCAGGGACAGCAGTGTCAGTAGCAGCATCGAGTGCACAACTCGTGGCTTTCATTTCCGAGGCCGCTCACCACGCCCTTCTTGTGGCCCATCTCCATGGGCTCGATATTCGCGACCCTGCTAAACGCACCGCCCTCGTATTGGCAGCACTGACCGGTGAGGAAGGGGCCGAACTCATTTCCGCACAGGTCGGTATTCGTGCGGTTTCGTGGTTTAGGTCCTCTTTCCTCAATATTCAAACCCTGTCAGCGGAACGCTTTAATAAGCTGATGATGAAATGGGTTCAGAGACGTATTGCTCGTTCTGCCGTAGCAAATACGGTGGGACGTTTAGTGCCTTTTGGTATTGGCGCTGCTGTCGGCTGGGGTATTGGAAAATCCCTAGCGAATAATGTCATCGAGGGTTTGGAAATGGCCTTGGGGCCGGCACCTCAGTCCTTTATTGATGGTATTGCCGTGGATGTGGATAACACACATGAGGGCCCCGTCGAAAGCGCTTATGCGCAATTGCGACTTCCGAAGTAATTCGTGCTGTCGTGGACGTTTGAGACAGCAAAATAGCCGCTATTTGGCTGAGGAGGAGCGCGCGCGTCGATCCTAGTAGGATCACCCCATGACGACACCCACCCCAGAAATCGACCGTCAATATGAAGACCTTCTGGCGAAGATTCTTGCCGAGGGTACTGAAAAAGCGGATCGAACTGGGGTGGGTACGCGTTCTCTTTTTGGGGCGCAATTGCGTTATGACCTCAGCATGGGTTTTCCGCTGATCACCACGAAAAGCGTCTATTTCAAAGGCGTGGTTGGGGAATTACTGTGGTTCTTGCGGGGCGAATCTAATATCGGCTGGCTGCAGGAGCACGGCATCCGGATTTGGAATGAATGGGCTGATAGTAATGGGGATCTTGGGCCCGTTTATGGGGTGCAGTGGCGATCATGGAATGCCGGAGATGGCCGTTTTATCGATCAGATTTCCCAGGTAATGGAGACACTTCGCACCAATCCTGACTCGCGGCGAATGATTGTGTCAGCGTGGAATGTTGGTGATTTACCGGAAATGGCTTTAGAGCCCTGCCACGCATTTTTCCAGTTATACGTGGCTAATGGCCGGCTCTCTTTGCAGTTATATCAGCGTAGTGCAGATATGTTCCTTGGAGTGCCTTTTAATATTGCTTCCTATTCCCTACTGACCCATATGTTTGCCCAGCAGGCAGGCTTAGAGGTGGGCGATTTTATTTGGAGTGGCGGGGACTGCCATATTTATGCGAATCATCATGAGCAGGTGAAAGAACAACTTTCTCGGGCCCCGTACCCTTTCCCCCAATTGCGCCTCCATCAAGCGGCATCTATTGTCGATTACGACTTTGCGGATATTGCGATTGAGGGATATCAGCACCATCCACGTATTTCTGCGCAGGTGGCAGTATGACCATTCACGAGGGCGGGGCCACAAAGACGATGCCTCTGCGCCTGGCATCAATCTGGGCGCAGGATGAGAATGGCGTTTTAGGGTCAGGAACGGACATGCTCTGGCATGTGCCCGCTGATTTCGCCCACTTTAAATCCACCACAATGGGCTGCCCGGTGATTATGGGCAGGGCTTCGTGGGAGGCGCTCGGCAGGGCACTACCAGGGCGACTCAATGTCGTATTGACCCGTAGATCCAATTACAACGCCCCTGGCGCTGTGCTCGCCCATTCCATGGCTGATGCCCTGGAGACGGCAGAAAAATGGGCACAGGACCACGGTAGTGACACTATCTGGATTACTGGTGGCGGCAAGGTCTACGCGGACACAATGGATGTGGTGGATGAGCTGGTCATCTCCTACCTAGATTTAGCTGTGTCTGGCCGGGAAGGCCTTGTTCATGCCCCCACGATTGATGAGAATATCTGGATCGTTGACCCGGAACGCAGTGACAGCGATTGGCGGGAAACCTCCGGCGATGCACGCTGGAAAATCCACACCTTTATCCGCCGTTAAAGTGCATTTCCATTCCATGTCCCACTCTGGCTTCATCAACACACGGCTGGCAACTACTGGCCCCTCCTTAGATCTCACCATGCTTGCTGGAGGCAACCCCGCCCTCGTCAGTGGATAGCGACCACGTACCAGACAATTCTGGGGAACTGAGCATACGAATCGGTTCGACAACCTCCTCCACCGTGTCGATCTGACGAGTCCCATCCACATGATCGAGACGACGCGCAGCGACAAGAAAACGCGATTCAAATGACGCCGCAAAAGAGTTCCATGCCTTGACGTGCTCCTCTAGGGATTTCCGCATTTTCTGCACATGTCCACCAACAACAGATAACCGCGAATACAGGTCCCGTGCAAGATCAAGAATTTCCCCAGCCTGACGGGAAATTTGATCCTGACGCCACGAGTATTCAATGGTGCGCAAAACAGACATTAATGACACTGGTGACGCCAATGCGACATGTTTACTAAAGGCATACTCCATTAAACTGGGATCTGCATAGTAGGCAGAACTAAGCAATGATTCCGAAGGAATAAAGGCAATAACTAGTTCTGGAGCCCCTTCTAGCCCATCCCAATAACGGCGCTGGGCAAGGGCATCAATATGGCGTCTCACTGCCTTAACGTGGGATTTCATTAAGGACTGTCGGCGATGCGCTTCTTCCCCATCAGCATTTTCTGGGATGGCCACTGCCTCTAAATAGGAATCAAAAGGGACTTTCGCATCCACAGGGATCGCTTTATTTCCGGGTAGGTAGATCACCATATCAGGCCGACCTTTACCCTCGGGAGTATCAATAGCCACCTGAGTGTTGAAATGTACTCGCTCTAAAAGGCCAGCGCTTTCGACAATAGTCCGCAATTGCGCTTCACCCCAACTACCCCGCATTGAGGAATTCCGCAAAGCGGCACCTAAAGCCTGCGTCATTTGACGCAATTCCCGGTCTGATTCCCGAGCCCATCTCATTTGTTCATCTAAAGCACCATATTGCGTGGAACGATCGCGTTCCATTTGCGCAACAGCAGTAGACATATCCTGAAGACGGGCACTTATTGGCCCCAACATCCGCACGACATCAATACGCGCATCTTCTTCAGCGCGCCGGCGCGCCTCCAATTCGCGGTCGAGATGGTGCCGAGCTGCAGTTGCCTCGTCAACGAGCTGCTGGCTGGACTCTACCTGGGCCTGGAGGCGAGCAGTAGTTACCTCAAAATCTCGGCTTAGACGATCACGCATAATCACCGCGCCGATACCAATACCTACGATAAGAGCGATAAGCATCCCAATAACGGCAATGAACATTTCTCCCATGGGCCAAGTGTCCCCTACCCCACCCACATTTGGGTGAGTTACTCTCACACCAGGAGCTTCTTGATCTCATCTTCCGCCATTTGCGCGCGTATGCGACGTGACAGTGGCAGGATCGAGACAAGGCCCAGCACGACGAGGAGGTCATTATGCGAATCGCCATTAAACGAGACGCCACCATCGTGGATGACAAAGGTCACGTGAGCGGCAAAGATACAGGCGCCACCTTGCTGCGCCGCCTTCTTCGTCTTTTTCCCGAAGCGGTATTGATTGGTCCTGAGCCTTTCCACAGCGACACGCTCGATATAGTGCCACTGGAGTTTTTAGACCCTGCGGATACCGTGATTATCAATATGGATGTGATGGATTCGCCCGCGCTATGGAATCGCCTACGTGACGGCGGGCAGTCCCCGGCCTCGGTCATGAATTTCCTCTGGTGGCCGACAACGCTGCTAGAGGACATTCGAGAGATTTCTACTGTTGCCCTTTCCTGCGCACTCTTCCCAACCTTTGCAGGGTCCCGACGACATGCCGAAGAAGTCCGCGACCTGGTTGAACAATGGACCGTGGCAGAGATCGCCGAGAGTTTACGTCTTGAATGGGTAAATCCAGGTTTCCGCCTGGCTCACGTCCAGGAACGTCATGATCCGCGGATTCCTATTGTGATGTATCCGTCGATTGTTCTCTCCGCCCGTAAAAGGCCGCAGGATTTTATTGAGGTCATCGATACCGCGCGCACTCTTGCACCTGACGTCGATTTCCGCGTAGAAATGCGCCTTCATGAGGCACATTTAGAGTCTGATGTGGCGCGCTCTATTGCTACACGGGATTGGGTGAGCATTGAGTCACTATTAACTGACCGCACTGACTATTGGGCGGCGCTATCACGAACCACTGCATTTGTGGCAACCTCCCCCGAGGAAGCCTATGGATTGGGCTGCGTAGAAGCTCTCGGGGCAGGTGCGATTGGGATTTTCCCGGATGTTCCCTGGGCACAAGATCTTTTACCGGAAGGCTATCCCTATTTGTGGAGCGACCTCGACGAAGCAGCCGATATGTTGATCGAGGTTTTAGAAGATCCTGCGTCGGCGCGCGCACAATTAAATGCGCTCACTGGTGGGGACTTTATTGCCTGGGTCAATGCTGATCACTCTGATCTAGCCTTTGAGCGCGCCTTAACAGGGGCCGTTGCTCAATGGTTCGGGCAATAGTGATTTAGCGCAAGAGAGCAGCGAAGTCGCGGGCGAATCCATCGACTGCTTCCCAGTCGGTGTATTCAACTTTGACACCGTCACCGTGAGGTTTGCCGGACACCTCGAGGATCTTATTCAGCAAAATACGATCGAGGCCGCGGTACAAGTCGAAGTTGATTTCCCCGTCGAAAAGGCGACAAATGGTGGGTTTCCATGGAGTTCCGTCGAGGAATTTCCGGGAATAACGATTGGTATGCGGCTCATCCTGCCCGTCTTTTGTACTGGATAGACTAACGCCGAGAAAGGCGGTAGGCATTGAATGCAGGCGATTCACATGTTTACGAGTAAAAGTCTTCAGGTGTGGCGCATAGAATCCATAGCGCACCGAGGCTGCGATAATAGTGGCATCAATATCGTCACCAATATCGCGTACAACATGACTAGGGCGCACAATAACGTCATGACCTTGCTGACGTAGTGATTCTGCTATTCGCCCCACAATACGGGTCGTATGACCAAAACGCGAAGAATACATAGCAAGAATACGCATAGGAGGGACGGTAACACTGATTATTAAGTCGCCATATGACCTGCCGTCATTTCCTTTTATGAATCGGTGTCAGTGCGCGTTTTCCTGGATATATTGCACGCACAGAGTGTCAGAATATTGGGGCCAGGGTATTTAATAGGCCCGATTGGGAAGCTGAATTTTCGCGCCGGAGATTTTCTCATTTTCGCGCCGCCCTCGTTGATTGAGGCAATACCAACGATCCGCAGGAAGAGGACTATCCTCGCTAGGTGCCCTCTTCACCTATTGTGTCCCATCCGACTCTGCGCGCCCTTGTTGTCATTGTTCTCTTCACCTACACGGCGCAGAATATGTTAAACGCCTCGATTGCACCGCTCTCGCGTGAACTTGCCATGCCCGAATGGGTGATCGGGGCGACATTATCCTTGGCGGCAGCCACCGTTGCTGCCCTCAGTCAATTTTGGGGACGCCGTTCGGTGTTGTGGGGGCCAAAACGGGTGATTGTCTGTGCGTTGATATGTGCAGCCGGCGCGGGAGCGCTATTTTCCGGAGCGGTGTGGGCCGCGCAGGTTGGCTGGATTTCAATGATATGGGCCGCTATTGCCATTATGTGTGCTCGCGGGCCCCTTTTTGGGGCAGCCGTTGCCGCTATTCCGCCGACCGGGCAAGTCATTATTGCCTCGATTACTCCTGATCAACAGCAGCGCGTTAAAGGTATGGCAATGGCGTCGGGAGCGATTTCCACGTCAATTATGGTGGGTTCGCTTTTATCATCGGCATTAGGCACTTGGTCTATTGTTGCGCCCGCTTATGCCACTCCGTGGTTTGTTGTCATTGCATTGGGAATCGCAGTCATATGGATGCCCGCGGATTCGCGCTCCGAAATAGGAAAATCGAACGAGGCCGGGGCGCTGGAAAAAACATTACCTCCCCGTGTTCATTGGTGGGATAGAAGGGTGTTCCCGTGGATTGCGGGGGCCTTTGGCACCTTTTTTACTGCGGGGGTGGCGCAGATTCTTATGGGCTTTATTCTTCAGGATCGTTTAGGAATATCTCCTGGAGAGGCCCTGCCTTTAACGGCATTAATGCTAGGACTCAATGCGCTGGGTGGGATCCTCATGCAATTAGTAGTGGTGCCCCGTTTAGGGTGGAGCCCGAGGCGACTCCTGCGTTTTGGTGCAACGCTCGGACTTGCTGGTTTAGGGCTATTAGCTATTGCTCCATCTGCGCTTTTCATTGGCTGCGCAACATTTATGTTGGGCGTGAGCCTAGGTATTGTTGGCCCGGGTTTTCAAGCGGGCGGATCACTTGCTGTCAGCGCTGAAGAACAGGGAGGAGTTGCTGGCGTTTTACATGCTACCGGGGCAGTGACATGGATTTTTGCTCCCATATCTTCGACTGCACTGTATAGCGTTCAGCGGCTTTCCCCCTTTATTTTGTCAGGAGTGATATTGGCAGTGAGTTGTGCCTTTGCCTGGTGTGGAGGGAATAGTCGGGCGCGTACCGATCAATAGAGGAGCCCCGCCCTCGTCAATTTTTATGGGACCTACGCGACCGCATAATTGTCTCTATCGCTATCCCAATAAGGAAAAGCGTAAAGAGAAGCGTACCAATCTGCGGAGTCAATAATGCAGCCACCCACGCACCCAAGGGCGTTATTGCTGCCGCACATATTCCAAGCACAAGACCTGTCCGCCAATCAACAAGATGATAGCGACTATTCGACCACGTGCCGCTAATAGCGGTAGGAATCATAACAAGTAAAGAGGTCCCTCGCGCTAAAAGATCCCCTACTCCTGCACAGAGCTGCATTCCTGGAACAATAATAGACCCTCCCCCAACACCGACTAGTCCAGCAAAAACTCCGGAAAGTAGGCCGATACCAATAAGAGCAACAATCCGAAGCGGATCAAGAATAAGCTCTGATCCTCGAGTAGGAATATGGAATTGCTGGGAAATAATGACAATGACAATAAAGGCGACAAAAGTCCATGGGAGGATTTTCGCAGGTAATACGCGCAATAATTTGGTGCCGATATATGTGCCAATCAGAGCACCACAGACCAGAATCGCACTGCCGATAATGGAAATATCTCCGCGGATTCCATAGGAAATGGCGCCGATAGACGCAGTGAGAATAATCGACAAAAGCGAAGTCGCGGAGGCGCGGCGCCGATCCATTCCGAGAATCGCGACCAGGGCGGGGACAATAATGACTCCCCCGCCAACACCAAATAGTCCCGAAAGAAAGCCTGCCGCAATACCAACACCCCCTACCGAAACCGCCGAAGCAGGGCTGGTGATTGCTGACGCGGGAGGCTGTATGGGCTCTGGATTACTAGCTGCAGGATCCACGAATCACCATCCTACGCCGCGTGACAGTGGTGCTCACAGGATGCGAACCCAGTGCCGCGACCTAGATACAGCACATAGCGCTCGTCGATACGCGCTATTTTCCTATCCTTTAGCGACAAGTTCATGCACACGAATATGGCGAATCTGCACCGAGAGAATGATGGCCACGGCACTCGCAACCAAGGTGAGCACTAATGGAACGCCTATCCATAATGCGACTGGCACCTGGGTAGTAGCCCCCAAAGAACCTGCTGCACTCAGAATGAGATTCAGTGAAGGCTCCACACCGAGAACTCCACCTACGCTACCAAGAAATACGCCGATCACAACCTGCGGAATTACTGCCCATAAAAGCTGCGAGGATAATTGCCAATGAGTAAAACCCAATGCCTTACGTACACCCAATGAATGGCGTTCCTCCCGCAAGAGGGCACCAACAACAAGAGCGACCACCACAATTATTGTCACGATCGTAAAAGCTGTAATCAAGGCAGATACAACTGGCAGCGCAGACAGATACCCGTCCACCGACACTAAAATGGCCTCACGTTGATCGTGAACATACATAACGTCATCGCCGAGTTTTTCTTGGATCTCCTCGACGATCCTTGTTCTTTCCGCACTAGAGTGCGTAGACACCACATTAACGGCCAAAACTGTTGGTGACGTCTGTTCCCCCAAACGCTGCAAACCCGCCTGGGTGAGATAAGCAAAAAATCCCATTTGCTGCACCCCTGAAGACAGACCAGTTACCAAATACGTTGCTTTTCGCCCATCCAGGTCTATTGTCCACGTCTGCCCCACTTTCAGATTCAATGATCGGGCGAGGCTCGCTCCCACGGCGATTTCATCATCACTTGCTGGATAGCGCCCCACCTGAATCGCCTCAGAACGGAAATGTGTTTCAACGTCTCCGCTGTCCACGCCGAAAAATTGCGTCTCGCGGCCGGAAATCTCTGGTGTAGCCCAACTTCGTGGGTACACCGATTCCACGCCATTAATCTCATTGAGGCGGGCCTCAAGGTGCGCGCGGTCAGCATCTGCTGCGGGGTAGACATGTAAGTCCTCAACCTCACCGAGAAGGATCTGCAGGCCCCGATCCTCGTCGGAGAGCATTGTGTCGCTAATACCAAGGATCACTATTGCCACTGCGCTGACCACCATCATGGTGACAGTCACCATCACTGAACGACGGAAATTCTGGAGTGCCTGTCCAAGACCAAGGAGCAGTCCTGCTGACCCTGGTGTCGTTGTTAATGGCAAATAGCTTCGGCGGAAAGAATGTCCCGTATGTCCGCCTCGAAGCAGTTCCACTGTGCTCTGCTTGCGCAAACGATGCAAAGTAAAGGTGCATACCGCGAGAATGACCAGTGTCGGCGCGCAGCAACTTGCCACTACTCCAACCCATGACATTCCAGCAACCCACGTTGTCCCAGATTGTGAATTCACCAGGCGACTCAAATAGCCGCTCATTAATAGATACGCCATTGCGCCGATAAAGGAAGCCACCAATGCAACCATGGTGAAGGTAATAATGAGTGAGCGGACGGCTTGTGCTGTCGTAAAGCCACAGGCTCTCAACATAGCCAATGGCACCTGTTCTCTTTGGAGAACTGATCGCAGGGTTGAATGGATCACCAACGCAGATACGAGTATGAGTAACAGGGCAGTTGCTAGTAACAGTGCCCCAATGAGCGATGAGGTCAACGACGTCACAATCGACAGAGTCAATAGGTCAGTTGTCCACACAAAGGTAGACAGGGGGTGAGAGCGGTCCTGTTCACGATCAGCAATATCTGACATAACCTGAATGACGCTGTTGACATCGCTACCTGTAGCTTCAAGCAAAACTGCCCGTCCTGCGCCGGAGAATGTCTCCTCAGTGATCTTCTGTGGGCTTTCCTGACTGTTGTCAGTGCCAGTTTCTTCCCACACACGCTGGAAATCATTCGACGACAAACCAATTCCAAGAACTCTGGAGTCAGGTACCCCCATGTAGGTGTTCTCAAAGAATCCCTGAATATGGAATGTTCGTGGACCAGCGGGTGTGGTGATCTCTATAGAGTCGCCTACCCGATATCTGCCAACAGATCGCAAAACCTCTGGTAACCACACGGGATTGTCTACGGTGGTCGCAGCACGGTCAGTGATTGTATGCGTCCCAATGGAACCAGGATTATCAATATCCCAGATCACACCTAGCGCGCTAAAAGTGCGGCCATTTAATGGGATAGAGATGCTATTCATGAGCACTGGTGTGGTTTCAGCCTCGGTAATAGCAGGGTCACTGGCCGCAAGCGCCTTGACTTCGTCTATGGTGCGCTGTGTTGGAAATACTGATAACGCATCAGCAGAATTCCACCGCTGAGCAAGCACCTGAGTTTGCTGGGGGTATTCACTGACTAAGACGGCAGAGATATGCCCCAAAAATCCGATCATGAATGACAAAAGCGCCACTGCAATAGCCAAAACAGGATGCCGGCGTAGAACTCGACGGATAAGAAGAGGTGTTGGAGTGATGATTCGCATCGTCACCACCCCATTTCTGCGAGGAAGGTGGTCACGCATTGGGTTCGCTCGCCAAGAGGTGCACCGCTAAAACTTTCCAGGTCGAGTTCGCCGTGCACTTTGCCGTCCCGCAAATACAGTATGCGGGAAGCTCGTGCGGCTGAACGCACATCATGAGTCACCATGACAATGGTCTGCCCCTGTAAGTGAATCTGTTCGAGGAGGTCAAGGACCATATCCGCATATTGAGAGGACAATTGCCCCGTCGGCTCATCTGCGAAAAGCACTGTAGGCGTCCCAACGAGTGCGCGAGCTATGGCTACTCGCTGCGCCTGCCCGCCTGACAACATTGACGGGAATTTTCTCCAATCAGAATCGGGCAATCCAACAAGATTGAGGAGTTCTTCGCAGCGGCCTCGAATGTGGCGACGTTTTTCTTTACTCAACAATCCCACCACCATGAGGTTGTCTATCACGCTGAGATCATCCAGAAGGTGAACCTGCTGGAAAACAAAACCACAATGCTGACGACGGAATATCGCCAAATGGTCTTCATTCAACGTCGAGATTTCAATGCCATCTACTTCGACCCTCCCCAGAGTTGGCCGATCCATTCCTGATAGCGTATATAACAAGGTCGATTTCCCTGCCCCAGATGGACCCATAATGACAGTGAATGAGCCCTTCTCTATCGTCAGATCGAGATTTCGCAAGACATGCTGTTGCGCTCCACCGTGCGAAAAACTCTTTGAGAGACGAGATGTCCGAATTACAACGTCGGCACTCGACAATAAATCTGATTCCCCAGTGCCCTGCTCGCTATCACCACCATTAGTGCGCTGAGAAGAAACGTGGGCTTTATGTTTCGCTGTCATATCTCCACGCTACGCCGGCAGGTATGACAGAAGCGCAGCATATTTCTGACGATTCTGTGACAAGACCTGCCTATAGAGTTAGGTCCTCTGTTATGCCAAAGGCAGCAAAAGGTGGACAACTAAACCACCATCTACACCGCGTTCAAGGTCGAGGGACCCTCCCATTCTCTCCATCAGGCTTGAAGCAGTATGAAGACCCAACCCTTGACCGGATGTTCCTTTAGCATTGCTTCCTCGAAAGCCACGCGCTATCAGTAGAGGAAGGTCATCGTCACTGACACCATCGCCGTGGTCAGAAAATGTGAGCGTAAGAAACTCTTCCTGATCAAGGACATAGGCTTCGACCTCGATCACTGTGGAAGCGTATTTATATGAGTTCGCCACGATATTACCCACGACCTGGGCAAAACGATCAGGGTCCACACGAACTAATACCTCGGGAAATGGCTGCATCTGCACTAGGGCCCGCGGATCCGCGTCCAGCACAATGTGGGACAGAGTGGAGGACGGTACTTCCACCACATCAACGCTAAGCACTGGATTACTCAGGGAATAGGAATGCTCAAGGTCGGTGAGCAAAGAGTCAATCCTCTGCGCCTGGGAAATCAAGCGGGTAAGCCGAGCATTGCGGGTGGGATCAGGTGACGTCGCGAGGATGAGTTCAGCAGTTGAGGTGAGTGTTGCCAAGGGGGTACGAATATCATGGCTAATATCAGCAACAAGTTGCTCCTGTTGACGATGTGCTTCCTGTTCTCTTTCTCGAGAAGAACGCAATTCTGAGCGCATAAGATCAAATGCCTCAGACCAGACTCCAAATATTCGCCCACGATCCATTGGCAATGGCACATCGAAACGACCATGAGCAATATCCTGAGCAAATCCCTCTAGACGGCGAAAAGGGACGATGACACGGTGATGAAGCAGAGCAATACCGCCCAATGTCCCAAGAGTCATCACCACGAGCGCCATTGAGAGCAACTGAGCGAGGTAAATACTCCCATTTTGCATGGCGTTATAGGACAGGTCGTCAATAAGGAGTATTCCGACAATATGCCCGTCAACAATAATGGGGGCTGACAGAGTCCGATCAGGTGGATGGCGCGCAAATAGGGTCACCGCGCGATCGATTTTTTGCAGACCACCAACAGTGGGAGCATCGGCACCGAGGCGAGCGGTATTGTCTTCCTGATTTGCTTCTAGACGCACCGTTCCATCGCTATCAATGACAGTCACAGCAGATGTAATAGTGGAGAATTGGTGTTCATCCAGGTGGGGCCAATGTTCTTGGGCAAGGTGGACACTGCGATTAAGGGTAGCGATATCAGAGGTTGGTGGTGGCCGAAGCACGGCAATCCATATGAGCGCCAATGTAAGAAAAGCAATGGTGACAATACCGAGTGCCACACGGCGGACAGTCACAATCGTCGTTGTCGAATAGTGGGGCAGCGAAGAAATCTGAAGTGGTCGGGAATACGTCGTCATTGGGGCTCCTCCGTTGGGTGAGCAAAAAGGTATCCACGTCCCCACACTGTGCGTATACATTGAGGATTCTGCGGATCTTTCTCTATGCGCCCACGCAGACGTCGCATATGTACAGTCAAGGTGCCCTCAGATGTATAGGAATCGCCCCATACAGCCATAATAATTTCCTTCTTGGAGCAGACCTGTCCACTATGGCGTGCAAGATAGTCGAGGATCCGGTGTTCTATTGCCGTTAAGTGAATCTCGTGTCCATCGATCCATGTGCGCCCAGCCAGTGTGTCGTGACGCAGATAGCCGTTGTCGATAATGGCATCGTGCTGGCTTTGTTCTTCTGTCGCGAGTGCTGGAATCGGGGTGTTTTGTCGTGCCCGAGAGAGTGCTCTGCGGACTTTGGCGAGAAGAAGGTGCAAGGAGTATGGCTTGGTGAGATAGTCATCAGCTCCGAGATCGAGTCCAAATACTTGGTCTGCTTCGCTGGTACGAGCCGAGATAAAAATAATGCTGATTTGAGGGGCGCTCTTACGGATCTGGGCGCAGAGCGCGAATCCGCTCATTCCCGGTAATCCGACATCGAGAAGGATGACCGTTGGCGTGATTGTTGTCAGGTCCGTTAATGCGTCCTCTGCCCGTGTCCGGTGAATAACACTGATACCAAATGTCTCTAGATATTCCTCAGTGGAACGGGCCAGATCGAGTTCGTCCTCGACAAGGAGGACGTCAATATCTGCGGTGGGCTGCCCGCCGTTGCTATGCGGTATTGCCATGGTGGCAGTGTAACGACGCTTGGGGTGAAGTGAAGAGTCATAACTAAGGGATGCACTCGCCCCTACCCATCGCGCGTCGCCAATAGAGGCATTTGGGGCCTTTATTCGAAGTTGGTGACACCCAAAGGACTTGAAATGATCTACGAGGGCGGGGCCACTATTTTCCCACGTCAGCGATTACGATCGAACAGCCCTCAACTGACAAAGCGCCGCCACAACAACAATTGGCCGCTTGAAAACCCATCCCAGGTGTGCCCGTCGAAATTATGAGGGAAGTTAAGTCATGGGCACATGACTGCGTTGGGGTGAACTTGCTTCCTAATGGCAGTTCATTGCACTCGTTAAGGCACCGGTTTGTTGCTGGAACATATTGGGCTAAGCGGGATTTACTCACTATTCGGCACCTGCTTAACTACTCCTCTGTTGAGACCAGGCAGCACTACGCAGCCGCGCCGCATAGCGCCATCCGCCGAGCAAACCTGGCAGCAGAGATCCATATTTCCAGGAAGGAACGAAACATGATTACTATCGCAACAGCAAATCCAAAAGGTGGGGTAGGCAAATCCACTACCGTGTTCCATTTGGCTCGTGCCGCCCATGTGCGAGGCATGTCGGTCATTGTTGTTGATATGGACCCTAAGGGCGATATTTCTGCTGCGTTGGCCCCTGATCGGCTTGTGAAGGGCCAACCTGGTGTGGCTGATGCGTTGTCATCGCGATCCCAGTGCGCCCTACGTGATGTCCTGGTGAAGTCTTTGTGGGATCGCGTCACTCTCGCACCTTCAGGCGACGAGGCTCTGGAGGCGGTGCGCGATGAACTTCTTGGCGCCCAAGTTGTCCGAGAAAAAAGGCTTGCAACCCAGCTGGCTAGTGTGGAGAGTGATTATGACCTTTGTCTGATTGACTGCCCACCGTCTCTGGATCAACTAACGATTAATGCACTGACTGCGGCGAATGGGATCGCGATCGTTACACAACCTAAGTTGTGGTCAGCATCGGGCATTGCACACCTGCTGGATACGATCGAGGAGGTGAGAGCAAATCATAACCCGAGGTTGCGGGTGTCAGGTGTGGTGGTGAATATGCATGAACCAAATACGGTTTCTGGTGGCCACTGGCTGAGGGAGTTGTCCGAGGCATGCACCGCCCGCTCTTTGCCGCAGTTAGCTCCGCCGCTGCCCCGGAAAGTCGTGATTTCTGATTGCGTAGAATGCTCACTAGGGCTTGACGAGTGGCCCCCTCCTCAGGTCGAGTTACTCCAGGTATACAGTAGGCATCTTGATTCTCTTGTCGCTAACGCTCGCACTGATGGCGTTGAGAAAGTAACGTTGCGATTGCCTAGCGAAGTTGTGGCGGAAGCCCGCGCAGCATGGTGGACAACATCAATGACGACTCAAACGCGATCGTTTTCGGCATGGGTGGCCGCAGCAATTGAAACCAAACTCATGGAGGACCGGGAGACATTTAACGGTGGACAGGCGTTTGCTCCGCTTCCTCCCGGCCAGATCCCAACTGGCAGGCGCTAAAGCCCTTGCAATGCCTGTAAGGCCAGTAACGCGGGCGTGCTGGCCTTACAGGCATTTGGATTAGCTGCGGGGTGGTGTTATACGTTGACGAGTTCTTTACGGGTTTCGTCCCCGTATAGGTACATGCTGAGGGCTTCTCGGACCAGGTCGCTACGTTTGCGGCCCTCTTCGTGTGCGCGGTTGGCTAGGTCATCTTCCATTTGGTCAGTGATCCGCACCTGTAGCTTTTTGGAAGGACCTTTCAATTCGTCACCTAGACGGGGACGGCCAGACCGGATCACATTGTGAGCCTGTTCAAGGCTAGTAGTGTCAGTCGCTTCAAGAATCATGCGACGGACTTGCTCGCGGGTTTCCTTGGTACCTTCTTCTGGCTGTACTTCGCCGCGCTCAAGAGCAGCGAGGAAGTCCTCGTGGGTTTTTATTGGATCGCTCATGGTCTGTCTTCCTTTCCTCAGTCATCAGCTTCTAGGCCAGCGGTGAATTCAGGGCGGGCAGGCATGGCATGAAAAATGTATAGTCCGCGCGGTTTTACTGTCTCCACACCAACTTCCCAGTATTCATGCGACTCACTAAATGGCCTCCCAATGTACAGGTCAAAATCGGAATGGCCATCCCTACCCGGCATGCGATAACGGCGATCGAAGTTTTCGATGACATGCAAGATGTCCTCAATCCGATAGTGGCGCTTAAGAGCGTCGGGGTGGAATGCGATACCGTGCCCGGTCTTTTGGATACTCGGACGATCCGTCATGACACTATTGTCTCCCATAATTGGATGACAAATCAAGTGGAGAGTTTGGCCACTTGAGGATTCTACTGATTATCGAGGGAGTCAGCCCAGGATACAAACGATGCAGCCCACTAAGGCGCCTTGCATGCGCAGCAGGTCGCGACGGCAGTAACACTTCAATATCGGAGCGAAGAAAGAATCTTTCCCCTCGTGGGACATATCGAACTGATGACACCAGACCATCACCAACACCCACTGTCCTTTAACCCAATATTGCCACCAAGAGTCATCGTTGCTGATCTGATGCCGACTCCGGATGGTCAGGGTGGTTGGATTCCTGCGCCGTATGTGCCCGGGCGGACACGAAAAGACCCGGCCCCTCTTGGGACCGGGTCTGCGGTGGTAGCGGGGACAGGATTTGAACCTGCGACCTCCGGGTTATGAGCCCGGCGAGCTACCGAACTGCTCCACCCCGCGTCGGTGATACCAGCCTAACCTGAAGGGGTATCTCCGCTCAATCGCTGGGGCGGTGAGATGAATCATGGAGCAGGAGGCTGAGATTCATTCCCTGGTGCCGCGGGCGCCCCCTGTGGTGCTGGCGCTGACGGCCCAGCTCCTGAAGCAGGAGCATCTACTGCACCACTTTGCGCGCCGCTTTGACCGGCTTCAGGAACCAGGCCAGTAGTGTCCTGTCCAAGCTCACGCTGAGCAGCAATCGCCTCAGCCAGCGCAGCGTCGAGTTCCTTTTGAGCCGCACCATAGGCTGTCCAGTCTCCTGCAGCCAGAGCATTCTGCCCGGCCGTCATCGCATTGGAGGCTTTAACCAGGGCTTCATTGAGGCGATCCTGAGCAGTTGTGGGTTTGGCAGGCCCCGAGCCCCCATCACCACCAGATTGAGGCTGGTCTTCCGTTGCTAACTCAGCCGCAGAATCACCACCAAAGGTCTGGTCCAATGATTCGGCCAGGGTCGGCGCAAAGCCGACCTGGTCACCAAAGGCGGTCAGAACAAAACGCAAAATCGGATATTGCGCATTACCCGACCCCTGGATATAGACAGGCTGGACGTAAAGCAACCCACCACCCACAGGCAAGGTCAGGAGATTCCCGCGAATCACCTTGGAATCAGACAGATTCAGGATATTCAGTTGGGACGCGATCTTGTCATTAGTGTCGTAGGCGTTTTGGATCTGCCCAGGGCCAGGCACCGTCGTTGAGGCCGGCAAAGAAATCAAGCGCATCTTTCCGTAGCCTTCACGAACCTTCCCAGGTTCTGACCCCGTTTCTGAGTCAACAGCCAAGAAGCCAGCCATTGCTTCACGTCGCGATTCACCACCGGGTACAAAGACCGATGTCAACGAGAATTCAGCGCTTTCTTGACCTGGCATTTGCATTGTCAGGTAGTACGGCGGCTGAACAGCAGTTGATGCGGCATTTTGTGCTGGCCCTTCCCCTTCGGGTGCAGGCGCCGGTGCTGCTTCAGGTTGTGCAGGCTGGCCAGAAGCCGCTGCCGCAGTTGAGGTTTCCTGAGCCAGCCGCCACAGGTCGCCACCGGTATAGAACTTTGAAGCATCGGAAACGTGGTAACTAGTGAGCAACTCACGCTGGACCTTAAAGAGATCTTCGGGGTAACGCAGGTGCCCCATGAGGTCACCAGAAATATTCGACAGCGGCTGAACCGTATTTGGGTACACCTTCATCCAGGTCTGCAACACTGGGTCTTTGTCATCCCACTGGAAGAGTTTCACCGACCCGTCGTAGGCATCCACAACGGCTTTTACCGAGTTCCGCATGTAGTTGACAGTATTTGCCTGGAGGAATTCGCTGGCCTGAGTATTCCGTGAGTCAACAGTGGATTGGTCCAGCGCCCGGTGCTGCGCATAGGGATAGGAATTCGTTGTCGTGTAGGCATCGACCACCCACACCAAACGCTTTGGTGTGGCAGGGTCATCATCCATATCAACAACTGCTGGATAGGCTTCCTGTTCCAATGTTAAATACGGGGCCACTTTTGCCACGCGTAATAAGGGATCGCGATCATAGAGAATCTGCGAAGCCTCATTGGTTTGCGAGGAGAAGAAAATATCCGTTGAGGCGAACTTAATGGAATAGAGGAGTTTATTCCACAGGTTGCCAACGCTTGGACCGCCATTGCCTTTAAAGGTAGTAGAGACCTGCCCACCAGGCGCATTGTCATCTGGGTAGTCAAGTTCCTGATCGGGAGACCCTTCAGGTGCACCCACAATGGAATAGGTTGTCGCCTTTGGCGAGAAGTAGATTCGCGGCTCATATTCACCCATTTCTCCTTGCGAAGGAATGGACTGTTCCCAATACGATGGCAAGCCGCCACCGGTCACCGTATTTCCATAAGCAGCAACCACACCAAAACCGTGGGTGTACACGGTATGCAGATTCGCCCAGGTGCGCTGCCCCTCAGATAACCCATCAAGGTTGAGTTCGCGCATAGAAATCACGGTGTCACGCCTTTCACCATTAATGGTGTAGCGGTCCACAGCAAAACCAGAAGAGAACCCGTAATACGGCCGAGACTGTTGCAGCTGCTGCACAGTCTTTTCAATGACCAGCGGATCCAAAAGTCGAATTTGCGAGGTCGTCTCCGAATCCTCACGTAATTGCCCTGGCTGCACTGTCGTTTCGGCGGCGTAGGTGGTGTATTCCAATTTATCTAAACCGTAGGCCGCTAATGTCGCGTCAATATTGCGCTGAATATAAGTGGACTCTAATTGGCGTTCATTGGGAATCACCCGGAATTGCTGGGTCAAGCTTGGGTAGAGATTGCCAATGACCATTGCTGATGCCACAGTCACAGCCATACCCGCTACAGGAAGACGCCATGTGCCCCTAAAGGCTGCCACCACAAAAAGAACGGCAACCAACCAAGAAATGACAGCCAAAATCGTGTGGGCGGGTAGGGTCGCCGTAATGTCGGTATACATGGCGCCATCCCATTTTGGCCCCTTTTGAGTAAGCAGCTCGTAGCGCCCCAACCAATAATTCAGGCCAATAAAAACGCTGGCCCCCGCTGCCAACCATCCGGCCTGTAGTCGCGCAGACTTTGAGGCATGTGGACGTGGCACCACCCGAATGGCCCCATACAGGTAATTCACCACCAGCGAGGTAATGAGTAGCGTAATAAATGTCTGCAGCATAAAGCCATTGACCATTGTGGCCATTGGCAAAACAAAGACGTAGAAGGAAATATCCAGGCCGAATTCCGGGTCGGTGACATTAAATGGCGTGGCATTGAGCCAGGTCAGTACTACCTGCCAATTCGCGGCTGTACGAAGGCCAGCACTTAAACCCAAAAATACAGGAACGCCCCAGAAAATTAATCCGCGTAACGGCTCAATGGACTCCTGATAGCCTCGCAGCGCAGCAGAAGCTTCACCCCGCTCGGAAGATTCGCGGTTCTTCCATCCTGACACCAATATCAGACGTGTCAGTAGGGTGACCAAAAGAAAAGCGACAACAAATAACCCAGCGGCCGCTCCCCATCGGGTTAAGAGGACTTGAAGAGACCCCATTTGGTCAAACCACAAAACCTCCGTCCAAAAAGACGCAGCCGCTTGCACAAAAAGGCCTCCCGCAACGAGCGCAAAAAGAACAATGCGCATCGGCGTAAAGAGCGGTACCTGAGGTGTAGGTTTCTTCTCTTCGGGTTGAGTAGTGTCAGAGGAACTCACGCCTGAATCCTTCCGTTGGCACTGACGGTTAGACCATCCTACCGGTGACCCTCTACTTAACGCTTCCTCATTTCCCATGGGATGATGAGCCTATGACTACGCCAGATCTCACCCCTTCAGCTCGCCATCTTGCCCTTGCCACGGTTGTGGTCGATATTGAAAGAGCAGCAGCACGAATTGGCTGGGATCATGCGCCTTCCCTCTACGCTCTCGTGCACACAAAGGACCTTCTTGCTCAACCTGATTTGCCTGCTGATATTGCGCAGGACCTTTCACAGGGTTGGGATGGCGGCGACGACCACCTTTCAGCCATTATTCAGGAGGATCTTCCCGAAGAAGATTTGGAGGATGTGCTTGCTCATCTTGCCTGGCCAGATCAGGTTGTGGGGGCAGCATTAAGTCTGGAAAGAGTAGTTGTTCCCCCAGAGGTGGAAGAAGCTGCTCCCACTGATCCAGAAGAGGCTTTGGCTTTTATTTCCAACCATCCGTCACGTTCGGATGTGCGCTTAGCCGTTGGCGTCCTTCGCAGTGGCGAAAGTTGGTGCGCAGTACGCGCCCGCGAGCATGACAGTGATGACAAGGTTGGGCAGGGTTCGCAACTTGTTCCGGGTCTGATTGAGGCCCTGTCATCCTCGCTTCTCCCTGAGGATCAGGCGTAGGGCATAGCGCAGATTTTACGAGGGCGGGGCGAGAATATTTCGCCTCGCCCTCGTGTATATTTCACGCCCCGCCCTCGTTTATGGGGCTGTGCACTGCGGCAATGAATCGCCTTTTCCTTGCGCAATCATGTCCACCGCGTGACGGGCTTCATCTAGGGTCCCCACTTTGGTGACCTTTAGTCCCTCAGGAATATGGCCCACGACTTCATCGCAATTCTTTGTGGGCGCTAAAAACCATTGTGCCCCATCGTCTTTTGCGCCCCACATTTTCTGACGGATCCCACCAATTGGCGAAACTACTCCGTCATAACCAATGCCACCGGTTCCAGCAATAGCCACTCCACCGGTCATATCGCCCGGGGTTAAACGATCAATAATCCCTAAAGCAAACATCATTCCCGCCGAAGGGCCGCCAATATTCTCTAGGGAAATACTGATCTCCACAGGCATTTCCACCTGAGGATTCAGGAATATCCCAAGTTTGGATCCTTCTTCTTTGGGATCTTCTTGCGGCGCCACTGAACGGATAGTCAACTCAACGTCTTTCCCGCCCCGCTCAACAAGGACTTTCATTTCCGAATCTGGGGCAACGGTGCGCATCACCGCAAAAGGAACAGCTGCTGAGTCCACTGGATGGACCGTACCATCGGGTGTCGTCAGCGTTTTCAGTACATCTCCGCTTTGCACCACATCCACAGCATGAGACCCCGGAACAGCCTCTTCAATGACAACTTTCGCAGGCAATTCCCACCCTAAAGATTCCAATGCGGCCACTGAGGATGTTGAATGGGAGGCGCTCATTTGATATTCAGCGGCCTGGGCGACCTGTTCTTCAGTGATTTCCTCTGGGTACACATCACCATAAGGAATGACCGAATTCCGCTGATCTGCCAACCCAAAAAGCAATTGGATGCTATTTAAACGCCGCCCTGGCCCACCGCTTTCAGAAACGGTGGTCATCCGCAATTGCCCTTTCCCATCCCCATTTTGATGCTCTGGATCGAGAACAACAGATTGGCCCGTGTTTGGGTCATTGCCGCTAATAGCAATAACGGTTTCTTCACTCATTTCCTTGCCCAATAAGTCAATTGTTGGGCCTGGACTGTGCACAATATAGGGCACAGGAATAAAAACCAGCGCCCATAAAATCGCGGGGATAAGAAAAATTGCGCCCAGAGTCACTACTAATGAGCGACGTCGCCGCTGTGGTTGCCCACTTGGTCGCCCATCTGCCCCAAACATTGCTGGATGTCCCATGTCCCACTGGGGACTGCCGCCCGAGGCGACAGGTTGGCCGATGCCCTGCCAGCCCTGACTGTTGCCGCCAGAATTGCCGGAGGAGATGGGTCCTGAATCTTGGGGGTAGTTATGCACCTGCCCATTGTGACCTGTTCAGGAACGCCAAGCGAAGTCTGCCATGGCGGGACAGCTCACACTTATGCTCCCTTACCTGGCCAAGTGGCACCCTGCGCACCCTATTCCGCCCTCAGCGCACCATCGTGTGTCCGCAAGCGCGCACACACTGAGGCTACTAGGGTCGATTTCATGGATGAGGACACACCGAATCAGGGCCGTGGCCAGAATAATCACGATGACCCCAACTCAGGCGATCCCAGCCACTTTGAAGACTTCCTTCGGGGGATGCTGGGTGATTCAGGCGCGTCAGAAGCCCTTGAAGCAATGCGTGCCCGCGGTATTGATCCCGAAAGTTTCGGCGTAGCGTTCCCTAATGCTGCCTCCGCCCAAGCCGCATTGAGTCAATTCCAGTTCCTCATTAACACCACCAGTGGCCCAGTGAATTGGTCGATGGCCACCGATATGGCCAAACAAAAAGCGTGGGGTGCTGGCGATCCTCCTCCAACAGCTGCCCAGGCGGAACGCGCCCGACAGGCTATGAGTGTGGCTGACCTGTGGCTAGATGCGGTGACCGACTTTGCGCCTGGCCAGGTCCGCCGCGCCGTCTGGTCCCGCAATGGCTGGATTGACGCCACCGTTGACGTGTGGAAAATCATCTGCGAACCGGTAGCAACTAATGTCTCGCGTGCCCTCGCTGAGGCAATGGCTTCTCAATTCAGTGACGAGGACGGGGAGCAGCATTTACCGGAAGGAATTCCCGACTCGATGCGCGCCCTCATGGGCCGGACCCGAGAAATGATGCCGAAAATCTCGGCTATGGTCTTTGCTGGTCAAATCGGTCAGGCACTGAGTGCATTGGCTCAAGAATGTTTTGGTGCCACTGATGTGGGTCTGCCTTTAGCAGGTGAGGGAACTACAGCACTGGTCGTCCACAATATTGAAGGCTTCGCCGACGGGTTGGATATTCCTTTCGAGGAAGTCCTCCAATTTATTGCGACACGCGAATGTGCGCACCAGCGTTTATTCCACGCTGTGCCATGGCTATCTGGCGATTTGGTGCGCGCGGTTGAAGAATATTCGGCCCATATTGCCATTGATACGGAAGAAATTGCCAGGGCCGCATCCAGTATTGATCCCAGCGATCCGCAGTCAATGGAAATCACTTTTGAATCCGGGATTTTCTCGCCTCAACCCACCACCCAACAAAAACAGGCACTCGCACGCCTTGAGAATCTTCTTGCCCTCGTTGAAGGGTGGGTTGAGGTCATTACTTTACGGGCATGCGCGCCCTATTTGCCCCACGTTGACCAACTCTCAGAAATGATGCGGCGCAGGCGTGCCTCTGGTGGTCCGGCAGAACAGGTTCTTGGCCAGCTAATTGGCTTGGATCTTCGCCCTCGTAAAGCGCGGGGAGCAGCGACAATCTTCACCCTCGTTGAGGGCGCACATGGCCGGGGGCAACGCGATTCTCTGTGGGACCATCCCCATTTGGTTCCCACCCCGGAAGACCTCGATTCACCAGACTCTTTCCTTCTGATGCGCCAAGCCGCCTCAGAAAAGGACGCCGATATTGATGCGGCCCTGTCGCAAATCCTTGATGGCACATTGGGGTGGGCCGAAGGAATGACACCGGAAACCGATAGTGAAGGGGATTCCACAGCAGATGGCCCGGACTTGGCGGATGGCTCGGATGGGTCAACTAGCCCAGACTCGCCTGACTCCCCCGCGACGAGCTAACCCCACACTCTGACAAAAGGGGAACCCCCAGACCGATACAGTCTTGGGGGTTTCCTTTCTGCTGTTAATCGGCTGTGCACGGGGCCAACGTAGGAAAGTCCCTACTTGCCGGCCCGCGGCACACACCCGGCAATCAGCGCTTGAAGCGAGGGAATGCTGAAGCGCCAGCGTAAACAGCGGCATCGCCGAGGTCTTCCTCGATACGCAGCAGCTGGTTGTACTTGGCAACGCGCTCGGAACGAGCTGGGGCACCGGTCTTGATCTGGCCGGAGTTGGTGGCAACAGCCAGGTCAGCAATGGTGGTGTCCTCGGTTTCGCCAGAGCGGTGCGAGGTCATGGAACGGTAGCCATTACGGTGGGCAACCTCAACGGCGTCGAGGGTTTCGGTGAGGGAACCAATCTGGTTGACCTTCACCAGCAGGGCGTTGGCGGCGCCGAGCTCAATGCCGCGAGCAAGACGCTCGGGGTTGGTGACGAAGAAGTCGTCGCCGACCAGCTGGACGCGGCCACCGATGAGGTCGGTCAGGTGCTTCCAGGCATCCCATTCGTCTTCCGACAAGGGGTCTTCAATGGAGACCATGGGGTAGTCGGTAATGAGCTTCTCGTAGTATTCAGCCATGAATTCGGTGGAGCGAGCTTCGCCCTCGAAGTTGTAGCTGCCGTCCTTGAAGAATTCGGTGGAGGCCACGTCCAGAGCAAGAGCAATGTCTTCGCCGGGCTTGAGGCCAGCCTTTTCAATGGCCTCCATAATGAGGTCCAGGGCTGCAGTGTTGGAGTCCAGGTTAGGAGCGAAGCCGCCCTCGTCGCCCAGACCGGTGGACAGGCCACGTTCCTTAATGACGGCCTTGAGGGTGTGGTAGACCTCGGCGCCCTGACGCAGTGCCTCACGGAAGGTGGGGGCACCGATGGGGGCGATCATGAATTCCTGAATGTCCACATTGGTATCTGCGTGGGAGCCACCATTGAGGATATTCATCATGGGGACGGGCAGCAGGTGGGCATTGGGGCCACCCAGGTAGCGGTATAGGGGCAGATCTGCCGAGTCAGCAGCAGCCTTGGCCACGGCCAGGGACACACCCAGGATGGCGTTGGCGCCGAGCTTGCCCTTATTGGGGGTGCCATCGAGTTCAATCATGGCTTCGTCAATGAGACGCTGGTCGGAAGCGTCTTCATCGATCAGTTCTGGAGCAATAACTTCGGTCACTGCATCCACAGCGTCGAGCACGCCTTTACCGAAGTAACGTGCCTTGTCGCCATCACGACGCTCAACGGCCTCGAAAGCGCCGGTGGAAGCGCCTGAGGGAACAGCAGCCCGCGTCAGGGTGCCGTCCTCAAGTAGGACCTCGACCTCGACGGTGGGGTTACCCCGCGAGTCGAGGATCTCGCGAGCTCCAATTGCCTCAATCCTTGCCACGTCTATCTCCTAATCGATTGGTTGCGTGAGCGCGGTCATGGTCAACGGTAGTACCTATAAGGCTCCAGGTCACCCCCAAAGGACCTAGAGAGTCCGGGTGGTGAGATCGTGTCGCCCATAGATACGCCCTCGACGGGGATTTTTATCCCTTACGAGGGCGGGGTCCCTCAACTAGAGGGCACGGCGACAACGTCGCCGAAAACGGGGGGCAGCAGTGCTTGGGCTGTTGGATCCACGGAACCGTATCGAGGGTTCACCTCAGTTTTTGTGGTGGCCTGTACTTGCGCTATACGTTGATGTACCTGCTGCGCCTGCTCAGGAGTGAGTTTGGCATGCTCCTCGAGCTCTTTAACGCTGTTGGCGCGCAGCAATGTGGCAATCACAGGATTAATCGTGTCAGGAACACTCTTAATGGCGCCTTGTTGGAGGTCTTCTTCAAGGGTGGCGCGTATCTCAGACTCACTGGGAAGCAGATTTTCTTCTTCCAAGACCCTATAGATGGGATACGAATTCACGAGCGACCACACGACACCTTGACGGGAAATATCCTGTCCAGTCATTTCTTGGAACTGGGCGATCCCCGCGTCAATATCTTTTTCTGTCCACACCTGGTCACCAACGCGAGCGGCAACACCGGGTTGGGCGGAACAGGCTCCTAAAGATACCGCGAGCGCTGCTGCCGCAAAGGCCGCCATAATTGTGCGGGTGGCTTTCCTCATTCCTCTTCCTCACGTTGGTCGTGGTGGGCTCTTTATATTCTAGGCCACGGTGGCGTTGATCTTCACCTGAAGGGGGTGAGTACCTTCCCGACTAGAGTTTGGACCCATTCCACAAGGGGTTCATCGGTCAGTGGGGACCCGCCAATCCGCGAGGTGGTGGGCAGCGGCACCAGGACTTGACGCACGGCTGCTTTAATCACTGATCCGGGGTATAGGCGCGTTAAACGCATAACTTGCGAGTCAGCCAATGTCACAGGCGCAATGCGCAGATATTTTCCTTGGGGTGTCATTTCTTCTATTCCGGCCGCCCGTACCATTTCCCTTAGGCGCGCAATAGAGAAAAGTAATTCGACTTCGCGTGGGATTGGCCCGTATCGGTCTGCTAATTCTGCGCGAATATCTTCTTCTTGTTCGGGTGTAGTAATAGCGGCAATTTTCCCATAGACCTCAAGGCGGAGGCGTTCACCACTGACGTAGTCTGGTGGAATATGGGCGTCTACTGGCAGATCCATTCGCAGATCAGCTTTTTCTTCGGTCTTTTCGCCTTTATATGCGGCAACGGCGTCAGCGACCATTCGCACATAGAGATCGAATCCAACCCCTTCAATATGGCCGCTTTGGGCTCCGCCTAAAAGATTTCCTGCTCCACGGATTTCGAGGTCTTTTTGTGCCACTGCCAGGCCAGCGCCTAAATCTGCGTGGGCAGCAATGGTTTTGAGACGCTCGTGAGCGGTTTCTGTCAGGGTTTTTTCTCCGGGGTAGAAGAAATAGGCGTAGGCGCGTTCTCGCCCGCGCCCCACTCGCCCTCGTAATTGGTGAAGTTGGGATAGGCCGAAAACGTCAGCCCGATCCACAATGAGGGTGTTGGCGTTAGAAATATCGAGGCCGGTTTCGACAATAGTGGTGCAGACCAGAACGTCGAATTCGTGGTTCCAGAAATCGACAATCACCTCTTCGAGGTGTTTTTCTGAGAGTTTCCCGTGGGCCACGCGCACCCGCGCTTCTGGCACGAGATCAGCAATGCGTTTAGCAACGCTATTAATGGAATCGACGCGATTGTGGACGAGGAAGACCTGGCCATCGCGGAGTAATTCTCTGCGGATTGCGGCCACCACTTGGGCGTCTGAATAGGGGCCGACGAAGGTAAGGACGGGTTGGCGTTCTTCTGGTGGGGTTTGCAGAATCGACATTTCACGAATGCCTGATACCGCCATTTCCAGGGTTCGCGGAATAGGGGTAGCGGACATAGATAAAACGTCAACATCTGTGCGCAGTGCTTTCAGGGTTTCTTTATGTTCCACCCCGAAACGCTGTTCTTCGTCAATCACTACCAGGCCAAGGTCTTTAAAAGACACAGTGCCGGTGAGCAATGTATGGGTGCCAATAACAATATCGACTCCCCCACTGGCTAATCCTGCTTTAACCGCTTCGGTTTCTTTGGCTGTGGAAAAGCGTGACAGGGAGGCAACGGTGACGGGGAATCCGGCATAGCGTTCCTGGAAGGTCTCCAGGTGCTGCTGTACAAGCAGCGTGGTGGGCACGAGAATGGCGACCTGTTTGCCGTCTTGTATGGCTTTAAATGCGGCGCGCACCGCGATTTCTGTTTTTCCATACCCCACATCGCCGGTGAGTAGGCGATCCATAGGAACGGATTTCTCCATATCAGCTTTCACTTCCTCAATGGTGACCAGCTGATCGGGAGTTTCCACATAGGGAAAAGCATCTTCTAATTCGCGTTGCCAGGGAGTATCAGGAGCGAATGCGTGTCCGCGGGTGGATTGGCGGGCAGCATAAAGACGAATCAGTTCTTTCGCGACTTCACCCACAGCCTTGCGGGCGCGTGCCTTCGTTTTTGCCCATTCAGCGCCACCCATTTTTGTCAGTGCTGGCTGATCCGAACCTGTGTATTTAGAGATCTGGTCCAGGGAGTCAGTGGGGACAAAAAGGCGATCGCCGGGCTGGCCTCGTTTTGATGGCGCGTATTCAATAACGAGATAGTCGCGGGTAACAGCGGCATCCCCACGCCCTAAAGTGCGCGATACCAGTTCTATAAAACGTCCAATGCCGTGCTGTTCATGGACAATGAGGTCCCCCGGATGCAGCGTTAAGGGGTCGATTCCTTTGCGGCGCCGCGACGGCATTTTCCGCATGTCGCGGGTGGTCGAACCTGTCCGTCCCGTTAAATCTGATTCAGCGAGAACCGCAATACGTAAATCGGGGGCAACGAATCCGCGCCCACTATGGGCGGTGGTCACATAGATGACACCGGCGTCGGGAATGTCCGAGACGCTATCAACCAGGCGCGCCCCCACCCCGGACTCTTTGAGGATGGCAGCAATTCGTTTAGCTGGTCCTGGGCCTTCAGTGGTGACAACAAGGCGCCACCCCGCCCTCGCCAATTCAGTCAGATCTGTGCACGCACGCCCAATGTCTCCACGGTAGGGCCGTACTTCGCGGGCACCAATGGCCACTAACGTTGGAGAGGCCACGGTGGAATGCACTTCATTGGCGGCCAGGGCTCCGCTCGCCGCCTGGCCGCTCGCCTGGTCTTCACCCTCCTCCCCTGTCCTCTCAGCAAGTTCCGCTGGAGGCAGTGAGGTGAGTTCCCACCACGGGCGCGCGGATGCACCCCACACCTCATCAAGATCTAAGAAGGACGCATTCCCCGCTTCAAGGGGCACATTGCCGCCTCCGGCTGCCACTTCCCAGGCGGCGGTAAGGAACTCTTCGGTGGTGGCTACCAGGTCAGCGGCGCGGGCACGGACACGTTCCGGATCGGCCACAATAATGGGGCTCGCAGCGGGAAGCAGGTCAATAAATGGCTCCATCCCTGGCCCAAGGAGTGGAGCAAGGGACTCAATGCCGGGGGCTGGGATTCCTTCGTTGACCAGTTCCAGCATTTCAGCCGCGCCAGGAAGGGACTCAGCAAGGTCTCGTGCGCGGCGGCGCACTTGGTCGGTGAGGAGCAATTCGCGGCAAGCAATCGCCCAGATTCCATCCGGCGCCACCCCTAAAGTCCGCTGATCAGATACGGAAAACCAACGGATCTCTTCGACTTCATCGCCCCATAATTCCAGGCGCAAAGGATGGGATTCATGAGGCGGAAAAATATCGAGAATCCCGCCGCGAACGCTGATCTGGCCGCGCGATTCGACCATATCGGTTTTCTGGTAGCCCAGGTCGAGGAGGCGTGAGGTGAGTTCCGGTAAATCAACAATGTCACGGGGGCGGATACGGACGGGTTCTAAATCGCCCAGCCCTTGAATGACGGGTTGAAGGAAGGCACGCACTGGGACAACCAGGACCGATAGTGGCCCCGAATGCGGGTCATTGGGAGTGGGGTGGGCTAGTCGCCGTAGCACGGCAATCCGGCGGGCCATTGTGTCCGCCTGGGGCGAGAGGCGTTCGTGCGGCAGGGTTTCCCAGGCGGGGAAAACGGCGACACCTGCGGGGTCTGTCCACGAGGCCAGTGCACTCGCCAGTGTTTCCGCATCACGTCCAGTTGCTGTGAGCACGACAAGGGGTGCTTTCCCACGGGGAATCTGGCGGGCAATTTCTGCAACGAGGGCGGGGCGGATTCCTGGGGGCGCTACAGTGATCCCTGATTTTCCTGCGCTCATGGAGATACAGGTCTGGTCTACGGCGGCGTCTTCGCGCAGAAGTGGGGCCAATCCGGACAGGTTCACGAATCCTCCAGCAGGTATGGGCAGGTTTTACGAGGGCGGGGCGGCGCCTGGCGCGCGTCAGGCTGTGTGGAGGCGCTGCTGGGCCTCAGCAAATCCGTTGAGAATAATGTCTTCAACGACATCAGCGGCTTTTTCGACCGTCACGTCAATGTCTGTGCGCTCTTTTGCAGGAATACGGGCGAGCACAAAATCGGCGGCATCTTGGCGGCCCGGTGGGCGGCCTATTCCCATCCGCAGACGGTGGTAGTTTTTTGTGCCCAATGATTGGGAAAGAGATTTCAGACCATTGTGTCCGCCTTCCCCACCACCTGTTTTTAAACGCAGAGTGTGAGCAGGCAAATCAAGTTCATCATGGAGAACTAAAAGATGGTCAGCGTCAATCCCTAAGAATTGGGCGAGCCGAGAAATAGGCCCGCCGGAGGTATTCATATAGCCATCACTGACAGCCAGAATCACCTTTGGCCCGGGAATACCGCCGGGCAAAATACCCAGCCGTACCTCAGCAATATGGGTGCCACTACGGTGGGAGGTGAGTTGAGTTGAGCATCGCCTGGCAAGACAGTCAATCGCCATATGGCCCACATTGTGGCGGGTGTCAGCGTATTGAGGCCCAGGGTTTCCAAGGCCCACAACCAGCCAGGGAGATGAAGATGTCATAGGGACATTCTAGTGGGCAGGGTACAGCGCAGGTTGTGGTGCGCCCCTCCCTACGAGGGCAGGCCCCGCCCTCGTCACTATTCCCTAATCCCAATACAGCGTCCACTGTGTGGAGCGATATCCAGATTCGAGATATTCCTCTGTCACTCGAGATCCTCACGGCCTGCGGGCCCACCAGCGGTGGCAATCATAAAGTGAGGTGCCTCCCACCCCTGATTCTCATAAGCAGTAGCGATTGCTTCGGCGATTTCTGCGCCCTTTCCGACATCCACCAGGGCAATAGCGCTCCCTCCAAAACCGCCGCCAGTCATACGCGCACCATATGCCCCGCGAAGGCGTGCCACATCCACTGCGGTATCCAGTTCCGGGCAGGACACTTCATAGTCATCACGCAAGGAATCGTGGGAGTCATTCATTAGGGCGCCAGCGACCTGCAATCGCTGTCCTTCCAGCGGCCCTTCCTTGAGGACATCGATAAATGCGCGGGTGCGGGCCACTTCAGAAATGACGTGACGGGCACGTTTAACCAAGCGTTCCTGGGTGACTTTGCCATCCAATGCCTCCAGGTTCTCCACCTCAACCAGCAAGTCAACACCAAGTGTGCGGGCCACATCTTCACAGTCAGCTCGTCGCGACGCATATTGACCGTCATTCAAACTGTGGTGTGCGCGGGTGTCAATGACCAGGAGTTCCAGTCCATTGGCTGCTAAATCAAAGGGGATTTGGGCCGTGGAAAAATCTCGGCAGTCGAGTTCGAGGGCATGGCCTTCGCGGCAGCGCAGTGACGCCGTCTGATCCAGACCGCCAGTATTTGCCCCAGCAATCTGGTTTTCAGCGGCACGACAGGCATCGACGAGGACTTTCCTTCCCTCATCGTCAATCGTTTCCCCTACCCCAGCCAGACCTAAAGAGAAGACTTCATCAAGGGCCACTGCTATGGAACATTCCAGGGCTGCTGATGACGATAAGCCTCCTCCTCGAGGAACGCAGGACCATAGGGCAGCGTCAAACCCAGATAGCGGCCCGTAACCAGCCTGTTCAAGGGCCCAAGCGACGCCCACGAGGTACGCCGCCCACCCCCGGACCTCCCCGGGAGTTCCCACCGGCCCAACTGTGTCCAGGTCGAGTTCGTCAATCTTGTCTTTAGTTTGGGGGGAGACAAGGCGCACCAGGCGGTCCGTGCGGGGTTTGAGCGCCAAATAAGCGCGGTGCGGCAGGGCAATAGGCAAGCAGGGGCCGCCGTTGTAATCCACATGTTCGCCAATAATGTTGACCCGCCCTGGTGCAGACCATACGCCCACTGGCTCGTCGCCATACATCTCGCGGAAAAGATCAATTGCATTAGTGCTGCCATCTTTACGGCTTACTGCGCTATTCCAGATTGTGCCCGTCATTGTGGTCACTATCCTCCCTCACTTTATTGCTTTTCTTTTGAGTGTGCGCTCATAGGAGCAGATGGCAACGAGAAACACCACCACGTGCCACGCCGCACTGAGAACGTTAACATCCCCAGCGGTGGAAAGGAAGGCGTGACACCTTTACTATGTTGTGCCACCAGTGCACACAATCATGAGGTGACCATGTTCTTACCCCCACGTGACGATGACCAGGAGTGGTTCGGCGTTCTCGTTGCGATTCCTGAACCCTGGGTAAGCGCACTTACCCAAGCACGTATTGACCTTGGAGACGAACTCGGCGCCCGTGTTCCTGCCCACATTACTTTGATGCCTCCTGTGGCCGTCCCGAAAGAAGCGCGCACAGAAGTCATCCGTCATCTTCGCGATGTTGCCCAGCGTCACGCCCCTTTTAGAATCTCCCTGAAAGGGTCGGGGACATTCCTCCCTATTTCCCCTGTTGCTTTTGTCAATGTTGACGAGGGCGCAGCCGCCTGTGCGAATCTGGCGGAAGATATTCGCTCTGGCCCCTTAGACCACCCCGCACGTTTCCCCTACCACCCGCATGTGACGTTAGCTCAGGGCGTCAGTGAAGATGTGATTGCTCGTGCGCTACATTTAGCCCGAGGTTTTGAAGCCAGTTGGCTTGTCCCCGGATTCCGCTTAGATCAAGTGGACGAAAGGGGAACCTATCATTCGCAAGCCCTATTTGATTTTGAGGCAAGCACTACAGGAATGGATGCACCCACTAAACGCACCCGTTCTAGGAAATCCCACGACAATAAGTGAACACCCCTAAAAACCCCCATAGTCCACCATCATTAAATGACCCCTCTTCTTCAACGTCTACCCTAACTAAAAGCACCGATACAGCACAGGTCCTACCTGGGCGCCATATCAGCGCGCCAGGAGGTTTCTTTTTCCGTCTTCTCGATTACTGGGGAAATTCTCGTCTTGGTCGAGCCTTTGCCCGCTACGCGCAAGCTGATTCTGAGGTACGCGCCTCCGGCATTGCCGTCATGACATTATTGGCTTTAGCATCCGCATTAACGGCCGGAATGAGCGCACTTGTCATTTTTATTGGCGCCAATTCTGAACTGCGCATAGCGGTAGAAAAAGGAATTGAGGATGCGATTCCAAATCTTCTGCGCACAGCTTCTTCTCCGCACGGTTTCATTGACTCTGATTCTTTAATCCGATCAAATATCGTGTCCACGACAGGTCTTATTGCTCTCGCCCTTGCTATATGGACAACGATCGGTGTCGTTGGCGCATTTGGCAGAAGTATCCGCGCTATTTTTGCCCTCCCTCACACGACAGGGAATATTGCTAAAGACTTAGGGCGCAGCGCCCTCGGAGGAATCTGTATCGCCCTTTCTTTTATTCTCGGAGCGGGCCTTACCCTTTCAACAGATATTCTGGGCACCCAGCTCTTTCGAGCCACGAATATTCAGGGCCCCGCCGCTCAAATGGCAATAGTTTTCGCCTCTTACGCCATTCAACTCCTCGTTTTAGCGGCCACCACCTGGGTCCTTGTTCGCATGGTTGGTGGAGCAAAAGTCCCCCGCCGCGATCTCCTTATAGGCATTACCGTATGCGCGATTGCTTCCCTGCTTTTAAGGATGAGCGGCACCGCTCTTCTTGGACAAGCACGCCACCCCGCCCTCGTCGCTGCTGCTGGCATTATTACCCTCATTCTGTGGCTGAATCTCCAAGTCCGCATTTTGCTTATCTGCAGCGCCTGGATGGCTAATCCACCGCGCCCCCTACCACCACATATGCAGGTGCCGCATAGCGATGAAACCCCAAACTATGTCACCGTCTCCGCCTCCCACACATTAAAGTGGCCGCGCGATCCACTGACCGGCGTTATCCTTTCCGATTCCTATATTGATGACAGTGGCCTGGCAGCCCCTCACGGCCCAGATATAACGCCCGAAGTAAAAGAGGATAAGACTGCAGACCTGACCGATTCCAGCGCGGAAAAATAGCAGATCCGCGCGGACTTTATCTCCCTTTTTCTCCAGCATCCTTGAGGAGAAAGAAGGTCTCTTGACGGACGGTATTCCGTTGTCACAATTATCCGGATTCTGAAACCTGGCTCACATTCCGTCACTGACGTTGCGTAGTCTCCTGTCCGAAAAGGGTTCTATACCAAGGACCTCTAGGAGGAAGTAGGAACGCATGTCACTGAAACGTCGATTCACCGCCCTGATTAGCGCTGCACTTGTGGCTATTACTGCTGCTGCCTGTTCCCCAAGTGGAGCGCAATCTGGCCAATCTGCTGCTGCCCAATCAGGTCTGGCTCAAGAAGGTGTTTTACGTGTTGGCGTCCCCACCTTCCCGCCTTTTGTTGGCATTGAGAATGGGCAGATAACGGGCCCCGAAGGGAAAATCGTCAATGAGATTGCCCGTTTAAATGGGTGGAAAGTAGAAGCCAGCCCCTATGAGTTTTCTGCATTAATACCCGCCGTTCAACAGGGTCGTATTGATATTGGGATTGGCTCGATTTTTCGGACGAAGGTTCGTGCCGAATCGGTAGATTTTACTGCCCCGATTTATATTGAGCCTGGCTCAATTATTTCCAAAGAAGGGCATTCTTCTGTACGGGATCTCGTCGATCTCAGAGTTGGCACTGTCCAGGGATATAACTGGGTCGATGATGTCAATAAAGTTCTGGGTGGGGATCTCAAAGAATATCCCTCATCGGCGGAATTAAAAGCGGATTTAGAAGCTGGTCGTCTTGATGCGGTCATTGATTCCCATGGGACTGCCCTTTACCTCTATAAAGATACTCCTTACCAGGTAAATGTAATCGCCCCGGATAAGGATATTGCTGCCTCGACAAATCCTGGTCAAACAGCAATCATCCTCCAAAAAGGCAACTCCTCTCTCCAATCCCAAATTGATGCTTCTATTGCCGAGCTTCACGAGAATGGTTTTATCGCGAAAACCCTCGAAGAAGCAGGTCTAGACCCCAAGGCGGCCACTATTGGAGAGCCGAGTTTCCTGTGAGTATTCCTGCCACATTACGCACCAATCACCAGCGGTTGTGGGATCGCATTGAAGAGTTTGCTCTCATTGGGGCAACTAATGGGGGTGGCCTTAATCGGGTGGCCTTTGGCAGCGACCATTTTGCGGCTAAAGATCGTCTGATTGAGATCGCAAGCAAGCGCGGCTGGGAGATTGCCATTGACACCCTCGGGTCGGTCTTTATTACTCGACCGGGGGCCGACCCCGATGCCGCTCCCCTCTTTATTGGTTCCCATCTCGATTCCCAACCCTATGGCGGTCGCCATGATGGCACCCTGGGAGTGTTATGCGCCCTTGAGGTCCTCGAAACCCTGGCTGACCACGGCATTACGACTCAACGGCCAATCACCGTAGTCGATTGGAGCAATGAAGAAGGGGCGCGTTTTGCTCCCTCTCTCATGGGTTCACTGGTCTACTGCGGAGAACTGTCCGCCACCCAGGCGCGAAAAACCCGCGATTCTCAGGGCGAGCTAGTTGCTGATCTTCTTGACCAGTGGAAAACGCTGCCTATAGGTTCCCCTATTTCTGCCCCTTCAGCCTATGTGGAACTCCATATTGAGCAAGGACCCATCCTGGAAAAAGAAGAGGTCGATATTGCTGTTGTTGACGGGGTGCAGGGGATTACGCAACTGGATGTGGTCTTTACTGGGCGAGCGGCTCATGCGGGCACCACTCCACATGCGGATCGGGCTGATGCATTGGCATGTGCTGCCGCTTTTATTGGCGACGTTCATGCTGCTGGCGCTCAAGATGGGGATCTTCGGGCAACGGTAGGTCATGTGAATGTCCATCCTGGAGCTCGCAATGTTGTGCCCGGCAAGGTACGCCTTCTTCTTGATCTTCGCCATCCGCATCGTCATGCGCAACAGGCCTGGCGCAGCCACTTGGAGGGGCGGGCCGAAAGGCGAGCTCACGAGGCTGAACTTGGCGTGGAGATTATTGAGATTCTCGATCAGGAACCAATCCGTTTTGACGCGGAGGTGCATCGGGTTTTGCGTCATTGTGCTCGCGCAGCCGGAGTGCCCTTTACGACGCTCCCATCAGGAGCAGGTCATGACGCTGTTCCTCTGTCGCGCAGGTGTCCAACGGGGATGCTCTTTATCCCCTGTGTGGGAGGTATTTCCCATACGGAAGATGAGGCGGTGACCCCACAGTGGGCAGCCAATGGCGCAGATGTTCTTCTCAATGCCGCAGTGGAGTTAAGTATATGAGTGACGCTTTTATTCGGATTCGGGGCCTGACAAAGTCCTTTGGTTCCCGTCTGGTTCTGGACCATATTGACCTTGATATTCCCAAAGGAAATGTCACCTGCATTATTGGCCCATCTGGGGGAGGAAAATCTACCCTTTTGCGGTGCCTGAACCTTTTGGAATTACCCGACGAGGGCGAAGTCCAAATTGGCGAGCACCGTCATGTGGGTGGCCAGCGCATTCCTGAGGAGGAATTGCGGGCACTGCGGGCACGAACAGGAATGGTATTCCAGAGCTTCGAACTTTTCGGTCACCTCAATGTCCTGCAAAATGTGACCTTGGCTCAGCGCCGTGTTCTCGGGCGAAGTAAAGATGATGCTGACCAGCGTGCACATGAACTCTTAGGTCAAGTCGGTTTAGCTGATCGCGCTAGCGCGCGCGTCCACGAATTATCTGGTGGGCAAAAACAGCGAGTGGCTATTGCCAGGGCATTGGCACTAGACCCGGATGTTCTTCTTTTCGATGAAGCCACCTCGGCCTTAGATCCTGAGTTATCTGCTGACGTCCTTGGGGTAATCCGTGCTCTTGCCACTGAGGGCCGCACCATGGTGGTGGTCACTCATGAGGTAGGTTTTGCGCGGGAGGTCGCCGATGACCTCGTAGTCATTGCTGATGGGCACCTTTTTCATGCGGATACTTTGCGCCGTGGTGAAGGCGCGGACAGACCCGGGTATGAGAGGGCTTTAGCCTATGTCGAAAGGGTGTTGACGTCTTCATGACCGACATTCTCTTTGCGGTAGCGGCGGGTATTCCTGCCACAATCGTGACTACTGCCGTCTCTTTTCTTTTAGGGTTAGCGCTGTCTCTTCCGTTAATCCTCCTTCAACGCACGCAGGTCCCGTTACTGGGGTGGCTGATTCGCCGCCTGATTGATCTGATTCGCGCAATCCCCGTCCTCGTATGGATCTTTATCCTGTATTACGGGATAACGATTGGCCAATTTGCTCTGGATCCTTTCAGCGCCGGGATAGTCGCTCTTGGAGTCGTCTCTGCTGCCCATTTAGCAGAAGTTGGACGCACAGCTTTAGAGGCAATTCCACGGCACCAGTGGGAGGCTGCGCGTGCATTAGGTTTGAGTAGGCCCGATACTTTTTGGCGGGTAATTATTCCCCAGGCTATTCGTATTGCCATCCCCTCCGGCACGTCTTTTCTTTTGGTCCTCCTCAAAGACTCCTCTATTCCCTCTGTCATTGGGGTCGGAGAAATTGCTTTTCACACGACAAAAGTCGCGCGCTCTAGTGGAGAACCACTGGTGGCATTTGCGGCAGCCGTCATTTGTTACCTTCTCCTGTCAGTCCCCATTGGTTTGCTCTCGCGGCGCGGCGCAGTAAAGGTGGAGGTCCGGTAATGATTGATTGGTCGCAGGCTATTGGTGATTTATTTATTGGCCTCCTCACGTCATTACAGCTGACTGCTGTGTCCTCGGTATGCGGCGTGATTCTCGGTTTTCTTGCTGCATTAGGAGTGGGCGCCCAGGCAAAAATACTGCGGTGGGGTGTCATTATTCTCGTCGAAATTGGGCGAGGAACCCCTGTGGTGGTGATGTTACATTTGGTGTATTACGGCCTTCCACAAGCGGGGCTGACATTAGATGCGATTCCTGCAGTATGGCTTGCCCTGGCCTTAACAACTGCCGCCTACTCTTCAGAAATCATTCGGGCAGCCTTAGATTCTGTCTCGCATTCGCAGCGTGAGGCTGGCCGCGCGCTTGGAATGAGTCGCCCGCAGGTTCTTTTTGATATTGTCACCCCTCAAGCAGCCCGTGTGGCGGCTGCGCCTCTACTCGGTTTCCTCGTCCAAATGTTCCAGGCTACTTCATTGGCTTTTGCCTTATCGGTCCCCGAGTTATTGTCTCAAGCCTATGATATTGGCTCGCGCACCTTTGATTATCTGTCGATTCTCAGCGCTGCCGGTATTGCCTATGCCCTCGTCTGTCTGCCCGCAATGTCTGCGGTGCGTTCCTTTGAAAAACGGTGGGCACCTGCCCCTGCTGCCAGCCATATTTAATGTGAGGAGTTTGTGATGTCATCCCCATCTCAACAGGCTATTGGCGATGTACCTATTCTGCTGAAAAGAGAAATCGAAGCCCGCGCTTTAGCTCCCGTTTTTGAGATTCTTATTCGTGAATTGGGTGCCCAACGTGCTCGTGCGATTCTTTCAGAAGCGGTGACCGCACATTCTATTGCGGAAGGGAAAGCCTTTGCCGAGCGTGAAGAAAAGGGCGCCTCAATGCGTACCTTTATTGACTTGCAGCATTTATGGACTGCTGGTGGCGCCCTCACTCATGAAACCTTGCAAGCCACTGATGATGCCTACGACTATCGAGTGACTCATTGCGCCTATGCAGATATGTATGCGCGCCTTGGCCTGCAGGACGTTGGCACAATACTGTCGTGTCAACGCGATTATGAGTTTATTCAGGGTTATGACCCGACCATTGAATTAGAGCGTTCCGCTTCCATTATGGAAGGCAATGACCACTGCCTTTTCCGCTATCGCTACCGTGAGGGTTCGCGCCCCGCCCTCGCAAATGATAACGAGGACGGGGAAGCGCACTCTCAGACGGAATAGTCGATACTCAAAGGCGCGTGATCAGAAAAACGCTGGTCATAACTCGCTGCCCGACCAATGCTAAAACTCTGCGCGGTGTCAGCCAAAGGCGGGGTCGCAAAATGGTAATCAATACGCCACCCCGCGTCATTATCGAAAGCTTTACCGCGCCATGACCACCAGGTGTAGGGGCCTTGAATATCGCCTGATAAATCGCGGGTCACATCGCGCCACCCGGCCTGGGTCCACCGGTCAAGAAAGACGATTTCCTCGTCGAGTACACCGGCACGCTTATTGTGATTCGGCGTCCAATTTTTAATGTCGCTACGCGAACGCACAATATTGAAATCCCCCGCCACAACTACCGATTCGCCGCTGGCAAGAAGCTCACCCATTCGGGCATCTAGGCGCTCTAAATGCGCCATTTTTGCCTCTTGCTTTGGGGTGTCTTTTTCGCCCGAATGGAAATAGGCGCTGGCCACTCGAATATCGCTGCCAGCAGGCGTGCGCACACAAGCTTCCACCCAGCGTCCTGAATCGACATCGCTTTCCCCGTCATATAAAAAGGGCCTCGGGGAAAGGTCGTGATCGCCACCCACCTCTACGATTTCTCCGCGATCTTTGTGGACCGCAATAGCCACGCCCGCCCGGCCTTTAATACGGCAGGGAACAATACAGGTAGCCCAGGAGGGCCCCAATATTTTCGCGGCAATATCTTCATCCGCCCGGACTTCTTGAAGGAGAAGAACAGCGGGCGCTTCTTCTTCAAGCCAGGTACTCAATCCTCGTTTTTCCGCGGCGCGAATGCCATTGAGATTAACGGTGGTCACCCGAAATGTGCTCATACTAGGTCCTCCTCATCCGGAAGGATCATCGTACCGGTTCCTTCATCGGTCATAATTTCGATGAGAACAGAATGAGGAAGTCGCCCATCGACCACATGTACTTGTTCAACCCCGCCAGCAATAGCCTCTAAACAGGAACGCACTTTCGGAATCATTCCTGCTGACATTGACGCTGATAGTTCCCGTAATTCGGAGGCGGTAATCGACGAAATCAGAGAGTCTTTATCGGGCCAATTCGAGTAAATTCCTTCAACGTCGGTAAGGATAATGAGTTTTTCTGCGCCCAAGGCAATCGCCAATGCGCTCGCCGCATCATCAGCATTAATATTGAGCACCCCAGTGGGATCTTCTTCATCTAAAGCAATAGAGGAGATGACGGGAATACGCCCGGCGTCAATAAGATCCAAAACAGCAGAAGGATCGACATCAATAATCTCCCCGACCAGCCCATAATCGATCTCTTCACCATTGTCACCTGTGCCGCGACGACGAATAGCACGGAAAAGTGCTGCGTCTTCACCGGAAATACCCACTGCCAAATTATCGTCAGCATTAAGTTCAGCAATGAGGGTCCGCTGCACCCCACCAGTGAGGACCATTCGCACCACCTCCATTGCTTCGGGGGTGGTCACGCGCACCCCATCCCGAAATGGGGTCTCAATGCCGAGACGTTTGAGCATGGCAGAGACTTGAGGGCCGCCCCCGTGGACGACAACAGGACGCATCCCGACCTGCCGGAGGAATTGAATATCAGTGACGAAAGCCCGTCCGGATTCCGGGTCAGTCATTGCATGCCCGCCGTATTTGACAACAACAATAGAGTCGCGGAATTCGCGCATCCATTCCAATGCTTCGCACAGGACGTGGGCCCTTTGGGTGGGTGTTAAGTCGTCGGTGTCAATATCGCGGGAGGTCATTATTACCTTTCATCGCGCTGGATACGGTGGAACTGAGGGGGTAAAGATTCAGGGCCGCTGCACATCACAGCGGCCCTGATGTCATTTAGCGAGCGAGGGTGGCAACCAGGACCGCTTTAATGGTGTGCATCCGGTTTTCAGCTTGGTCAAAGACCACTGACGCGGGGCTTTCAAAGACCTCATTGGTCACTTCTAGAGCGTCCAATCCTGTGGCCTGGTAGATCTCTTCACCTACCGTGGTATTGCGGTCGTGGAATGCCGGGAGGCAGTGCATGAACTTGGCGCCAGGCGCGGCTTTTGCCATCATGTCAGCATTAACTTGGTAGTCGCGCAGTAGGGCAATCCGCTCATCCCAGACCTCTTTAGGTTCGCCCATTGACACCCAAATATCGGTGTGGACAAAGTCAACTCCGGCCACGCCTTCGTCAACTGATTCGGTCAGGGTAATGGTGGCACCGGTTTTTTCTGCCACCTCGCGGGCGGCGGTAATAACGTCGTCACTGGGCCACAGCGATTTCGGAGCAACAATACGCACGTCAGCGCCGATGAGGGCGCCGTTGACCAGGAGGGAACGGCCGGTATTAAAACGGGCGTCACCCACGTAGGCGAAAGAGACCTCATTGAGGGGTTTGTCGGAATGCTCGCGCATGGTGAGTGCGTCAGCCAGCATTTGGGTGGGGTGCCAGTCATCGGTGAGGCCATTCCACACGGGAACGCCGGAAAGTTCCGCGAGGATCTCGACTTTTTCTTGGGAGTCACCGCGGTATTCAATGCCATCAAACATGCGGCCAAGTACGCGGGCAGTGTCAGCCACGGATTCTTTATGGCCAATTTGGCTGGCGCTGGGGTCGAGGAATGTGGAGTGTGCACCCTGGTCAGCAGCGGCGACTTCAAAAGCGCAGCGGGTACGGGTAGAGGTCTTTTCAAAGATCAGGGCAATATTGAGGCCGCGTAGACGCTGCTGCTCGCGTCCTTCTTTTTTCTCGGCTTTGAGTTGCGCCGCCAGATCAATGAGGCTGACCCATTCTTCGGGGGTGAAGTCGAGTTCTTTGAGCAGGTGGCGTCCAGCAAGCGATACGGTCATGGGGGTCCTTCCAGAAGGGATTTCGAGTTGTGGGATCACATTCTCCCACCTTCGGTGCGCGTCCTAAAAAGGATTGTCACTGCGACGAGGGCGGGGCACGTATTGTTAATTTTCGGCGCGGCTAATAGGGCAGGTCATACACCGAGGGCCACCCCGCCCTCGTCCTAATTCCGACCCAACAATGGGCAACACTTCAATGCCACGATCCGCGAGGAATTCATTCGTGGTCGTATTGCGTTCATAGGCCACAACAACGCCCGGGGCAATAGCCACCAAATTTGACCCGTCATGCCACTGTTCACGGGCAGCTGCCGGCCCATCCATTGGTGGGGAAAGAACCTCAATATCATCCAAGCCCATGCCAGCGGCAATCACCTGATGCATTTTTTCGGGCACGTGGGGTTCAATATGTAATCCGCCTTTATCGGCGGCAGTAATGGAATAGGACGGCAGCATTCCCAGGCCCGCATATTTCACGAAAACACCGGTATCTGCCATTGTCAGCACGGTATCAAGGTGCATTTGTGCGCGGGTTTTCGGCATTTGCAGGGCAATAACTTCACGGATTTCACCGTCAAGAAGCAAAGCGTGAGCGAGCCGTTCAACGCCTTGGGCGCCAGTGCGTTCACCCATACCCACTAAGACAGCGCCATTACCCAACACAATAATGTCGCCGCCTTCAATAGCAGCCTGGTCTGGCCCTAAACCGTCATCCCATAGGGGCGGGTGGACGTCAGCAAATAGAGGGGCATGGCGGTAAATAATCCGAGCATTCAGCGATTCACGGCGGCGGGCGGGTTTACGCATAGTGCCCACCACGACCCCACGGCCAATCCACGCTGAGGTGTCGCGCGTAAAAAGATGATTCGGCAGCGGTGGGATCACAAAGTCGTCATCGCCCATTGTAGACAGGAGTAAAGACTGTGCCCCGCTGGTGACGTCATGGAGCTCACCGCAGGTCAGGCCAGCAATAAGAAGTTCACTAAGCTCAGCAGCGGGCAGGGTTGCCGCCCAGGAACGTACCTGGTCAGCCACACCAATCCCTAAGTCATTATCGGTAAAGGCCTCAAATAGGGCCATTTCTCGCCCACCCGGGGTGTCTAAAGCGGAGGCTAAAAGATCCTGAAGGAGAAGAACCTCAACCCCACGCGAACGCAGGGTATCAGCGAAAGCGTCATGCTCTTCTTGGGCACGTTCAATCCACAGGAGGTCATCAAAAAGCAGATCATCCATATTGTCAGGAGTGAGGCGAGCCATTTCCTTTCCCGGCCGGTGAAGCATCACCTGCTTTAAGGGGGCAAGGTCCGAGGTGATCATCGGCGCCATGGTCTCTCCTATTCCTTCAACCTATTCCTGTGTGCTCACAATACGCGAGCCGAGGTCAACAGTAGTCTTTCACGTGTCTTTGTGCGTAGTGAGCTTTCTCGAAAAGCTCTTCTAGAAGCGCCTGGCGCGCCGACCCATAGACACTACCGGCCCGACAGGCATCACCCGGTCGGGGTCCAGCGAAGCGGGCACTGCTGCCAAGGAGACTCTAAAGAGTGGCGGCGACGTTTCCGCGAGTTCCAGGCGGCCACCCATACCGCTAGCGAGGTCACGGGCCAAGGCCAGACCGATTCCTGTGGACCCATGCCCGGACACACCGTATTCAAAAATGTCTTGGGCGATATCCTCATCGACACCTTCGCCCTCGTCAGAGACATCAATAACGACCCCGCGAGAACTGGAGGATTTACGCGCGACGACGCGTGTGGTGCCAGCGCCGTAGCGAAGAGCATTTTCAATGAGAGTGGCCAAAACTTGCGAGAGTTTCCCAGCGTCAGCCAGGACGGGGATTTCCGCTTCGTCAGAGAAGATCAGGGTCCGACCTGCCTGCTTAAATTGATCTTCCCATTCTTCAAGCTGCGTATTGAAGACTTCGAGAATATGGAGGGCTTCCGTATTACTGCCCATACGTTTTGAGGTGTCCAAAAGGTCGGAGACCACAGCCGTGAGACGCTCGACCTGTTCCAGGCAGGAGCGGGCTTCCTCTTGAACTTCCTCTTCTGTGGAAATCAATTCGATTTCCTCAAGCCGCATTGACAGAGCTGTCAGGGGGGTTCGCAATTGGTGGGAGGCATCGGCAGCAAATTGACGTTCGGCAGCAAGACGCCCTGCCATACGTTCCCCAGTGCGCACGAGTTCTTCTTGAACGAGGTCGATTTCTTCAATGCCACTGGGACGCACCCGGGCACGCACCTGTCCGGATCCGATTTGTTCTGCCTGGGCGGATAAGTAAATCAGTGGTGCAGAAAGGCGACGGGCAAGGCGTGAAGCCAAACCCCACCCAATAAGGAGGGACACTCCCATTCCTGCCACAAAAAGGAGGCAGACAAAGACAATCCTTTGGATGACAGGCCAGGCAGAAATTGTCATTCGTACACTGGTACCCGAGGGCGAGGACCCCATAGAGAAGAGGGCGGGGTGTTTCACGGGCTCACCCACAATAATGACCGGAGTCATGGGGATTTTGACGCGCACATGCGCATCTTCCTGACCCGTAGTAAGAGGGCTGGCATATTCTTCTAATACGCTCAGCGGTACTGTTTCGCGGACTTGACGGCGTCGGTCAACGGCACGCACAACCGACTGGACGCGAGTGTCCAGTTCGCGCTGTTCAGTACGCCACACCAGAATTGATGCAGCGATAGCACCGGGAATACCCAGCACGAGGGCGACCACGGTGACCGCCCCAAGGATCATCCGAACAGCTCTTTTGCGCATTGCTTTCCCCTAGCGTCAGTGCTGTGGCCCAACAGCACTGACGCCTGCGAAACCAGTACTAGCGGGCATTCCTTTCAAAGCGGAAACCCATTCCACGCACGGTAGTGACGTAATGCGGGTCAGCAGCGTCATCACCAAGTTTGCGACGCAACCAGGACACGTGCATATCCAGGGTTTTTGTTGAGCCTGTAGGGTCAGATCCCCATACTTCACGCATGAGGGAGTCCCTTTCAACAACATTTCCCGCTTCGCGAACGAGTACGCGCAGTAGCTCGAATTCTTTAGCAGTCAGTTGCAGTTCACGGTCGCCACGGAAAGCTCGGTGAGCCTGGACATCGACGCGGACATCCTGAGCGGCCAAATCAGTGTCAATGGCTTCACCAAGGGCGCGTCGCAATAGTGCACGAACACGAGCCAAAAGTTCAGCCAAGCGGAAAGGCTTGGTGACATAGTCATCGGCTCCAGCGTCAAGCCCGACAACCATATCCACTTCATCTGTCCTGGCAGTGAGGATCAGAATAGGAAGGGTGCGCCCAGCGGATCGAATCTCGCGGGCAACCTCAAGCCCATCAATATCTGGTAGACCTAGGTCAAGTACGACAAGGTCAGCACCATCTACTTCAGCGAGCGCCCCCCGGCCAGTGCCGTGGGCGCGGACCTCGTAACCTTCACGCCCGAGTGCGCGAGCGAGAGGTTCGGAGATCGCGGGGTCGTCTTCGACGAGGAGAACTGTGGTCACTGGAATATCCTATACCGTCACAAGGGGTTTCTTTCAGCTCTTTTGACCAAAGCGAACCCAGTATTACATATCGTAAAGGTGCGCCGCTGAGGCACAAGGGAATTTTACCCTTTCCATTGCCTTTTCTTCACCTGGTTTTCACCATGTAAAACGGGGAGTTCACTCGAGGATCGATGCGCTCACCTGCGCTTATTCCAACTAACGAGGACGGAGCAAGCCTTTACGAGGCCGGAGCCACACGGTAGGGAGAAATCTGGCCAAAACCACGCACATCTGCTGTAGGAAACTCCTCAAGGACATACTCTCCACCCAGTTCACCTGCAGCAATAGCAGCGGCAGTCGAAGGGTCGGTGAGGATTTGGCCGACTGGCGCAATATCTGCCAGACGCGCGGCGAGATTCACTGTGGGACCGAAAACATCTCCCGATCGAGAGAAAACATCCCCTCGGACAAAGGAGGCGCGAACTGGAAGGATCTCATCATCAGCGCCAAGGCGTTCCATGAGGGAAGTGGCAACTTCAAGTCCGGTATGAAGATCGTCAGCGATATACATCACGGCATCGCCAATCATTTTCACTACACGCCCACCCGCATCGGTCACCGCCGCACGAGATTCATCTTCAAAGCGCTGGATCAAGCCAACTAACGACTCCCCCATAATCGTTGAGGTTGAGGTGTAGGAAACCATATCGACGAAGCCCAGCGAGCGATTAAGCGGAAAACGAGAACTCATTACTTCAAGGCCACGCCGGGCTACTTCAGCTTCCATACGCGTCAATAACGACTCCAATTGGCGTTGCCAGGCATGAACGGCCATCCGCTCCAGATCAGCAATTCTTTCGCGCATATGGTCGAGAACGTAAATACGCGCGCTCGTGTCATCCAAACCATGGCGGCGCACGGCATCTTCAACGAGGGCTTCGACTTGCCACAGGCTGAGCCGGTCAGCCAGATGAGAACTCGCACGTAAAAGGGAGCGACTGGTGGCTCCATCTATTGCCCCTGACTCCACCAAGTCCATGGAAGCGGAGTACATATCAAGGTCACGCGCGGTATAGACCACGGCTTCCTCATCACGGACAGGGGTGCCCATATTGGACCAGAAGTCGCGCACCGATTCGATAGAGGTGCCGGTGTACGTGGCAATATCGCGAGCCGAGTAGATCATCTGCCCGCCAAGGAGATGAGGTAGGTAGGCCGATACGGTCGAATCACTATAGGTACCGGAAAGAACCGCATCGCCAGCGGCGATACGGGGATCTTCTTCAGAGGTGCCATCGGGTGGCACGGTACTACCCTGATCAATTGTGCTCATTGTCACCTTAAGTGTAGAGGACTTCGACACTCTGACATAGCGGCACGGACATTATTTTCTGGACAAGACGGAAGAATAGATCTATGCGTCTTGTTCTTGCCTCACAATCCCCTGCCCGTAAAGCCACCCTCATTTCCGCCGGGATTACCCCAATTATTCGGGTATCAACCGTGGATGAGGACGCGATTCTCGCTAGCCTTCCAGATGGCAGGGCTTTCAGCGGCGGCTCTACTACTGCACATATGGAGGTCTGCACCTTAGCGGGCGCCAAATGTGAAGAGGTTGCCCAGGCGTTGTGCGCACCAGATGCCAACGATCCAGCCCCAGGCGAAGAACTCCTGGTTATTGGCTGTGATTCCATGTTGGAACTCAATGGGGAAATGGTGGGCAAACCTGCCAGTGCTGAGGAAGCACGCAGGCGGATTCGGGTAATGAGTGACTCCTCTCCCATTTTGTGGACGGGGCATCATCTTATCCACCTCTCAGCCAGGAGCGGTTCTGCCTGCCGAAAGGTTGTGGCTGCTGTACAGGACTCTGCCGCGACAACCGTCCATTTCTCTCATATTGAGGACGACGAAATCAACGCCTATGTCGATTCAGGAGAGCCCCTCCATGTGGCAGGCTCTTTCACTTTGGATGGCCTGGGCGGCGCCTACATTCGAGGCATTGAGGGAGATCCCCATTCGGTAGTGGGAATTTCCCTGCCTCTCGTGCGTCAGTTGGTGTCACAGTTGGGACTGCGGTGGCACGATCTATGGGATGGGCGCCGAGGCCTCTAATTGGTGAGGCTAGGTTCCCGCCTGAAATACGCCTGCCCCCCGGCCCTCGTCAATGTTGCCTAGCGGATACTGCTAGGAACTTCGCAGGCATACCCCTAGGCTTAACCCATGGACACGACTTCCGCTTGGGGCATTGGCCTCGCCACAGTGACAAATACTGGACAGACCTTGGACGTGTGGTACCCGAAGCCACACCTGGGCCCTAAGGAAGACGGAGCTGACGCCGATCTTTTAGAGACCTTAGGCGCAATGCAATCCAAGGATGAGGCGCGTCAGGTCAGCACCACCATCGTGACATGCACTGCTGACCTTCAGGATCAGCCGACGTCCACGGCGGACGCCTATTTACGTCTTCACTTGCTGTCTCATCGTTTGGTGCGCCCGAACTCCTTGAACTTGGAAGGGATTTTCTCTCGTCTGCCAAATGTTGTGTGGACCTCAGCTGGGCCGTGTGCTGTAGAGGGTTTTGAGGCAACGCGGCTGCGTTTACGGGTGGCGACAGGCGCTCCTATCACCGTTCTTGGGGTCGATAAGTTCCCGCCCATGGTGAATTATGTGGTGCCTTCCGGGGTGCGGATTGCCCCTGGGGCAAATGTGCGCCTAGGTGCGTATTTAGCGGAGGGCACAACGGTTTCCCCCGCTGGGTCAGTGAATTACAACGCTGGCACCTTGGGGCCATCTACCGTTGAGGGCCGTATTTCTCAGGGCGTTGTCATTGGTGAGGGATCCGATGTGGGTGGTGGCGCATCCATGATGGGCACCCTATCCAGTGGGGATCGTGAACGCGTTCGCCTAGGCAATCGCTGCCTTCTTGGGGCAAATGCCGGTTTGGGTATTCCTTTGGGTGATGATTGTGTGGTTGAGGCGGGTCTGTATTTAACCGCTGGCACAAAGGTGGCTCTTATGCCCAGTGGTGGTGTCATCCCAGGGTCGAATGGTCTTTTCGCTGAGCCTCGGACCGTGTCAGCGCGTGACCTGGCGGGCGCGTCAAATGTCCTTTTCCGCCGAAATTCGCTCTCTGGTCGGGTGGAAGCGTTAGCGCGGTCAAGTGAAGGGATTATTTTTCCCGATGATGATCTGATCTAGCCAGGAATAAAGGTGGGCCCCGTCCTCGTCCATTGACGAGGGCGGGGCCCAGCCTTTATATCAACACCGCATTGGCCGTATTAGCTTTGGCCTTTACGGGCCACGCGCTGACGCAGAGGCACATAATCGCGTTCCACAACGCCGACATACACCTGACGGGGACGCCCAATTTTATTTTCGGGGTCGCGAGTCATTTCGATGTATTGGGCAATCCAGCCTGGCAGGCGCCCTAATGCGAAAAGCGGGGTGAACATCTTCGTGGGGAAGCCCATTGCCGAATAGATGAGGCCCGTATAGAAATCGACATTCGGGTAGAGTTTGCGCTCTTTAAAGTAGTCATCGCTGAGAGCAATCTCTTCTAATTCCATGGCGATATCCAGCAGCTCATCGCGTTTACCTAAACGGGAGAGAACTTCGTGAGCCGTGTCTTTCACAATGGCCGCACGGGGATCGTAATTCTTATAGACCCGGTGACCAAAGCCCATAAGTCGAACGCCTTCGACTTTATTCTTCACCTTATCCACATAGGAATGCGCGGTATCGCCAGAATCGCGAATCTGGTGGAGCATACGCAGAACGGCTTCATTTGCTCCGCCGTGGAGAGGGCCAGCAAGAGCGCCCACACCTGCAGCAACAGAGGCATAAAGATTTGCCTGGGAAGAGCCCACTAAACGCACTGTTGACGTCGAGCAATTCTGTTCGTGATCAGCGTGAAGGATAAAGAGCATATCCAGGGCGCGCACGACAGCAGGGTCAATGTCATATGCCTGGTAGGGCATGCCGAAGGTCATCCGAATAAAGTCTTCGGTGTATCCCCGGCCTGAATCCGGATACAGCAAAGGAAGACCAGCGGCCCGCTTTGCAATATAGGAAATCATTGTGGGCACTTTCGCCATAAGCAGCACAAGGGCGCGTTCTAATTGGTCTGGGTCGCGCGGATCAAGAGTGTGCTCATAATAGGTGGCTAAACCAGCAATGCCGGCCTGCAGAATAGCCATTGGGTGACCATTAGCAGGGAATGCCGTAAAGAAGGCTTTAAAGTCCTCGTGGAGGAGACGATGCTTATTAATCCGACGCATAAAGGATTCCAATGCCGGAGCATCAGGTAATTCCCCATGAATCAGTAAATAGGCAACTTCAAGGAAATTCGAGTTCCGCGCTAATTGGTCAATGGGATATCCACGATATCGCAAAATACCCGCGTCACCATCAATATATGTCACTGAGGATTTACATGAGGCAGTATTTGTAAACCCGGTATCAAGGGTCACCACATCAGCATCGGACATGACACGGGCAATACGCACGCCGTCTTGGCCAACAGTGGCTTTTTCCCGAGGAAGGGCAACAGTGCGCTCACCCACGGTTAAGGTCCCATCAGGGGCAGGCTGAGCAGACTCATTCTCGGTGGCAAGTGAGCTGTTCAGGCTGTCCTCGCCGGTGGGCTGGGTGGCAGTAGTTTCCATCCGTGGTCCTCCTTGGGTACAACGTAGAAGTAGGTGCATGCGTCACCGTTGACGCCGGTGATCTGGCCCCCCATAGAAGCGGGACCCTAGTCCTATAGTTTAGTGGATGGGCTCGAAAAATGCCCCGCCTCAACGAATAGTGGACAACCCGGTTTCTATTCGGCGCGCCGCAGCTTCAATCCGCTCATCACTGGCTGTCAGAGCAATACGGACAGCCCCCTGAGCGGCTTCGCCATAAAAATCTCCGGGAGCCACCAGAATTCCGAGCTTCGCAAAAAGGCCCACCAACTCCCAGGAGTCTCCCCCACCACGAGCAAAAGTGGCCTCGGCTCCGCGTCCGTCCTCGTCACTGCGGACCCATAAATACAGGCCAGCAACTGACGCTGGATCATTAACCAGATTCGTCCCAGACAGGGCGTCCAGAAGGCGCTGGCGCCTGCGCGCATAACGGTCATATTGTTCACGCACATGACCAGTGTCCCCTAAGGCCACCACCATGGCCTCCTGAATAGGGCCAGGAACCATCATGCCTGCGTGTTTACGCACCTCAACAATGGTGCTCACCAGCTGCGGATCCCCCGCCATAAAAGCCCCACGATACCCCGCCGCATTTGACTGTTTGGACAGGGAATACAGAACAAGAAGACCACTGACATCCCCATCACAGACCTCAGTGGAGAGTAGTGAGGGAACTCCGCGAGTCTTCCAGGGCTCTTCCCACGGAAGCGCTGCATAACATTCGTCAGAAATCACCACCGCACCGCGAGCACGCGCCCATGCAATTGCGGCACGAAGCTGCTCGGGGCTCATGACATGCCCATGAGGATTTCCGGGCGTATTCAGCCACACAAGGGACGCCTCAGGCCAGGTCTCGGGAGCAGTCGGATCTACAGGAATCGGTGTAGCGCCAGCAAGGCGGGCCCCAATGTCATAAGTCGGATAGGCAATATCGGGAACAAGAACCACATCGCGTGGCCCTACCCCAAGGAAAGTGGGCAGCCACGCCACCGCTTCTTTGGAGCCAATAGTGGGGATTACCCCGCCCTCGCCTGGGTCTGTCATGCCCGCATCCACACACCACGAGCGAATCGCCTGACGCAAAGGGAGCGTGCCCACCACCACCGGATAGCCCGGAGCATCAGTTGCCGCGCTCAGCGCATCTCGCAAGGCCGCAGGGGTAGGATCCACAGGGGTACCCACTGACAGGTCACAGATACCATCCGGGTGGGCTTGAGCGGTGGTTTTAAAAGGGGTGAGAAGGTCCCACGGGAAGTCGGGCAGTCCTTTAGAGCGAGGCAGTAGCGCCATCACAGTGTCCTTCCATGGGAACGAGGGCGGGGTCAGCCCATTATCTCAGGAATGCTCTGCGAGATACTCCTGATTTTGCGGCGGCAAAGCGGCAATCATCTCGTCATCGAAATCCTGGGGGCCAGTGCGCTGTGCACCGCCAGGAGACCCCAGATCCTTAAAGAAGTCCACATTGGCACGATAGTAATCTGACCATTCGCCGGGCAGATCATCCTCGTAGAAAATCGCTTCAGTTGGGCACACTGGCTCACATGCGCCACAGTCCACACATTCATCAGGGTGAATGTAGAGCGAACGTGCGCCCTCGTAAATGCAGTCAACGGGACACTCGTCAACGCATGCCCTGTCTTTGACATCAACACAGGGCTGGGCAATGACGTAGGTCATGACTCCTCCTTGACGGACATTAGCGTGGACACCTGGTGGCGGCGGCTCCACATGCGGAACCAGCGACCTATTATCTCCCACATGAACGCTCCTGCTCGCCCCACATCGCGTGACCTTCCTCCCCCTCCCCCATGGTGTGCGTGGACACCGGGAATCACTGTCACCGTTTTATATCGAAGCGAGGAGGGACTGAATGAAGCAGTGGGGACACTAGTGGAAACCGCGCTCGATCATGTCACTATCGACACCCGGCGTGGACGCGTCTTTATCCACGCGTCCACGCTGGTGACGGGACGAATCGTTGAACAGCCACCAAGCGCTCAACGAAATAGCGCTCCAGAAACTACTTTTGAGCCCGGCGCTCGCGGGCAGCAATCTTAAAGCGCTCTTGGGTATCCAAGACGACTTTACGCACACGTACCGCCTCTGGGGTGACTTCCACACATTCATCATTGGCCGCATACTCTAAGGACTCTTCGAGAGTCAGTCGGCGTGATGGAGTGAGGGATTCGTAGACGTCAGCGGTTGCCGAACGCGTATTTGTCTGTTTCTTTTCGCGGCAAATATTGACATCCATATCTTCGCCACGGGCGTTTTCACCAACAACCTGGCCTTCATACACTTCACTTCCAGGTTCGACAATAAATGAGCCGCGTTCTTGCAGATTAATCATGGCGTACGGCGTGGCTTGGCCTGCCCGGTCTGCGACGAGAGAGCCGGTCAGGCGCTGTTCAATGGGTCCTTGCCAGGGGGCATAGCCTTCGGCAATCGACGATGCAATTCCTGTACCGCGAGTTTCGGTGAGGAAACGGGTACGGAATCCGATAAGTCCACGCGCGGGAACAATGAATTCCAGGCGAATCCACCCGGACCCATGATTGGCCATTGTTTCCATCCGGCCCTTACGCGCGGCCATCAATTGGGTGACCGCCCCTAAGTGTTCTTCGGGAATATCTATGGTCATTCTTTCCATGGGTTCAGACAGCACACCGTCGATGTCTTTGGTGACAACTTGGGGTTTACCCACAGTCATTTCAAAGCCTTCGCGGCGCATTTGTTCGACGAGAATAGCGAGCGCCAATTCTCCACGCCCTTGCACTTCCCAGGCGTCAGGACGTTCGGTAGGCAGAACTCGCAGGGAGACATTACCAACGAGTTCTTTATCGAGGCGGTCTTTGACTTGGCGGGCGGTGACTTTAGCGCCTTTAACCCGTCCTGCCATTGGGGAGGTGTTAATACCAATGGTCATGGAAATGGCAGGGTCATCAACGGTAATAAGTGGAAGAGGACGGGGGTCTTCTAAATCAATGAGGGATTCACCAATGGTAATGTCTTCGATTCCTGCAACGGCCACAATATCGCCCGGGCCAGCTTCTTCTGAGGAATGGCGTTCCAATCCTTCAGTGCGCAGTAATTCGGTAATACGTACGCTGCGAGTTGTGCCGTCGTGGCGTGCTAAACCGACAGTGGCCCCTTTCGTTAAGGTGCCATTGTGAATACGCAATAAGGCAAGGCGCCCCAGGAACGGTGAGGCATCAAGGTTGGTGACATGGGCTTGTAATGGCGCATTTTCATCATACGTCGGCCCTGGAATACGCTCCAGAATCGTCGAAAAGAGGGGTTCTAAATCTTCGGTAGGAAGATTGCCATCACCCGGATTAGTCAGTGATGACACCCCTGCTTTTGCGGAGGCATAAATAACGGGGACATCAAGAAGAGAATCCACATCCGCATCAACGCCTTCATTGAGGAGGTCTTCAGCGAGGGAAAGAAGAAGGTCCGTAGTTTCGGAGACAACTTCCTCAATACGTGAGTCTGGGCGATCCACTTTATTGACCACAACGACGACAGGAAGTTGCGCTTGCAAAGCCTTGCGAAGAACGAAACGGGTTTGGGGTAGTGGCCCTTCGGAAGCGTCCACCAGCAGGACGACGCCATCAACCATGGATAGGCCGCGTTCTACTTCCCCACCAAAGTCAGCGTGACCTGGGGTATCAATCACATTAATGGTGACCCCATCGGCAAGGCCAGCCTTTTGTGCAGCAGGGCCGCGGTAGTGGACAGCGGTGTTTTTAGCGAGGATCGTAATGCCTTTTTCTCGCTCTAAATCGCCCGAATCCATGACGCGTTCCCCCGTCTTTTCTTTCGAGTCACGCTGCGAGAAAGCACCGGATTGCCACAGCATGGCGTCCACAAGTGTCGTTTTGCCATGGTCAACGTGGGCGACGATGGCGACATTGCGCAGGTCTTGGCGCACAGACATAGGGAATCCTTCGGTGTCGGATGTCGAATTGCCCGTCAATACGGGACGAGGGCGACGCGAACCTTCCCATAGGGAAGGTCAGCATTTCACCAAGACTATCTGGTGTACTCCCACCCTCATTACGTTGATTCTGCGAAGTGCGCCACGATGTGGCTGCGGCGAGCAGCCGAACAACACAAGTTGTACCCGAAACGAGGTGAATTCAGCCGTAGTGTAGAGACATGTCTGCTTTCCCTCTCCGCACTATTCGGGCTGACCAGGCCCAGGCAAGTGTCTCGCCTCTTGGTGCCCACGTTTTGTCTTGGGTTCCCAATGGAGAACACCCAGTGTTATGGACCTCCTCGAAAGCATCGCCAGATACACATCCTCAACATGCTGGCATTCCCTTGTGTCTGCCTTGGTTTTCTTCCCCTGAATTGTCTACGGCTTCCCTGGCGCCACACGCCACCCAGGGGCATGGTTTTGCGCGCAATACTCTGTGGGATGTCCTCGAAGATGATGGGATTTGTTCGCGGACGGTTTTAGGAATGCGCCACCAAAGGGATGACCACGGCGGGGTTTTCCCTCACGCTTTTTCTGCTCAGTTAGAAATTGACTTGGGCGAGGACCTTGATCTGAAACTCACACTCATTAATGACGATGATCATGTGATTTCTATGGAATGCGCACTACATACCTATTTGGCAGTAGGCGACGTTAAAGATGTCTCTATTAAAGGCCTCGAAGGCAGCAGATATACGGATTTATTAACAGGAACCACCCATAAGCAATATGGCCCGCTCACATTAGTGGGACCAACTGACCGGATCTATCACACGCGTGAAGCCCTCATTGTGGAAGATCCCCGCTGGCTACGCGAGATTTCTTTGGAAACCGTTGGCGCAATGAGCACAATTGTGTGGAATCCGTGGGCTGAAGGAGTTACTCGTTTTACTGATATCGGCCCCAGCGAATGGACAGATTTTATTTGTGTCGAGTCTGGAAATGTGCGTGAACAGGCTGTTCATTTAGCTCCTGGTGGACGCCATCGTCTGCATTTATCGCTTCATACGGATTCGCTCAGCTAAAAGGCGAGTTGCTTAGGCATATTGTTCTGCCCCCACTCACTTGGCATGATTATCTCTATCACTTCATGTTAACTGGAAGGGTGGGAGAGCAATGGCATACACCTTTAATGAATCGCCCACGCCCCGCCCTCGTCAATGGAAAAAACTCGCCATTGCCCTAAGCGCGGCACTGACCCTTGCCCCTGTGAGCGCATGTGCACCTGATGACCCATGGCCATCGGAGGTGCTCCGAGGGATCACCATTGCTTCCCACGACAATCTCGACGAGATTATTGAGGCAGTCGAGAATTTATCCTCCCCGCCCACCGTGCGCATTGTCGTGGATTCCTCTGAAAAACCCAGCGACATCCGACCTCTTGTGGACGGCTTGGATCCTCATGCCCAACTCATGATGACGGTGGTGGATTCGACTCAGATGGCGCAGCTCAGCGCTGAGGATATTCGTCAGCGCACCACCGCATTTATTGATGTATACGCAAGTCAAGTAGATGTGTGGGAAATAGGAAATGAACTTAATGGGCAGTGGGTTGGAGACAATCCTCAGGCCATTAATGAGAAAGTCAGCGCAGCGAGCAAAGTCGTCGAAGCTGCTGGTGAGCGGAGCGCAATTACGCTGAATTATTGGCACTCAGCTGACTGCTATTCCAAAGAATGGGAAGAAACCATTTCCTATTCGCAGACTTTACCCGATGAGGTGATGAAACATCTCGATCTTCTTATGCTATCCGTTTATGAAACAGCCTGCTCCCCTATTCAGCGCCCAAACGCTCGCGATCTCGCGAGAACTTTTATTGCCATTGGCGAGCAGGCGCCCCGGGCGCAATTAGCTATTGGCGAGTTCGGTGCGCAGGGAGTTGAGGATGGCATGGAACGTAATCCAACGCCTCAATACAAAGCAGATATTGCACGCCGATATATGTCAATGAATGCCGAACTCACTCAGCTTGTGGGACGCCGATTCGTGGGCGGCTGGTTTTGGTGGTACTTCGCCGAAGATGCTGTACCTATGGACGCCCCCGATTCCCTATGGACAATTTTAGATGAGCTCTTGACCGATCTGTAATATTGAGGCGCTACCCCACCGCCCATCTAGGGAGACCCATGTTTATGCGTCGCCTCATTGCGAGAACCTATATTCGCTTGTCACGCTGGGATTTCGTCCACGAACCCCTGCCCGACAAAGTCATGGTGATTGGCGCGCCACATACATCAAATTGGGATGGCGTCTTTATGGCACTCTGCTTTTGGTCTCTTGGACGCCCATTCCACTTTCTGGTTAAGGATTCATTAGTTCGTGCACCGCTTCTCGGACCTTTTATCCGCTGGGTGGGTGGAATTGGAGTAGATCGCACTCAGGGCAATGGCCTTGTTGATTCGATTATTGCGCGGGCAAAGGAGAGCGACACTTTTACTATTGTCCTCACACCTAAAGGAACACGCTCGTCCCGCCCATATTGGAAATCCGGCTTTTATCGGATTGCTCGTGGTGCAGATTTGCCCGTGCAATTGGGTTTTGTTGATTCAACAACGCACACTTTTGGGTGGGGGCACTCTATTCGGCTGACAGGTGATATTGCGGCCGATATGGAGTGCATTCGCGCGTTTTATGCGGATAAAAAGGGAGTCCATCCTGAAAAAGGCAGCGTGCCACGTCTGCGCGATGAGAACCCTGCAGACAACTAACGAGGCCGGAACATAGGCAACATCAGGACTTAAGGCCCAAGTTTACTCCTGGGCGGCGTTGAGCACATTTCGCAACATTCCCCTAGCGGAATACAGACTAGGTTCAATAAGCTCAGCCTTACCTGACTAGCCTTCAGGTGCCCATATCGACCTCAGGAGAGACCATGACCCGCTCCTTCTCGCGTGCCTCTGCCGCATTGGCAGCGACTTTCGCCCTCGTATTGGCTGCCTGTTCTCAAGGCGGAGCCTCCACTGGGGCAGCGTCAGGCGCCCAGTCGGGCCCTCAGTCCGCCGCCTCCCAAAGCGGCGAATCACAAAGCGCTAATGCATCTGCTTCTGGCGATTCCGCTGCTTCTGGCGATTCTGCCGCCTCCGCTGCAGCTGCCGAGCCAGTCCCTGCCGAAGTGACCATTGAAGATAACCGCGGTTCACAGACTATTCCGACCAAACCAAAGTCCGTCGTGGTCACCGATAATCGCCTCTTTGAGACCCTCGAAGCCTGGGATGTCAAAGTTGCTGCCGCACCGAAGCCGATTCTCCCAGCAACGTCGAAGTTCAAGACTGACGAATCTGTGGTTGATCTAGGTAGCCACCGCGAGCCCAAGTTGGATGCTCTAGTACCCCTAAATCCACAAGTGGTACTCAATGGTCAGCGTTTCACCCAACACTACGACACCATTAAGGCCCTAGTCCCTGAAGCAAAGATCGTTGATCTTGATGTCCGCGATGATCAGCCTTTGGATGCTGAATTGCGTCGCCAGACCACCGCCCTTGGTGACATCTTTGGCCGCAAGGCGGAAGCCAAGAAACTCATCTCTGACTTTGATGCCTCAATTGCTCGCGTCAAGGCTGCCTACAAGCCTGAGCAGAAGGTAATGACTTTGATTGTCTCCGGTGGAGAAATCAACTACGCCGCTCCAAAGACTGGCCGTACCCTTGGCCCCGTCTATGACGTTCTCGGCTTGCAGCCCTCGTTGGCTCAAGATGGCAGCACCGACCACCAGGGTGACGAAATCTCTGTTGAAGCTATTGCGGCGACAAACCCTGAGTGGATTCTTGTCATGGACCGTGACGCTGCGGTCAAGCCTGAGGATGGTCAAGCGGTAACGCCCGCCCTGGATGTTCTGAAGAATTCCGCACCACTGGCAAATGTTCCTGCCGTCAAGAAGGGACAGATTGTCGTCATGCCTGCGGACACCTACACCAATGAGTCCATCCAGACCTACACTGAGTACTTCAACTCCGTGGCCGATGCTATGGAAAAGGCAAAGTGAGGCGTTAACCTCTAGTGCATTCCCGTTGGGGGCGCCTTGGGCGCCCCCAACGCATGTCCATCACTTCCAAGAGACCTCAATGATGACATCCGTTTCCGATATTTCTGCACCCACACAACCCCCTCCCCTCACACGCCCTAAAGAACGGATTCCGCTCCTTCTCGGCGCATGTGCTGTGCTTGCTCTCGCTGCACTGTCATTATGTGTTGGGGTATACGACATTCTTGGCCAACCGGATGGAATGCGAATATTCTTCATTACCCGCATTCCACGTACCGCGTCCCTTCTTCTCTCTGGTGCAGCAATGGCCATGTGTGGCCTCGTGATGCAGCAAATTACCCGGAACCGTTTTGTCGAACCAACAACAACAGGCACCACAGAATGGGCTGGTTTGGGCCTGCTATTGGTCCTCATGTTCGTACCAACAGCTCCGCTCATGGTGAAAATGGTGGCTGCCATTATTAGTGCTTTTGCTGGCACCCTCATCTTTTTTCTTATTCTCCGCCGTTTGGAACTCCGCTCTCCTGTAATTGTGCCGATTGTTGGCATTATGCTGGGGGCTGTCGTTGGCGCTGTCTCTTCCCTTCTTGCCCTATCCTCAAACCTTCTCCAATCCGTAGGCATTTGGTTTATGGGCTCTTTTGCCTCCGTCGTTGAAGGCCAATATGAGCCAATGTGGGCCATTCTTTTTGTCGTCATTGGGGTATTTATTGCTGCTGACCGGATTACCATTGCGGGTCTTGGGAAAGACGTCGCCACCTCCCTAGGCCTCAACCATGAACAGATTGTCTTTATCTCTACTGGCCTAGTTGCTATTGCCACCGGTATTGTCACCGTTGTCATAGGAAATCTGCCTTTTATAGGCCTGATTATTCCCAATCTCGTGTCAATGTGGCGTGGAGACGATACACGGTCGTCCCTCCCATGGGTTTGCTTAAGCGGCGCTGCATTAGTCACGATCTGCGATATTTTCTCCCGCGTGGTCATTATGCCTTTCGAAGTCCCCGTTGGAACTATTCTCTCTATTGTTGGTGCGGGCGTTTTCCTCGTCCTTTTACTACGGGACCACCGCCATGTCTAAAACATCTTCGTCTTTTACTGAGCAGGTTTCACATGCCGACGCTCTCACTGCCGCAAGCAGTGAAAGATCATCGGATTCAGGTGCTGCCCCGGCCTCGTTAAAGAAATCCAATGGGCCGTCGATCTTTTTCCCACAGGCCAGGGACCATCGCCGCTATTGGTTTGTTCTTTTCGCAGCCATTGCAATTGCTACAGTATCTATTCTGGGCATTGTGTCCTGGGCTAATCCTATGCCTTTTGGCTCAGATGGATTCTGGCGTATTGCCCAACTACGTTGGAAAGCTGTCGCCGCAATCATTATTGTTTCATGGTGCCAGGGCATTGCCACAATCGCTTTCCAAACGGTGGCAAATAACCGGATTATTACGCCCTCGATTATGGGCTTTGAAGCCCTCTACCGTCTCATCAATACCAGCGCTATCTTTTTTCTTGGTGTTGCCGGGGCGACTGCACTGACAGGTATCTGGCAATACCTTTTTAATGTGGCACTTATGCTGGCCTTCTCCTGGCTGCTCTTTGGTTGGCTTGTGGGTTCACGTGGCCGCCATATCCATAACACCCTTCTTATTGGCGTGGTTCTTGGAGCTGGCCTTGGGGCTCTTTCTACCTATATGCAACGTCTGTTGACCCCCAGCGAATTTGATGTGCTGACAGCACGGCTCATTGGTTCAATGGCTAATGCCGATGTTTCCTATCTGAGCGCGGCCGTTCCTCTTGCTTTAGCTGCGGGAATCACGCTTTTCTTCTTTTCCCCGACCCTTGATGTCATGGCACTGGGCCGTGATACAGCAATTAATCTTGGGGTGAATTACAAGCGTCAGGCGGGCACAGTTCTTCTTCTTGTTGCCCTTTTAATTGCTGTCAGCACATCGCTTGTTGGCCCATTGTCTTTCCTTGGTTTCCTGGTCGCAATGCTGACCTATCAGATGGGCGCCACATATTCCCACCGACATCTCTTCCCCCTATCGTGGGCTATTGGCGCCGCTGTTCTTGGCTCCGCCTATTTCACATTGCGCTACGTCTTTTATGCCGAGGGTGCTGTTGGCGTCATTATTGAAGTGGTTGGCGGCACGACCTTCCTTATTTACCTGCTACGAAAGGGACGCCTGTGATTAACTCTCAGGGCGCGACGAAAACTTATGGCTCAACCACCACTATTGGTCCCGTTGATTTAGAGATTCCCGGCGGCGGAATTACTGCTCTTGTTGGCCCTAATGGTGCTGGGAAATCGACTTTTCTGACAATGGCAGGACGACTCCTACCTATGGACAAAGGCCAAATCACTATTGATGGCCACGATGTCAATACCACTTCAGGGCGCGATCTTGCCAAAATCGTATCGATTTTACGCCAGGATAATCACGTCAATGCCCGAATCACTGTGCGCCAATTGGTGGCTTTTGGGCGCTTTCCCCATTCTGGTGGGCGTTTAACATCAGCTGATAATGACGCCATTGACCGTGCCATGGCATTCCTTCACCTTGATGAGTTCGCTACACGTTTCCTTGATGAGCTTTCCGGTGGGCAGCGTCAACGCGCCTATGTTGCCATGGTGCTCGCTCAGGAAACCCCCATCGTCTTACTGGATGAGCCCCTCAATAATCTGGATATGGCCCATTCAGTGACCATGATGCAGCATTTGCGCACAGCCGCTGCCGAGATGCAGCGCACCATTGTCATCGTCTTACATGACATTAATTTTGCTGCGGCCTATGCGGATCGTATTTGCGCGATGAAAGATGGCACTGTGGTGGCCATTGGCAGCCCTGACGAGCTTATGACCAATGAGGTACTCTCCGACATCTTCGACACACCTGTGGAGGTCATTAAGGGCCCTCGTGGCCCTGTGGCGACCTACTGGTAGATCAACGGCTCGCAAGGGCCTGGAATAGACCAAGGGCCGGTCTGTCGCATGCGCGAGAGACCGGCCCTTACCCTTAGGGAGCGGCACAGATCGGTGGGAACAACCGATGCTCACTCCCATTCAATGGTGCCGATTGGCTTGGGGGTAAGGTCGTAGGCGACGCGGCATACCTCGGGCACCTCATTAAGAATCCGGGCGCTAATCTTCTTCATCAGTGGCCATTCCAATTCGGGAACCTCAGCGGTCATCGCGTCAACGGTATTGACGCAGCGGATAATCACCGGCCAGTCGAAGGCCCTCTTACCGTCGCGTACGCCGGTGGCGCGCACATCCGGGACGACGCAGAAATATTGCCAGATATCCAAGCCGGCCTGTTCGATCTCCTCGCAGACAATCGCGTCGGCCTCGCGCAGGGCTTCCAGGCGGTCGCGGGTAATAGCGCCGAGGCAGCGCACGCCCAGCCCGGGACCGGGGAAAGGCTGGCGATCAACCATGGAGGTGGGTAGGCCAAGTCTCTTACCGACAACGCGGACCTCGTCCTTGTAGAGGAACTTCACGGGCTCGACCAGTTCAAATTGGAGGTCCTCAGGCAGACCACCAACATTGTGATGTGCCTTGACACCTTCATCAGATTCAAGAATATCCGGGTAGATGGTGCCCTGAGCGAGGAAAGCAATACCTTCAAGTTTCACGGCCTCTTCGGCGAAGACGTTAATGAACTCGTTGCCGATAATCTTGCGTTTGTCTTCTGGGTCTTCAACGTCAGCAAGGAGACCAAGGAAACGATCGGTGGCCTCAACGTAGACGAGGTTCGCGTCCATCCCCTTTTCGAAGACCTCGACAACTTGCTCGGATTCGCCCTTGCGCATAAGGCCGTGGTTGACGTGAACATTCGTCAACTGGTGACCGATCGCTTTAATGAGGAGAGCAGCGACAACAGAGGAGTCAACGCCGCCGGACAGGGCGAGGAGGACTTTGCCATCGCCAACCTGGGCTCGCACAGCATCGATGGCCTCGGCAATGAATGCGTCTGCGAGTTCGGGGGTGTTGATCCGCTCCATGTCGGCGGGGCGCGTATTCGACGTCAAGTCCATCGAAGTCTCCTTTATCAAGGTGGGAGGGTCCGCCAACGATTCTACTGGTCGCGGCTCTTCTTCATGCCCAATGGGGCAGGCGAAAACCCTTAACCCGCCTGCCCCTGTCCACCGACTGCCTTTCTGCGCCCTCAGGGCAGGTCGTTGCCCGCTGACAGATAGATCTCGTACCACTCCTTCTTTGTCAGTTCAACGTCGGTCGCTTGGGCCGAGAGTTTAATGCGTTCGGGCTTTGTTGTTCCGGTGACGGCCTGCATGCGTCCCGGGTAGCGTAGGACCCACGCCAGGGCAATCGCCGTAGAGGACACGCCCTTCTCGGCAGCGATACGGTCAAGAACGGCGTTGAGTTCCGGGTACTTTTCAGAGCCAATGAAGACGCCCTCAAAGAAGCCGTACTGCATTACTGACCAGGCTTGGATGACGATGTCATTCAAGCGGCAGTACTCAAAGAGGCTGCCATCGCGAACAATGGCTGTTGGGGTCTGCATATTGACGTGGAAGCCCGCATCGAAGGCGGGGGTGAAGGCTGCGCTGAGCTGCACCTGATTCGCGGTGATTGGGAAGGACACGTACTTTCGGATCAGGTCCATCATGATGGGGTTCTGGTTCGAGACGCCGAAGTTACGGACCTTGCCGGACTCGTGCAGGATAGTGAAGGCTTCAGCGATCTCCTCTGGCTCCATCAGAGCGTCGGGGCGGTGCAAAAGCAGGTTGTCCAGGTGGTCGGTTTGGAGGCGTTTCAGGCTCCCATCGACTGCTTCAAGGATGTGTTCCTTGGAGAAATCGAACCAGGTGAAGTCCTCGTCGTTGCGGATGCCGCACTTGGATTGGAGGAAGACCTCGTCACGCAGTCCAGGTTTGCGGGCGAGAGCTGCGCCGAGCACTTCCTCGGCCCTGCCATTGGCGTAACAGTCGGCGGTGTCGAGGAAGTTAATGCCCTCGTCAAGGCCCGTCTGGACGAGTTCTTCGAGCGCTTTGGGCGTCATATCGGCGACGCGCATCAGCCCGATAATGATTTCGGAGACCTTGTCTTGATCCTGCCCAAATTCAATGTATCTCATGGGTTCCCTTTCCCGGGGCGGGGTGCTTGGCGTTCATCAATGGACGCGATTTCTGCTTGTGTGTCACCAGCGTAAAACTCTATGGCTTCCACCACCAGGTCAAGAGTTATCTTGGGTCACTATCTCAGGTGGAGAAGGGCGGAAATAGACCGAGGGCCGGTCTCTCGCATGTGTGCGAGTGACCGGCCCTTCGCGGTATTCGGAGTAGATCTCTTCACACCGTGGTCTAGCCGAAATCAGTTGGCCGACTGGCTTGCACCGGAGGTGGAGGTGTCGGAGCCGCCACCGGACTGGGCGCCACCGGAAGCGCCACCACATGCGGCGAGGGAGACAGCAAGACCAGTTGCCACGGCGAGTGCGAGAATCTTCTTCATCTTCAAGTCCTTTCAAAGGGTGGGTGATGCAAGAGCATCTGTTGAGTGATGCCGGAGCATCCCTGCAAGCCAACGTATCGGGCTGACATCGCTCCCACAACCGGAGCGCGAAATCGTTACCGGACCTTAACCGAAGAGATCAGGCCCACATTGGGGTATTTTTCCCTGGTAGGCCGCGATTTTTTCGCCGAAAAATCGCTATTCGCCTTCACCAAAGCGTTACCAAAATACGGATTCGCTTATGAGGATCGACGAAATGCGCTATGTCAGCAAAAATATGGCGCGCATTACTATTTTTTGATGCGGAACGGGTCTTCTTTTTGCGATTCACACTCGGAGTCAGGTCAGCAGGCATTGTCATTGACGAGGACGGCGCTCAGATTCATTCACGAGGGCGAGCAGCAAGGAACTCCAGCACAGAGGCAACGCAGGGTCCCCGCGCCCTAGAGAAGGCCAATAACCCCTTTAGGCTCCCCTAAAGCGCTTAAGCCACTCCTCACTCCCTCACGCCCTGCTCATGAGCGCGACAGCGGGACTGCAGGACAGATTATGGCGAGGACAGCGGGTGTTCCGCGGCAAGAAGTGTCATTGGCCAGGGTAGAGCGTGGACGTAGGGCTGAGTGTCACAGTGACAATGCGCCCCGCCAGAGGTTTGCATGTTGCCACGATTGACGGGCCACACGCGATGCACTGCGGAGACACACCCCTTCCTTGAGTTATTCATGAGTCACTGGGACAAACATAGCATTAGGGACTAAACCCTACATTTAGGGACTAATATCCCCTTTTATATACATAGGATATGGCCCCTAAGTGTAGCTATTTATCCTTAAGTGGATGGCTTGACACCTAAGTGCAGGCATTTGTCCCCAAAGAGTAGTACTAAAAAACATCATGAGCCCTTCCTCCGATTCCGTAGGAAGGGCCCATGACGTTATTCATTCACATCTACCTGCGCCGGCCGCCAGCCAGAAAACCAACGATGGTGAGGATAAGACCAAGAGGGACAAGAATCACTGAGCCCCAAGCTTGAATCATATTAATGGCATGCGGCGTATAAAAGTAGGTCTCAAGGAAAGGGGCACCTGCAAGCAAGAGCTGTAAGGAATTGAAGATGTTCATTCCACCCAGAATCAGGCCTAATACAAGCATTGATGTGCCGTACCTCAGGACATTGGAACCGAAAACACTCGGACCCTTGACCTTGCGTGCCGCTCCCTGAGCAAATTGCCCAGCAGCAGAAGCAACATTTGCCCCAGCATTCTGGAATCCCTGGGCTGCACCTTGTGCAGCCCCCTGGAATCCCTGCTGAAAGCTCTGGTAGCCCTGGGCCGTCCCCTGAGCAACACTCTGGTAGCCCTGCTGGACCGCTTGTTGAGCCCCTTGGACAGGGACACCATACCCAGCGCCTTGTTGCGGTTGTTGCGGCTGCTGTGGCTGGCCAGGAACAGTGGCGCCTTGCGCCTGGGCCATTGCCCGGATCTGATCCTCTGAAACGCCAGCAGCACGCAATTGCTGAACATAATCAGGGGACATTTGTGGTTGTTGAGGGGCAGTCATAGAGACGCCTTTCCGTGAGTAAAGGGATGACACAAAGCAAACTGAAGAAATCATCCGTCAACGAAAGCAGGGGCTGCGCTTTTCCCCTGTTGAATGCGCAGCCCCGCCCTCGTGAATAAAGACAACGTCAGTGAGCGCGGCGCAATCGCCGACCCAGCAAGGCTACCCCACCGACTAGAAGGAATGCACCTGCAGCGAAAATAAAGACTGGGTTCACGCCAGTTTCCGCCAATGAATCTGTTTGTGCATTTGTCTTTGCTGCCGCCTGGGGGGCGGGATCGGCGGAAGGATCGCTTTGGGGAGTGGTGACTTGAGTTGCAGCAACCGGGACGGGAGTAGAAGCCGGGGCGTCAGCTGTGGCCTCTTCCTCGGCTGACTGCCCCTGAGATGATTGCCCTTCCAGTGGTGTCAATTCGCGCGCGTCATCCGTGGAATCCGCACTTTCGCCACTTGCTGGATCCTCCTGGGCTGCAGGGATTTCCTCAGTCTCATCCGCGTGATCATCGCTCTGCTTGGCAGGAACAGACTCTTGCGGAGCCGCAGGAGCTGGTGAAGCGGGCGCTTCCACGCTAGGAGCCGCAGGCGCGGGAGTCGAGGCCGAGGTGGCCGTCAACTGCGCGTCCGCCCCATAGGCGGCAAAATTTTGCGTTCCGTACCAGGTTTGAGTTCCCTCATCAAAAGCCACACCAATGCCAATAGCGGTCGCATTTGGATCCACCATATTGGTGTAATGTCCGGGCGAATTCAGCCATAGATCGAAAAGTTGATTGCCAATGTCAGCATTCACACTCCCCCCAGCCATGGCCACATTCTCGGAGGCACCAGTCCATCCACTGGGGTAGGACGCGGAAAAGTTTGGACGGTGTTGCATAGTGCCCGTAGACCGCATTGTCTCGGACCAGTCCTGAGCAACAGAATCAAGCTCGACATAGCGAGTCACAGGTTGAAGTCCCTGACTGGCCCTTAGTTGATTGACGCGATTGAGGATCGTCTCAGCGTGAGCGGATTCTTGGGTTGACGCGGCCGCGGCCACGGGTTCAGCAGGTACGGCGTGGGTTGCCGGTGCACCTACCCCCATTCCAATAACGAGGGCGAGGGTGGTCGTGGCAAAAGTTGGTGCTGTCCTCATGGATCCCCATTTCCTTGGTCGTCCAGTAGTGTCTCAACAACGCTGTCGTGCACAGCCGGGCGACAACGCTGTTCTTACTCAGCCAAGACAGGATCCCTGGGAGGTCACCTCCCCTTTCCTGAAGATATGCTGGAAGCGCGGCTCTGACCTGCGACGCCATAGTGGAACTGAGATAAGCGACACGAAGCAAGAAACGGGGCCTCGCAGTAACACGAAGCCCCGTTATCTTATTCAAAGTCAGTCGGTAATCGATTCAGCGATGTCACAGACCCGTTCCAGCTTGGTTCGAACACGAGTCAAATCGCTATCTTCACCAAGTTCGCCACATCGGGCTGCCACTGCCTTCAACTGCTCAAGGTGGTTACCCACAACGATGACCAGACGTTCGGTCACCTGAGACATGAGCGCTGCTTCCGGAGGCAAACTTCCCTTCAGGCCAGATTCAGTCCACATCTTCAGCAACTGGTGCGGCATCTCCATAAAGACAGCCGTGTGTTCAACTGCACGGACAGCCTCAATTGCGTATTGCAGGTAGGCCTTATTTTGCTCGTCCAATTTCTTCAGACCGTCACGCAGGGAAGCGGCCAGGTCAGGTAGCGCATGAACTGAAGTCTCATGGTCTCCCACATTGTCGATCAATTCGACAGTGAAGTTTGCAATCACATCTGTGTGCAGGCGGGCCAGTGCAATGCGGAAGCCCGCACGGCCAGCACTCAGAGCCAATGCGGAAAGACGGTCAAGAAGGCCATCGGCAGGCTGTTGCACATTGGACTGCATTCGCGTCCACAGGTCCAGCATTTCGCCGAGGGCGCGCACTGCTGGAATAGAGCGATCCAATGCAGCCACCTTCTCAGGGGCGAGGCGGCGATCCTTGGTAGCAGCAGTAAGGTCAGCACCCAGGCGGCGGAGCTCACCGGCTAGTTTGACGAGTTCTTCCTGGTGAGCAGTCCAGGCACTCAATGCTTCATCAAGTTCGTGAGCTGCAGTCAGAAGGTCAGCCAGTTGCCCAGTAGCTTCTGGACGATAGGGAATCCCCTCGGAGGCCTTAGCGCGAGCCGTCACTTCCTCGGGAAGAGCAATCAGTTGAAGTTCCTCGTAGGAGTTCAACCCCAGGTAGCCCACACGTTCAACGATGCGCCCAACCCCATCAACGGCAGCATCGCGGCGGTTCTTTCCTCCTTCGAGAGCCGCAACTTCGACTTCGCGTGCATCGCGGTAAATATCGAGGGCGGTCTCGTAGATATCTTCACACATGGGACGCGAACGCACAGAGAGGTAGCCACCATCAGGAAGTGGCGTCACAGTTGCGAAAACGTCATATTCGCTGCCATCAGCAGCAAGGTTACGAACGTAGGCAGCAAAAGGTTCACCGGCAGTAAGGGTGTCCCACATTACTTTGAATGCGCCACCAGGCATATCGGGGTGGCGAATGATGTTATGAGGTGCATCTTTGAGTTCTTCTCTCGGATGACGAGAGAGTCTCACAAAGACCTCATTGGAGCGCTGGATAACACCACGATTATCAGTAGTGGAGAAGAAGAGCTCATCAACACCAACCTCTTGGATGGCGCCAGTGGGAGTCACGGTGGACACGGGAATCCTTTGCTCGTTTGGGCAGGGTCGATGGGGATAGTCCCGAAGGGAGGGAATCGACCTCGCATACTGTTTTTGTTGATGGGGATCCAAGTAAAGCAGGGATGGACGAGGCTGGATACATCCCCCACCACAGGCATTCACTCGGAAGGCTTGTCCAAGCATCTCACGGACAACCCTGTCAGGATTGAGACTACATAGAAAGTGTAGGTAGCATTCCGGCAAAACAAGGCCGGAGGATAGGGCTTTACATCAACTTATAGTGGCAAGATTCACATCTCACACACCTCTTAACTCTCGCTTTTCCCGCCAAATCCTGTTAGGACTTCCGCCCTACCCTAAAGCGGCAGATGAAGAGAGGTTTTCTAGGGCTTAAGTCCTATATCTAGAATTGTCCCAATTAGTAGCCGCGCAAAGGTATATTCACTGACCATAGCTGTAATTCACAATGACGATCTCCATACGATTAGGGGCGGCCGCACAAAAGCGACCGCCCCTAAGGCATTGGATTACAAAAATCCAGAGATGGCACTAATTAGCGCTGAACAGGAAGATGGAGGACGGTAATCGACCAAGGGGCAACATTTTGTCCACCGGATACCTCATCGCCTGTCCCCTCACCCCAGAAGTTTCCTGCAGCTTCTGCGGTATAAGAGGTGTCAACAAGGCGGCGCCACGGAGTCCCTTCACCACTGTCAGGAATCACAAAGTCAATTGCATCACTGGCCATATTCACCATCAGATAGAAATTGTCATGAGGCGAATCAATATGAATGGCAAGAGCGCGATCACCCTGACCAACAGAACCTTGTCCACTAGGGGTGGCGAAAAGGTAGGAGACGTCGTTATTCCCAGCGAGATTGTCGCCCCAGTTGGCGGTATGAAGCGCATCATGACGCTGACGCAGATGCATTAATGCCACAGCGAATCTAAAAAGCGGATTCACATGTTCTTCTGCATTGCCGAAAACACCAAGATTATCGTGGTATTGCGAATTAGAACTATCTTCAACTGGCACACGATGCGGCGTATTTGAAGCGATCATTGCGTAGTTGTTGCACATGGCAATTGACTGCAATGCCCATGGGTTGTTATTTCCATTTTGGGTACGTCCAAACTCATCACCTGCCACGAGCATGGGCACGCCACGAGAGAACATGTGGATCACCCAGAGGTTGCGCAGCCGTTGACGACGTAAGCCCTGGTCACCGCCAGAATCCCAGGACAGGTTATTGTCGCTACCACCATCGGATGGCCCGAAAGGATAGGGCTGGTCATTGACTTTATTTTGGTAGCTGACCAGGTCCGCTAAGGTAAAGCCATCGTGGGCAACAATAAAGTTCACAGTCTTTTGCGCCCCGCCATTATCGTCGAAATGGTGGTAATCGCCATTGACCATATCCATAAAGGTCAGGGCATTGCCCTCGCCCTTAGTAAATCCGCGTACAGCATCGCGGTAGCGACCATTCCATTCGCCCCAGCCACGCGGGAAATTCCCCACTTCATATCCCCAGAGATCCCACGCCTCGGCAATGACCTCAATATTTTCTGCCTGAGCTAAAGCAGCAATATCGACCAGCAGCGGGTGGTCATTAAAGAATCGCTTCTGGTTACCCCAGTCTTCAGCGGCCGCATCCCCAGGCTTGCGTCCAAGAACGGTGGCCAGGTCGAAGCGGAAACCGTCAACACCCATCACGCCGCACCAATACGACAGCGAGTCCAGCACCATTTGGCGAGCCACAGGAGAGGAGTAGTTCATCTGGTTGGAGGTACCTGTTGCACCATCGACCAGAATCTTCTCGTCTGTCATTTGGTAATACTCTGCAGTAGCAAAGCCACCAAAAGAGGTAAATCCGGTGGTGTTCACATCACCGTTCCAATTTCCTCCTTCAGCACTGTGGTTGTAGACAACATCAAGATAGACTTCCAGGCCGGCATCGTGGAAGGCAGCGACCATTTCCTTAAACTCGCGGGTAGGGCCGCCCCAGGATTGGTCGGAAGAATAGTGACGGCTGGGGGCAAAGAAAGACAGGGTCATATAACCCCATGAGTTAGTTGCCCCCTCGCGGCCAGATTCGGAGTTATTGGTTTGGTGCACGGGCAACAATTCAACGGTAGTAATGCCCGCAGCCTTTAAATAGGGAGCTAAAAGGCCGGCTCCTTTATAGGTACTACGGTATTCATCAGGAATCGAGGTCACAGCTTCAAAGCCGGATTCGCCTTTGAGAATATCGGCAAGGCGAGTCACCGATGGGTGCCCGGTGAGTTGGGAAATGGAGGCTTCGTAAATAGTGGCGCGTTCGGCCGGAATTTGTGGCTTTGGTGCGCTGTGCGGGGTGTCATTAAGGACGATGCCCTTTGGGGCGTAAGGTGCAGTATCGATTTGGCGCCGCGGAGTGCCATTAACATCGTCTCCGCCGGTGCCAAATACGCCGTCATTGACACCCATTTCGACAATGGCATCAGAAAAGACATTGTGGGTGACTTCGCGTGCGTAGGGGTCGAAAAGGACCTTATTGGGGTTAAAACGATTGCCTTTATCGTCCAGGTCGGCAATAAATCCGGCAGCCGAGCCAGGGGTCCATGCGGGATCATAGGGCCAGTTGGGTCCCCACGCGCGGTAGCCGAAAAGGGTTCCCTCTGGCAGGTTGGCGATTTCTGCACGCCAGACACCATCTTCACCGCGAGCGGGGAGGTAGGTTTCAGTGGCACTAGCCCCAAGTGCTTCAGGGTAGATTTCCAATTGGAGACGGGTGGCGTCAGGGGCGAAAACTGCGAAGGTCGCGCCATCCCCGGCAATATGAGCGCCAAGGGGCCACGTTGAAGTTGACCATGCCGATTCATTACGTGCGTTTGACATGGGGCCAATCGTCCCATGCCTCGCCCCGATGCGCGCGGGAATAGTGCCCATTATGGACTGGGCATACATTCCCACGATTTTTCCCTCTTGACGTGTACGAGGGCGGGGCCAACGCACTGTGAACTGGAGTGTTCAGTAGTCGAGCAATGCAATAGCCCGCCGAGTGCGATCACAAAGTCCCTGCTAACGCGTAATAACGGAGATGTGGTTTTTCACGGTTCCGTGGGAGAAGAAGAGCGCGGGAGCGATTTCTTGGTTGCTAGCACTATGGGCAAGCGACGTGGACACTTCATATTCGTGAGCGCTCAGCGAGGATTCCCCCCGAGCACACTGGAACCAAAGACACTGAAGTCTGAGCGCTCTGCGATGACACATATTCTTCCCCGTCCTCGTTCAGGGCAAATGGTGCGGCATATCCTTCAGAGTTCGTTGGCAACTCGCCCATGCTATTTTTTGGTATGGGGGTGGTCACGAAAAATCTCCTCCATGAATTCATTGACCGCCTAAGAGCGACCATGCTACGTTGAGCGCGAGTCTTTTGGCTCACAGGATTGTTACTCGGCAGTCGAGGCAAGGCCTGAGATGTACTGTGCGTACTTCTCAGGCCTTTTTGCATGCCCACAATCACTCACCGGCAAAGGAGCCCCCATGGCAGCAGTTGACTTCGCGGCGCTGGCCCCCCAGCTTTTAGAAAAGGTCGGGGGTGAGGAAAATATTGCCGCAATGACCCATTGCGCAACGCGTTTGCGGCTGCGGTTGCGCGATTCAGTCAAAGCTGACAAACCTGCTATTGAAAAACTTCCAGGCGTTATTACTGTGGTTGAGGCTGGCGGGCAATTCCAGGTAGTCATTGGCAATAATGTGCCTTCTCTCTACGAGGAGATGTCGAAATTGACCAATCTGGATGCAGGCGACACCTCCAGTGACGACAATGCAGATAAAGGAAATCTGCTGAACCAATTTATCCAGCTGATTTCTGCGATTTTCCTGCCTGCATTGCGGCCACTCGCGGGCGCAGGTCTATTGAAAGCGTTCCTCAGCCTTACTCTGACCTTCAATCTTCTTCAGCAGGAGTCCAGCACCTACACCATTCTTTTCGCGACTTCAGACGCGATTTTTATGTTCCTCCCCATGTTCCTTGGGTTTAATGCGGCAAAACGTTTCAAAGCAAACCATTTCACCTCTATGGCTATTGCGGGGGCGTTAGTCTACCCATCGATCGTGGCCTTCAGCGCCGACGGGGCTCCTCCAGCAGACTTTTTTGGCATTCCAGTCATCGCAATGAACTACACGAGCTCGGTCATTCCGATTGTGATTGCTGTCTGGATTCAGAGTTACATTGAACGCGGGCTTAACGCCGTCCTTCCCCATTGGCTGCGGAACTTCACCACCCCGTTGGTGACGATGTTGGTCATGGTCCCGCTCATTCTTCTCACCGTTGGTCCCGTGACGACATTCGCAGCCCAGGGAATTTCAACGGGGATTACTGCCCTTTTCACAACCGCACCGTGGTTGGCAGGGGCGCTGATGGGTGGCTTCTGGCAGGTCTTTGTCCTCTTTGGGCTCCACTGGGGCTTCATTCCGATTATGACGAATGACTACAATGTCATCGGCTATTCACTTCTCGTTGGGCCACTATTACCTGCTGTTCTCGCTCAGGCTGGCGCCACATTGGCGGTGCTTTTGCGCTCACAAAGTGCCACACGTCGGGAAGTCGCAGGCCCTAGCGCACTATCTGGCTTTGTTGCGGGCATTACGGAGCCAGCCATTTATGGGGTGAATTTACCGCTGAAAATCCCCTTTTATGCGGGACTTGCGGGTGGCGCCATTGGCGGAGCAATAGCCGCTATCGGAGGATCTGGATCAACCACATTTGTCTTTCCGTCCCTCTTGGCAATTCCAGCCTTTGTCCCCGTAGGCCAATTTGCCTACCAAGCAGTGGGTACTGGAATTGCGATCGCCATCGGATTTATTGTCACCTTCTTCTTTGTCGATCGGGAAGCAGGTGCGGATCTGGAAGCCCAGGATTCACCGTCATCTGGCAGTGATCAGGGTGCCAGCCCTGCGGTTGCACTGGCTTCTAGCGATGGAACAATTTCCATAGGCATTCCTGTGACTGGTGAGGTTATTCCTCTATCTGTGGTCCCCGATAAGGTCTTTGCCTCCGGTGCGATGGGCCAAGGAGTGGCTATTCGACCAGCGCCATCACAATCTCAGGTCCTGGCGCCGGCTACAGGAGAAATTATTGTGGCTATGGATTCCGGGCACGCCTTCGGCATTAAAACCGAGGACGGAGTCGAACTCTTAGTCCACATTGGCATTGACACCGTACAACTGAAGGGAGAAGGCTTTACTCCTTTGGTACACAAAGGTGAGCGCGTCGCAGCTGGAAGCGCACTTTGTGATGTTGACTTTGAAGCCGTGGAAAGGGCGGGATACGACCCAACAACTATTCTTATAGTGACCAATAGCAAGGACTTTGCGGACATTGTGCCAGCTGATTCCACTCTCGCTGCTATAGGCACTACTGCACTCCAGGTGACACGAAAATAACAACGCAAGAACAATAGGAGAGAAATAATGAGCACAACATTTCCTCAGGGTTTTCTTTGGGGCGGAGCTGTAGCCGCCAACCAGCTGGAAGGCGCGTTTACTAGTGACGGTAAAGGCCTTTCCATTCAAGATGTGATGCCTCAAGGAATCATGGGGCCACCCACGGATGAACCAACTGACGATAATCTCAAGCATGAGGGGATCGACTTTTACCACCGCTATGCAGAAGATATTGCGCTTTTCGCGGAGATGGGATTTACAGTCTTCCGTTTCTCAGTAGCATGGAGTCGTATTTTCCCGCGCGGCGATGAAGAAACTCCAAATGAAGCGGGACTAGAATTTTACGACCGTGTCATTGACGAATGCGAGAAATATGGCATTGAGCCGATGATTACGATTAGCCACTATGAAACCCCTCTGCATTTAGCAAAGGAATATGACGGGTGGGTTGATCGCCGCCTCATTGGCTTCTACGAACGTTATGCGCGCACCCTTTTTGAACGTTATGGAACGCGAGTCAAGTACTGGTTGACCTTTAACGAGATCAATTCCGTTCTTCACGCCCCTTTGCTTTCTGGCGGCATTTGGACACCGAAAGAACAGCTGAGTGAACAGCAGTTATACCAGGCAATTCACCATGAATTAGTGGCCTCCGCATCGGCCACAAAGATTGCACACGAAGTGAATCCTGATCTGAAGGTGGGATGCATGGTTATTGCCTTACCCACCTATCCTTTGAGCCCCAGCCCAGCTGATGCCCTTAAGGTAATGCATACTGAACAGGACTCTTTAGCCTTTAGCGATGTGCATGTGCGCGGAGAATACCCCGGGTATTTCTTGCGGAAACTCCGCGAAAAAGGTGTGGAGTTAGATATTACGGATGCGGATAGGGAACTCCTCAAACACACCGTCGATTTCGTGAGCTTCTCTTACTACATGAGCATTTGCGATGCCGCTGAAGGCGGCGAAGCTGGCCAGGGCAATATTATGGGCGGCTTCCGCAACCCAACACTGCCTGAATCCGAATGGGGCTGGCAGATTGACCCTGTTGGATTGCGTATTGTCCTCAATCAGTTCTGGGATCGTTGGCAAAAACCCCTCTTTATCGTCGAAAATGGGTTGGGTGCCAAGGATGTTCTCATTGACGAGGGCGGAGTCCCAACAGTAAATGACGACTATCGGATTTCTTATCTGCGTGACCACCTGATTCAAGTGCACGAAGCCATTGAAGACGGAGTGGAATTATGGGGCTACACCTGGTGGGGTCCCATTGACGTGGTCAGTGCCTCCACTGCCCAATTGTCGAAGCGTTACGGCTTTATTTATGTTGACCGTAATGACGATGGCAGCGGAACCCTGGCACGCTACAAGAAGAAGTCCTTTGACTACTACGCGCAGGTTATTGCCACTAATGGCGCATCGCTAAGCGAGTAGACCTGTGGGGGTTAGGCATTGCTGCACCAAACGCCTAACCCCCACATAAGATTTCACACAAGGGCACCAATCCACTATCACTGACTGCACATTTCCGGAAGGCAAGGGAGCCAAAAGTGCATATCCTGCGTGTCTTTAACGTCAATGTCGTATTGGCGCGTGATGAGCGTGGACGCGAGGTAGTGCTCACCGGGCGCGCTTGGGATATCAGGGGCGACCAGGGCAAAAAGTTGATCCCGAAAAGATCGCCCGCATTTTCGTTGCTGACGATATGGAGGGGGTCGAGAATTTTTCGTCGGTTTTAGCTGGGATTGCACCGGAGCTCATCCAGCGCGTGGATCAACTCTGTGCCCCTATTTGGGCCGAGCTCCATATTTCTGCCCCTCCTGCCACTATTGTCGCCTTAGCTGACCATATTTCCTTTGCCTTAAAGCGTCTGGAGAAAGGAATTTCTCTCCCTTTTCCTTTACGTACTGAGGTCGCTCATCTTTATCCGCGCGAACTATTCTGGGCTGAACGCCTATTGACAACATTTAATGCGGACTTACCTACTCCCCTACCATCAGAGGAGGCAATTCCGATCGCCTTGCATTTGGTGAATGCGGCTTTTAATTCAGAGAATATGAACTTTACCCACCGAATGACAGAGATTCTCTCTCAGGTGCTTGACATGATTGACACCGCATTTGAAAAGCAGATAGACCGTGAAAGCGTTGCTGTTGCGCGTTTTATTACTCACCTCCGCTATTTCTTCGTGCGGATCCACGATGACTCTCAAATTGAGCAGGATCCTAATGCTGCGCTCAGCCTATTTGAGGAGAACTATCCTGATGCTCATCGCGCCGCGCGGCACGTTGCAGCATTACTGGAAATGCGCTTAGGCAAACCTGTCAATAGTAATGAGATCGCCTACTTAACTCTCCATATTGCGCGACTCACTCAGGGCTAACGAAGCAGAAAAAACACGGTCAGTAAAGTCCCATATGCCGTAGGCGCTTCACCGCCTGCCAATGAGCACCACACTATGGTGAGCTTGATAAAGTTATCAGCCTCCATAGCATCTGATAACTTTATCATGACCATACTCTCTTGATAAAGTTATCAGCATGAGGTCCGCACTCGATTCCCCTTTCAGTCCAGGTTCGGACACAATTCCACAGATTTGGGCTGGTCGCAGTCATCAGATGAGCGATTGGCGGGATGTACTCCGCCCTCGTCGAATTGCAGGGATCCACGAACGAGGCCGCACCATCTTGGGCGAATCTGGCTCCGGGAAATCCTCATTAGTGCGAAAAATTCTCCGAGACGCCGCAGAAATGGGCGATTGGACGACCCCTCAACTACGTATCCCCACTGGGACTGACCCCTTGAAAAGGGTGGCGACGGCTTTGCTTGATCTTTCGGCGATTGCTGGACTGCCCTCCCGCCGAGAACAACGCATCTCTCATGCTCTTCGCCATGTTGAATCCGTAGCGATTTCAGGTGTTTCACTGTCATTGCGTCATTCTGAGGGACCCGAACCCTACACTGCACTGACTGAGCTACTTATTGAAATCAGCAGGGCAGCGCTACGCGAAGAAGAGAAAATGGTTCTCCTTCACCTGGATGAGGTCCAAAATATCGATGACGAAAAAACGCGTTCGCAACTACTCATTGCTCTTGGCGATGCATTGACTCACGAAGAACTCGTGCATAGTCCAGCAGGTCACGATTTTTACCGCAGTCTTCCTTTAGCCGTATTCCTCACAGGACTTCCAGAGTTTGCCGATATGGCGAATGGCCTTACCGGGGCCACTTTTGCCCGGCGTTTTGCTACTACTACCCTCAGGCCCCTCGATGACGCTTCTCTCTTAAGTGCATTGCAACCTTTCGTTACCGAAGGCTGGCCAATAATAACCAGCAATGGTGAGGAGAATTTTGTTTTTATGGAGCCTTCCGCGCAGAAACTCATTATTCGCCTTGCCTGCGGAGAGCCTTTTCTCTTTCAGTTAGCCGGGGAGCGGGCATGGTTTGCTGGCAGCGGCCCGATCATTACCGAAGAAGAGGTCAGAAAGGGCTGGGAAAGTGCTAAAGACGAGGCCCAATCTCATGTTCAGCGGATTCTTGACCGTCTCCCTGAACGCGAATTGGAATTCCTTCACACAATGGCACAATTACCTAAAGACGCGCGCACATTAAAAACTATCGCCGCGGAAATGGGATTAAAGAAAAGCACGGATGCAGGTACAACTGCTCGGCGCCTTGAAATCAACCGGGGAATAATTGAACGCGGCACCCTCTATCACTTTCAACATCGGGCAATAGAAGCCTATCTCACGAGTACCTGGCCCAGAATATAGACCTATAACTTCTCCACTCCATTTTTCTCCAACAGCCTAGCCGCTTGACGGACGACGCCTCCCTTTAGGCGCTTGTCACCGCCTACCCAGCACTCACACTTGCAGTGCAGTTTTGTGGGCAATAGCGCCCTATTTGCCAATCACTCCCTTTCTTTGCTTCGGAACTAGACATCACCTGCGTTCCCCGAAGTGAGCAGCAACACTTTGCACATTTCCCCTATAGGTGGTCTACTTGTGCACACAAGTTTCTCACTTGTATACACACCTGTTTGGCGTTGGCGTCAATCAGGTCCCCTACCCCGGAGAACCGCATGTCCTTCCATGACGCAGTCGTCTACCAGATCTACCCCAAGTCCTTCTATGACACGAATGGCGACGGCGTAGGCGACCTTCCTGGAATCCTGGAAAAGGTTCCCTATATTGCCTCACTCGGCGTTGACTACGTATGGCTCAATCCTTTTTTCCCTTCGCCAGGAAAAGACAATGGCTATGACATTTCTGATTACTGCGCCATTGATCCCTCAATGGGCACAATGGAGGACTTCGACAATCTCACCACTGCGCTTGCGCAGCACGGGATTAGTCCCATGCTGGACATGGTCCTTAACCATGTCTCCACTGAACATCACTGGTTCCAAAAGGCCCTAGCTGGTGACGCCCATTATCGAGACTACTTCTACATTCTTCCGGCGAAGGAAGATGGCTCTCTGCCCACAAATTGGGTGAGTAAATTTGGTGGGCCTGCGTGGGCACCTTTTGGGCCAGTTGATGAATCAGGAAAACCTTTATCTGGGGAGTATTATCTTCACCTCTTTGATCCTGGACAGGCTGACCTGAATTGGCATAATCCTCATGTCCGAGCCGAAGCAGCAAAAGTCGTGAATTTCTGGCGATCACATGGGGTTCGTGCTTTCCGTTTTGACGTGATCAACTTGATTGGCAAATCCCTGCCGCTACAAGATGCGCCACCCAATACTGACGATCGTCGCATGTATACCGATGGCCCCTTAGTGCACGACTTTCTGCGCGAGCTAAATCAGGCATCCTTCGGTCAGGATTCAACAGCAATCACCGTTGGAGAAATGTCCTCGACTTCTATTGAGGCCTGCGTTAAATACACCAGAGCGGAGCGTAACGAGCTCTCAATGGTCTTTAATTTCCATCACCTCAAAGTGGACTATCAAGGTGGCCAGAAATGGACTCTCACTCCGCCTGATATTTCCGCTCTCAAAAGCCTTCTCAACGAGTGGACTCTCGGTCTACAGGAAGGTGGAGGCTGGAATGCCCTCTTCTGGAATAACCATGACCAACCGCGTGCCATTAACCGTTTTGGTGATCCAGAAAACTTCCATTACGAGTCCGCGACAATGCTGGCCACCGCTATCCACATGCTCCGAGGAACGCCCTATATCTATATGGGCGAAGAAATCGGTATGACCGATCCGGAATACAGTGACATCAGCGACTACGTTGATATCGAAGCACTGAATGCCTATCAGCATCTCCTTAATAACGGCCATACCCCCGCTGGCGCATTTGCGATTGTCCGCGCTAAAGCCCGTGATAATTCCCGGACACCAATGCAATGGAATGACTCGGAAAATGCCGGATTTACCGCAGGGACTCCCTGGTTGCGTCCCACTAATCACCGCCAGATCAATGTTGCCAAGGAAGAAACATCAGGAAAGATTCTCTCCTACTATCGGCGCCTTATTCAGCTACGTAAAGACCTAGAGGTCATTTCTGAGGGCATTTATCAGCCCTGGGAGCAATCCCACCCAGATGTATTCGCTTATCTGCGACGTCACGATAACGTCAATCAGGATTCACCTCAGCTCCTAGTTGCCTGTTCATTCCGCATTTACCCCACCGAAATCAGCATTCCGGATGATTTTGCCAGCGCAACTGTACTCATTGGCAATACGCGCAACGCAGGTGAGGTCATTGAGGCGAGAAATCAGCGTATTTCTCTTGCGCCTTTTGAAGCCGTCGTTTTGCAATCTACGGCACCCACTTTTACCGCCTAATAGTTCCAGTTAATAGTCCAATCACCGCTGTTGCGGCTATTTTCCCCTACCGCTCTGAAAGGAGCAATGATGTCCGACAGAGAATTTTTTGCGCCCATTTACGGGCGTGCTCTCCCACTCTCGCGCGTTAATGATCCCGCATTTTCTTCTGGATCACTTGGGGATGGCTACGCTATCCAGCCTTTATCCAACGGCACAGTGGCCTTTGTTGCTCCTGTTGCTGGCACTATTTCCATGGTGGCAGACACCGGGCACGCAGTAGGAATCGAAACGGATGATGGGTTAAAAATCCTTCTTCATCTTGGCGTCGATACCGTTGACCTCAAAGGTGCGCCTTTTACAGTGCATGTCCGAAAGGGAGATCGAGTTTCCGCTGGAGATTCCCTTGGAACAATGAATATTGCTGAGGTAACTCGGGCAGAAAAAGATCCGACCGCTATTATTGTCGTCACAAACTCACGCAAAAAAGGTATTGCCGTCCATGTTGACGAGGGCGAGGTCCAATCTGGAAGAGTAGCGGCAGTTGGTATTGCTGCGCCAACCTCGTCAACATCGACACAATCCAGTTCTGCTCACCAGGCACAATCTGCCCTTCATGGGGATAACCTCACTGGATTTGACGCCACCGCGCGCGACATTATTGCTCATGTCGGTGGTCCCGAAAACGTCGTCAGCGTTATTCACTGCATTACCCGTGTCCGCTTCTATCTCAAAGACGATTCTCTCGCGGACGACGCAGCTATTTCTGACCTTGATGGCGTCATTAGCGTGGCACGTGCAGCTGGCCAATTCCAAGTTGTTATTGGCGCTGACGTTAAGGATGTCTACAACGCGGTCATTGCTCAACTTCCTGGTGTGGATCCAAACGAGGGCGACGCAGCAGTCGTTCAGGCGGAACGCCCCACAACAATTGGCGGCTGGATTAACTACGCATTTTCTGGTCTGATTGGCGTCATTACCGGTTCGATGATTCCGATCATTGGCGTTCTTGCTGCCTCAGGTATTCTCAAAGGCTTCCTTGCTTTAGGCACACAATTTGGCCTCATTAGCAATGAGACTTCGACATACACATTTATTGACGCGATGTCCACGTCAATGTTCTTCTTCCTCCCAATTATTATTGGCTTTACCGCAGCCAAACGTCTCGGTGCTGACCCGATTATCGTGGCCATTATTGGTGGGGTCCTTGTTTTCCCATCAGTGGTCACTATGTCGAATCCTGACGCTGAAGGATATCGCGTAATTGCCCAGATTGGGCAGACAGTCTTTAATGCCGACTTCTTCGGTATACCGGTGTCTCTGCCTCAGGGTAATGCCTACGGGTATTCCATCTTCCCTGCCATTGTTGCTGCCTGGCTTGCCTCCAAGATTGAACCCGTATTGAATCGCGTGATACCTGCGGTAGTGCGTTCTATCTTTGCTCCCCTTTTGGAGATCTTCATTGTCTCGACCCTAGTGCTGGTCGTCTTTGGCCCCATTGTCATGACCATCTCGGGTGGTATTGCTGCTGGAGTGAACTGGGTGCTTGGTCTGTCCTACCCTGTTGCTGGCTTCATTATTGGTGGGCTTTACCAGTGCCTCGTGATTTTTGGCCTGCACTGGGCAGTTATCCCGATTATTTCCCAACAAATCGCTGATCCTGGCTATTCCCCACTCAACGCTATTGTTTCAGTGTCGATGATTGCTCAAGGTGGCGGTGCTTTAGCACTGTGGATTAAAGCCAAGAGCCCGAAGATTAAGCGCCTTGCAGGACCGGCAACTATTTCGGCAATGTGCGGCGTGACTGAACCTGCAATGTATGGCCTCAACCTGAAATACGGTCGCGTATTCATTACCTCCTCCATTGGTGGTGCCGTTGGCGGCTTAATTACAGGCCTTCTTGGCGTGAATATGTGGGGCTTTACTGGTGCTTTTGTTGGCTTCCCGTCCTTTGTGAATCCAGATGGCATTGATGGCTCCTTCACTGGATTCTGGATTGCCTCCATTGTCACCCTCGTTACCTCTTTTGCGTGCACCTACTTCTTCGGCTTCAAAGAGTCCGATTTTGAGACTGAGAAGACGGTAGAAAAGGTCCGCATTGGAAATAGGGAGCCAGTAGAGAAATAGTTTCAGAACTCCGGGATTCTGAAACACATCAGGGTGCTGCTTCTCCTAGAGAAGCAGCACCCTTCTCTTTTGGCAGGTCATATACCCCGGCCCCGCCCTCGTTTCTGAAGATCAAACCCGTTATGCGGGAGGGCGGCGGGCTACCACAAGGAATCCGAAGGTAGCGGGTACGTGGTGGGCGAAAGTGTATTCAAAGGGGAGGCCTGAGGCTTCAAAGCCAATAGATTCAACGACCGCCACACAATCAAGTCCATCCAGGTCAAGATATTGCCGATCAAGATCATCGGCGGCATCAATAGTGACCATTCGCAGAGAGGAATAGGTGCTTACCCCCACGACATTTTCAAGGTAGTCATAAACCGAGGTTGTCGCTGCTTCCTCGGGAATATACGGGACGATATCAACCAGAAATAATGACCGGTCGATAATCACCGGTCGCTCGTCAAGATAACGCAACCGTACCAGTGACCATGCGTGGGCACCTTCTGGGAGGCCCGAAGCCTGTGCGACTTCGCGAGAAATAGTGACCTGCTCGGAAGACAGTAAAACCGTGCGGGTCGTCAATCCTAAACGTGCCGTTGCCTCTGCAAAGGATTCGATTTCTGAGAGGAAAAAACGTGAGGAATCGCGTTGGCGATAAATCACTTGATTTCCTCGGCCCTGCATAGATTGGATATACCCACGATGGGCAAGTTGAGTTAATGCTTTTCTCAGCGTATTTCGCGTGACACCAAAATCCTGCGATAAAGAGTTTTCTGAGGGGAGAAAGTCTTGGAAGCCGTATATTCCACTTTCAATACGCTGTCGTAGTACCGCGTAGATTTCGGTGTATTTGGCGGTTGCCACGGCAGTTAAATCCTCCATAGTGGTGGTCTGAGTAAAGTTTACAAGAACGGCACACACCGTCATCTAAACTCTAGAGGATTCAGACCTCCCTCGGGCAAACCACAGCGGAGGTGATTTTTCACTCTCACCTGTTAGACAGTGAGCTCGATCAGATTGCCTTCAAGAGCAATAATGCAGCTCTCATAGTATCCATCACCTGTTGTTCGTGGACCCGAATAGACCTCGTATCCAGCACCGCGAAGTTTCTCAGTGAGAGCGTCAACACGCTGCGGCGACCCCACACTAAAAGCGACATGTGCCCAGCCCGAGTTCATAGGGTCAGCCGGAATAGGCTTCATATCCGGACGGGTCATTATTTCAATTCGTGCCCCGCCCTCGTAAGAAATAAAGTAGGAACGGAAATGTGTTGTCGGGTTATGGTATCCCTCATTAGAAATGCCGCCGAGTAGTTCGGTAAAAAATCGCCGGGCGGCCTCTAGATCGTGAACATAAATAGCGACGTGTTCGATGTGCATCATTGCCTCCTTTAACCCCGAGCCTACCCGAACGCCTTTTCCAACGCCATATATAAAGTGGGCTCTCCAGGACGGAATATTTCCGCCAAGGCGAGCCCACTTTATCTACATTTCACTCACAATTCATGAGCAAGAAGATCCTCACGAGAAATGGGCGAAAGATCTGCCAATGTCACGTCGAATACGGTGCGAGCACCAGTTTCTCCGCGAGCTGCCATCCGACTTACCGCGCGAGCAGTGGCCACCAGCACCGAGCCAGTGAATTCAGGATTAGAATCCAACGCCAACTCGAAGGTGATTGTCTGCGCGGCGGAATCACTGGTCTGACCTCGACGAATAACCGTTCCGCCATGAGGCATAGTGCCGTGTTCAGCAGCCAATTCTTCCGCGGACACAAAGGTGACAAAAGTGTCGTAGTCAGCAAAATAGTTCGGCATTGAGGTGATTTCTTTTTCAATGCGAGCTGTGTCTGCACCCTCTTCAGCGACAACGAAACAATGGCGAGTGTGCTTTGAGCGAGTTGTTAGCTCAACCTCTTCACCTGCGCGAACGGCAGCGATAGTTTCAGGGACCGGACGGGTGTACTGCACGGCATTGGCCACCCCCTCAATACGACGCAAGGCATCAGAGTGCCCCTGAGAAACTCCGGGACCCCAGAAGGTGGTGGTGGCACCCTGCGGGAGGAATGCGTGGGTGAGTACGCGAATCATGGAGAACAGGCCTGGATCCCAACCGGAAGACACCAGGGCAATATGCCCATTGTCTTTCGCCACTGTGTCAACGGCAGCCACATGCTCAGGAATGCGGGCATGAGTGTCAAAAGAATCAACAACGTGAAAATACTTAGCCACGTCAGGGGTCTGCTCAATAAGATCTGTTGCCGAACCGCCGCAGTTCACGCAGACATCAACCTTATCCGCCCACGCAGCCATGTCATCAGTGTGGGCAACGGGAGCGCCCTGGGTGGTAATACTGGACGGGTCGCGGCGGGTAAAGACGACAACGAGCTCCATATCCTCATTGAGCGAAATGGCCTGTTCAACGCCTCGCCCCAAGTTCCCGTACCCATTAATAGCGATTCTGATCATCGTTTTTCCTCCTCATCATTTTCTTCGTGTGTTCTCATGGTGACACAGGGCAGATAGCGTCGCAGAGGTGTCCATATTCAGGTTCAGGGGTAGATCGCAAACGGGAAAGGTACGGCGGGAGGCTCCCACAAAATTTCATTCACGAGGGCGGGGTGCGTACGCCGATCAACGCGACTTTTCATACTGAACAAGAGCGGGTCTCTGATCTGCCTAAACTACCTTTTGGACCCGTTCTACGCTACCTTTTGGCGGGTTTCTAGACTACCTTTTGGCGGCTGCCAGGTCACATTTACCGCTCCAAGTGAACACGCCCCGCCCGCGAATATGGACTCATAGACCGAACTCCGCAGCCACGTCCGCATGCGGAACTGTGGACTCATGTCTCGCTAGTTCAGTTGCGCGAATATCTTCTTGGTCTTCTAGGGCCAGACAAGCCTGGTCAAAGAAATCAGGGGAGACCAAAACCGCACAGCGTCCCTCACCCCGCGAAGTAATCTCAATAGGTTCTCCCTGAGCGCGGTCAATGTACATGCTCAAGTGCAGACGAAATTCCGACAAGGTCACCGAAGCCATGTGTCAAATGTACGACGTGCACAGGAGGCACGTCACCACACCTCCTTTCTAGATTGCTACACCATTTATGGACCTAATAAGGCTAGGGGCACTACTGCAACCCCGTCCTGGCGCCTATAGGCATAGGCTCCCGTTGAGATAACGACGAGGTCAGAAACGCGATCAGGAATCTGGTCCCGGAGCCAGAGAAGATGACGAACATCCTTATCGTCAATTCCTGGCGAGAGTTTGACTTCCAGCGCAACAATACGACCATCAATGTTCTCGATGATTAAGTCGATTTCACGATCACCAGATTTGGTTCTCAAATGGCTGACTTTGGCATCATTTGCCTGGGCCATTACCCTTACGCCCAATGTTACAAGGGACTCAAATAGGGGCCCAACCATTGAGGAACCATGTGGTGCCAATAATGCTCCCGGAGTTAAATTCAGCAAAGTGGTGGCTAGAGCTGGATCTGCCAAGTGGTGTTTAGGCGCTTGACGAAGGTTCGTCATCGGGCTACGCGCGGGGGTCCAACCGGGCAAAGGGTCCAAAAGGAACAATTGTGTGAGATGGTCACGATACGCAATTGTGGTGGATTTTGCGGGTTGCATGCCGTCACCACCTGATGTCGAATCAAGTAAGCGTGAATAGGCAGTAGTTGTGGAGGTAGCAGCGGCATACGCCATGAGCCAGCGTCGTAAGGTGTCGGGCCTGCGGACTTCGTGACCCACATCTGGCAAGTCCCGGTCGATCACTCGCACAATATAGGACTCGAGAAATGAGCGTTGCATACGCCGACTTAACGGAAGTGCTCCCGGGAAGCCACTGGTAACAATGGCATCAATATAGTTTGCCAGCGCATATTCCGTTTCTCCGCCAATGTCCGCTCTACCACCTTCCAACAATGTCCCTAGGGAAACCGAAGGTTGAACCTCACCTCGCTCGTGGAGGCCCATTGGTCGCATGCGCAAGGAGAAGATCCTTCCAGCGCCACTATGTGTACCTTCAGCAGTGGTTGGGGTCGCTGATCCAGTAAGAAGAAAACGCCCAGGCTGCACACCCGCGTCAACGCGCCTTCTCACAGAGTCAAGAATCTGGGGAAGACGCTGCCATTCATCTATAAGAATTGTCCCTTTTGGCGCCAGCGTCCTGAGATCAAAATCAGCTTGAAGTCGTCCCCTCTGCTGTGGACTGTCCAGAAACCAACTTTGCGCAGCGCGCCGAGAAGCGGTGTCGGTCTTTCCCGCACCTTTTGGGCCATCCAAGGCGATGGCTGGTGCACCAGACAAGAGCTCATCAAGCTCACGATCAAGCGTTCTTGGAAGATACCTCATCTGCCTAGACTACCTTTTGGCGGGTTCCTACGCTACCTTTTGGAGGGCGCTAGGTCACATTTACGGAGCTAATTCACCCACCTACTAATAGTGGTAGCGCAGCTGAAGAATAATCAGAGTGTCACCTTCAACCAAGTAAACAAGGCGATGTTCATCAGTGATTCGTCGAGACCACACACCACTAGCAGTATGCTTCAACTGCTCAGGTTTACCTATCCCCTTATAAGGATCACGCAAACAAGCATCGATCAGTGAATTTATTCGTTTGAGAATCCTCCGATCGACACCCTGCCAATACCTGTAGTCCTCCCAGGCGTTATATTCCCATGCAAGTCGAAGTTCAGGCACTAGGATCATCCGAACGATCAAGTTCGTGTTCTTCAACCAGCCCGTTTCTTGCCCGCTCATATGACTCAAGAAGACGTTTTGCATTTGCTGGGGAGCGGAAAAGATAAACTGTTTCCTGCCAAGCAGCATACTCGTCTGCAGAAATTAAAACCGCATTACCCTTTCGTGAAACAATCTCGATAGCTTCACGATCTTCATTTACGCGCTCAATGAGCGGGAACAATGTCCTGCGCGCCTCGGTTGCACTGATTGACATAAGAAACTCCCTTCCTGTCAACACTGTACCGAAACATGGTACCACTGCCGCATCAAGGGGCAAGACCTCTATAGGCGCAAACTCATGCAAAGTTCGCCCGATTGCCGAGCACACATTCAACCGTATATCCAGGTCATGTCACCTACCCCTACCCAGAAAACAGCAAAGCCCTACACCAACACCACCTCAGGTACCGCGTCACGCAGGGCCTCCAGATCTGCCTCCCCCACCGAGGCTTCAGTAATCACCACATCAATATCAGCCAGCGAATAAAAACGGTGGAGAGCGCTCTTCGCAAACTTCGACCGGTCCACTAACAGCACTTTTTTCCGCGCTGACATTAGCATCTGCCTTTTAATCGCCGCCATCATTGGGTCAGGATGCGCCATTTGCCCATCCCCCACAGCAGTAGAGGACATCACACATAAATCTGGATTTAAATCAGCCATTGCTGCCACAGTTGCCGGCCCAGAAAAGGCATCTGCCCAGCGAATATAGTTCCCGCCTAATAAAATCAATTCCAGCTTCGACTGGTGTACAACTTCCTCGGCAATAAGCCGAGAATTCGTCACCACTGTCAGGGGTGCCAGGTTATTAATCTCGGGGAATAGATGCATTAATGTGGTCGAATCATCCAGAGCAATCGACATTCCCGTATGAATATAGCCAAGTGCCGCCTCAGCTAAGCGAGATTTGGCAGAATTATGCCGCCCAGAACGCATTAACGCAGAGGATTCCGCCAAGGTATAGGCCGCCACCTGTACCCCGCCATGTTCACGGCGTACCAACCCAGTGGATTCAAGAAAAGCAATATCCCGATAAATCGTCATTACCGAAACATCAAGTTCATCCGCTAATAGTTCAGCCGACGACGTTCCGTTTTCGGAAATATAGTCAACGAGAGCCTGATGCCGTTTTTCTCGCGTAGCAGCGGAATTTTTCCCCATTATTCTCCCTCGCCGATATTACAAAGGGTGGGCACAGGCACTGCCAGGAGGCGAAATACCTAATGCCCACCCTTTGCGTTGTCTATTCAGGGTAGCAGGTCGTAGTTTCCTGAAATAATCTCACCTCGCCCTCGGCAATACTGCCCGAGAAACGACGTCTTTCACCCCTTCCCCACCATTGCCGCGAATGATTTCCGCAACGGCCTCAAGCAGTGGGAAGTCGCTCAACGCAATCCCAGACGTCTGCTCCACAAGTTTCAGCGCCAAAGGCAGGGCCGACGCCCCTTCAACGGTTTGCTCCAAGCGATCCATTTCCGCGAGCGCATCCGCTGGTGCCTCCCCTCGCCCAATCCGTACCCCGAAGACTTTATTGCGCCCGGATAGGCCGGTCACTTCCAGGTCACCCACCCCAGGCAGGCCAAACGCCGTTTCCGGCGATGCGCCTAGGGCCGCTCCAAGCCTCGACATTTCCGCCACAGCCTGCGTAAATGTCGCAGCTTTGAGGTTGTGGTGCGGAATGCCGGTGGCTTCTTCCAGGCCGTCAGCAATACCCAGAGCAATGGCGTAGACATTTTTCATGGGTGCGCACACTTCCACCCCGACCTCGTCATTGGTGGAGGCAATGGCATAACGCGGGGTTGTTGTGGCGGCGGCGTATTTTGCGGCAACCTGGCCGTCTGTGCAGCCAAAGATGGTGGCGGTGGGCATACCTTCAGCGCATTCATTGGCTTTCACCGGCCCAGCGATAGCAACAATGGGTGGGATGGTGGCGCCCGTGCGGGCAGCAATGGCCCGGATCGCATCAGGAAGGAGGCTGATTCGCCCGGCTTCGTCCTCGTAAAATCCTTTGGAGGTGAGCCACAGGGCCTCCGCCCTCGTAATTCCATCCAGGGCGAGTTCCGTGACTTTTTCGACGCCAACGGAGGCTACCGACATGACCACTACTGTGGCGCCGTCGAGTGCGTCGGCCAATGCATCGGAGCGGTAGAGCGCAACATCTTTGGGGACGATTGCGCCAGTTCGAGGGTGTGTGTCGCCGCGCTCGATCGCGTCGAGAAGATGATCATCGAGCCATGTGCCCCACAGCCGTACCTCCCAGCCGGAGTCTGCCAGGGGGCGGCAGAGGGCCGACCCCATTGCTCCTGCTCCAAGAACTGTAATGACTGCCATTCCTTATCCTTCCTCGGTTTTCCTCTTGTTTACGAGGGCGGGGCCCTCAGTGTCACACAAGGCAGCGCCCTGCCACTGGCCGCAGAAGAGCCAGAGCGGGCGGATTGGGTCCGGATGTGCCACAAGCACTGGCCGCACACCCGGACCCAACCATTACTCCCCCTTGCGAACGATGGTGTCGAGCTCGGCGAAGAGTTCCTTCAGCGCCGGGTAGAGGCGTGCCTGCACCGCGCCAATCTGACGGTAGGTTTCGGCGTGCTCTGTATGTGGCTCAATGGTTTCCCCAAACGTCGCCATTGCCTTTGCTGAAGTCGCAACGTCGGGTGATCCGTCAGGCAACTTCCCGGCGTGTGCATCAACCCCCGCCATCGCCAGGACCGCTGCCCCGAGGGCCGACACTTCGTCTGCGACGCACACGGTTAGCGGCAGTGCCGTAATATCAGCCATCATTTGGCGCCACAGTGGCGAGCGCGTTCCCCCGCCCATAATCCGAAGTTCGGTAATGGGCACGCCTGAGGCACTTTCAATGGTGTCCAGGTTGCGGCGCATCTCGAAACAGATGGATTCCATCACCGAGCGGTACAGGTGTGAACGGCCGTGGACCCCGCGCCAGCCGATAATGGCTCCGCGCGCCATGGCATCCCAGTAGGGGGACTGAACGGCATTCCAATAGGGCAGGGTGACCAGGCCTTCTGCTCCGGGCGGGACCTGCGAGGCGGCTTCATCATCCCAGGCCACGCCGGCATTGGGATTTTCTGGGTCAGCGAATGTGGTGCGCGCCCAGTCAGCCAGGTAAGACCCGGAGGATTGGAGGACTTCCAGCACGTAATTGCCGGGGATACCGGAGACGTGGGTGCGGAAAGCAGGGTCGTAAATGTAGCTGCTGGATTCGACGCCAGCGTTGACGGCTGTGCCCATATTCAGGTAGCCAACACCAGGATCGACGGCTGCGGCGCCGATTCCTGCGGCTTGCCCATCTCCCAGGCCCGCAATAATGGGGATCTCGCGGGTCAGTTGCCATTCTTCGCGCAGTTCCTTGCGCAGTGTGGCCATGGGGGTTGCTGGCGGGATCAGGGTGGACATTTGGTCTTCGCGCACGCCTGCGATGTCGAGTAATTCGGCTGACCAGGTGCGGCTATTAACGTCGAAAAGGCCGAGGGAGTCGGCTGCTGCTGTGGAGGAGAGCCATTCGCCTGTCAGGTTGAAAACGATATAGCCGAGGACATCGACGATTTTGTCGGCTTTTTCGAAGCGTTCGGGGGCATTTTCGGAGACCCAGGCCATTTTGTAAATCGCTGGGGTGACGCCTGCGGGTTTGCCGGAGAGTTCGTGGATATGGGCGCTGCCGTATTTGGCGATTTGATCGACGGCGCGGCCATCAAGCCACAGGATGCCAGGGCCAAGAGGTTCGCCACTGGCAGTGAAGGGGGCGAAGGTTTCGCGTTGATGGGTCAGACCAATGGCTTCGACGCGATCGCGGTCTTTTTGGGACAGGGTGGCGAGGACTTCGCCGATAGTGTCGCGGGTGGTTTCCCACCAGAGTTTCGGGTCGTGTTCATAGAAGTCCATTGCCGGGGTTTGCAGTGGGATGGAGCGTTTTGCTGTGGCCCAGACAGTGCCAGCGGTATCGACAAGAATTGCTTTTGTGGACTGGGTAGATGAATCGACGGCCACCACGAGCGGGCCGGATTCCAACTTCCCTGGAGCGGTCATGGCGTTCCTCCTCAAGATCATCGTTGATCGTCTGCCGGTGTTGACATTGGGAAGAGACTAACAGGCAGGGTGTTGGAATTACCATATCCCGTGAGAATTTCCCGGGGATTTCTCAGGTTGTGGGATGGGGTGGGTGTGAGAAGGGTATTGTGGACGAGCTCTTGGCTACTGTGGGGATGGATCGCAGCAAGTTTCCCAGTGACGCATTGATTCACGCCGTTTTTCCATTTATAGAGAGCGGCACAACCCGTATTGCCTTAGGATATTTGGACTCCCATGCTCAACTATTCAAGGTGCCCCTATGCCGGACTTTACCCAAGCACCCGTTAATGTTCGTGAGCAGGTTGCGGACATTCTCGGACAGAATATTGCGGAACGCGTGTGTCGATTCGACAATGATATTTTATATGTCTCCGCGGGCGCGGGTCCCGCAATTTTTGCGTGGCTTATCGACGCCATTATCGTGTGGGGACCTACTGCACTGGTTGGATACTCATATTTTTCGACAGCCACAGAAGTGGACGCTATTAATGTGGCAATGGTCCTCGTTCTTTTTACTGCGTGCGTCGTGGCGGCAATTTACGGCCTCTTTTATCGGAATGGTCGAGGGCTTGGCGCACTTCTCATGGGCACCCGCCTTATGAGAGTAAAGGACGGAGGCCGTGTTGGTTTCTTTAAAGGCAGCTGGGCAATGATTCTCCGGATCATGTTCACTCCCCTCTACCTACTCCTTGTTCTCCTGTCTCTATTTGATGGTGCGCCCGGCGTAGGCGGCAACTTCCGGTTGCGTCACACCAGCATTGATGATGATGCCACAAGAAAACTCTGGGCGGCAGGATTTCACCATCTTTAATGGATTCCAAGGGCGCAAGTCTTTACATCAGGATGCGACTGGTCATTGCCAGTACCCCACACGCGCATGCACATGGTTATTACCACACCTGGTCTTAGCCACTGCCAACAACACCGTCACACCACTGACCTACCCAGTCCAACCACAGCGATGGGCACTACACACTCGGTCACGCGATACCTCCACCGCTAGTCATCCCTTGGACCAGAAAGAGCACGGAGGGCAATTCCTTGGCTCGCAGCAAATAGAGCAATATCGATCGCTACTGTCAAGACTGTCGCCTTAAGAAAGAGCGTTGCCGCGATGACCGAAACGCATCCAACCGCAATAGCAGCAAGCACATTAGCGATCATCACCCAACGAAGCACCCGCGAAAGCGGGAAACGCCTGAGCATCCATATGATTGAACCCGCCCACACCACCACAGCAATACCGGTAACAGCAATGAATGACACTGGTAGGGCGAGTGGGCCAGCGATGTCGGAACAAAAGAGGGTGACACTACTCCCAAGTATCAAACAATAAGCAGCATCAAGAAACAAACTCCAACGGCCACATCTATATCCATTAATGGCATGTATACGTAAATTGCTACCCATAATGCATCCTCCCCCATGTCTTTCAATCGGGCAAAGACCAGCTCACATCGTCGTCTCCCCTGAAGAAATTTGGTCCTGACGGGATCATCCTAGACTTATCCCGGAGATGTGGACATCTCGACAAATGGAGATATGCCCCTCTCAGAACGTCCATGTGTAGCGGAACATTACGCTAGGGACTAGTGCGCAGGCCATAGCTGCTGGTGTTTATATGGCCTTTTCAAAGCGGAACATGTAGTCGGGAACATCGCCATGATCCGCGGGATGATGAGGATCCGGATGCCCTGGGTGGAAGAACTCGACAATGTGGAAACCGCACTTGTTCACGTAGAAGTGGATATTCCTTTTCTCGAAATAGGGCGTCGCTGTTTCCCAAAGTCGCACTGTTGGATACCGCTTTTCAATCGCGCACCATGCGGCGTAACCCAAACCTGCACCTTGTGAAGAGCCGTCAAGGAAAAAGAAATCTAGAACACCTCGCGCCCCGCCCTCGTGAATGGTCACTACTGCGCCACCAACGGACGTGCCCTGCCAGAGGATCTGGAGGACCTCAGCCTGCGGTGCAGAAAAGGATGCGTTGATTTCTGAGTCCGATGGGATTGGCTCCCCATCATCCTGACCAAATTCAGCGACGGCTGACTGGGTAAAAGCTTCCTGAAGACGCCGTTTCAGGTCCTCCAACTCATGTTGCTCAGCGGGACGAAGCTCAACAGTGGGTTCTTGCTTGGTGATGTGCGACGCTGTTTCTGGGGGCACTTCAGGGGCAGGTGTGGTCACCTAACTAAGATTAGCGCTTTGAGAAACGATGCCAACGATGGCCATTTCACGGGCCCAGCAATGCCAGAGGAACAACTCCAACACCATCAGTGCGACGATACGCCGCGGAACCTATATTGACGACAAGCAGATCAACAACTCGATCAAGGAGAATGTCTCTTAACCAGAGCAAGTGCTGGGCATCCCGATCGTCCACAGAAGTCGATAGTTTCACTTCGATTGCCAGCACCTGGCCTTCTGGGCCATCAACGATAAGGAGAGGAAACGTCCTCAACTCTTGATCAAGAGCTCCCAGTGGGACACTCGCATATCAGCTCATCAACAGAAGTTTCAGAATGGCTACACTACCGTTTTCAGGACTTCTACGCTACCGTTTTCCGACACTCTACTGGACCATTTTCAGAGGCCGAACGCTACCATTTTCCGAATCGGAAGCGGTCAGGAGCGGGCAGTGTGTGACCATGGTCCACAACAAGCACCTGACTGAAAGACACCCAGGCAAGTGGCCCTTCTCAAGAAGGACACCTGAAAGCACCTGTCAGCCTTGTGCTGGCTGGCAGGGTTGACGCCATCCGCACAGTGCGCGTTGTGACTCCTAAATCGCCTGATTCCTCAAGGAATATCAGGCCCGGGATCTGACGAGTGGACACGGAGTGCCAACGCCGGGGCAGGGTGTTGTTATTCTCCGCCAGCGAGCAATTTGGCGTAGGCGTCCTCGATTCTCATCGCTGATGGTGCAAACGCGACCCCATCGTTACCGCGGACGAGGTACAGGCGGTTGGATCTGCGGCCCTCACTGGGAGCAATGAGATAGGCGGTGCGGTAGGGGTTGATGTCCCAGTCGCTGGGTTTGACCTGTGGCAGCTCCTCCCCCTCGCGCTGCAGCCACGCCGCGAAGGAGTCCAAAACAGCCCCTTTATTGTCTGGGTCCACGGCCACCGCCCACTCCTCTCCACAGCGAATTGATATTCACACGCGCAATAGCCTCGTCACGCCAGATCTCAGACGAGATTCAGACCAATCGGATTATCATCACCCAATCACTGACTTTTATTATTTCTGTCTTCACGTTCATTTGCCGGCAAAAACGTCATTCAGTCAACGAGGCCGGGGCCTGAATCGAGCAAAGGGATTTTCTTTTTATGCACAGTTAGGGGCACAGGTCTTTCGCTGGCGAGCAGTTTTTCTCAACCGGTTCACAAGCAGAGATAAGAAGGATCAAGCCTCTCATTGAGCTAAAGCACCCACATCACTGGGCCCTATTTTCAGCCGCAAAGGCGCGTACCCCAGCGAGCATTTGTTCCCCTTCGCCTCCCCTACAAACCCTTCTAGCACACGCGGATAGTGGCACTATCCACTTATGATAGCGACAGAAGCCCCGGGCTCCCAGGAACCCGTGCCCTTGTCAGTCTTGTCAAAGAGGTCTGGCGTACCGGTTGCGACGATCAAGTACTACATACGCGAGGGACTGATAAAGCCCAGCGAGGACCTCAACACAGACGGTGCCAGCACATTGGAGCAATTACGGCTGATCCGGGGCCTGGTGCATATCGTCGGGCTGTCGATCCGGCAAGTGCGGCAGATCCTTGATTTGATCCAAAGTCGGGAGCTAAACCTAGCCGAGATGATGACTGACGTGACTGTCATTCTGCCGCTGGCAGGGACACGGCCTGGACGTGAAAAGGACTCAACCAATCTGGCTCCTGCGCGGACAGCTCTTGCGGACGCAGGTTTCGACGACCTACCTGAGGCGCCATATGTTGATCAACTACTCGAGGCCATGACCCTGGCCAACGAGTGCGATGTGTCGCTGACTGCAGAGCACCTGGCTGCTTATGTGAGGGCAGCCCGCGAGTGCGCCAAAGCTGACTTCCTCAACCTTCCACTGGACACTCCAAGTCAGGCAGCCCAAACAGCGGTACTAGGAACTGCAATCTACGACCCGATCCTGGTCGGCTTGAGACGACTTGCTCACCGCGAGCTTGTCCAGCAATTGTCACCCACACATCATTAGGAGAATCACGTGACTACTACTCAGAACACAGCCGATGACACCGTTATGGTCGCCCAATACAGACGCTTCGGTTCACCCGAGGAATTGAGTGTCGTCAATGCCCCCGCCCCTTCAGCAGGACCAAGAGACCTTATTGTCAGAGTGGCCGCGATCAGTATCAACCGGATTGACACTAGCGCCCGGGCCGGACACAGCAAGTTCATGACCGGTCGCCACCTACCTCAGCCGACCGGGTTGGACTTCAGCGGCGAGGTGATCGAGGTTGGCCGACAGGTCTCTGGCTTCCATCCCGGACAGCAGGTGTGGGGGTTCCTGGGCACGGACCAACTCGGCAAGCATGGCACCGCCGCCACCCAGATCACTGTCAATGCGGATCTGGCCGCTCCCGCCCCAAGGTCCCACAGCCTGCCCGATCTGGCTGCCCTCCCACTGGTGTCCGTAACGGCATGGCAGGCGTTGGAGGCGCTCCGAGTCAGCAAGGGTTCCCGTCTACTGGTTGTGGGCGACGCTGGTGGGGTGGGTAGCGCCGTGGTGCAGGTGGCTCATGCCCGCGGCGCGGTTGTGGACACCATCAGTTCGGCTCACCATGAGGAGTTTCTACAGCGACTCGGCTCCAGGGCACGCTTCGATCCCGATCCCACCCAGTGGTCTGGACTTGTTGGCTCATATAACGCCGTCCTCGACACGACAGGCAAGAACTTGCTGGCCCTGCGGCGTTTGCTCGCACGTTCGGGTCGGATGGTGACAATCTCTGCTGCTGGCATTGCCGCAAGCATTATCAGCAAGGTCCTTCCGGGGCCAAGCATCATGTTCTGGGCAGTCAAGCCCAGCCGCTCAGCACTAGATCAAGTGGCCGTGTTGGTTGAGGCTGGCCAGTTACGCCCCGTAATTAGGGCGCGTTTCCCCCTGAGCGATATCGCCCGGGCCCACGCCATGGTTGAGACTGGGCACGGAGAAGGCAAGGTTATCGTTGACATTGGCTGAGACTGGTCGGCTGCGGCTACTTTGTATGACCAGGACATTTAAATCCGACTTTTACTTGCTGCGCGGTAAAGTCGGGAGCGTTATGGTCTAGAGATTTCATCAGTCACAGCGTTTGAGTCCTTTTTGAGGACTTCATTCGCTAGCAGAAATGTCATTCAATCAACGAGGCCGGGGCATAAATCCGCAAAGGTACTTCTTATCAACCAGCAGATTCCACTCACCAGAGAATCTATCTAAAGGCCATAATTTCTGGCCGATAATCATTCAACGCCAGCAGAGCCACTTCCTAAGACCGTAGAAAATAGGCCCTCCCGAGCTTCCATAAGGGAAGCTCGGGAGGGCCCGTCAGGAAGCCTCCCAAAGGGCGGAGATTGGCATCGACATGAGACGATCTCCGGCGGGCTGGCCCGACCCAGTTGTGAGAACAACGCCGAGAATGAATTCACTGCCAAGTTTGTCGCGCAGGGCCATAAGATGCTTGAAGTGCGAGGCTGTGGCAACAGTTGCCGCCTTGACTTCGACTGCAACGATTCCCCGCGGTGTTTCGACGATAATGTCGACCTCGCTTCCATGACGGTCGCGATAGTGCGACAAATGGAAGTCGGTCGCTGACCATCCTTGCTGCCGGAGCAGCTCACAGACGACGAAATTCTCGACAAGGGCTCCAAGATGGTCCGACCCTTGAATCGAAGCGAGGTGTGCTTGGTCGAGGCCAGAGAGCGAAGCCGCCAAACCTGAATCGCCGATATAGCATTTTGGTCGTTGAATCTGGCGCTTCGTGAGATTGCGTGACCAGCTGGGTAGAAGGTGAATAACGAAAAGGGACTCCAACAAGTCGAGGTAACGTTGCACTGTTCCTCGCGCTATGCCAAGTTCCTGCGCTAGGCGCTCGTGAACCAACTCGGCGCCAGGGGCTGCGGCCAATAGGAGCAACAATCGACGAAGGACGGATACCTGAACGGTGCCAAGGTCAGTTGAATCGCGCTCGATGAGACGGTTCGCGTAATCTTTGAGCCACGCGGTCCGCATTCGAGTGGACATGGGTTGCACTACCGGATATCCGCCCGCTGCGATCCTCTGAGTGATTTCGTTTCGATCGGTGTTCACATTGAATTTGTGCTCACCGTTGAGAATCCTGGTGACCCAGTCCTCCTCAACGCCTGCCAGTTCACCCTGTGAGAGAGGATGGAGACGGACGGTCATCGCCCTGCCTGCAAGAGAATCCTCTGCTCCTGGAATGCGCAATAGGTTTGCGGAACCTGTGAGGATGAATCGACCGGGTCGCCGTTCCTCGTCCACTACTGCTTTGAGAGGAAGGATGAGTTCGGGACATCGTTGAATCTCATCGATAGCAAGGCGGCCGCTGCCAGCCGAGTTCAAGAACCCAATAGGGTTATCGTGCGCATAGGCGCGAACGATCTCATCATCCATGGTTGCGAATGACGTTGAGCCGTCGTCGAGCATTGAAATCAGGGTGGATTTGCCGACCTGCCGCGCACCTTCAATCACGACGATCGGAGATACGCCAAGCAGTTCCTGCACCCAGGCCATGACGTTTCGAGAAAGTAGGTCCACAGTCACAATCTAACACTTCACAGCAGTGGACTGACGATTCGCCGGGCTTCAATTGACGATTCGCCGGAACAAAACTGACGATTCGCCGGCCAGCACAACAAACCGCAGAAGGCCAGGCATGGCCATCACACCTTCGTCAACTGACGCGTTCAAAGCGTATGTTGACTACCGTTGGGAAAACCTAATACGCGATCACCCAGACAACTGCGCCAGATATGCCATTGCATCTATTGATTCTGCCGCCACCGAGTCACTACAGGATGAGGTGTTCACCTCACCACCCACGCCAATCAGCCCGGTGTCAGGCGGGATTTGAGCACAGGTGGGAGAGGATATATACGTTCTGAGGGGAGTAGCCGCTTCGCCTGCGGGAGCCGCCCTCCATGCACCAACGTAGCCGTTTTTCGGGTCAACTGAGTCAGGTCGGTGATCTCCACGATCCATTCATTGACAAGTTTCTCGATGAGGTGCCTACTAATACCTACCTGAATACTGTAATGGTTGAGCGCCGCACCGCGGAGGTTCCGCTCTGGATCCCACTGCACGTGGGCCGTTGACTCGGCCAGACGGGCTGGGTGAGCGTCGGTCAGCACAGCCTGACCCAACGCTTCCTCGAAACCTGCACGGGTGATCCGCACCGCCAGTATGCGCTCCTGACCAGCCTTGCGCCCCCAGTTACTGCGGTGCATGAGCCAGGTAAAGGACGGCTTGAGCCACGTCATACGCTTAAAAGAGAAGGGTGCTACGAATCGCCCTGCTGCCAGTGCCGCATCGGCAATGGCAGGAGAATACGCCTGATACATGACAATGGTGTCAGCGTTGAAATCAGCCCTAATCTCATAAAGGGACATGCGGAGCAGTCTAACAACTCAGGTGCCACACGAGTCTTCCTCAAGTTACGGCATCCAGCAATGAGTTTGCTTTCTCAGAAGGAGATCGCGACAAGACAACCTGCACAACAACCTCCGGGGGCTGGTGCATGGTTTGGTGACACCTAAATCGGGGTAAATCTGCTGCGGGGATAACGCCGCTATGGAGTCCTTCTTCAGTCTCCTACAAAACAACGTCCTCGATCGGTGTTCCTGGGCCAGCAGGGAACAACTCCGTATCGCGATCGTGACCTGGATCGAACGCACCTACCACCGACGACGCCGACAAGCCCGCCTAGGCCGCTTGACACCCATCGAATGGGAAACCATCATGAACCACACGGCAACCGCCGCCTAACCCCCCTTGACACCAAACCATGCATCAGCCCCGGTTGGAGATTCCTCCCGACCAGAAGGCGTCCCAGACGCGGTCGATCTTATTCCTGAGCTCACCGGTGATCACCTGGCAATCCTAGTGCAGACTGCGCCTGGCGGGAAACTCGAAGGCGCGCAGTTGACTGCCCGCCAAGTGGGGGAATCAAGCGCTGAACCGAACTAGCGAGCCCGGCTGACACCCCTGATACTCACACGCCAAGGACCCCCAACGGGACGACATGAACACCGCTGGGAAGCGTGTAGGCGTACTCAGTACCTGTGATAATGACGAGATATGCAGGGTCACCAATCTTGGACACATCAACCCTCTCATCGCGCAACTTGAGCAGGTTACGCTCAGCATCGGGAATCTTGCTGGACCCCAATTTGACCTCGCAGGCACCCCACATCGCCTCGTCGGGGTATTCGACAATCGCGTCGATCTCCAAACCGGTGTTATCCCGGTAGTGGTAGATCCGACCGAATTCGGCAGCAACCAGTGCCCGAAGGTCTCTGATGACCATGGACTCGAACACCTGCCCGAAGAACTCTGGATCGCGAGCGAGTCGATCGACCCCGATGCCCAAGGCAGCACACGCCACACTGGGGTCAGCCAAGTGCAGTTTGGAAGCTGTGCGAAGGCGGGAGCGCGAACGCAACGAAATGCTCCACGCAGGCAACACATCCAGCGCGAATACCTGCTCGAGCGCGGCCATGTAGGTGGCCACCGTCTTGGGATCAACCGGATTCCCTTGGCCAGAGACGTCCGTGGCAAGGCTTTGGAGAGTAGCTTCGGAGGAGAGGTTGCGCGCGACCGATTCCAGCAGCCGTCGCAGCCGCACGGCGTCATGGCGCACACCTGTCGCGGCGGAGATCTCCGTACTACACAGATCCTCGCAGTATGAACGATTGAAGAGCACTGCCTGTCGGGTCGTGGCATCGAGGAGACCAGGCCAACCACCGTGCACGCCTTGCTCAGCGAGATCTCGATAGGTGAGCTTCGACAACCCCCCAACGGATTCGCCCCTGCGAAGGGAGGCCAAGGACACCTCCCCAGTTGACGCTCCACTCTCGAACAACGACATCGGCCTCATCCGTAGCCGTCCGATCCGCCCGGCGCCCGAGTGCCGAGTGACGTCATCCTGGGGAGCTGCCGAACCCGACAAGATGAACTGTCCACGTTCCTGCCGGTTGTCGATCTCGTGACGAATGGAGTTCCACAGCACTGGGGCAAGTTGCCACTCGTCCACCAACCTCGGCGTTTCCCCTCGGAGGATCTCAGCAGGGCTCAACTCTGCCAGAGCGACCAGCTCAGGTGACCGATCCAGTCGCACTGAACTGCGTGCGATCTGCAAAGCAGTCGAGGTTTTCCCGCAAGCTCGCGGCCCCTCGATGACGACCGCGCCCATCCCACCCAAGAGCTCGGACAGGACAGAATCGACCGTGCGGGGAAGATAGGTCATACCGAGATCATACCGCGAAATGCAAGAGTTTCATACCCGATTCTGCAACGTTTCCACACCCGATTCTGCAACAGTTCTGCACCCGATTCCGCAATCACTATCTCGATCGCGCGGCTCTCACATCCCTGAGCAAGACCAGTACCTCACAGCCGATTTCAGTGTGAACAAGCCCCTCTTTCGGAGGCCGGAAGGGATCAGCCACCCGCTCCATCCGCGGATCGTACCCTCCACGACTTGCGCCAGCTGGCGATAGGGCGCGATCTGAACGCCGGTCTCCACATGGGAGACAGCCGTACTCAGCTATTGGGAGGGTCTTGATCGTCAGCAGGCGAAACAAGATGAGGCGACACGGATCAAAGATATAGGCAACCGCGTTGCTGTGACTGGTGGCAAGCAGATAGCCGTGGGAACCCCAACTACACCCTCGTTTGCAAAGAGCCGCTTTGTCGTGTCGAAATGAGTCAGGTCACCTGATTGGGTGGTAGACCTCGGCACCATGGACCATCAGCCTCTGGGCCGGAGTGCCATTCCACTCAACCGTCATACCTGCCTTCTCCAACTCTGGGCAAATCACCTGCTCTGCCAACTCGACCGCGCGTGCATCAAGGAAGGAGTCGACCTCCTCCTTGGTCATCGCTTCGCGTTCAGCCACCGTCAAGTAGGCTCGACGCAGCACCCCAAACGTGAGCCAGACCGAGCCTTCCAGCAGCAGGCTCGAGCGCTCGACGTCTACCTGGTCGTAGAACACGTAACCCTTCCAGTGATCGGAGCTGCGTGCCCGATCGCTGATGATGTCGAAGGCGTTGTCCTGGTCCCACGGCAGGTGGTCGACGAAGGTGATCATCCCCTGGTCACGCAGCGTCAACAGAGCCCGGCGCAAATTCGGGTCCACGGCGTGGGCCTCCTGCTGTTGACGCAGGCGCGTGTTCCGCAGAATCGTGGCCAGTTCTGCGGCCTGGTCGTCGTTGAGCTTACCCAGGGCAGCAATCTTCAAGGTGTCGGCCAACTCCACGGGGTGGCCAGCGCCGCTGACCAGCCGCGCCCACCCTGCGCGGATCACCTCATCGGCGACTTCGGGAGCCACCAGTCCTTCTGGGAGCCGGAACCAGTTGGGCAGCCGATTGGGCGCGTAGAACATGCCAGAAAGTCTAACTGCAGTCGCTCAGCGATGGCTTGGCAATCGTGCACTACCGCACACAGGATGTCGGTGTGGTCCCGGATATACTGATACAGCGAGCCCAGCCTCGAAGTCCTGCACCAAGCACAGGTAGATGGCTGCCCGAAGGGGCTGGGAGGAGGTCTGGATCATGCCTCCGGCCTACTTCTTAGACGTTGAACCGGAACTCGACCACGTCGCCATCGGCCATGACGTAGTCTTTGCCTTCCATGCGAACCTTCCCGGCGGCGCGCGCATCCGCCACGGACCCGTATTCGACCAGGTCATCAAAGCTGACGATCTCGGCCTTAATGAAGCCTTTCTGGAAGTCAGTGTGAATAACGCCAGCGGCCACAGGCGCAGTATCGCCCTTATGAATAGTCCAGGCGCGGGATTCTTTTGGCCCGGCCGTCAAATAGGTTTGCAGCCCTAAAGTGTCAAAGCCAACGCGCGCCAGTTGGTCCAGTCCGGATTCTTCCTGGCCGGATTCTTCGAGCATTTCACGCGCGTCGTCCTCGTCGAGTTCGACGAGTTCTGCCTCAAATTGGGCGTCTAAGAAAATAGCTTCAGCAGGGGCTACCAATTCCCGTAACTCAGCTTGTTTTTCTTTATCGGCCAGCCCATCAGCATCCATATTGAAGACGTAGATAAAGGGCTTGGTGGTCATGAGCTGGAATGTGCGCAGCGCATCCTGGTCCAGTTTTGCCCCTTCAGGGCCAGAAAGAATATGACCTTTTTCTAGCAGGTCATAGGCTGCTTTCGCGGTTTCCAGAACAATAGGTTCGGTCTTTTTTCCGCGAACTTCTTTTTCGATCCGGGGAATCGCTTTTTCTAGCGTTTGCATATCCGCCAGAATTAGCTCAATAGAAATGGTCTCAATATCTTCGCCGGGATTGACGCGGCCATCAACATGCACCACATCAGGGTCTTCAAAAGCCCGCGTCACTTGGCAAATGGCGTCGGCCTCGCGAATATTAGCAAGGAATTGGTTACCCAGCCCCTCCCCTTTTGATGCGCCACGCACAATCCCCGCAATATCGACAAAGGAAACGGTAGCGGGGATTTTCTTTTCGGAACCGAAAATCTCTGCGAGTTTATCGAGCCGCTCGTCAGGCAGCGGCACAACGCCCACATTGGGTTCGATGGTCGCAAAAGGGTAGTTTGCAGCCAGAACCGTGGCGCGAGTCAGAGCATTAAAGAGCGTGGACTTGCCAACGTTGGGCAGCCCAGCGATTCCGATAGTGAGAGACACAGGGACATTCTAGGCGAGCAGCGCCTCTTAGCGACACACGCACCCCGCCCTCGTCACACGCCAACAAAGTTATCCACAATCGCGTTTGTCTCTAAAACCCTCTATCCACAGACAATCCATACCTATTTGTGAAGGCTCAGCGTTTACCATACAGATAAATACATGAATATCGCGATTTCGGACCTTACACTCACTTCTGCCCAACACAAGTCCTCGCGTCTTGCCACGCCAACCCTCCCTATCCGCCGTGGAGTTCACCTCGGCACTCCCCAACGAGGTTCCACCCTGGGAGGTCTGGGCGTTAGTCGCACATGCGCGGATTCTTGCCACACATCTGGCGCGCCGCGCTGAAACCATTTTCGGCGCGCAGTCAGCTCTAGAAATTTGGGGGATTGACGCATGGGTGGCTAATCCCGATGTGTATCTTCACCGTTCAGGTCATCCCTCGGCGCGGACATTCCCCGAGGTCACTATTGGGAGGATCTCAGTGCCTCACGCAGTAATGAAAGAAGCCTGCACCCCTCCGCCACCCACACACATCAGAATCGTCGGTGGACTCCACGTCACGTCATTAGAGTGGACGGCCCTACAAATGGCCTTGTCCGCCCATCCCCTAGAAGCAATGGTGGCCGTTAGCGGTATCTTGCGTTGCCTCAGTAGATTTGACCGATTCGACATGACAGCCAGCCGCACGCGGGAAGGCGAGTGGCGTCAGTACCTTTTGTCTTTATTGAACGAGGTCGGGGCGCGTCGAGGAACACGGCAGGCGCGGGCGATATTGTCCTTGGCCGATGCGGGATGCGAGTCGGTTTTAGAAAGGGCATTGCTATGGGTACTGACTCCGATCTGCCCGCCTGGTCTAGTCACACAATATGAGGTGCAGATACATGGGCGCCGCTATTTCCTTGACTGCGCCCTGCCCGAACACAAAATTGCGTTTGAAGCCGACGGAGCGGGAAAACTCGGCCTTACTCAAGAAGAGTTTCACCGCGAGAAACGGGATTTTCTGCGGCGTCAGCAAGATCTTGAAGACGACGGCTGGACGGTGATCAGGGTCAATTCTGAGGATTTCGACGCGGATTCTTCAGGTGTGCTCTACTCGGATAGTTCCATCGCCCCAAGCGGCTGTTCTCTGGAAAGATCCGCCTGACAATGTCAATGGGCCACATCGGCGCCTGCGCCGGCGCAGCACTCGGCAGGTCTATCGGGAGTCTGGGTGGCATTAACGAGGGCGGGACTGCTCTGATAGACACATCATCCTGATCGTGCTGGTGGGTTTTTCGCTGCACCTGGTCACCATCGCTGCACCTGGCGGCTATCAGCGCCAGGCGTTAAGTGTCGCGCCCCGGCCTCGTCAATGGCATTGGAGGCAACCCGAAACTTAGGGACAAACCCCCACAGTTACGGACAAAGCTATACGCGTATAACAGGGGGGTTTAGTCCCTAAACGTATAGGTTTGTCCTTAACGTTGTGGTTGCCTCCTGGAACAACCCGGAAGCAACACAGCGACCCACTAGGACAGCCCGCAAGCAACACAGACGTTCATTGCTATGACCTGCACTTTTAGTCATCCACCGCCTGGAAAGGCGCCAGCACGCGCAAACCCGCGCCCCGCCAGGGTGCAAACCCGCGCCCCGCCCTCGCAACTAGCTTGTGTGATCGGGCCCGGGCCGGCGCCGCGCATGCGGACGACCGTCATCCATGCCATTTTGCGACAGGTCAGCCCGCAAATTCCGCGGCAAAGCAAAGGTCGTGGTCTCAGTTTCAGTGCGAACTTCCTCCACATTGGGAAATCCCCGCTCAGCCAGCCACGACAGCACATCGCGCACCAGGATTTCCGGCACGGACGCACCCGAGGTCAAGCCCACAGTTCCCGCACCTTCAAACCATTCGGGCTGCAATTCATCAGACTTGTCCACCCGATAGGCCGCGCCCGCCCCAGCTTCCAGGGCCACTTCCACCAGCCTCACCGAGTTCGACGAGTTCGCCGACCCCACCACCACCATGACATCCACATGCGGAGCAATGGACTTCACAGCGACCTGCCGGTTTTGCGTGGCATAACAAATGTCATCAGACGGCGGATTCACCAGCAGCGGAAAGCGCGTGCGCAGACGGTCCACGGTTTGAACCGTCTCATCAACAGACAGGGTGGTTTGCGACAGCCACACCACACGCTCTGGGTCGCGCACCTGCACGGACTCAACCTCATCGGGAGTTCCCACCACCTGAATATGGTCAGGAGCTTCCCCATAGGTGCCTTCAACTTCTTCGTGGCCCTCGTGGCCCACCAGCACAATGTCGTAGTCCTCTTTAGCGAAACGCACGGCCTCGCGGTGAACCTTTGTCACTAGCGGGCAGGTCGCGTCAATCGCCAGCAAACCCCGCTGATCGGCTGCTTCACGGACTTGCGGAGATACCCCATGCGCAGAAAACACCACGCGCGCACCCTCAGGAACTTCGTCGGTTTCCTGGACGAAAATCGCCCCACGCGCGGACAACATCTCGACCACGTACTTGTTGTGGACGATTTCTTTACGCACATAAACGGGTGGCCCGTACAGATCAAGGGCTTTCTCCACGACATCTACGGCTCGGTCCACGCCGGCACAGTAGCCGCGCGGCGCTGCCAAAAGCACTCGCCCAGTTCCTTGCGCCGAGTTCTCAGTCCCGTCAGCGTCTGCAATGGGCTCCAAAATTGAAGGTGCGATATCCGCAGTGGAGGTCATAGTCCAACCCTAAGGGTCGAAGGTCCTTCCAGCCCTATCCGGGGCGGGTCAAAGCGGTCACACTCATCCTGTGCGTGGGCTGTGAATCCCTGGATTTCCAGTGGTTTCGCGGGGGTTTTACGGGCACTTGGGCCTGTCAATTCACGAGGGCGGGATACTCCCCCAGTAGTCCCACTCGGGTATGGCGAAGCGCTCGCGAGCTATGGCACCTTATGCCCGCGAGCGCCCCGTCCTATTCTGCCCTGTTCTTTGGGACAGTGTCAGGGCCGTTCATGTGACTTCACCTCTAAGCCGAACTGAGGTATGGGGGCTCACACTTATGGCTCTACCTCAGGTCTGGGCCTAAGTCACGCCTGTTACTGCACAATCGTTCTCCTTGTGCCCAAGTGTGGTGGCATTGCAGTTTCAGGCTGTTACCCCTGTCCTGTTGATTGGCGCAGCCCCGACCTCGTTAGTCATCGTCGGGACGCTTACGCCAGCCTGTTCCGCCCTGTTGCCACGGGTGGGGGCCATCAAGGGGGCGATAATTCACACCAGCTGCGTCAAAACGCCGCAAGTGCTCGCGCAGTCGGATAAAGAACTCGCCCTCGTAGTCCCCTTCTTTCCGCCCGCCCCACGCGATTTCCGCCAATGCGCACCCGCGTGGCCACGCCGAGTACAGAACCGACCGGTAGTCCGGTAGGAATTCGCTCCACAATTGGAATTGGGTGCCAATCACGTGGGCAGCGGCTTCAGGTTCCAATCCTGCTACCGGATCAAACTCCAGGACATCCTCAATGGTGGTGATTGCTCCCTGACCGTAGGGTTCTTCCCGTAGATCGGATTGGTAGAAGTCGTAGTAAGTGTGGGTGAGTGGACTCATCACCACATCCATTCCGCCGCGCGCAGCCCGCTGGCCCTGTTCGGCTCCGCGCCAGGATTGGCAGATCATGCCCTCAACAGGGCCGTCATCGACCACTTCATCCCAGGCAATGGCGGTGACGCCGCGCTCGGCCAGCCAATCACGCATATGCAGGGTGAACCAGCGTTGAATCTTGGTCACGTCATCCACGCCAAACTCTGCGGCCCGGGCCCGCACTTCGTCGGAGGCTTCCCAATGCTCCGTTGGCACTTCGTCGCCGCCAATATGGACCCGTGTCGCACCGGTTGCCTCAATGACCTGTTCCCAAATGCGGTGGACAAAGTCCAGTGCTTCCGGCGAAAAGTCAATGACATTGGGGAAAATCGTGGGGTAGACCGCGACTCCTTGTAAAGCGGAAGGGTCGGTCGCGAACTCGGGATAGGCGTTGAGCACAGCGGTCGCGTGCCCGGGGAAGTCAATTTCTGGCACGGTTTCAATCCCAAGGTCACGCGCATAGTTAGCCACTGCGCGGATCTGCTCCAGCGTGTAGTAGCCGCCGTGTGGGGTCAGCGTGTCCCCGCCGTAGCGATTCTGGGTAGAGGCCCGCCAACTGGCGACCTCTGCTAAACGCGGGAAATCAGGTGAGGCAATACGCCACCCCTGGTCGTCGGTCAGGTGCCAGTGGAGAACATTAAGTTTGTGGTGCGCCATCCAGTCAAGAAAGTGGAAGACATCGTTGAGCTCAACGAAATGGCGCGAGGAATCCAGGTGAGCACCGCGGTGAGCAAAACGTGGTTCGTCCCAGACCTGACCGTGGCATACCTCGATCGCTTTCCCCAGTGGGGCCGCATACACATCCTCTGGCCCCAATTGCAGCAGTGTTTGCGCTGCCCATCCGGCACCGCGCGCAGTCCCTGCTGTAATGTCCACGCCTGTCTCATCGACTTTCAGGGTGTAGGCCTCTGGCGCGAGAGACTCATCCAGGCCAACGCGTACAGTGGGCTGCGCGTCTTCACCCCCATGGCCACCAGAAACCACAGGGAAAATCAGTCCGGTTGTTCCCGCAAGGACGCGCCGCACGGCGCGCACCCCTGGCCACATCTCCTGCCCGCGCGCAGGGCCAATCGTGGATTCATCATCCAAGGTCAGCGTGGCCTCAAGGAAGGCATAACGTTGAGGTTCAGGCAGTACGGCAGTCATCGGGTTTCCTCCCTGGGGGCAAAAGTCAGTTATTCATTCACGAGGGCGGGGCGCGCACACATTACCGCAGCTGGCAGCCCAGACACGCCATAACGTATCCGCGCCCCGCAGCGCCTATTCGGCGTCTACTTGTAGTAAAAGCACCTGCTCAGGGTAGAAGTCCGGGCAGGTAAGGCCCATTTCACCCAGCAGAGCCCCTGTAGCGACCACGCCGGAATGATCCTGGCCGAACCACGGCGGCGGCGCATACATCCCATCGGGCCCACCATGAATCATGAGGGGCTTGACCCGGTAGCGACGCGTCGGATCTAAACCAGGCAGGCGCAAACGCCCTTGAATACCGAAGTGACCATGGTGGTGAGAAAAGAGCTGATACAAGGCGCGCTGGCCATCTGGTGCCACCACACCATGGAGCCACATTGACCCGTCGCCAATCTCGTCACGGACAGTAGTACCTGAATGCAGCAACGCCCGGAATTGTTTATGCAAAGCAATCCAGTCTTTCAACGCCGCAATATCAGCAGGATCAACCCTGGTCAGATCCCACTCCACACCCATATGTCCCCATAGGGCGGTGGCCGCACGGGTAGACAGATCCAGGCAGCGCGCAGTGGAGTGGTCCCTGGCCGACCCAATATGGGTGCCAATGACTTCTGGCGGCACTAATTGCAAGGTCCAGCGGACAATCTCTTGACGCTCATGGGCATCAATACAGTCTGACGCCCAGAAACGCTGAGTATGTTCCACCATCTCCAAATCAATACGTGCCCCACCAGAAGAGCAACTCTCAATCTCCAACTCCGGGTGGCGGCGACGCAACTCGGCCATAATCCGCAGCGCCGCATTAACCTGATCAGTGGCCACCGACCGGCCGCCCGCCGCGGAGGTTCCCGCATCAAAGGTGTCGCGGTTGTGATCCCACTTAATGTAGGCAATCCCCAGGCGGCCAATCAGTTCTGACATTGACTCCAGAATGTACTCATACGCCTCAGGAATCGTCAGGTCCAACACCTGCTGTTTGCGCCACGGCAACGGCCAGGTCGGGCCAGCTGCCAAAATCCAGTCTGGGTGGGCGCGCGCCAAATCCGAATCCGGATTCACCATTTCCGGTTCAAACCACAGGCCAAACTCCATCCCCAGTGTGCGCACGTGCTCAACCAGCGGCTCCAAACCGGTGGGCCACACATCGGGGTCCACCTCCCAGTCTCCTAAACCGGCAAAGTCGCCTCGGCGGTGTTTAAACCAGCCATCATCAAGAACATAACGCTCGACGCCAACTTCAGCTGCCAAGTCAGCCAACTCCAACAGCCGCGGCAAAGAGTGGTCAAAGTGGACCGCTTCCCAGACATTGAGGGTGACGGGGCGCTCGCGGCGTGGGGCGCTGGGGCGCGAGCGTGCCCACGTGTGGAGTTGGTTCGCAGCAGCGTCAAGGCCTTCGCCGTAGCAGAAGGTCAGCCAGGGGCCCAGGTAGGAATCCGTGTCAGATCCGGCGGCTCCGAGGATAATTTCGCCAGCATTGAGTGCCCGGCCACCGCCGAGGACCTGCAGGCCTTCAGGCAGGCGCTCAGCGTAGTAGCGGGAGTTGCCGCCGCTACCCACGTGGACGCCGCGCACCAGGCCATGGCGGAAGTCAAAGCCCTTTGGTCCAACAAAAAGGACGGTGGGGGAATCGAAGCCAGGTCGCCCTCGTCGATTGTCGCGCAGGTGCTCGCCCACCCCTAAAACGCTGCGTTGCGGGCAGCGTTCTTTCGCCCAGTGTCCGGAAAAGTCAAGGACTTCAGTGTCTTCTAAAGGCAGGGGAAGAACGAGGTCGAGGCCGCCCACATGGTAGTCCTCCTGCGCCAGATTCGACACCTGAGCGCGGGTACGTACAACGCCGCCGGGGCCAATCATCAGTTCAATAGTGACGGCGAGTTTCGCGTGATCGTCGCGCAATGCAAAGGTGAGTTGGCCGGTGAGGTCACTATGGACTCCTACTGGCACATCCGCAGCTTTGGCGTCACCGCTCGCTACCTGGATCTTCTCCACGCGCAGGCGCGGTGACCAATCGGTGCCGTTATTGCGATGACCAACCAGGCCTGGCCGGCCCGTCCACCCTGTCCACACGGCAGGCAAAATGCCCGCGTTCAGTGGCACATCGGGGACGTTATCAACATCCATCCGCTCTGAACCCAAGGCAGCGGCCTCAAGGTCAGCGTCGGTGGTTGCCCCTAAATCAGCCCCCCAATACATCACAGCGGGAATACCTGAATCCCCTACTGCCACGAGAACGGAGGTGCCATATTCACGAAGGTGGAGAATCCACCCTTTGCTTTTATCCATCGTGAGTATCTCCTTCGATATATCTACATGTCGCGATCTATAGCGCGGGAAGTGCAGTGAAAAGAGTTATGTGCCGACAGTGGATTTCCGCGGTACTAAAGCCGGGCTAATAATCAAAGGCCCGGAAATTTTCTCGCCGTTAAGTTGTGCTAACACCATTTCTGTTGCAGCAATAGCGAGATTGCGCCACGGATTAGTGACACTGGTTAATGCCGGAGTTGTCATTCGGCAAATATCCGCATTATCGAATCCCATAATGCGAAGATCGTCGGGAATACGCACACCCGCGCCCGATAATACGGTCATTGCACTGACGGCCATCCGGTCTGAGGCCACAAAAAGGCCGTCCATTTCGACGCCCATGGCCAGTAATTCGCGGGCACGCAAGCGGGCAGATTCCGTGTCGTAATCCCCTTCCACAACAGCTACAGGTTCAAGCCCTGCCTCATGCAATGCCTGCGTAAAGCCGTCAAGGCGTTCACGGGCGGAAGCAATATCCATGGGGCCTGTAATGGTGGCGATTTTCGTGCAGCCACATTCGAGGAGGTGGCGGGCCGCGATCCGACCGCCAGTCACATTATCGACATCCACATAGTGCTGTGAGATGGCCAGATCCCCGCCCTCGTCCATTCCCCCCAGCGGGCGCCCAAGGAAAGCGCAGGGGATGCGCAACTCATTGAGGAGGGCGGGCAGGCGGTCAGCTTCGTGGTGGGAAACGACAATCACGGCGTCAATATTTCCTCCGCGAAGGTAATCTTCGAGTTTGCTGAGGTAGCCGCCGTAGGCCATGTGAAGAGCCAGGTGACGTTCGGTGGGTTCAAGTCGCTCGACAATGCCTGACACTGCTGTGGCAAAAAATGGGTCAGAGAAAATCCGTTGGTGTCCTTCAGAGACCACAACAGCAATAGTGTTCGATTGTTTTGTTGCCAGGGAGCGCGCCGCCAGATTCGGGACATATCCGAGTTCGCGAATAGCCGCATTAATGGCTTGCTGGGCGGATTCGGACACGAGGTGCCCACCGCGGATGGCACGCGAGGCTGTTGCTCGTGACACGCCCGCCACGCGGGCGACGTCATCGAGTGTTGGACTGGAACGGGGCTTACTCACTGAGGGGCTCCTCAGTCTTCCTCTTCTATGGTCAGGCGGTGGCTGCGGGCCACATCCGAGTACCACAGGGCGGAGGCTTTCGGGGTACGCTTCATCGTGTCGTAGTCAACACGAACAATTCCAAAACGCTTGGTGTAACCGTAGGTCCACTCAAAGTTGTCAAGCAGTGACCACGCGAGGTAACCGCGCACGTCAACGCCCGCTTCAATACTGCGATGGACGGCAATAATATGGTCGCGGATATAGGCCAGGCGGTCGGCGCTGTCATCGACAAAACCATCCTCATCAGCAACATCGTCGTAAGCTGCGCCATTTTCCGTAATGTACACGGGAATACCGGCGGGCCCCAGGTAGTCGTTATGGAGACGTTTCAGGGTCAGTTCTAAGTCATCAGCATTAACTTCCCATCCCATCGCGGTAACCGGAAGGTCACGGAAAACGGGACGCACGCCTTCGGAACCAATAACAGGGCTGCTAATGGGGTAGCCATCGTCAGTGACGTGAACTTCCCGCATGGCTCCTGGGAGGGCAGCAGCGTGGACGGAGCCGTTGTAGAAGTTAATGCCCAGGAAATCAATGGGGGTGGAAATAATGCCCATATCGCCATCGCGGGAGTCCGCTCCCAGCCCGGCTTCTTTCATATCCTCTAAAACGTCAGCAGGGTATTCGGCGCGGAAAATGGGGTCGAGGAACATGCGCATAAAGGCGCCGTCCACCCGGCGTGCAGCATCGACATCATCCGGATTATCAGGGTCAGCGGGGTGAGAGTAGCTAGTGGACAGGGTAACGCCCAGTTTATGGTCGCCCCCAAAGGCGCGCATTGCTTGGATGGCAAGCCCATGTCCAAGCAGCATATGGTGAACGGAGGACACCCCTTCACGCGGGGAAATGTGGGCGGGCGGGTGGATTCCTGCGGCATAAGACAGCGGGCCGGCACACCAGGGTTCATTCAGCGTGGTCCAGTAGGTGATGCGGTCTCCAAGGGCATCGACGAGGACGGAGGCGAGATCAGCAAAACGGTAGGAAATATCGCGATTTGTCCAGCCACCTTCAGCCTGAAGAATTTCCGGCATTTCCCAGTGGTAAAGGGTCACCCATGGGGTGATTCCCGCTTCCAAAAGTTCGTCAGTCAGGCGTGAATAGAAGTCGATGCCCTTCGGGTTGACAGTGCGCCCGTCAGGGATCACTCGAGACCAGGCGGTAGAAAAGCGGTAGGCCTGCAGGCCTAAAGATTTCATGAGCGCAACGTCTTCAGGCATCCGGTGGTAGTGGTCGCAGGCAACGAGACCATTGGAACCATCATCAATACGGCCGGGCTGTTCACAAAAGGCATCCCAAATGCAGCGTCCACGTCCGTCATCTGGGTCCCCGCCCTCGATCTGGAATGCGGCGGTGGCAGCACCAAACATGAACTCATCGGGGAATGTCAAAGTGCGCATACGGTCATAGCTCCTTTGCCGACTGTTTGTGTGTGGTGAAAGCCCTCTATGGCCCTCGGTGGTTCAGGTGACGCCCCACGGTGAGAGCGCTTCCATCCGCGTGAGGAACCATACACCCCCTCCCCTATACCTGCGCAACTTTTTCCCTGCCAATGCCTGCTATCTCACCATGCCACGCCCTATCCACCCGCCGCACACCTGCCTTCCCGCAGGAAAATACACGCACTCCCGCAGCCCCATGGCATCCTTAAGGGGTGTCTACACCCCGCCCCGCACCCGCTGCCCGCGCTGGAGATACCACCCGCGACAACCCGTGGCCTCTGCGCCGCCTCAATGAAAACATCAAGATCTACGTTGACCGTATGTCCATGATGTGGGTTGAAGGGCAGGTTGTGGAATATCGGCCACGCCCCGGAACAAAATTGGCCTATTTTGTCTTGCGCGATCTTGAAGCTGATATGTCGATGCGAGTCTCCTGTTTTTCCTCTGTTTTAGACCAGAGCGGACCTGGATTTGAAGAGGGGTCACGCGTTGTTGTCCGCGTCAAACCGAATTTTTGGGAGCGCACAGGATCTTTAGATTTACGTGCCCACGAAATCCATTTATCAGGGATTGGCGATTTATTAGCGCGTATTGAAATGCTGCGCAGAAAACTCGCAGAGGAAGGCCTTTTCGATGAGTCCCACAAAAAGGCCCTGCCTTTTTTGCCACGCATTGTCGGTGTCGTGTGCGGAAGAAATGCCAAAGCAAAAGATGACGTCATAGAAAATGCCTCAAAACGCTGGCCAGGAGTGCGTTTTGAGATCCGCGAAGTCCCCGTCCAAGGAGATGCCGCCATTGCTGCTGTTTCCGGAGCAATTGCGGAATTAGATGGGAGGGAAGGCGTTGACGTCATTATTGTCACCCGTGGTGGCGGATCCGTTGAAGATCTCCTCCCCTTTTCCTCCGAACAGATTGTGCGGGCTGCCGCCGCCGCACACACACCCATTGTTTCTGCAATCGGTCACGAGGCCGATGCTCCTCTTCTTGACCTGGTGGCAGATTTTCGTGCCTCCACTCCCACTGACGCGGCACGACGAGTGGTCCCTGACCTCGTCCAAGAACTCGATGGACTTAACCGCGCTACCGATGCTCTACGCTCGGCCATTTCCCGGCGGGTCGATCGCGAAATCGCTGACCTGGATATGTTGACCTCACGGCCAGTATTGACCAATCCGCAGGCCAGTATTGATAGTCACCACCTCGCCCTCGACACCCGTATTGCTGCCCTACGGCGCGCTGTTGAACGCACTATTGACAACGAAAAAGCGGCCCTGGCGCACCTTGGAGCGACACTGACTGCCCTTTCTCCTCAAGGCACTTTAGAACGCGGATATTCTCTTTTGCGCACGCCCAGCGGACACATTATTCGCAGCAGTGACGAGGTGAAAAAGGGTGATCTGATTGAGGCAGTCCTCGCGCAAGGACGCATGGTGGCTCAGGTTGTTGGGGCCACGAAACCGCCAGCCCCCACTGAGTAATCCCGACCATCACACTTCGCTGTACCCAACCCACCGATTGGAGTCCTCATGTCCACCACAGACCGCCCCGATGCTGCCACGATGCCCTATGAAGCAGCACGGGATGAGCTCGTTGCTATTGTCCGCCAACTCGAAGGTGGCCAGGCACCCCTGGAAGACACCCTAGAGTTGTGGGAACGTGGTGAAGCCCTGGCCGCCCGCTGCCGACAGATTCTTGAAGGGGCACGCAGACGCTTAGAAACTGCTGCCAACGAAGAGGCCTCCAATCCTCCCCATAACGCCTAGTCGCCATTTACACTAGTCCCATCGCCCCACACTGCCGAAGGAGCCACCAATGGATCTTGCCCGCGATGCCCATATCCTCGCGATTGGCGAAGCTTTAATGGACCTTGTCCAACCCTTTGGCGCCACTGAACCCGCCGCTGAACATCCTGGCGGTTCGCCAGCAAATACTGCGATGACCCTGGGCCGTTTAGGTCGTCCGGTGGCCTTACGAACCTGGCTTGGCAATGATGAACGAGGGCGGAAGATCGCTGAGCATTTTTCTGCCTCAAATGTGTATGTCACCCCTGACTCGATGGGGGCGCGCTATACCAGCACTGCTCTGGCTCAATTAGATGAACGCGGTGCGGCCACCTACCACTTTGATTTTGACTGGAGCCCTACTGCAGTTGATACTGCGCCAAGTGCGCAGATCGTTCATGCTGGCTCAATTTCTGCAACCACCCCTCCCGGTTGCCACGCTGTCCTGGAGGCATTGACTGCTGCGCGCGACCACGCCCTGATTACCTACGATCCGAATGCTCGCCCCACGCTAATGGGCACGCCCGAAGAGGCGTTAGAAAAGGTCCTGGCCTTTATTCGCGTTGCTGACGTCGTAAAAGTCTCCGATGAGGATATTGCCTGGTTGACTGGCGGACGCGACCTTGAGGAAGTTGTTGCCCAGTGGCTGGAGCTGGGGCCTGCCATTATTGTGGTCACCCGCGGAAAGAAAGGCGGCCTGGCCATTACTTCTCACGGATTGCGCCGTACCTCCACGCCAAAGGATGTCACCGTTGTTGACACTGTGGGCGCAGGGGATTCCTTTATGGGTGGGATCCTTGACGCCATGTGGGAGTTAGGACTGCGCGGGGCGGAGGCACGAGAAAAGCTGCATGCCCTGAGTGCTGACGATATTGACGCAATTCTCGCCCGAGCCAGTGCAGTTTCCGATGTGACCGTGTCACGTTCTGGAGCCAACCCACCCTGGGCACATGAATTAGAAGCCTAAGAGGATCGCCCTCTGCACCAACGCAAGAAAACAGGCTCACAGAAATAGGCCAGGGAAAGAAAGTCCCTGGCCTATTTCTTTTCACCGTATTTCTCTTTTAACGCCCCATTCTGCGTTCACGTTGCGCATAGGAACGCAATGCACGCAAGAAATCCACGCGGCGGAAATCCGGCCAATACGCTTCACAGAAATAAAACTCCGAATGGGCTGACTGCCACATCATAAAACCAGAAAGACGCTGCTCCCCGGACGTGCGAATCACTAAATCCGGATCCGGCTGATTCTTCGTATATAAATGCGCCGAAATATCAGCGTCAGTCAGGGTGTCTGCTACTTCTTCGAGGGTTTTACCTTCCTTAGCGGCATCACGCACTAAAGAACGCACGGCTTCAGTAATTTCGTGGCGGCCCCCGTAACTCACAGCAATATTGACCACGAGGCCGTCAATTGCCGACGTCCGCTCAACAGAATCCCGCAAATTCTGCGCAAGTTCCTCCGGGAGGAGCGCCATATCGCCCACCAATTGCAATTTCCATTGGCCCCGGTCTGCTAATGCGCTCACCGCATCGGCAATAATGCCAAGAAGCTCATTCAGTTCATCGCTGGCGCGAGACAGGTTATCGGTAGAGAGCATCCACAAGGTGACAATCCGGACCCCGACCTCGTCCGCCCACTCAAGAAATTGGCCAATGCGGTCAGCCCCCGCACGATGCCCAAAAGACGGGGCAATACCAATAGCTTTAGCCCAGCGGCGATTTCCATCGAGGATGACGCCAACGTGGCGAGGCACGGACTCTTTCGGAAGATCCCGGCGGACACGACGCTCATAGAGGTCGTAGAGAAAACGCCAACGGATCATATCCACTCCTTAGTATTCCCCCGGTGAGACACTGATTCAGTATCTAGAGTAGTCCCCTTAGGCCCACTCCATTATTGCATTGGCCACCACATTTGGGCCTGGGCAAAGCAGTAGGCCATGATTATGCAGTATTTCTGGGCACTCTTGCCCGCTATGGCTGGCGTATCACAAAGGAGTAGTACCCTACTACTCCTGCTTAGACTTTCTGGAGGAGACATGAAGATCGGATCTTTCAAGCCCGTGCAGTGGTTTCCCGATCAACTGGTGGCAATTAAGCCGCATCTTCGTGGCTGGCTCCACCTCGTTTCAGCGCCGCTGTCTTTAGTTGCGTCTACCGTGCTCCTCGTTTTAGCCCCCACAGTGTCCACCAAATGGGCCTCCGCGGTGTATTTGGCAGCATCACTCATTCTCTTTGGAGTCTCAGCCACTTACCACCGCGTCTATTGGGCGCCAAAATGGGAGATCTTCTGGAAGAGACTGGACCACTCGAATATTTTTCTCCTCATTGCAGGCACCTACACTCCGTTGTGCGTTGCTTTGCTCAGTGAAGGTGATACCCGCACTATTTTGTGGACCGTTTGGCTAGGGGCGTTGGCAGGGATCCTCATGAATTTATTCTGGCCAAACGCCCCAAGGTGGCTGTCCACATTGACCTATGTGGCCCTGGGGTGGGTAGCAGTGGCCTATTTGCCGCAGTTATGGGCTGCCGGAGGTCCCGTCATTATTTGGCTGATTATTGCTGGCGGGGCGCTATACACGATTGGCGCCGTCATCTACGCACTGAAGAAGCCTAATCCGTGGCCAACGTGGTTTGGTTTCCACGAGATTTTCCATCTTTTCACCGTAGGTGCGTGGGCCTGCCATTGTGTGGCCGTCTACATGGCCGTCTTACACGCATAGACGAGGGCGGGGCGCGGCAAGAACCTGAGCCCGCGTAGCCACCTGGGCACCCTGGCCACTAAATGATCTCGCCCGCGACGGCTCGCCTTTGCAGCTATATGTCTTCAGATGTGGGTGGCCTGGGTTAGGCTACTTCTCAATACGACACATTCAACGCCGGTGCCCTATTGGTACCGGCGCCCCCGTTTTGGAGGTTTCTATGGCCGATACCCAATGGCTGACTCAAGCCCAATACGATGCGTTGACCGCTGAACTCACCGAACGTATTGAGGTAAAGCGCCCTGAGATCGCCAAGTTAATTGACGCTGCGCGCCAAGAAGGCGACCTCAAAGAAAATGGTGGCTATCACGCTGCTCGTAATGAGCAGTCCCTCAATGAAACCCGCATTCAGGCGCTGCAAGAAATGCTTGCCAACGCGGAGGTCGGGGAAACCCCCGCCGATGATGGGATTGTTGAACCAGGCATGGTAGTGACGGCTCTGGTTGCTGGTAAAGAACAGAAATTCCTTCTCGGTTCACGTGATGCTGGTGGGGACCTTGGTATTCAGGTCTTTTCTAGCCAGGCTCCCCTTGGGGCGGCTGTCATTGGTCACCGCGCTGGTGACACCTTGAGCTATGAGGCACCCAATGGCCGCACCATTGAGGTCAAGATCCTCGAAGCAACCCCCTTCGTTGGCTAGGCGCGTATAGGCGTTAATAAACGAGGGCGGAGCCAGAATGATTCCTGGCTCCGCCCTCGTTCTATGCCTCAGCTACTGTTCTGAAGTTTTCTTGGCGACCTCATTCTTTTCCAGGTCACCATTGGATGACTTCTCGGCATCAACAACCGTCTGCGGCTCAGTGAAGGACTCTTCTTCCTCCTCTAAACCATCAGGAGTGCCATCGGCATCGCTATCCGCCCGAAAATCGACTTTCCCGCTGTCATCAACGGCCACCACGGGAGCCGCACCCGACTTCATATAGGACGCGGTAATGCGGTCAGAAAGCGTTCCTGGTGCGCCACCTGGCCGCATCTTATCGGTAGCCAATGACGGAATCGGATCGTATCCATGCAGGTACAGGAAGGTGGCATTAAGGAAGGCAGCAATGGGCACACCGAAAACAGCGCCAGGAATACCAGCGATCGTGCCACATGCTGTGACCACAAGGATGACTGCTACAGGATGCAGGGAGACAGCATTAGACATCAGCAGTGGCGCCAGAAGATTGCCTTCAATCTGCTGGACGGCCAAAATAATCGCCACCATAATCAGCGCAGCAGTAATTCCCTTAGTAAAGAGCGCCACCAGAACGGCAATAAAGCCAGAGAGCAGGGCGCCAATAATGGGAATAAATGAGCCAAAGAAGACGACAACGACAATGGGCACCACCATTGGCAAGCCGAGGAAGTAGGCGCCAACACCAATACCCAAGGCGTCAATAGCAGCAATTTGGATTTGCGTGCGCACATAGCTTGTCAGTGTCACCCAACCGCGAATAGCAGATTCGTGGACCGGAACACGGGCGGGCTCTGGAAATAGGCGGACAATCCAAATCCAAATTGATCGGCCATCTTTAAGGAAGAAAAAGAGGCAGAACAGGACCAGCAGGAGTCCAGCAACAATATCGAAAGCGGATCGGGTGGCTGTTAATGCTCCGGAAGCAAGGGATTGCGAATTGCGCTGGACCCAGGTTTGGATCTGCTCCTGGGCATTTTGCAGCATCGTGACCAGCGCCGTCGTGTCAATCTCAAAAGGCAGCTGATCGACCCAGGCAATAGCCTGATCTAAACCAGAACTGGCGTTATTAATCAGCAGCGGAATCTGGTTAATAATCGACGAGGAAGCGAGAGACAATGCGACGATGACGCCAACCAGAGTCAAAATAAGTCCCGCGGCGGCCGCTAAGGCCCGAGGAAAACGCAAAACCCGATGCATCCAACTGACAAATGGGTTTAATAGGCTGGCTAAAAGCAGAGCAATAGCGACAGGCATAATAATGACCATGAGCTGATTCGTCAGCCAGATCACTCCTGCCGCTGCGACAGCAACGATCAGAGCCCGCCATGACACTGCTGCGGCTACACGCAAAGTCCATGGAACTGAGGAATGGGCGGAATCCTCACGGAGGGATTCTGAGGCAGGAAAGTCCACACGAACAACTTGCGGGCCAGACTTTGCGTCCGGGCGAGATCGCGCGATCTTGCCCAGCAAGCCAGGTATGGTGGGCAGCTCCCATTGCGGGGGCATACTCATCTTCGGCATGTAGTCTCCTTCCAAGACGCAACACTTCAAGAGTAGTCGCATTGACCTACGGCTTCAGCGTGAGATTGCCGCTATAGGGGCACTGCTCTGTTTTCTCCGGGAACTGGCGTGCGGCAAGCCCCCTATTGATGCTGCGCGCCCGCCCTCGTAGATGACAAAACCCGGGCCAGATGCACTCAACCCCGCCTTCACTTCAGTGAAGACGGGGTTGAGACAATCAGCAAATTAGGCTACGCCCACAATGTCAGTGACAAAGACCAGCGTGTCGCCAGGGCGAATACCTGCCTGAGGAACGCCACGGTCCCCATAGCCGTATTCGGAGGGGATTGACAGGAGGACCCGCGAGCCCACCTTATGACCGAGGAGGCCTTCATCCCATCCGCGAATCACCATGCCAACACCTAATTGGAAGGCCAGGGGCTGGCCGCGATCATAGGAGTTATCGAAGACCTGGCCATTCCAGACCTGACCGAGATAGTGGCAACGGATTTCGTCACCTGCTTCGACAGCGGGACCATCTCCTTCAACGAGAACTTCCACAAGAAGCTCATCGCTGGGTGTAGGTGAGGCAAAGTCGAGGGCGGGCTTGCGACCGAAGTCACCGGTGACGGTTAAGTTCTCCACAGTCATCCTTAGGGTTGTAGGGGCTGGTTAGTCGCGGAGGCGAGCGAGAAGTCGAAGGATCTCCAGGTACATCCAGACGACGGTAATCATCAGGCCAAAGGCACATGACCAGGCAAAGCGTGCGGGAGCGCCCATTTCGACGCCCACCTTAGCCTGATCGAAGTCTTGGATGAGGCACAGGGCGCCAATGAAGACCGCAACAAAGCCAACGACCACACCGAGTTCAAAGCCCATAATCTGCATATTGGAGGTTGAACCAGGAATCAAGCCAGTGAAAACCAGAAGCCAATCAAGAAGACGGTAGGCCAGCAGTGCAGTCAGAGCAATCAGGGTGAAACGCGCTAACTTCGGCGAATTGCGCACCTTGCCGGAGGTAAAGAGCAGCAAAGTCACGCCAAACACTGCGGCAGTAGCCAGCACAGCCTGGATCACAATACCCGGGTAGGAGAATTCCATCAGGGCAGAAAATGCACCAAGGGCAAGGCCTTCAAAGCCTGCGTAGGCCAGGATCAAAGCGGGGCGGATGGTCTTCGAGAAGATATTGATCATCGCCAGGACGAAGCCGCCGATAAAGCCGATTCCTGCAGCGATCATGGCCAAACGGGGATCCATCACAGCAATGCCCCAGCCCACTACCGCAGTGGCAAGAAGCAATGCAAAACAGATTCCTGTTTTGACGATGACGTCATCAAAGGTCATCCGGCCGCGATCAACGGCGTCAGCAGCAGGAGCGTTAAAGGACGCTTCTAAACCTTGTTGGCCATAGGGCGTGCCTGCGTACGGCGATTGGGCTCCGTAGGGGGCCTGCGCACCATAGGGTGCTTGCACTCCGTAGGGAGCCTGCTGGCCAAAACCATAGGGTGCCTGTTGAGCAGCGTTGGGACCTTGCCCCCCACCGACTTGATATCCAGGCATTGTGGGATAGCCCGCTGGGGTGGTCTGAGACCACTCCTGCGAGATCTTACTGAATACTGGGTTAGACATCTTGCCCTCCACTGTGGATACACCGGCGGCATCCTTCTGGGTACAGGGAACCACGTGTTGCACAATTTCGCTAGTTGAACGGGGTCGCAATGGACAATGTTCACATTAAGTGAACGTGGGCACCACAGTCTGTGATGCCCACATTTACCACTATCTGTACCCCCAGTCGGACTCGAACCGACACTGGACCGATTTTAAGTCGGTTGCCTCTGCCATTGGGCTATGGGGGCCTGGGGGCTCGCCGAAGCGAATACTCCCAGAAGTCATCACCGATGACCTTCTCTATTACAGGATGGAAAGTGCTATCCCGTCAAGAATGTCATGCTCGGATGTGACGACCCGGTCAATAATATGACCTCGGGTGGCCGTTTCCGAACAGACACGACTAATAATGCGCGACCAAATCAGTGCGCCGGCGGCAATCACGTCTTCCCGTCCTGCTGGCATAAAGCCCAGTGCTTTCTTCACGGCAATCGGTTGATCGACCATAAAGCGCACGGCAATGCCGATTTCATCCACGGTCAGGACAGCTCCATGAATGCGATGGGGTTGGTAGTTGGGCAGGCCTAAGGCTTGGGCTGTCACAGTTGTCACAGTTCCGGCAACGCCAACTAGTGTGCCCACTTGGCTCAGATCCACATGAGTGCGGGCAGCGTCTAGCTGCTCGTCAATCCACGTCACCGCTGCGGCTTCAGCCTCTGCAGGAATCCCGGCAGCAGGGTCGCAGTCTGCAAAAAATTTCTCGGTGACCCGTACCGAACCCATATCAATGGAAATCGATTGCTGAACGTCACGATCCCCCAGGACTAATTCAGTGGAACCTCCCCCAATATCGACCACCAGCATCGGGCGTGGCAGGTCGACTGGGACTCCAGAGGCCGCCCCTCGAAAAGACAGGGAGGCTTCTTCCGCGCCGGGGATTACCTCTGGTTCACATCCGAGAATATCCCGGATTCCAGCAATAAACTCCTCACGATTGCGCGCATCACGCACAGCGGAGGTGGCCACAAAGCGCAGGCGATCCACACCGCCAAAAGAGTCAATAATCTCTCGGTATTCTCTGGCAGCCTCCAGGGTGCGTTCAATCGCCGCCAGGTCTAATAAGCCACTGCGATCCACCCCCTGCCCCAGGCGGACGATCCGCATTTGCCGGGTGAGGTCCCGCAAGCGGCCATCAGCATCAGGCTCAGCAACGAGAAGTCGAATGGAGTTTGTTCCGCAGTCAATAGCGGCAATTCGCGTCATTTATCTATCGTTTCATTTCAGGTGCGGCGATTACGTTTTATACGTGGTAAGTACACGTCAAATACAGCAGACACATTTCATGCCTGGCAGGTCTGCGGGGTCCATAATCCGCGTTCAGCCATGATTTCTAGGGCACGATCACCAACCACATTCACACCGGGGCCAGCAGCCAATGCATGGCCAACTAAGGCGTGGAGGCATTTCACCCGGGTGGGCATTCCTCCAGCGGAGACGCCATCGATTTCAGGGACCTCGCCCAAAGTGCGACGCGCAGCAATATAGGCCTCATGTGCGGCTGCGTGGCCAACTCGGGCGGATTCATCCTCAGCGAGCCACGCATTGAGGTCTTCCATGACTTTTTCGGCTTCTAATACCGAACAGCCATAGACGGCGCCAGGGCAGGTGAGGTAGAAGGTTGTTGGGAACGGGGTGCCATCGTCAAGACGTGGGGCGGTGACAACCACACTGGGGTGTCCGCTGGCACAGCGCGCACCAATACCAACAACCCCCCGCGGGAGGCGATCAAGGTGGCTTCGCAATATTTCGAGGTCAACCTCGCTGGCTTTTTCCCAGGTGTGAGCAGTGGTCACGTTATTCTCCAGGTGGGGTGGTTTCAGCGGAGCCATTGTCCTCTTCAGGCGCGTCTTCTTCAACAGCCATGTCTTCTTCGCCTGCGCCGTCAGTGGCCGGTTCTTCCGGATTTTCGCCAGAAACCCCGCCCTCGTTAGCGATGCCACTTTGCGCTGACGCGGCCGAGTCCGCAGAAGCAGCAGAATCAGCCGATGGCGGGGCATCAAGAGGTCGAACTACCGTGGCCCCTTCACCAGTATCAGCAGAATTTAGGGAGATCGTGAGGACTTGCACCCATGGACGATCGGGCCCATTTTCTTGGGCGGCGGACACCTGTGCCTGATCTTGGTATTCCTTACCCGGGTCTACCACGGTGAATTGCGTTTCACCTGGTTTGACATATCCCAAGCGGGTACGCGCTTGGGAGGCCACATATTCGGGGTCATCCCACAATTCGAGTTGTTCAGCCATGCGCGCATTGCGTTCTTTGACAGAGGCGACGCGGGCTTGAATATCAGCCAATTCCCTTTCTTGTTGCCACCATTGGGCAAAAGCTGGCAGAAGCATAACGGCCAGAAAAACCGTCAATACTCCAATTCCCAACAGGCGAACAGAGACTTCGACACCACCAACAGAGACGGTGCGTGGCGCCTGTGCGGGAAGTACGGAATCGCTTCCGCGTCGAGAACGCCCCCAACTGCGACGTTCACCGCGGGGCATGTCACGTCTACGTCGTCCACGACCGGGGGCATTGCGTCCCACGGCAGGGATTTCGCCACTATCGGTCAGTGACGAGGGCGGGACCACCCCAGTTGACGCCTGGCGTTTATGTGGGGGACGCGAGGTTTGCGCCGATCGGGAAGACGCAGGAGTTCCTCCAGTGGACGCAGTGCCGCCTGCGCGAGGGTTTCGCCGGGGTTTACGAGGGCGGCGCGGACCTGATGAGGAGGAGGACATGGAGCCATCGTGCCGTGAAGGCCAATATGCGGCGGCACTTTTTGGCGGCATGTCTGGCATCTGGCAGAAATCACCTTTGAGGCCGTGAACTGAGGGCAACTTTTGAGATGCGAATGGAACAGAAATGCAGCATAATAAACTATCCAATACGAACCGACATGAAAGGTCATCATGTTTCTCGCTACTGGCACCGCGGTTTTACGGCGAGGCACCTCCGGTCTCCGTATCGGCACAGCCCCGAACCGGCATCTCGATTTAGACAATCTTGATCCCCACGAACAGGCATGGCTCTATGACCTGGGGCGCGCATCGGGCCCTCACCAGCCTGGCAGCATTCCTATCACCCCCAGCCCGCCTCCTCCCCGAGCAAAGTCATTAGCGGCCAAACTCGACCAAGCGGGTTTACTGCAGAAAAAACCCGCCCGCCCAGAATTGCGTCTTTTAGTGGATGGGATTGACACAGTGTCACTGGAAGTCATTGTGCTCCTCAGTGAAGTGGTAGATCTGCACCTCAGTCTGACGGGACGCGGTCGGGTAGATACCGCCCTTGACCAATTCTGCGGGGGCGGAAATTATGATCGTCCCCGCCGGCCAACAGCGATCGAGTTTTTACAGCGCTACGCTCCACATATTCGGATTTGCCGTTCCTTAAAGCCCGATATTGCATTGATTTCACGCAGTCGCGTGATTGAAGAAGGAGCGTATACAGCATTACTCAATGAGGATATCCCCCATCTTCTTTTAGTCCAGGATGAAGATGGGTTATGGATTGGCCCTTTTGTACGGCCAGGATTTACCCCCTGTGCTCAATGTTTAGAGCTACATTGGGCTGACACTAATCCGCATTGGGCCTACGATCGGCGTACTTTACCGTCTTGGCCTTTAGCGGCTCCCCAGGGAAGTAGTCGCCTTTTTGCTGCTATTGAAGTCGCGCGCGTTCTCGCGCCCGCAAGTGTGCGGGATTCTTTTGGCCAAAGGGAGGAAAAATGGGAGGGAATGCGCGGCAGAATTGGAGCTAGCGGCGTGGAATACACAGAAAAAATAGCACCCCATCGGCAGTGTTGGTGTGGTGCAGCAGGAACACCTTTTGGGGTAAACAGTAGTGACATTACTGCGAATACCCATTCATCTCATTTCCCCCAGGAACTACTTCTTCGCCACGGATAATCGCTAAAACAGCAGCCCCGTAACGCTGCAATTTAATATCGCCCACCCCTTTAATGACCCGTAATTGGGTCAAAGTTTTCGGGCGTGCAATAGCAATATCTGTGAGCGTCCGATCAGTGAGCACCGTATATGCGGGAACCTCAAGATGACGTGATTCTAAAAGCCGCCATGCGCGCAGACGCTCGAATAATTCTGCGGATTCTGGGGTGAGTTCATCGCGCGCGTCAGTACCGCCCTTCTTTTTCGGCGTCTTTTTTGTTGGGGTTGCGCGGCGAGATCCCGCCATTTCTTGCGGCCAAATCCCGTCAAGCAGGCGCGAGCGCTGCCGGGTGGCCTTTCCGCCTTCTCCGCGTGAGCGTGCCCAGGAGATTTCGAGAAGATCGCGGGCTCGGGTGATGGCCACATAGAGCAGGCGCCGTTCTTCTTCGCGTTCTGGCCCGGTAGTAGCCATAGAAATGGGGATCAGTCCTTCACTGGCGCCAATGAGGAAGACAACGTCCCATTCCAGACCTTTAGCGGCATGGATTGTGGTCAGGGTGACTCCATCGACAGTGGGGGCCGCTTGAGTGGTGGCACGTTCAGCAAGTTCATCGACAAAGGCACGGAGGTTCAGGCCGGGGCGCTGACGGGCCAATTCGACCAGGGCGTTGAGGTTATCCCACTTTTCGCGGGTCGCTCCCCTACCCTCAGGAGCCTGTTGACTCCACCCTAAAGGTCGCAGCGCGTCTTGGACCTGCTCTACCAGGAGGGTGGTGGGCGCAGGCCCGCTAGTGGGCACTTCCGCGCTAGTGGACACTTCCGCGCTGGTGGGCGCTGCCCCGCCCTCGTCACTATCTGGAGTAGATGCTGCGATTCTGCGCAGCGCGAGCATTCCTTTACGGACTTCTTCACGGTCGAAGAAACGCGCGCCACCACGGACAAGAAAAGAAATATTCTGGGCGGCTAAGGCTTGTTCAAGGGCTTCAGATTGGCTATTTGTCCGGTATAAAACAGCAATGGAATGTAAAGGAGTTCCTTGGGCGGAAAGCTCACGAACGCGATGCGCAATATATTCAGCTTCTGAACGCTCGTCATCATGAGTAATAAAACGTACCGGCGCACCTGAGGGCCGTTGGGAAACGAGGTGGACGGCTCCTGCATGTGCCCCAGGAGCAGATCCCGCCGCTTCAATCACGCGATTCGCAATATCGACAATTTGCGGGGTAGAGCGGTAGTCGCGATTGAGTTCGACAATGCGGGCACCCGGGTGTTTCTGGGCAAAACTGGTGAGATAGTGGGGGGTTGCCCCAGCAAATGAGTAGATCGTTTGGGAAACGTCACCGACAACGCAAATATCGTGGCGTCCTCCCAGCCATAAATCAAGAAGATATTGCTGGAGGGCAGATACATCTTGGTATTCATCGACCACAAAAGAGCGATATTGGGAGCGTATTCTTCGGGCAATATCTTCGCGGTCAACTAATATTCCCGCGAGATTCGCGAGAACATCCTCAAAGTCAATAACGGCGCGTTCTTCTTTGCATTCTTCATAGGCATCCAATAGGCGCACAACGTCTTCTACGGAAAGGCCACCAGGGGTAGCACGGCCACTACGGCGAATATGGGCAGAATAGTCTTCAGGGGAAATCATGGACACTTTTGCCCACTCAATTTCGGCGGCCACATCACGCACAAGTGCACGGTCTACGGATATGTGGGTGCGCGCGGCAGCGGCGGCTACCAGGGAAGCTTTATGTTCAACGAGGGCGGGGACCGGGCCGCCCACTACGGATGGCCAAAAATACTGGAGTTGCCGTAGGGCCGCAGAGTGGAAGGTGCGGGCTTGGACTCCGGGAACACCTAAATCTCGCAGACGGGTCCGCATTTCGGTGGCGGCTCGGGCAGTAAAGGTGACAGCGAGGACCGAAGTGGGGTCAATGGCGCCTGTTGCCGCGGCATAGGCAATGCGGTAGGTAATGGCACGGGTTTTCCCTGTTCCTGCGCCCGCAAGAACGGCAAGCGGCCCACCCACTTGTATGGCGACCGCGCGTTGGTCTGGGTCCAGGGCGTCAAGAAGTTCATCAGGGTGGGTTCTCACCCCCGGATCATCCCATTCGCCTCCCCCATTTGCCTACTTCTTCAGCAGGCGCGCTCATATCCTGATCGCGATTAACGAGGGCGGGGCCTACTTTCCCTGAGGGGAAAGCGTATTTCTTGGGTCTACTCCGGTGGGCGGAACACTATGCCCCGCAACCTCTTCTGGAGATTCCCCCAGCCATTGTTGAATCATGACAGCAGCAATAGCTGTTGGCCGGGGAGGTTCAATGGCGCCGCTCATGAGTGCAGCCCGGTACTCTTCTCGCGAATAAAAACGCGCATCGTTGATTTCTATCTGATCAGGAATGGGGTCCACAGGCCCCGAAGTATCCAAGCGGGCTGTAAATCCGAGCATTACTGAACGTGGAAATGGCCAGGGTTGGGTCGCCCAATAGGTAATGTCACGCACTTTAATGCCCACTTCTTCTTGGCATTCACGTACCACTGCCATTTCCGGGGATTCTCCGGCGTCAACAAATCCCGCAGGCAAAGACCAGAATGTGGGCCTCCATGCCACATTATGCGCCAATAAAATCCGGTCGCGATCATCAGTAATCGCCATAATTACGGCCGGATCTTGACGGGGAAATTCAATATGGCTGCACTGGTTGCAGTGCCGGGTCCATCCGCCATCACCTGGCTGCAAGGGCGCGGCGCAACACTGGCAAAAGGTGGCCTGCTCATGCCACGCAAGAAGAGCTGTCGCAGCTGTTGCAAGGGCAGCCTCATCATCACTGAGCAGGTGAGCAATAGCCCGCAGGTGAACCCACCTGCCATCTGAACTATTGGGTATTTTCAGGGCATCCCCACTGCCTCCCTCTTCTCCGGCAGCAACCCCGATTCCAACGTGAAGATCGCCACGTGAATCAGCGCCAAGAAGAAAAGCCCACTCGCACCGGTCACGCCATTCGGCACCGAGATCAGGATGGGCAAGGTGGGCGCTTTCAGCACCGCTAGGCGCGGACACAGATGGTGACTCAACTCTGGCCCCGCCCTCGTCAATGGGGGAATTCAGCAGAATTTCGCCGCCGCTACGCACAATGGTCACGCGCACTGGGCGCTCCCCCGCCCCATCGCCAAGGTCTACGCCGCCCTGCCCGAGGAAGTCGCGTGCGTCGATTCCTTCACGGTAGGGACCAAGTCGGTCGATCTGTCCACGGGCAAAGGCAAGAGTGACGCTCATAGCACCACAGCCTATCCTGCGGCTACCTTTAGAGCATGGCTGAAAGTGTTGTACGCGCCGATGGGCGCACCCCTGACCAACTTCGTCCCCTGCGTTTTACTCGTGGCTGGTCAGGCACGGGTGAAGGTTCTGTTTTAGTGGAGTTTGGGGATACTCGCGTTTTATGTGTGGCGTCTTTTACTGAAGGCGTTCCCCGGTGGAAAAAAGGTTCTGGTGAAGGGTGGGTGACCGCTGAATATGCGATGCTTCCCCGGGCAACTGCGGAACGTTCTGGGCGTGAGTCAGTGAAAGGAAAAGTCGGCGGGCGGACTCAGGAAATTTCGCGTCTTATTGGGCGGAGTTTGCGGGCGATTGTTGATATTAAGGAACTGGGCGAAAACACTATCGTCCTTGATTGTGATGTGTTACGTGCTGATGGTGGCACCCGTACTGCTTCTATTACTGGGGCCTATATTGCTTTAGCAGAGGCTGTGGAATGGGCGAAGGCTCAGGGCATTGTTTCTCCTGGCGCGAAGGTCCTCACCGATTCTATTTCTGCTATTTCTGTGGGCATTATTGATGGCACTCCAATGCTGGATTTGCCCTATGTGGAGGATGTCCGCGCGGAAACTGATATGAATGTCGTGCAGACAGGTAATGGCTCTTTTGTGGAGATTCAAGGCACCGCAGAGCATGCCACATTTAATCGCGATGAGCTGAATGTTCTTTTGGATTTGGCTTCGGCTGGTAATGAGCGTTTAACGGAAGCACAAAAGGCGTGTCTTGCCGCGGAAAGCGGTGAGGTTGTGGAGTTTGCGTCATGAGTGACGCTCGCATTGTGTTAGCCACAGCTAATGCGCATAAAGTGGGTGAAGTTGAGGCTATTTTGAGTGATGCTCTGGGGCAGTCCTGCGCTGGGCTCATTGCTCCTTTGTCGGATTTTACGAGCGAATCTCCCATCGAAGATGGGGCGACTTTTGCTGAGAATGCGGTGATTAAAGCGCGCGCTGCGGCGGCTGCTTCGGGGTTGCCTGCTTTAGCGGATGATTCTGGATTGTCAGTGGAGATTATGGGCGGCGCTCCGGGGATTTTTTCTGCGCGGTGGTGTGGCCGCCACGGGGATGACGCGGCAAATCTCGATTTGCTTCTAGCGCAAATGGCGGATGTGCCCACTGCCTTGCGTCGCGCGGCTTTTGTGTGTGCGGCAGCTCTTGTGTGGCCGGATGGCCGGGAAGTCGTTGAGGTCGCCCGGATGGAAGGCACGCTTTTACAGGAGCGACGCGGAACGGGCGGTTTTGGCTATGACCCGATTTTTCTTGCGGATGGCCAAGATGTGTCGAATGCGGAACTCAGCCCTGAAGCCAAGAATGCAATCAGTCACCGCGGTCAGGCAATGCGTGCCATTGCTGGGCATATTGGGGAACTATTGCGCGGGTAATGGGGATTTTATTTCCTCTTTACGAGGGCGGGGCGCCAACAGATACACGTTGGCGCCCCACGCTTATCGCGTGGGGCGCCAGAGTTTCAGGGACGAAAGGGATGACCGGCGGGTGGCCTGCGATTCAGGCCCGCAGCTTCCAACTTACCGGTCGGAAAAGATTCCGAACTCGCGCAGCAAGGCGGTCACGAACACGCCAAGTCATCTGCACGCCAATGGCAATAAAGAGTAAATTTGTCACCAAGGAAGGCCATGATCCTGTCGCTAGGCAAGCAATGGCGAGCAGGCCACATGCAGTGATATTCAAGGCGTGATAACGCAAAGAATCTCCTGCCACTCGCCCACTAGAGACGAGGTAATACGCCGTCATTGATCCGGCGGCGCCTGCCCACCCAAGGGCAGCCGCAATCATGTGCACATGCTCGGTCATGGACACAATTCTGACCGAGCGAAAAATACAGCACAATGGAATCAGACTTTATATCCTCTTCAGTTTTACTTCATCACAGGAGGGCACATGCTTATTGACCCGAGAAGACTGCCAATTCTCTTGGCCGTCCAGCGCGAAGGCGGCATCGTTGCAGCTGCGGACGTGTTACAGATCTCGCCCTCAGCAGTGTCCCAGCAGATCCAACGCCTTGAAGACGAAGTGGGCTTGGAACTGGTCGAACGCACCCCAACGGGCGCCATACTCACCCCGGCTGGCCGCGTTTTAGCCCACAGTGCGGAACGCATTGAAGTGGAGTTGGCCGAGACAATGAATTCGCTTCGCCCCCTGGCTGGCCAAGTGACCGGTATTGTCACCATTGGCGCCTTTCAAACGGTTTTACGCGCAGTACTTCTGCCGTTCTTAAATGCGGTGGCCGAGATTCTCCCTGGCGTTGAAGTGCGTATTGAAGAAGTTGAGGAGGCACGTGGAATGTCTCTTTTGCGTTCTGGGCACCTGGATGTGCTGCTTTTAGAGCGAGACACAATGGGCGCGCGTGCTCCCAGTGGATACGTCGATACGCCATTAATGGATGAGCCCTGGGTTGTCATTACCCCGGCCTCGTCCCCTCCCATTGGATCCATGCACGATCTGACCCAATTGCGTTGGCTACGGATGTCCCCAGGATTGACAGGGACCGCTCCATTGGCACGTATTACTTCTACCGTTGGCGAGCTGACCTTTGTGGACTTTTCCTATTGGACCTACGAAGCCGCGCTGTCCTTGGTCGCCGCGGGGATTGGTTCGACGATTTTGCCGTCAATGGCGGTGTCAGATCTTCACAGCGAGGATGTGCAGATTATTCCGCTGCCTGCCCTGGGGACACGACATGTTCTGGTGCGCCACCACCGCGAAGACCTGGATGACCCTGGTGCAGTCGGGCAAACGCTGGCTGCCCTGTTAGAGCATGTCACCCGCTCGGGTCAGGAATAGGTAGGGCGCCTATTTGGCGGTCAGCACCGCTGGCGATTGTCTTTGCCACTGTACGAGGGCGGAGGGCGCTAACCATTCACCCTTACTCCTATTCTCCTCACCCCAGTCACCCCTGAGATCTTTGTGCGCTACAACCTAGGGATCACATCAGGGGAACCTACTCCTGGCGATGTAGTGCTGCCTCAGGAATAAATGAGGGCTAGAGATACATCCCAGGGACGATGTGGGTCTACGCAATTTTTCCAATGATTGAGATGCCCTAGTGAAACGCATATCAATCTCAGGAGTTGTGATGACAAGGACGATACGGCGGTCGTGTATGGCCGCAATTATTGGCGCAACACTGATGCTGTCAGCCTGTGCAGGAGGAACTCCAAACGCTTCTGCCCCGCCAATTAGTAGTAGCCCGCCAAGTGGAGGGCACAGCAGCGAGAGCCAAAGTGCTGGAGCACAAAGCGCGTCCCCGGTGCGTAATCTCACCGCCGATAATGTCAATACCTGGCTTGATGGGTATATGCCCGCCGCTTTAGAGTCGCAAAAAATCGCAGGGGCAACTGTTGCCGTAGTCAAAGACGGACAAGTGCTCACTACGCGCGGATTTGGCTACGCAGACACCGGCAAGGGAGGAAGCGGCGAGGCAAAAGCAGTAGACCCTGAGGAAACCCTCTTTAGGGTCGCGTCCATCTCGAAAATCCCCACCTCCATCGCCGTGATGCAGCTGGTTGAAGACGGCAAAATCGACCTCGACGCCGACATTAATACCTACATTGACATACCCATTCAACGCCGTTTCGACAGCCCCATTACTGTCCGGCATCTCCTCACCCACACCGCCGGCTTTGAAGAACACAAGGGCGAAGGGACAGGTAAAGAATCCTTCGATTTGGAAGTGGGGGTAATGACCGAGCCTCCCGAGCAGGTATATGAGCCGGGCACAACTCCTGCTTACTCAAATTACGGGATGAATGCCTTGGGGTTGATTGTCCAAAAGGTCAGCGGCCAGCGCTTTGAAGACTATGTGAAGACGCAGATTTTTGATCCGTTGGGTATGGATTCCACCACCTATGAACAGCCCGTACCCGAACACCTAAAGTGGCGACTCTCCCAAGGATATACGGATTCCACCCAGTCAGCTGGCGCTTTTGAAGTTGCTCCTCAGCCTGCTGGGTCACTGACCAGTTCAGCAGAAGATTTCGCGACCTTTATGAATGCGCATATCACTCGCGACCCACGAATCCTTACGCCTCAATCATGGGAACAAATGTGGAGTGCAGCCCCCAACGAGAAACTCGGCGGAATGCAAGAAGGTGAAAGAGTTGGCCTCGGCTACATGCTTGGAGAACGTAATGGCCATAAAACAGCAGGCCACGGTGGGGACACCGGCCTATTTCATTCATGGTACGAGACCTACCCTGAACAGGGTATTGGCGTATTTGTCTCCGTAAACTCCACAGGCACGGGCACTAGTGATATCCGCGATGATTTTCTTGAGCGTTTCGCTGATCAATATCTCACCGATGTCAGCACCGAGTTAGAGATCAGCAGTGAGGAACGTGCCCAGCACGTGCAGGAAGTTTCTGGCACTTACGAAAGTTCGCGTGCTTTGCACTCGACCTTCTTTACTTCGATACATGCCGCCCAAGCAGTCACTGTATCGGCCGCTCCTAACGGCAACCTTGTCATAGCAGCGGGCGGACAAGCATCTGAATTCGTTGAGGTCAAACCCTATGTGTGGCGTGCAGTAGGTGGCGACCACTACCTCAGTGCTGATCGTTCCACCGGATCGCCACGACTTAATCAAATGGGGATTATGACTCTTCTCCCGCAATCGCCATTGCGTGGCTTCATTGGCCCGTTATCGACTGCAGGACAAGTACTTATTGGTGCAGTCTTCGCACTATGGGTTTTCGGCGGAATCCGTTCGGGCCTTGCCCGTCACCGCGGAGAAAACAGGCCAACATCACTGCCGTGGCCAGGCCGCATTTCCCGCATTGGTGGTGCTCTTGCCCTGGCAATGCCATACATATGGATGCAGATTATGGGGTATATCTTCTCTTCACCCGCGGCAATCAATCCTCCTGATTGGTGGATCCGTCTAGCTCAGGCAGGCCAACTCCTTGCCGTCTTGGCACTGATCCCTGCCATCTGGGATCTGGTAGGCGCGGTGCGTCAGCGACGCGGGTGGCCACGAATCATCGTCTCCATTGCCCTCGTCATTGGTCTGACACTCCTGGCATGGGTCGCGATTACTACCAATACCCTGAGCCCAGACATCACCTACTAAATAAGGAGGCAGATGACACCGGTGCCCCGCCCTCGTTTTTTCTATTGACGAGGGCGGGGTTCCCCATGGCTGGCGATTTTTTCCGCGATCTTTTTGGCGGTGAGGATCGCCTGCGTTTTTCCTTTTCTATTGGCGAGGGCGCAGGTCGCAGGAAGATTGACCTCAACGCCTGCTGCGCGCACTTCAGGCAGGTAGCGCAGGACGGTGTCGAGGATTTTAGCGCCAAAGGCTGGTATTTTTTGGTGCGTTGCCACTTCTTCCGCTAGATGAGTGAGCAAAGGCCAGGACAGCGCTAAGCCGCCCGCTTCAGCAATGGTGTCAAGCGCTGTGGCTACTCGAGTGGGGCTGCGCTTAAAAGGACTGTCACCTTGCTGTCCTAGGGAGTCCCACAGTGGATCCTGCCACCCGTCAATAAGGTCCTCTCCACTCAGACAACCCCGGTCCCAGGAGTCGAAAAGCAGCGGAATAAGAACATCCCTATGCTTTGGCGGATAAGTGGATAGTGCCAGCAAACACAATGCTGCCGTTGAGCTTTGGACGCGCGGGGCGGTGTGCAGGATTACTTCAATATAAGGCAGGGATGATCCCGGAGCATGCCAGATTAGTTCCCTCAGGGCAGCGAAGACGGACCTCCCCTGTAATGAGGGGAAGAGCGAGAGAACAGATGGCGGATCACCTACGTAGTCAGTTGGCCGCTCTTTGCATGACCAAACCGGGGGAAGCCGGTCATTATCTCCCCATTTCCATGCACGTTTTTCTAGGACACACGGGCGCGTGTAGGCAGAGTCCACACCGAGTAGGGAAAGCCAGCGGGGAGACTGCCCTGTGACTTTGAGGGTGCCTTCGTCTGGTTCCCACTTTCTCTCTGGTGGAAAATAGCTCAATTCCGCAGGCTCAATCTGCGTATTTCTCCAGATCTCCACCACCTCAGTCGCAGTGAGGTCGCAGCCTCGTATAGGCACCGGCGGCACCATGAGATTCTCTGCTTCAGAAGTAGTCATGCGCCCAAGTGCTATAGCAATATCTGTTGGCTCTACTGCGATCTGTGCACGATCGTACTGCCTAAGGCGATCAGCGAAATCATCTGTGGAGATTCGGAAATGTTCGGTGGACGGAGTAGACAGTAGGCATGGCAACTCCCCAAGGCGGTACAGAATGTCACGGAGCCGCTGAGCGTCAAAGAAAAAGAGTGGCCCACTGTGAGAAGTCACGGGAGGAATTGGGGTCCCGGGAATTATTCCGCGCCCAAGTAACGCAAATATTCTGGGTACGTAGTAGGCAAGGCTCGGGTTACCTAAACGCTGCACAGCGCGAGCAATGATGGTGGGCCCTTTTTTATGAGCAGTGGCTACTACTTGAGCAAGGAAGCATTCAAGGTAATCTGCTGAAATGTGCCGCGCGTTATTCAGGTGCGCAAATGCTTCCTCCAGGTCACAGTCGTCGAGAATGAGTGCATCGGGAGCAAGAAAGGCCGCACTTTCAGGCTTCGACGGCAGATTCCACAAACCATTGATCTGAGGGGTTTCTTCAGCGGAGATTCCCCACCGTTTGAGGAGTTGGCCTGCCATCTTACTAGTGGTTACATCGCCAGTCTGAGCAATGGCCAAAACCATCTCGACAATGTCATGGGGCGGGGCGGAATAGCGTTCTAGGCGCCTGAGAATATCGCGTTTAATGCCCTTTTCTTTTCGCGGCAGAACCGCATTAGCAATCGCATAGAGTTCCTCCTCGCTGGTTTTTTCGGAGAATAAAGCAGCGAGGAGAGTTTTAAGCACATTTGAGTGAGTTAGCGGAAGAGCGTCGATAATCCTGCGCCGATTGTCCTGGACATAATGTAACAGGCCTAGAGTTTCCAGGTGTTGGGCGGCTTCTTTTTGCAGTCCCGGTGGGGAAGCGCGCTCGATAGTCTGAAGCAGTGCAAAGTAAAGGCGGTACGCATGCTCTTCATTGAGGGTGGGTTTCTCTACTGCAGAAGGGTTAGCCAGCGCTCGAATTTCGGTGAATACACCTAAAATTTCCATCCACCACAGAGCATTCTTTTGGGCCTGAAGAGCATCAGGCCGCTCAATAATCTGGATCAGGTTAGAGAATAGGGCATTTTTGTCCAGAGGTTCTTCCTGGTCTAATTCGGCAACCCTTCGCTTCATCACTTCCAGGGTGAAGTCATTTGAAATATAGGTCGGGTCATTGTGGGCATTCGGACGTTCGGAGAAGGCAAGAAAATGTTCTTCCCATTTCTGGCCAACGAGCGATGACTGCGGCGCCCTCCCCCATCCGCTCATCATATTCAAGCGGTCAGTAAACCAACTCTGAAGATAATGCCGATTATGGGCAACAGGCAGATCTAAGCGTTCATTTAGCGAGAGAATAATAAGGCAGAGCCTATCATTTCGCCGCGCCTTCCTAAGGAAGGAGGAAATGAATTTTTCCGCCCATTCCTTCCCTTTGTCGACGATGCAATCAACCAATGCAGATTGCGTCTCAATAATCTCATCCCTCTCAAGGTGGACCACAAAATATTTGGCGTATAGTGCGCCTACTTGCTGCGGAGAGAGATCCAGGAGGAGGGCAACAAGAATTAACCGAAAGGCGAAGTCAGCCCTTTGCCATTGATATTTCCACGGACCGGTTCCAAGATAGCCATCTTTTTCAGTGAACACATATTCCACGCGCGGGAAACAATCAAGGGCATGACCCCATAGCGTCAAGGACTGTATTGCGGCTTTTTGCCAGGCTTTTCTTTCCTCAGCATCCATTGACCTAATGCGATCAATAATCTGCTGATCATTGTCATACTCGGCGATAAGCGCTGCAATATCAATTGACGCTTCCATCGTACTTCTCCATTTCGGCGACGATCTGTCTGGCAGTCAGAATTGCTTTGGTTTTGCCTTTTCTATTGGCGAGGGCGACTGTCGCGGGCAAATCAACCGCGACTCCTGCAGCGCGCACTTCAGGCAGGTAGCGCAGGACGATCTCCAATACGGTGGAAGTCCCGGGTCCGCCATTTGTCGCGACTTCTTCCGCCAAATACGCTAGTAATGGCCACACCAATGCCAGTCCCCCACCCTCAGCGATAATGGTGGCAAGGGAGGCCACTTTATTGGCAGAGCGTTGTGTGGCCTCCAGACTCTCAACGACGTCAGCGATCTTCTGCCACCATGGGCCAGTCCACGCTTCAAGCAATGTATTGGAATGGAGGCGGCCAGCATCCCAGGCTTCCAGCAGCACAATGGCGATATTCTCGCGATCAGCACGTGAACGATGACAGGCATACTGCAGTGCTTTGGTCGCGAATACAGCATTCAATGGTTGCCGTGTTTCCTGATATTCGCGGGCGTAGATATTGATGACGCTATCGCGAAGAAGAGACAGCGGGTCTAGATGTGTGCTGTAGGGAAAGAGGGAGTGAAGATCCGCGTCAGTATTTATTGGAGGTAGCGGCTTGGATAATTGCGATGGTGCGCGCCAGAGTCCGCAACGATGATCGGGCTCGTCTGGTATTGCCTGCCCAAGGCTCTGGAGTGCGTGTTGAGCACATTCTCTCCATGTGGGTTCGTGCGAGCGTGCGATGTCACGAAGAAGGGCAATAAGGTCGCCCGTAATCTCAGCGTCAGTAATACGTGCGAGCATTGATTGCGCTAAGGACTTTTCTTTCCGAGTGAAAGCCTCAATAATGAGTGCCGTTAGGTCAGCACCTGTAATGTCAGGAAATAATGCGACAATCCACCGGAATACGTGGATATCAACAAGGGGAAGAATGGTGAATAAACGCTGCTGGTATTGGAAAGCACAACCCTCTAGCCCTAGTCCCTTAATCCAATAGAGTGCTTGCCGCTGCGCGGATGGGCGTTCACCGCGTTCAATAATGGATAGGGCGCTGTCACATAGTGCGTAGTCATTCGTTACTTCAACCTGCCGCAGTCTCGTTATTCCCTCGCGTATGTCGTTGATATAGCGCTGTTTATCTGGCGGATTAAAGGCAAATGCTCCAGGCAATGCGCATGCAGCGTGGAAGTGTTGTTCCCATTTTGTATTCGGATCAGGTATTCGACCAGCCCACCCTTGGATATACGGCGGATTATCAGGTACCGGTCGGTCACAATAGGCAATCAGCGGCGCAATGAGGAAGTGGGCATTCCGCGCTCTGGTTCGAGTCCCGAGAATGCCAGCGATAAATGTATCCACCCAGGAATACCCTTGAGAGGCAATTAACTGAATAAGATCATCGAGGGCGCCTTTAGACTCCACATACGCCCCAATATTCGTGGGGTAGAGGCGGATAGCGGTTGTCGGAGACACCTCTAAGGCGAGTGCCACAAGAAATAGCCGGGTTGAGAGGACCTGCCGAAAGCCCATTGTCCGTGTATGTGGTTGAGCAAGATAGCCTTCTTCGGCGGGAATCTCAGGGCTATTTCCATTTGCCTGGGTAATCTGCTCCCAGATTTTCAGGCTCCGCTTCACTTCTTTTTGCCATTGAGCACGTTCTTCTGGCCCTAAAGAATGAACGTGGGAAATAACATCTTGGGGCGTGCCTAGTCGTGAAATAGCACGCGGAATATCGACTATCACATTGCCTCAACTATGCGCTGGGCAACCGTTATTGCTTTGGTTTTGCCTTTTCTATTGGCGAGGGCGCAGGTCGCGGGCAAATCAACCGCGAATCCTGCTGCGCGCACTTCAGGCAGGTACTGGAGGACCAACTCAAGAACGGCACCTGTTGTTGCAGGTGGTTTATCCTGTCCGGCTAAGTCTTCGGCCATTGTGACAAGGAAGGGCCACGCCAAAGCGAGGCCCCCGCCCTCGGCAATTAATGAAAGGAATGGGACGAGTTTAAGCGGTTTGCGTTCAAAAGGCGGCTGACTCTGGGCGTCATTATCGTCCCAGTAGGATGTGGCCCATCCCTGGGCAAAATCTTTAGGATCAATTGTGCCGTAATTCCACGCATCAAAGAGCGCCGCTGCAATTTTTTCATTGTCTACTGGGCGGCATTTCCCGACTGCAGCAACCACTGCAAAGGCCGTAATGGGTAAACACCGTTGCATCGTGTCCAGATGAGAAATCAGTGCATCTACACCCTCACTGTCTGTAGAAAAAACAAAATCATGCAGGCATACGAGGGCGGGGCGTGCACTATATCCAGGGAGGAGTTTTAGGGTCGCACTATTATTGTCGTCAACAAGTACGCCTTTGCCTGTCTGATCCCATATTGAGGGGAGAAATTCAACGTCGTGCCTTTTCCACACTGACTGAGAAATGGAATAGGGATGGGTCCACGGTGACTCTACCCCGAGCATTGAATGCCACGTCGGTTCATCCCCACTCACGATAAAACGATGAGGTGACCAATGCTGTAATACGACGCGATTAAAACCGAGATGCGCCGGGGGAATAGTATTCGCGGCTCTAGCGGTAATGACGTCGTGAATAGCGATGTCACAATCACGGATCGTTACGTTGGATATGGTAAGATCACCAATCTGGTCCGCGGCAATTCGGCTGAGAGCAATGGCAAGATCAGTGGGCTCCACTGGCACATTTTCTTGCGCATAGAGTGCCAAGCGCGCACAGAAATCATCCCAGGTAATTGCGTATCGCGTATTTGATGGGGTAGATAATAGGCAGGGAATTTCCCCGAGGCGGCAGATAATATCTTGGCAGCGAAGGGCCGCCAATAGTTGAAGGGGTCCTTGTCCGATTATTGTTTGCTCTGGCCTTTCTCCTGGGCGAATGTCCCCGGTGGCAAGTCCTTCGATAAGTGGGCCAAGGAAATGGTGCCACTTTCCGTGCAGATGTTTACCGGGGAGGTGCCACCGCTGAGAAGGAGTGTATTTCTCGTGGAATCCTGACAGGCGGTTGATCAGGTCATCCACTCCCCTATGGTGAGCTATCGCCACGCAGTGCATCAGCGTGCGCTCAACCATGTCAGCAGTTAGCGGTTGGTTGTAGAGGTCTGCAATGAGAGTCTCAAATGTCACGTCGTCGAGAAGGTGCTCGGCGGCGAAAGGTTCCGCCTCAGGCATCTGGGGTTCCTGCCATAGCCCGTTAACAGCGCTCTCTATCGTAGCGTTTTCTCCCCACTGGCTAAGGAGCTGTGTGGCAAGTTTTCCGGACGCAATGTCGCTGCCTGCGGCAATGTCCTGCACCAGGCTCGTCACGGTTACGCTGAGTTTTGGGCGCTGTTTGAGTTGGCGCAGAATATCGCGTTTCAGGCCCTTATCTTTGCCAGCCAGAACGACTTCGGCGATGCGTTCAAGTTCAGCATCGCTGGTCTTCTCAGCAAGCAACTGGGTGATCAGGGTTTTGACTATTGGGCGTTCTGCTTGGAATAAAGCGGCAAGGACACGATCGCGGTTGGAGTGGATGAGCGACGTAATCTGTAGGACGTCCATCCACCATAGGGCATGTTTTTGAGCTGAAAGCACCTCTCCACGATCAATAACGCTCAGTAATCCGTCAAATAACGCGGCATCATTTAGTGGCTCTATTTTCCGCATTTCAGCGAGCGCCTGGGCGATTTTTCCCTGCCGTTCGTCACGCAAATAGATTGGCTGATTAAAGCCCCGGGAGGTCCGGCACACCGCTAGGAAATGTTCTTCCCACCGTTGACCCGGGCGGGGAATATTGTCTGCACGGGTCATCCATGCGCGAAGATAGCGGTCGTGGACGGGCATAGGTGCGTGGGTCGCCTCAATGAGGGGAACGGTAAGAAGGTGCGCTAAATCTGCGATACCACGCACCTTTATCAGCGCAGGAATAAACTTTTCTACCCATTCATTACCGCGTTGAGCGATAAGGTCAACAAAGAGAGAAATTTGCCCTTTACCTTCAACCCTCCACAGGTTTCCAACATTCCACATCCTGGCAACATGCGCTGGGGGAAGGTCGAAGACAATCCCCATTGCCATGAGGTAGCGAGCAAATTTACTTTGCTGCGCGTACATTAAGCTCGAATGGAGTTCTTTCTTGTCCTCGAAGAAGGTTCGACGGAAGTGAATCCAATTGCTGGATTCACAGAGCATTAGCCATTCCTTTTGTGAGGCGATGAATTCCTTCCGCCACCAGGCCCTCTGTTTATCAGGAAGGGTATTGAGATAGTCGAGAAACTCTTCCAGGCTTCGCGTCTCTTTAATGACCTCGATAATTCCAGGCGTCTCACTCATTATTTCCCTCCAATTCTGCAGCAATAAGTCGGGCAGTTGTGATTGCCTTGCTTTTACCTTTTCGATTGGCAAGGGCAGAAATATTTGGCATATCAGTGCTGACGCCTGCCGCCCGCACTTCAGGCAAGAAACGCAGTATCTGTTCGAGAACACTCGCCATTGTGGTAGGCACTTTTTCTTCTCCTGCCATTTCTTCAGCCATAGCCACCATGAGTGGCCATACCAAAGCCAGACCGCCGCCCTCGGCTATAGAAATAAGGAAAGAGAAGACCTTATTGCGACTCTTATAGTCTGGCAGTTGCTCTTCCTCGTAAATCACGGTCCACGCGGGGGAAGTCCAACCATGAAGGAGTTCCTCGGCAGTAGTACGCCCTTGATCCCAGGCAGTTAATAATGCACCCGCTATTTCATCCCTTTGCCGAGTGGAGACTCCGCAAACCCAGGAAAAGAGGGCAATAATTCCTAAATCGCCGCATCGATGGGCGGTGGAAATATAGGCATTAATAGCGTCAGCACTTGCTGCACTTCCCACCCAGTCCACGATGTGCATGAGGGGAAACAATCCTGCCCGTGCCGGATATTGCGGCATCAATGAAATTGCGGCGCACTCGTCCCAAACACTAATACGGCAATCATCATGCTTCCACAGCCCACTGACTTCATGTATACCAAGTCCCGACCAATTCGTGGAAACAGAATAAGGATGCGTCCATGGCGACTCAATTCCGATCAGCTCATGCCAATAGGGTTGGTCACCCGTCACCTCTAAGACGTTGCGCCAGACAGTCTGATCCTTTTCCGAGTATGCCCGTATTTCAGGTTCTGCCGGTGGATGATCGCGCCAAATTTCTAGAACATCCTTCACGCTGAAAATGGATCCTCGAATAGGCAGATCCATTCCAGAACAATCAGCGGATGCATTTCTTTCCATTCGCCCTAATGCCACCGCAAGATCAGTGGGTTCTATTTCCACACCCGCATCGCGATACCGCTCCGCTCGGCGAATAAAATCCTCCCAGGTGACCCTAAACGGCGCCACCGATGGTGTAGACAGTAAACAGGGAATTTCCCCCAGGCGATAAAAGATATCACGCACTCTCCAGGCGGAAAGATAGAGAAGGGAGCCACTTGTCAGCCCTGCTGGAGGCGGGACTTGACCAGGGGTAATGTCACCCCGAACTACAGCGGCGAGTAATCGCGTGAGGAGTACTGGTATCGCACTCCATTCTGATTTTTTCTCCTGGACGACGTTATGTGCAATCGCATTCGTCAAGACCTGCGTTCCATTGCGGTGGATAGTGGCAACAAGCTGAGCAAGAAAGATCTCTAGGTTGCCTGAGAAAGCCTGCTCGTCGGCTATCTCAACAAGCCGAAGTGCGAGTTCGTTCTCGCTGATAATCAGCGTATTCTCGTCAATAAATGGTGACATGTCGCCACCGGAAGGTTCATTCCACAGGCCCAGGATGGGGGTCGGTTCATCAGCCTTGATATTCCACTTGTCGAGCAGGGCAGCTGCACGCTGAGCGTTAGTAACATCGCTACTTTCGGCAATGGCATTAACGGCGTCAATAATGTCTTGTGGTGGCGTTGAAGCGGCATTTAATGCGCGAAGCATCGTCGTTTTTATGCCTTTTTCTTTGGCTGCTAATACTATGCCAGCAATAGCGTAAAGTTCCTCCTCGGAGCTTTCTTTACTCAGCAATAGGGTGGTGAGTTTCTTTAATGTGGAGGGCTCGGCTAAGGGGAGTGCAGCAATCACTTCACTGCGATGAGTATTGACGGCGTCCAGCACGCCTAATGCCCCCATCCAGATCAGTGCATTCCTTTGGGCGCTGACCCGCTCTCCGCGAGCAATTACCTGTAGAAGCGCAGAAAAGAGGGCCTCGTCATTGAGCGTATTATTTTCCCGATATTCGGCGAGGGCGGAGGCATATTCTTTTTCCAGGCGTTCCTGGTCGATAGTTTCACGGGCTAAAGCATCCGCTATTGCACATGCGGCTATAAAGTGCTCTTCCCATTTACGCTTTGGGTTAGCAAGATTCTGAGATGACTCTGGGTAGTCGTAGAGATTCCCTATGGCCCATCCTCGAAGGTATTCCGCTTGTTCTGGGACGGGAATATCAATGTGTTCCATGAGGGGAACAAGAAGGAGATGTGCACCTCGCAATTCACGACGCGGCCCTTTGAGGAGGAGCTGGACGAATGTGGTCACCCATTCATCCCCACGTACCAGCATGGCCTCAATCCATAGGCGCAGCAGTTGTCGGTCAAACTTCACTGAATTTTGGCCTGCGCGCCACAAGGGAAGAACCTGCCGGGCAGTGGTATCCAATGCCACCGCAGCAAAAAGCAATTTGACCGCTGCCTTTGACCGTTTCCATTGTTCGTGCGGATCCCGCTGGGCATAGTCCAGCCATCCACCCTCTTGGATCTCATGCGAAAAATCCCCGCCGAGCATTGCCGCCCATTTTTTCAGCGACGTGACACATTCTTGAGTCCATATTTTCCTTTCCTCAGCAGAAAGGGAGTAAATATGGTCGAGCACCTTTTTCACATGGGGCAATCCCATAATGGTGCCCGTAATATCTACCTTTTCACTCATGTGCCTCCCCTATCTGGTCATGAATTAGCCGGGCAACGGTCACTGCTTTTGTTTTGCCTTTTCTTTGGGCCAAGGCACTCACAGCAGGCAAATCCACACTCACTCCAACTGCCTTCACCTCAGGCAAGAAATGCAGGAGTGTTTCCAACACACGCGCCGTAGCCGCCAGAGGCTTAGACTCCAACGCCATCTCCTCAGCCATTGCCACCATCAACGGCCATACCAAAGCCAAGCCCCCGCCCTCGGCAATGACGGTCAGGGTTGCGACTAGACGGGCAGGCGACAGTTCAAGTTGAGACGCCCATTCCCGACCCCATGCCTGCACCAAATGGTCACTGGTGAGTCGCCCGTCATCCCAGGCGGTAATAAAGGCATCAGCCACGCGTTCGCGTCCAGATGGACTAACAGATGCGGCTAGAGCTAGTCCACTTAAAGCCACGACGGGTGTCACCGGATGAGCACAGCTCAAAACGCCACAGATCATCGATGTCGCCCAGTTCGCCCCATAGGTGACCAGCGCCCGTAGTCCAGATAGTGCTGCATCGGAGGCAAAAGCGGGAATTAACCGTGCTGCTTCCGGAATTTCATCGCCACCATCATTTTCACATCCCCACACCGTGCCGCAATGGAGAAGACGAACAATAGTGGGAATATCTGAGGGTGTACGACGAATATTTGTGCCCGCATAATAGTTGGACTGACCATTTTCGCGCTCGGGAAGAATACGCAGATCACATTCCCAAGGATGGGTCAGATAATGACGCAAGGCTTTGCCAACAGTGATCTTTGATTCCCGTATTCTTACTGGAAGATCAGGCAAATCAACAGGGATTTCTTCGCGAGGCAGTCGCGTTAAGGCAATAAGAAGATCGCTGGGTTCAACACGTATATCTGCCTCGGCATATTTTTCGAGTCGTTCGATAAATACCGGCCATTCAACGCGCCGGTCACGATGGGTAGGCGTCGCTAATAAAGTGGGGATTTCGCCTAGGCGCGTGGCAATTGCTGCACCGTATTTTTGCGCCAGTCGCCCCGTGGGACGTGAACGTGGCCAGCAATATCCACCATCGAGGGCGTTAATCACCCCATATACATCCCATCTGCCATCATCATCAAGTTGAGCCATTACCGCTTCGCGTCCGCGTTCATAGGCAGTTGCTACCAGCGCCGCGCATAAATACTCTTCAGCTTCTCCAGTTTCTCGCATATCAGGTGAGGTCGCAGTGAGAAGTTCTTTTAGTGCAGGGTCATCAAGAATAAGATTCCCCCATTTCAGGGGCTCTGGCGCACCCACTGGTTCCTTCCATAGACCTATAGTTTCAGCAGTCAACGGCGACTCCGCACCCCATTTATCAAGGATCGTCTGTGCGGCACGGGCAATAGTGGTGTCGGCTTCGTGGGAAACTGCCTCAAGGGCATCAATAATGCCATTCACAGGAGTCGAATACGCACTCAATGCCTTCAATACTATTTTTCTTGGCGCCTTTTCTTTTCGAGTGAGGACCTCATTACTCAGCTGCGTCATTTCCTCTTCACTCAGGTCCCGAGGCAAGAATTGTGAGCAGGCAAAAGCAATGACACTGCTATGCGCCATTGGCAAAGCAGCGAAAAGGCGGTCATGCTGTTCCCATAATGCATTTCCGAGGCCGAGGCCCTCCAAAAATAAGGCAACATTGGATTGAGCAACACTCCTTTCCTGACGTTCAATAATGTCGAGAAGGGCTGTCACTATTGCTTTCTCATCCAGGCCTTCACTTTCACGAATGCACGCTCCGCCCTCGTGAATATGTCGAAGAAGCTCTTTCTTTTGCCCTAAACGCCAGCTGAGTGCCCCTTCGTACCCGCAGGCGGTGACAAAAGCATCACTCCAGCGGCGCCCTTCCCCAGGTAGTACGCAATAGCGTCCCCAGTCCAGCCAATAATTGCGCGCCTGCGGCAATGGCAGACTATGGGCAGCAACTAATGGGTCAATTAATAGTGAGGCCCAGGCAAATCCCAAAGGAGAACAGAGGTCAATAAGGCTATCGACAAATTGGCGAGCCCACTCGCTGTTTTTATCGAGCAAACTTGGCAACAGATGAGGGAATTCTCCGGCCCGATAGATCCACCCTCGATCCGATGGCTCGCTGAATAATTCGGCAACAACGGTAGGTTCAACATCAAATTCGAGTGCCATTATCATCGCTGACCCGTGCATTTGTGCACTAAAAAGACGCGAACACACATCCTCAGCACATTCACGGGCAATCGCCCGCAATGCTGAGTATTTTTCGACATCAAGGCGCCGGATTGTTACTCGCAATTCGGCAACGTCTCGCACCGCCATGACGAAACGGCGCAATTCTTTCGCTTCAGGCGCCTCATGCTTTTTTGCCACAGTGCTTCGCCTTTAGTTTCCCGTATCCGTCGTTTCAGAATCAACGAGGCCGGGATCGCTCTGCGATTCACTACTGGTCAGAATCTCCACTGCCAATACGTGTTTGCAGACTCCCCGCGATCCCTGGTGCTCACGCCACCATGGGCAGGTGCAACTAGAGGGATTAGTGCGCACAATATAGTCATTGGATTCGCCTTGGACGCGGAATACTCCCGGGTGACCATCAAATGGGCGGACCGCGCCTTGTTCAATAAGGCGCCGGGCATTTTTCAGGCGAGGATTTGTTTTTTCAATGCGCGCCGCATCGCTGGGCAATTCACGGTGGAAATAGGCGCCTTCAAAAAGGTCAAAGCCAACTCGACCATCAGAGGCTAAAACTGCGAGTCCTTCGCCAACGCGTTGTACGTTCAGCCCTGTTGTGCGGGCGATTTCTTCGACATTAATACGTGGTTCAAATGTTAAGCACATTGCCACGCTGGCCCCATCATTAAGGGCAGTTGAGGAGGCGAGTTTCCGCAATAATGCGCCCTCGCCAGAAAAGCCTCGATAGTGCTCTGGTGTCAAGGTGAAACTAATGCGGCCGTGAGGGAGGGAAAACTCCCATACGGAGGCGCATTTATCTGCTCCTGGCTGCCCATACACTCGCATTCCGGTAATGTGCGGCGCTAAACGCCGCGCGGCCCGCAAGCGGTGAACTCCTTCAGCGTAGACACTGCCTTTACCCGGGCGAAGCGCATTTTTCACTCCCAAACGGCTAATTGCCCATTGACCTTTACGGCTATTTCCTGCGGGAAGAGAGGCAAGGAATTGGCGGGTGTGTACTGCGGAGGCCTCGCCAATGAGTTCAAGCCCGTGGGTGAGTTCTTGTTCGGATCCTAAAGCCTTAAGCCAACGCTCTGGTAATTCTACTTTCCGCTCAACATGGGTGTCTTCCAAGGTGGATAAACGTAATTCGTCGGCGCCTACCTGAAGGTGCAGGAGGTCTGCGGGAGTCATCCGTGTTAAAGCATCACGCAGCGGAGGATTAATATCCACATTGGTTGTGCCATGGCGAATATCGCCGCCATCAAAAGCACCAGCTAATAAATCCAATCGTACAGCCACCGTATTACATGCCGAATAGGCTTCAAATCGGAGCCGGTCACCATTGGCAGTGCAAATAGGATCGCGCACACTCACTGGCATTGGCTGGAAATAGCGCGTTTGGGCAACATCAGCCACAGCGAGCAGCCCTTTAGCCAAGATAGCGGGCTGAGCGGAAAAGCCCGCGAAAAATTCAGGCCGTTCTTCCAGGCCTTCTGGCGTTAATGCAGGGGCAAGCTCCAGGGCGAGCTTGGCGTCGTCCAGCAGGGAAGTTCCGTGAAAAGTCCGCATGGATTGAGAGTAGACGAGCCCACCCACATCTGCGGTCGCAATTCGGGACAGGCAGGTATTTTGCCTGTATCAAGTCTGCGACGGTGAGGGTCGGCGACACAATATACGGTGTGCTATCTATTGAGGATGAGTACCAACAACATCCTATACCTGAGCGACGCGCAGGAAAATGAAGAGGTTGCAGTCATCTTCCGTAGCGCCATCGATGCAGTGACTAGTGGCGTCGCCAAAGCGAAAACACTCAACTACCGCAGCGTCATCATCCTCGACAGCCACTACATTGAGGCGGACTCCCTGCTGGAATTCAAACTACATGAGCAGCCTGCTCCTTCTTTTGATGCCGATAAAGAATGGGATTTTGTTATCCGACTGGTGTCTCTGTTTAAGTGGGCCACCTTCTCCGGCACCCTAAGACAGTGGGTAGAGAAGAATCTCCGCGATAGCTGGATGATTAAGGATGAAAGAACAGGAAGGCGGATTCTTAACCCGGAACTCAATACCCAGGATATTCCACCAGCTCTCTTCGATTTTGCTTGCCGTATTGCTGTGGCGAATATGAAATGGGGCGCGAGTTATTCATCAATCACTACCGAAGAAATTTTCTCCCTCCTTGAAAAACTGGGCTCCGACCTACCCGAAAAGCTGAAGAAAGACGGCAGTGGCGATCTTCCTGCGGACCTTGTCTCGGCAAGCTATGATGGCGCCCGTATTTCAGCAAATGACGTCACAGCCATTATTTCCGTGAACATCACTGAGCACACTGCGGATTCCTATAAGGCCGCACTTGAACACATTATTCGTCTTCTTTCCACTACTGATTTCCCCCGCAGTTATTGGATTCAATATCAGGGCCCCGGCGAGGAACTATTACCTATTGAGGAACTCCCTGCTGCTGATGTTCATCGCTTTTTTGCTAGCGCAGCGACCTTTCCCCAGCTGCTCCCTCTCATTGCGGAGTATGTGCAGGCTGGACTGACTGAACACCATTGGTATACCGACCCTGATCTCGATGAGGAATACTGCGCAGCACCGGGAACATTTGCTGCTTTTGCCACCGCTTGGGCTAACCAGAAATACTCCCCTACCCTTCTTCATTACCTCACCCAGGTCGATGGAGGACACCAGGAACTCCACATTTACTTCGTTCGCGATTACCTGCTGAAATACGGTCCGACGCCAGAATCACTTGCTGCTTTGTGTATCGCCAGCGTCAATTGCCAAGATTTTGGCCATGATGAGCGTTTCCCCGCCCTCGTGGCAAATGAGCAGGCACTGAAGACTTTGCTTGCTCTTCTCGGTTCCCCTCAGGAGGGTGTTGATCCTCGGGTTGCTGCTCTACGAGCGAGTCTTGGAGAGATCGACGAGGACTATATTTCCCGGGTCCGCTATGCCCTATGGGACAGGGACGAAGAATCTGGCGGCAAAGAAACCCTGGCCTCAGCTCCAGAAGAACTCCGTCCCCTCTACGAGAAGATCTTCACCTTGGAGCCACTGCGCCCTCACCTGGTCTGACAGGGTATGCCCCGCCCTCGTTTATTTCATTGACGAGGGCGGGGCACACTCTTTATCCCGTATCGAATTTGCGACATCAAGTCCCAGTACTGCCCTGTTCCAACATGCTATCTCTTAGGTATGAACACCGACGATACCCTGCAGTTGCGGCACGCTCAGGAAAGCGAAGAGATCGCAAAGATTTTCGAGGCGGCAATCGAGGCCGTAAATAATGGCACCGCAGAAAGAAAAGACCTCAGCAGCTTTTGGCAGACTGTTGCTTTTGACGGGCACATTATTAATCCAACTGCCCTTCTTGAATTTGAGCTGTCTCGGCGGCCTGCTATTTCTTTTGATGCTGATAAAGAATGGGATTTCGTTACCCGACTGATTACTATGTTCAGCTGGGATAAGCTCTACCGCACCCTAGAAGAATGGGTGGAAAAGAATCTCCGTGATAGCTGGATGATCGAGGACGAAAGACGGCGACGGTGGATTCTTAACCCAGAATTCAATACACAGGATATTCCGCCTGCTCTTTTTGATTTTGCCTGCCGCATTGCGATTGCTGATAATAAATGGGGACCACAGTATTCCGGCTTAACTTCCCAAATCTTCGACATACTCGAACAACTAGGTTCTGACCTGCCCGAACACTACAGGAAAAATGGCAGCGGCGACCTCCCTGCGGAACTTGTGTCCGCCACCTATAAAGGGGTCACCGTCACCGCTAGTGACATCACCGCCATTATCACCGTGGAGATCACAGAGGAATCCGCGAACGCCTACGCTGACGCCATTCGCCACATTACCCTCCTTCTTTCCACCACCGATTTCCCCCACAGTTACTGGATTCAATATCAAGGCCCGGGTGATGCACTATTGCCTATTGAGGATTTGCCCGATATTGCCGTTCACCGTCTTTTCGCTACTGCCGCAGAGTATCCGGAATTGCACCCGCTAATAGAAAGTTATGCCCATGCGGCAATCAAGGAATTCGAGTGGTACACCGACCCTGCTTGTGACGCGGAATATTGCGCCTTGCCCGGCACATTTGCAGTATTTGCTCTCGCCTGGGCCGATCAGAAGTATTCGCCGACCCTTATCGATTATCTCCACGCTGTTGATGGTGAACACCAAGAGCTCCATGTTTTCTTCGTTAAGGAGTACCTACTGAAATACGGTCCAACACCAGAATCACTTGCAGCACTGTGTATCGCTATTGACAACTGCCAGGAAATTGAACCCGATGAGCGTCTCCCCAGGATTGTCGCTAATGAGGAGGCCTTAAAAATACTGCTCACCTTCCTTGGTTGCCCCCAAGAAGGAGTTGACCCGAAAGTCATCGAACTCGCTGCCCAGTTAGGCGATTATGGCGACACGGACGCGGATTCAGATACACACCTTGAGATTGACGACTACTACCTTTCAGAGGTGCGTTACACCCTATGGGGTCGCGACGGAGTGAACGGTGGCAAAGAAACCCTGGCCTCTGCTCCTGAGGAACTCCGCCCTCTTTACGAGAAGATCTTTACGCTAGAACCACCCGAGTCAGACCTGGACTGAAAAACGTGAGTAGCACAGCAGCAAAGCGTCTTGCTGCACTTTCCACGCTGCCCGTAAGAAAGGTGTGCCCCGCCCTCGCTCATTTTCATTGACGAGGGCGGGGGCCATTCCTTTTATTCTGTCTCAACTTTGCGACGTCTAATACCGGCGTTACCCTGTTAGGACGTGCTATCTCTTAGGTATGAACACCGAGAATATCTTGCAGTTGCGACACGCCGAAGAAAGTGAAGAGATCGCGAAGGTTTTCGAGGCGGCAATTGAGGCGGTAAACAGCGGCACAGCGAAAACAGAGACAGCTCACTATTACAGCACCATCGTTATTGACACACACTATATTGATGCACCTTCTCTATTGGAATTTCATCTCCCCAAACACGTTACTGACTCATTTGACGCCGACAAAGAATGGGACTTCATCACCCGCCTACTTCCATTGAACGATTGGATTTATTTCTATCTCATACTGACGAAATGGCTAGAAATACATCTCCGCGATAAATGGATGATATTAGACGCTGAGACAGGAAAGTGGATCCCCAATCCAAAGCTCAATCTAGAAAATATTCCTTCTTCTCTATTCGATTTTGCCTGCCGCATCGCTATTGCTGATAAAAAATTGGGGCCCGTCAATTGGGACCAGAATGAAGGGATATTCGACACGGTCGAACTGCTTGGTTCTACTCTCCCTGCGCGTCTCAAAAAAGAGGGCACTGGCACACTTCCTGCTGATCTTGCCTCAGGTATATACGATGGGGCTCATATCACAGCTAATGATGCTATGGCTATCGTTTCTATCGAAATTACGACCGAGACAGCGAGTGCCTATAAAGCAGCCATTCAACATATTACTCGCCTTCTGTCCACTACCGACTTTCCTCGCAGCTATTGGATTCAATATCGCGGACGCGGAAAGGAGTTACTACCCATCAAAGACTTTCCTCACGTAGACGTACATCGCTTCTTTGCTACAGCCGTAACATATCCACAGACTCACCCTTTCATAGAGGAATATGCACGAATAGCATTCTCTGAACAGCATTTCTATGCCGATCCCCTACTTGATGGGGATTACTACATGGCACCTGGGACATTTGCTGTCTTCTGCCTCGCGTGGATTGACCAGAAATATTCTCCTATCCTATTCGACTATTTATTCCACCTCGATGGCGAACACCAACAGATCCACACCTACTTCGTACGCGATTATTTACTGAAGTATGGCCCTACACCAGAAGCTTTAGCAGCTCTGTGCATTGCGACTGCAAACTGCGAAGTATTTGATCACGACGAACGTTTCCCAAGCCTCATCTCCAATGAAAGGGCAATAAAAACGCTACTCTTCCTTCTTCGTGCATCCATAGAGGCTTTCGATCCTAAAGTTGCCGAAGTTGCTAGTCTGGCCAAGAAGATAAATAGGCACCGCCAAATAGATGAATACGCTCCTTGGGCAGTGCGTTATGCCCTGTGGGGTCAGGACGGAGAAACTGGCGGAAAACGGACTATCGCTACAGCTCCAGAAGACCTTCGCCCTCTCTACGAGACGATCTTCAGTTTATAGGTGCTCACAGCAGACTGCGCAGGTGCCACATTTTCGAGCGAAATTATCGCGCCCAAACCCTTTTTGGGCGCCTCCCCGCCCTCGTGACCAGCGCCCCGCCCTCGTCACGCCTGAGGAGACACCAGCGCACTAGCCTCGCGCTGCCGCTGCGTTACCGCGCCAACATTCACAACCTGCCCGCTGCGCGCCACCTCCACTGGCCCAGCCCACACCCGCCGAGCATCGCTCAATATTTCTTCAGGGTCAGTCCATGGCTGAATATGCGTCAAAATCATGGCACCCACCTCGGCGCGCCGGGCAACATTTCCTGCCCGCGCCCCGTCCATATGGATTCCACGGGTCTCCACGCACCCAGAAAACCCTGCTTCAGCCAGCAGTAAATCCGCCCCGCGAGCGCCCTCCACAATAGAGTCGCATTCATCAGTATCGCCGGTGTAAAACAGGCTCACCATTTCACCGGGTCGCTGCTCATCCGGCCCTTCAATACGCACGCCAAAAGATTCCACGGAATGCCAGGCGGTAAATGGGGTAATGCGCAGTGGCCCAACTTCGAATTCTTCTCCCGCCACTAATTCGCGGAAAATAAACTCCCCGTCATAGGTTTCGCTGTCATCCGCGCCATCAACTTGTCGAATACGGTGAGGGGTTTGGGCAGGGCCCGCAACCAACACGGGATCACAGTTGCCGCCTGGCCCCCAACGGCGGTGCACATGCAGGGAAATCACGTCAGCAATATGGTCAGCGTGGCAATGCGAGAAAATCACGGCGTCCAGATCGCAAGGGTCAATATGGTGCCAGAGCTGCCCAAAAGACCCCGGCCCCATATCCAAAGCGACATTAAACCAGCGCTCAATGCCAGTGTCCGGATCCAGCCCGAAAGCTCTCACTAAATAGCACGAGGCCGCTGAGTCAGGCCCTGACATTGACCCAGTACATCCGATAATTCTTAGTTCCACGCTGGACGCCCCTTCGTGTCAACTTGGTGGACAGTGCTGACCTCAGGCCCGAGGAATCGGCGGGCCAAAGCTGGGAATGCAGAATTTGCTTCAGTGGACAGGAAAAGATGGTCAGGGCTCGAATCGGGTCCAAGAGGCGCATGTAGCAGCCCTCTATCGACTAATTCGTTATAGGTGACATTTGCTGTGGCTTCCGAGGAGGTCACTAAGGTGACTCCTTCACCCATGACGCGGGCGATCACTCCGGTTAAAAGCGGATAGTGGGTGCATCCCAGAATCAGAGTGTCCACGCCGCGTTCTTTCAGGGGCGTGAGGTATTCGCGGGCGACCTCTTCAAGTTCTTCGCCGGTAGTAGTGCCAGCTTCGACGAATTCAACAAAGCGGGGGCAGGCCACGGCGTGAAGGGTCAGTTCTGGAACAGCCGCCAACGCATTTTTATAGGCCTCTGAGCGCACTGTTGCTTCAGTACCGATCACGCCAATGACGCGGTTCCTAGTGGCATTGACTGCTGCCCTTGCTGCTGGGGTAATGACTTCAATAATGGGGATTCCTGCATCAATCCAATAGCGTTCCCGCGCATCGGAAAGGGCAGCAGCGGTGGCAGTATTGCAGGCAATGACCAGAGCTTTCACTCCGCGTGAGGCGAGTTCATCCAATCCCGCTAGGGTCATTTCCCGAACGGTGGCAATATTCTTTGGCCCGTAGGGAGTATTTGCCGTATCCCCCAGGTAAATAATGCTTTCGTCGGGGAGTTTATCTATGACAGCTCGCGCCACTGTGAGTCCACCAAGACCCGAGTCGAAGATGCCGATTGGCGCGTTGTCCATGCAATGGACCCTAGTTGTTCAGCAGTCACGAACGCATTGATGACAGCAGTGAATCCTGCCACCAGGTGACCAGCAGATAGGCAGTGGCATTGACGGCTCGGCCAGCACTGTCAGGGACTTCTCCTTGCGCCAGGGCCAAAAGCCCCTCTGCATCCTCATCCGTTTCGAGACCGAGTTCACCACCGAGGGCGAGGCGGAGATCATTTAAGGCCGCCAGCCATTCCCATTCTTTTTCGGCCGCTATTACAACCCGGCCCCCGCCCTCGTAGGCGCGCTCTAGCTCTTCATGAATCGCACGCAAGCGCTCGGATTTTTCGCTGCGTAAGAAGTCGTCGGTCAGTGCCCGCATTCGAGCAGCTTCCTCTATGTCGGTGCTCATTGGGGGCAAAAGGTGGGTCAGTGACGGGTCTGAAGGGGGTTCTTTTGCTGTCTCGCAGGTGACGGCGCTGAGCATATCGGCGGAATATTCAGGTTGGTCTAAAACCAGGAGTATTTCGCGGATCAATTGTTGGAGGAGGAGATTAAATTCGGGCTTAACCCAGGATTCTTTTCCTTGTGTGGATGACGTAAAGGGCGTAATCATTCATCACGCTCCAATGTGGCGTGGAGGCCATAAGAATGCATGGCAACCACGTCGGCTTCCATTCTTTCGCGCATTCCTGTGGCAACAATGGCTCGTCCTTGAGTGTGGATTTGCCACATCAGCGCTTCACTTTTTGAGCGGGAATACCCGAAATGGCGCATCAGAACTTCGGTGACATAATCCATCAGATTAATAGCGTCATTCCACACCACTGTGCGCCATGAAGATAGCGCTGAGGTTGCCGCGTGGGTCTCTTCTCGCGGCAAAGTTCCAATAGTGCGTGACATGACTCCACTGTAGGCAGGGATGGGTCACTTTTTCTTTCTTTCGGGACGCGAGCGCTCATATCCACTAAGTTAGGTTCTATGCCAGCTTCAATTTCCACGTCGTTATTGACGGATATGTACGAACTCACGATGCTTGATGCGACCTTACGGTCAGGAACGGCATCCCGGCATTGTGTCTTTGAGCTTTTCGGTCGGCGTTTACCCTCTACACGCCGTTTTGGTGTTGTCGCTGGTACGGGCCGGATTCTTGAAGCCCTAGAGCGTTTTGAGTTTGATGATGAGCAGATCGAGTGGCTCTCGCAAACAACTCCTCTTTCTGACGAGGCTCTCGCTTATCTCAAGGACTTCCGTTTTTCAGGCAATATTTGGGGGTACGCGGAAGGCGAATGCTATTTCCCTGGGTCACCTTTACTCACTGTAGAAGGCACCTTTGCGGAATGCACGATTTTAGAAACCCTGCTGTTGTCGGTGCTGAATCATGATTGTGCGGTGGCTTCTGCAGCATCGCGAATGACAATTGCTGCCTATGGTCGCCCTTGCCTGGATATGGGGGCTCGTCGCGCCCATGAACGTGCAGCAGTATCGGCAGCGCGCGCTGCCTTTATTGGAGGCTTCCAGGGCACGTCGAATCTTGAAGCGGGTAAGCGTTATGGGATTCGCACCATTGGCACCGCAGCCCATTCATTTACTTTGCTTCACGATTCTGAGCGGGCAGCTTTTGACGCGCAGATCGCTTCCCTGGGCACGGATACGACGCTGCTAGTGGACACCTATGACGTGACTCAGGGGGTAAATAATGCGGTCGAGGCAGCGCGGGCTGCTGGCGGCGAGCTAGGCGCTGTCCGCCTAGATTCTGGTGACCTCGTGGCGCAGGCCTTTACGGTGCGCGGCCAGTTGGACAAGATGGGCGCAACCTCCACAAAGATTACGGTCACCTCTGATCTGGATGAGTACGCGATTGCTGCCCTTGGTGCGGCCCCTGTGGATTCTTATGGGGTGGGAACGAAGTTGGTCACCGGCTCAGGTGTGCCCACTGCTGCGTTGGTCTACAAGGTGGTTCTTCGTGAGGATCACAGTGGCACAATGCAGCCTGCGGCAAAGAAGTCCAAGTCAAAGTCCACAGTGGGTGGCCGCAAATGGGCGGGCCGGACAGTGGATGAAGATGGCTACGCCGCAGAAGAAATCCTGGTGATTGCGGATTCTGCTGAGGAGGGTCTGGCCGAGTTGGAGCGTCTGGGGGCGCGTCCACTGCAGGTCCCGCTGGTCACCGATGGGCAAATTAATGCCGAGGCGTGGGGGCCGGATGCTCTTGTTGCCGCTCAGAAACGTCATATTCATTCCCGTAATGAGTTGCCCTACCAGGCATGGCGTTTATCTGAAGGGGAAGTCGCGATTCCTACGAGGTACGTGGAACTCTAGTTTTTCCATTCACGAGGGCGGGGCGCGTAATTTTCAATGCGGCTCCGCCCTCGTTTATGCCGAAAAACCCCTAATTTTCGATAAGGCGCAATCCAATAATGCTGCCCACCAAAGTGGCTAAAAGAAGTGCTTTGACCACACTCATTGTTTCAGCGCCAGTAAAAACTGCCCAAGCTATTGTGGCAAGAGCTCCTGTCCCCACCCATACGGCATAACCCGTTCCCAATGGGATTTCTTTGAGGGCCCACGCAAGCCCGCCCATTGATACCGATAATGAGGCGAGAAAAACAAGAAAAGGCAGGGTACGGAATTGGCCATCCATTTTATCTAAAGCGCCTGCCCATACGGCTTCAAAAAGGCCAGAAATAATGAGGACCAGCCACGGCATATGGGCCCCTTTCCTGCGGGGCCGTCCCCATTTGTCGTCCATCGTCGGGTCGTCCCGCCGCGGGGGCGCGCATTTAGCGGCGGCCCACAAACCACTCTCGCAAAAGAGCAATACGGGCGTCAATCTGCTGTGTCGTTGCCTGAGCCACTTCTGGCCCACCGCAACGCCGACGCAAAGTCGCGTGAATGGTGGCATGGGATTCGCCCGAGCGGCGCGCCCACGAGGCCACTAATTTCGAGAGCTCTTTGCGCCTGGCAGCGCGCACGCGGTGATCAGCAATCCCCGCATTTTCTTCTCGTAGCTGGGCTGCCGCCTGGGCCTTTTTCTGTTTCGCGAATTGTTCTTCCTGGCGGGCACGCAAAAGCGTGGTCACCTGATCCGGTTCTAAAAGGCCGGGAATCCCCAAATATTCCTGTTCTTCGACAGAACCGACTTCTGCGCCCGACCCCCACGCTGCTCCATCAAAAAGAACCGCATCAAATTCAGCATCCGCCCCGAGGGCTTCAAATGTCCCCAGCAAATCAGAAGAGGCTTTCTCTTCTTTATTTGCTGCCGCAATCAGCGCGTCTTCGGGGTTCCACTCCCCTATTTCTGTGTTTTTGGGCCGGTCTAAAGCGTGGTCGCGTTCCACTTCCATTTGCCCAGCCAAATCCAGCAAAGGCACAACAGAGGGAATAAAAACGGTCGCTGTTTCACCACGTTTGCGTGCGCGCACAAAACGCCCCACGGCCTGAGCAAAAAACAGGGAGGTTGACGTATTCGTGGCATAAACGCCAACAGCAAGGCGCGGAACGTCAACGCCTTCTGACACCATTCGCACGGCCACCATCCATTTATCGGTGGATTCACGGAATGAGTCAATATGTTCTGACGCATTAGCGTCATCCGATAAAACGACGGTGGCGGGTTTGCCTGTGATATTACGTAAATGCCGGGCATAGGCGCGCGCATGTTTCTGGTCTGCAGCAATCACCAACCCGCCCGCGTCAGGCACCTGACGGCGGATTTCTTCCAGGCGCTGATCTGCGGCCTGAAGGACCTGAGTAATCCATTCGCCACTCGGATCCAGAGCAGTCCGCCATGCCTGTTTCATCAGGTCTTTTGTCAGCGGCTCGCCCAGGCGGGCCGTGTATTGATCACCAGCAGAGGTTTTCCATGCCATTTGCCCGGAATAGGACATAAAAAGGACCGGGCGGACGACGCCATCTCGCAGGGCGTCACCATACCCGTAGGTGTAGTCAGCCTGGGAACGGCGCACTCCTTCCTCATCTTCCCGGTAGCGCACGAAAGGAATGGGTGAGGTATCGGAACGGAAAGGGGTCCCTGTCAGCGCTAGGCGACGGGTCGCGTCCTCGAAGGCTTCGCGCACGCCATCGCCCCAGGACAGGGCGTCACCCGCGTGGTGGATTTCGTCAAGGATGACCAGGGTCCGATAGGTGCGGGTACGCGAACAATGCACCATTGGGTTGGCAGCCACCTGCGCGTAAGTCACAGCCACCCCATCGAAATGGGAGCCGGCGCGGCCTTGGGAGTTAGAAAAGGCGGGGTCAATATGAATGCCGACGCGCCCTGCAGCATCGGCCCACTGGACTTTCAGGTGCTCAGTTGGGCAGACGACAGTCACTTTTTCGACAATGCCACGGCCCATGAGTTCGGTGGCAATACGCAGCGCGAACGTGGTTTTTCCGGCTCCGGGTGTGGCTACTGCAAGAAAGTCCTGCGGTGAGGCGGCCATGTAGCGTTCAAGGGCTGCGGCCTGCCAGGCTCGAAGATTCTGGGCAGTCCCCCAGGGCGCACGCGAAGGATAAGCTGGCGGCAAATTGCCAGCTGCTGAAGGGGATGCGTGCGCGGGTCCGGTGGGCCGGTCTCCCGCGGCTCTCACTTGTTTGACCCTCCCGAACCGTCAGAAAATGGCCAATTCCTGCCGTTATTTCCCATATTGTCGCGCAGTGCTTTACAGGTGGGGCACACCGGGTATCGGCGCGCATCGCGGGAAGGAATCCACACTTTTCCACACAGGGCCACTACCGGTTGACCAGTGATCATTGAGGAGTCGGCTTTATCCCGGCGAACAAAATGAGCAAAACGGTCGCCGTCGCCAGGGGATTTTTCTTGTTCGGTTTCTGTGCGCTCAAGCAGACCCGTTGAGGACTGGGTCCCGGGCGCACCGGGTCCGGAGGGAGCCTCAGGTCCATTGGGTTCGTCGAGTGCAAACATGGTCCCATTGTAGGGGCGGGTTCGCCATTTAGTGGTGTGGTACCCGCGACGGGCAGGAACTTCCCCTGATGGCGAACCCTCCGCCACTTACAGCGGGAGCTGTTCCTTCTCCCACACTTCGATGTAGAAGTCCTTCATTTCCAGTTGCGAGGCCGCGGCCTCGTCAAGAAGAACAAGAGTATTGGGGTGCATCTGCAAAATGGTGGCAGGCCACCGCTGCGAAATTGGCCCTTCAATGAGTTCACGTACGGCCTGGGCTTTACCTTCGCCCGTGGCCACCATGACACATTCACGAGCTTCCATAATGGTGCCCAGTCCCTGAGTAATGCAGTGGGTGGGGACGGCATTAATGTCATCGTCAAAGAAACGTGAATTGTCGCGGCGGGTCTGCTCGGTGAGGACACCGACGTGAGTGCGTGAGGTCAGGGTTCCTGCCGGTTCGTTGAAGCCAATGTGCCCGTCAGAACCAATCCCAAGGATCTGCAGGTCAATGCCGCCAGCCTCGGCAATGGCCGCGTCATAGTCGGCAGCTGCGGCATGTGAGTCTCCCGTCCAGGCGTCGGGGCCGTGGGCTGCACCTTCACGGAAATCGACAAGGTCTACGAGGTGGCGGTGAATAAAGTTGGAATAGCCTTCAAAGTGGTCTTTTGGCAGGCCCACATATTCGTCGAGATTAAATGAGGTGGCTTGGGCAAAAGAAATCCGCCCGTCCTTATGGCGGCGGACAAGTTCGACGTAGAGAGGTAGTGGTGATGATCCAGTGGCGAGGCCGAGGACGAAGTCAGGTTTACGTGTCGCTAATTCTTCAATTCGGTCGGCTGCTATCTGTGCAATGGCGGTGTCATCGGGCAGGATCGCAATCCTCATTAGTCTCTCCTTTAAGAGCACAGGTGATATTACCGCCAGTGAAGTGGCGGCCCAGGAATCACTGTAGTGGCTGAGCGGCCGCCTCACCGCTCTAAAGTCCTATTTTCTTCCAGCATTTTCATGCCGCCACTCGGGGCCACCCGCCCTCGTGCATGAGAAAGCACAGAGAACCTATCTGCGAGGGTGCGCGCTAGTCCCTCAAGATACGACGAGGGCGTCCACCGTAATGGCGGACGCCCTACGACGTTAAAGACGAATCAGGCAGACACAGCCTTCTTCAGGGTCGAGCCAGCAGAGAGCTTGACGCCATAGCCCGCGGGGATCTTGATTTCCTCGCCGGTGCGGGGGTTGCGACCGGTGCGGGCGGCACGCTCAACGCGCTCGACGGACAGAAGGCCAGTGACCTTAACAGCTTCACCCTTCTGGAGGGACTCAATCAGGACTTCCTGGAAGGCACCAAGGGCGGCGTCTGCCTGGGTCTTGGTGAGGCCTGCGCGCTCTGCAATCTGGGCGATAAGCTCGGTGCGGTTGACGGACATAGAGGAACCTCATTCCTGTTTGTTTTATCGGACCAAGGTAATGGCCACTAAGGACACAGTACGGAAGAGGGCGCCACTTGTCAGGTTCCATGCGGAATTTTCGGCGTTTCGTCCAGGTTTTCAGACAGGAAATCGCACCGTTGCTTTCTGTTCTTTTTAGTTCGTAAAGCGCTGAGAAAGGCTATTTTTTCGGATAACTATTCGCGGCGACGCACAATTACTCGCTGCAGGAAGACGAATGCCAATAGGACCACTCCAATAAAGACCTTCGTCCACCAGGAATCTAACCCTTCCCGAGCAATCAAGACCTGAATAAGGCCATAAATCACGACGCCCACACCAGAGCCAAGAACAAATCCATATCCACCTGCTAAAAGAGTTCCGCCAATAACAACGGCGGCAATGGCATCAAGTTCCATTCCCACCCCGGTGAGATTAAATCCGCTCTTGGTATACAGAGCAAAGAGTATTCCCGCTACACCTGCACAGGTACCGGAAATGACATAGACGCCAAATCGTGTGCCCGCGTCATTGAGTCCCATTAATTGGACAGCTTGGCCCCGGTCTCCCGCACCTAAACCGTAGACGCTGCGCCCAAAACGGGTGTAATGCAACACAATAAATCCGATGAGCACAATAAGGGCAGCCACAATCATTGAGGCATTCACCCGCCACAGCGCTTTACCTTCATCAAACTTCAGTGACCAGGCAGCTAATGCAGCAAAGTCGTCATTCTTAATAGGCAGCGATTCCACAGAAACAACATTGGCCAACCCACGGGCAAGGAACATCACCGCGAGTGAGGCAATAAAAGGCTGAATATCGAAGACCTGGACGAGAATGCCAATCGCCGTTCCGCAGGCAGTCCCAACGAGAACTCCTAAAAGCAAAACCAGTGGCAGCGGAAGACCTGCCATAAATGCTTTTGCTGTAATTAAGCCAACCAAAGCCACGACGGCACCCACTGAAAGGTCAATTCCCCCAGTGAGGATGACAAAGGTCATTCCCACAGCGAGAACGAGCAAATAGGAGTTGTCGATGAGCAGGTTAGAGAAGAGCTTCATGGAGATAAAGGGGCGCGCGCCATTGCCGATCCCGTAGCGCATTTCCCCCACACCCAAAATGACAATAAGGGTAACCACAGAGCCTATAGCGGGCAGAAAACGTGAATCAATCCGCCTATGTGTGGGCAGTAGTTTCGGCATTATGCCACCTCCGCAGGATGAGTAGGGCTCAGGGAAGCCAATCGACGAGGGCGGAGCCGTAATCTGGGCGAGGCCGCAATACAGACGATAATGAGGACAATCGCTTTAAAGAGCGGCGTAACTTGTGACGGTAACTCGAAAATAACCACGGCTCGTTCTAATGCCGACAAAATGAGGGCACCCACGACAGTTCCCCCCAGGGAAAAGCGACCACCATCAAGTCGAGTTCCTCCAAGAACCACCACCATAATGGCGTCCATTTCTTTCATCAGACCAATATTGTTCGCATCTGCTGCCATCGTGGGCGCGCCATAGACAATTCCTGCCAAGCCAGCAAGGAAGGCACATAGGACGTAAACCACCCAGGTCGTTGCGGCAGCGGGAACGCCCGCGAGGCGCGCGACTTCACGGTTTACGCCAACAGATTCCAACATCAGGCCAAAAGCAGTTCCTCGGACCAATAGAGCCAATATTCCCAAGGCCAACAATGCAATAACAATGGGCATGGGTATTCCCAGGAAATGACCTGCGCCAATCGCTTTAAAGGGTGGGGAATTCACTGTAGTGATTTGCCCTTGGGTGAGCAGCATGGCAATTCCTCGCCCAGCCACCATAAGAATCATGGTGGCAATAAAGGGCTGGATATTCAATATGGTGACCATACCTGCGTTAAAGGCGCCAATGAGGAGCGCAACCAGAAGCCCCAACACCAACGCGCCTGCGACCACACCGGGGTCTGTCCCATTTCCGGAGTTGTCAATCCACGTCAATGAGACAGCGAGAGAAATCGCCATTACAGCGCCGACAGATAGGTCAATACCGCCGGTCGCAATGACTAGACACATTCCCAAGGCAAGTAATAAAGGAGTGGCAGCATTTCGTGCGACATCAACTAATTGCCCGAAAAGATGCCCATCGGAAATAGTGATGGAGAGAAAACCCGGACTTTTTATTCCACAGGCGAGCAAGACAATGAGCAAGGCAATTGCTGGCCAAAATGCGCTATGGTTGCTCGCTTGGCGAAGGATATGGCCGATGGTCTGGCCATTTTTTTCTGGAGGGTTCACCCTTGACTCCTCTCCGCAGCGCTCTGCACTGTGTCCTCATTGTGTGCTTGCGCAATAGCGGCAAGGACACTGCCCTGGGTAATATCTGGACTATTTGTCCAGGTGGCAATCATTTCCCTGTCGCGCATAATGCATAGGGTTTGCGATAGGCGCAGGACCTCGTCTAATTCTGAGGAAATAAAGATCACCGACATTTTGTCGCTGGCTAATTGAGTAACCAATTTCTGGATTTCCGCTTTTGCCCCCACATCAATACCGCGGGTGGGTTCATCCAAAATTAGTAGGCGTGGATTCATGGCTAGCCATCGGGCCAGAAGCACTTTCTGTTGGTTCCCGCCGGAGAGATTCTTAATCAGTGCCGAGGGGTTACGCGGGTGAATATTAAGTGCGTCCATCAGTTCATTGACGATTCCATCCAGTTCGTGGCGAGGAATTGGGTGGAATACTCCCCGATAACTTTGCAGGGCAAGGGCGATATTTTCTCGGATCGTGAGGTCACCAATAATGCCTTCTTTTTTGCGGTCTTCCGTGGAATAGGCAATTCCGTGGGCAAGAGCCGCAGCTGGAGTTTTTAAGACCACGGCCTTGTCACCAATCTGGATGTGGCCACTGTCATTGCGATCCGCACCAGCAATGAGGCGTGCCGCCTCGCTGCGTCCAGAACCTAAGAGGCCCGCGAAGCCAATAATCTCCCCTTCTCGAATAGTGAGGTCAAATGGAGCCACGCTCCGTCCTCGTCCGACTTGATTAGCGTGCAGCACTACAGTGGCGCTGTCCTCTTCTTCTGCAATTGCCTGGGCTTTCGATTCAATATCGGCCAGCGATTCGACAGCGTGTCCCACCATTGCTGAAATAAGGTCGCTTCTGGCCAGATCAGCAGTCAGATACTCCCCTATTCGGCGTCCATTACGCAGCACTGTCATTCGGTCGGAAATCTCGTAGACCTGGTCGAGAAAGTGCGAGACGAAAAGGATGGCGACGCCGGAATCCCGCAATGAGCGCACGACACTAAAAAGACGTTTGACTTCATCGCGGTCTAATGAGGAGGTTGGCTCATCGAGAATAAGAACTTTCGCATCAGTGACAAGTGCACGGGCAATCGAACACAATTGCTGGATCGCAATGGTATGTGAGGATAGTTGTGAACGCGGATCAATATCGATGTCCATTTGCCGCAGTGCTTCACGGGCACGTTCTCGCGTTGCTTTCCAATTGATAAAGGGCCCGCGCCGCACTTCGTGGCCGAGCATGACATTTTCTGCCACTGTCATATTCGGGCACAGATTGACCTCTTGATACACCGTAGATATACCTGCGGCCTGGGCATGGCCGGGTCCACTTGCCGCAAAAGGCTGGCCGTCAAGAGTAATCTCTCCAGTTGCCAGGGCATTCACACCTGTCAGCGCTTTAATAAGGGTCGATTTTCCGGCGCCGTTTTCCCCCATTAAGGCGTGGACTTCGCCGCTACGTAATTGGACATCGACATGATCTAAAGCCCGCACTCCTGGAAAGACGACACTAATGTCGCGCATATCAACAACAATGCGGCTATCGGGTCTCTCCCCCATTGTTTTCCTCCTATGGGGCAGGTGGCCGCAGCCGCGCACCTGCCCCATTTCACCTCGCATCAGAAGTGATTAGTACGGCCGAGCATCCACTTCTGCTTGGGTAATGCTCTGATCGAAGGCTTTATCTTCGACAATGGTCTGCTTCGGCACTTCTTCTCCCGCAGCAACCTTCTTCAGCAAGTCAGCCAGTTGGTCACCGAAAATCGGATTGCATTCGACGATGTAGTTGAATTTCTTATCTACGAGGGCCTGGAGACCATCTTTCACACCGTCGATGGTGACAATCTTGATATCGACACCAGGCTTTTTCCCTGCTGCCTCAATAGCTTCGATCGCACCAAGGCCCATATCGTCATTGTGCGCGAAAACAAGATTCATCGTGGGATAGGCCTGAAGGGCAGCTTCCATTGCTGTTTTTCCTTCGGCACGAGTGAAATTCCCTGAGGCCTTGCCGAGAATCTTGTCGGCGCCTACAACCTTATCGAAGGCCGCCTCCCGGTCAATTTGCGGACCAGACCCCATCGTCCCCTGCAATTCAAAGATTTTTGCATCGGGGACATTTTCTTTCACCCATTCGCCGGCGCGACGCCCTTCATCTGCCATATCGGAACCAATATGGGTGACATAGGGGTCTTCAACACTGGTTTTAATGCTGCGGTCCACTAAAACTACAGGGATACCAGCGTCTTTAATCTCCTGGAGCACTTCATCCCATCCCGTTTCAATCACGGGTGAGAAGGCAATGACATCCACGTCCTGAGCCACAAAATCACGGAGGGCCTTAATCTGATTTTCCTGTTTTTGCTGGGCATCCACAAAGGTCAGGTCAAAGCCATTTTCTTTCGTTAGCGCTCCTTTAATGGATTCAGTGGAGGCAGTGCGCCATCCTGACTCAGCACCAAGTTGAGAGAAGCCAACCTTAATATTTCCGCCACTACCTCCCCCGCCAGCGGCACCAGATTGTCCGCTACCTGCCCCACAGGCAGCCAATGACAGCGCGATAAATGCACTGGCGCATAGGGCGAAGCGACGTCGCCATTTCGTACCCACAGACATGTCTTCCTCCTTGAAGGGTCGGGGTCACAGATTCACTGCTGGTTTGGGGCGACTGTGCCCCACCACACACAGACTCTATGACTTAGCACACTCTCGCACAGGAGTTTGGTGGCATCGTGACCATTTTGTGATCTAAAGGGTGCGTGTATCTTTCGCTAATTTTCCGCCCCTCCCATGGCCCATGACCGCATCGCTCCCTCCCTCACCACCCCTTATCCGAGCCTCAGCTGCATTAATAAAAAGGGGCGGGCGCCCTCGTTGCTGAGACCAGACCTTACGGTCATCGTCAGTCAACGCGGACACCCGCCACCGGAAGAATCGTGATTTACAGCCCTTCAGCCAGACGGTGATAGGACTGATTCCAGCGCACGCGCGAACGGAAATCTGCCCCCGAGGTGTGCTTGTCAATCACCAGCAACTCCATGCCAGCAATCTGGGCAAAAATCTCCCACACCTCAGGCCCCACTTGCGTGGTCATTGCCGTGTGATGAGCGCCCCCAGCGGTCAACCAGGCTTCAATCGAGGTGTACATATCGGGCTGCGGCCGCCACATTGCCCGAGCTACAGGCAGCTTTGGCATGGGGTGAGGCGGATCGACAACCTCAACCACATTGGCGGTGAGGCGGAAACGGTCACGCATATCGGACAGAGCCACCACTAACCCGGGGCGGGCCGTGGCATCGAAAACCATCCGGACAGGATCTTCTTTTCCGCCAATACCCAGCGGATGGATTTCAATACGAGGGCGGGAATCCGTCAATGACGGACACACCTCCAACATATGTGCGCCCAGAATCAACTCCTGCCCAGGCACCAGGTTGTAGGTGTAGTCCTCCATGAGGGAGGCGCCACCGTCAAGGCCTTCACCCATGACTTTAGCAATGCGCACAAGGACAGCTGTTTTCCAGTCTCCTTCGGCGCCAAAACCGTAGCCTTCAGCCATGAGGCGCTGCACGGCAAGACCGGGAAGCTGTCGCAGCGTTCCTAAGTCCTCAAAGTTCGTGGTGAATGCTGTTGCTCCGCGTTCGGTAAGGAATTGGCGAATACCAGCTTCCTGACGGGCGGCATAACGCAAAGAATCGTGGCGCTGCCCGCCTGTGCGCAATTCTTCGGCGACGTCATAATTCGCTTCATATTCAGCGACAAGGCGATCAATTTCTGCCTCATCGACAGCGTCAACGACCTCAATAAGGTCATTCACGCCCCAGGTATTGACGCTGACACCCAATTTGCGTTCAGCCTCAGTTTTATCGCCTTCAGTGACCGCCACATTGCGCATATTGTCGCCAAAACGAACAACCCGCATTTCATGAGCAGCAGCCCAACCGGCGGCTGCACGAATCCAAGACCCCAAACGAGCAGTCACATCAGGGTTAGATGCGTGGCCAACAATAGTGGTCCGGGCAACGCCCAGGCGGGTCAGAATATAGGCATATTCGCGGTCTCCGTGGGCGGCCTGGTTGAGATTCATAAAGTCCATGTCGATGGTATCCCAGGGGATTTCGACATTCGCTTGAGTCGCTAAATGCGCAAGAGGCTTAGAAAGGACTTCCAGGCCGCGAATCCACATTTTTGCTGGCGAAAAAGTGTGCATCCAAGAAATGACGCCAAGAACCTGGTCATTCGCTGATGCGTCCAGCATTGCACGGCGAATAGCGTCGGAATCTTTCAGAACAGGTTTCCACACAACAGGTGCGGGAAGAACGCCGGATTCATTGAGAAGGCGGACTACTTCTTGCGACTGGTCAGCCACCATTTGAAGGGTCTCTTCCCCGTAGAGATCCTGGCTGCCAGTAAAGAACCATACTTCGCGGCCGTCATAAAAACTAGACATGGGGTATTTCTTCTTTCTTCAGGAGTGCTGCCCATAGACGTTTTGGTATCGGGCATAAAGGGAATCAATTTTGTCTTGCGGAATAGCAATAGGCTCACCAAGTTGACGAGCAATATGCACAGTGCGGGCAACTTCTTCCACCATTGCAGCGGCTTTTACTGCGGCGCGTGCATCTTTACCAATAGTAAAAGGCCCGTGATTTTGCATGAGAACCGCAGGGCTACGAGAAACCGATAATGTCTCCACAATTCCGCGGCCAATAGAATCATCGCCAATAAGAGCAAAAGGCCCCACTGGCACCGGTCCACCAAATTCATCGCCCATCATGGTCAGGACGCAGGGGATTTCTTCTCCGCGTGCAGCCCAAGCGGTGGCATACGTGGAGTGGGTATGGACCACCCCACCAACATGGGGCATATGGGCGTAGACGTAAGCATGGGCCGCAGTATCTGACGAGGGCGAACCGTCACCTTGAATAAGGTTGGCTTCTAAATCGCAGACCACCATTGTTTCTGCGGTGAGATCGTCATAGGACACACCGGAAGGCTTAATAACGAGAAGGTCCTGTGATCCGTCTTCAGCGGGGCCTTTGACGCGTTGGGAGACATTTCCTGCTGTCCACACAATGAGTTCCCAGCGGGGCAGTTCAGCGTGTAGGTCAGCAACGATTTGGCGAGTCTGGGCGACACGCTCGGCAAAGTCTTTATCCCATGTTGATGGATTGGTGTGGTCCACGTTGATCCCCTCTTTCTGCACCGTCGTGGTGCTTTGATCGGCCTTTTTGGCGGCAATGCCAGTATTTCGAGCCTAGCGCGCGCAGCAGTAGTGCGCTACCAGAATTTCACACATGTGCGAGGGCGGGGCTCGTTCTCACTAGCGCAACCCCGCCCTCGTTCATGTCATCTCAGTGTGTTGATCGCGGACCTCACTGTCCGCCTGCGCGACGTTTATTCCACACGTCGAAGGCGACGGCCAAGAGCAGGACCATACCCTTCACCATCTGCTGAGTAGCGGTGTCCGCTCCTAGAAGCTGCATGCCGTTAGAGAGGACAGCCATAATCAGACCACCAATCAGGGCGCCAGAAATACGGCCAACACCGCCAGTGGTGGAGGCGCCGCCAATAAAGCAGGCAGCAATAGCGTCAAGTTCGAACATATTTCCTGCACCTGGCTGGGCCGCACTCATTCGCGAGGAGTAGACGACACCCGCAATACCGGATAGCAAGCCAATATTGACGTAGGTCCAGAATGTCACGGCCTTGACGTTAATACCGGATAGTGCTGCGGCTGCCTTATTGCCACCAATGGCGTAGACATTGCGTCCGAATACCGTTGAATTCGACAATGTGCCGTACACCAGAACGAGTAATGCCAGCAGAATCAGCACAATTGGCAAACCCCGTTCGTGGGCCAGCTGGTAGGCGAAGGCCATAATGACAACGCCAATAGCCAAGATCTTGATCGCGAAAAGCCACAGTGCTTCAACGGGCTGGTTATAGGACAGGCGGGCCATACGTGAACGCCATTGTTGAACGGCAAAACCGACCACAGCAAGGCCAAAGATCAGAAGCGTAAAGACGTCATATCCTTGCCCACCGAGGAGGCCATTTAAATGCCCCTGGCCGATAGCTTTATATTCATTCGGGAATGGCGAGAGGGAGACATTTCCTGTCACAACAAAGGTCAGTCCACGGAATAAAAGCATACCCGCAAGGGTGACAATAAATCCGGGAATACCAACATAAGCAACCCAGAATCCTTGCCACGCACCAATCAGAATACCTACGCCAATGGCAGCGAGAATACCAATATGCCAGGGCACGCCATTTTTAATAATGAGGAGGCCAGCAATGGCGCCAGTTACAGCAACGACAGAGCCAACAGAAAGGTCAATCTGACCCAGGACAATGACGAAAAGCATGCCGATGGTCAGAATAAAGACGTAGGAGTACTGCTGGACGATATTGTTGATATTCGATGGGCTGAGGAATGTCGGGCTCAGCACCGAAAAGAGGCCCACAATTGCTACGAAGGCAACGAAAATACCGCTTTGGCGAATATTTCCTTTGAGGACCTCAAATAGGCCTTTAGTGTCGCTCACTGTACAGGCTCCTTCTGCGGTTCAATAGTCATTAGTTCCATGAGTTTTTCCTGGGTGGCGTCTTCTACTGGAACTTCGCCAGTAATACGCCCATAGGCCAGGGTGTAAATACGATCAGACATACCCAGAACTTCTTCGAGTTCAGAGGAGATAATAATGACGGCTTTGCCAGCGGCAACCATGTCATTAATCAGGGTATAGATTTCGTATTTCGCACCCACATCAATACCGCGGGTGGGTTCATCGAGGATCAGCAGATCAGCATCGGTGAAGAGCCACTTTGACAGCACCACTTTCTGCTGGTTACCACCCGATAACGACCCCGTGGCCTGCAAAACTGAATGAGAGCGAATATTCATCCGCTCTTTGTATTCTCCGGCCACCTGAAGTTCTTTATTGCCATCAACCATTCCGGCTTGTGCAAGCTTAAAGAGTGCAGCCATGGCCACATTATGGCGAATATCGTCAATCAGGTTCAGGCCGTAGTGTTTACGGTCTTCAGTGGCATAGGCCAACCCGCATTTAATAGCATCAGCAACATTGCGGATATGGATTTCTTTGCCATCCTTATACAGGCGCCCAGAAATATTGCGCCCATAGGACCGACCAAAGATACTCATGGCGAGTTCGGTGCGTCCTGCACCCATAAGGCCAGCAATACCAACCACTTCTCCATGGCGCACATTAAAGGAGGCGTCTTTAATGACCAGGCGATCTTGCTGGGTGGGGTGGTATACCGTCCAATCTTCAACGCGGAAGATTTCTTCCCCGATCTGCGATTCTCGGGTGGGATAGCGCTGGGAAAGTTCCCGACCCACCATGAGGGAAATAATCTTATTCTGAGTTGAAGCAGGGTCAGACATATCGATGGTTTCGATAGTCTGGCCATCACGCAAGATTGTGGTGCGGTCAGCAATAGCGGCAATCTCATTGAGCTTATGGGAAATAATCACAATGGATACGCCCTGGTCACGCAATTGGCGGACCAGATCTAAAAGTGCCTCAGAGTCTGTGTCATTGAGCGCAGCCGTTGGCTCGTCCAGAATCAGCAATTTAACGTCTTTCGACAGCGCCTTGCCAATTTCAATGAGCTGCTGTTTACCAACGCCTAATTGCCCTACAGGCGTAGTGACATTTTCTTTGAGCCCGACTTTTTGGAGGACTTTCTCGGCTTGCACATTAACAGCGTGCCAGTCGATAAGACCACCTTTTCTTGGCTTTTCTGTGCCCAGGAAGAGGTTTTCGGCAACCGACAGATAGGGAACCAACGCTAATTCTTGGTGGATAATGCCGATCCCTAGATTCTCGGAATCCTTAATGGAGGAAAAGGCGACCTCTTTGCCATCAAAAACAATGGTCCCGTCGTACTCTCCGTGAGGATAAACCCCGGAAAGAACTTTCATTAGGGTGGATTTACCAGCCCCATTTTCTCCACATAATGCGTGGACTTCGCCGCGACGGACATTGAGATTCACGTGTTTGAGCACCTGAACTCCGGAGAATCCTTTGTCGATGTCGCGCATCTCCAATACGTATGACGTCATGTGTTATCCCTTTTCGATGGGAGTGGCTGAAAGGGCGGTGACCTGTGGGGCAGGATGAGGTGACCCCTACCTCACAGGTCACAATGAATCACTTGGCGACGCCAGCTTTGACTTCCTCAGCTGTCCAGTAGCCCGACTTAATAATCTTGGACTCGATATCTTCCTTGAAGACGGTTTCCACCTCAAGGAGGTAGGAGGGCACTACCTTGACGCCGTTGTTGTAGTCCTTGTCATTGTTGACTTCGAGCTCTTGACCTTCACCCAGTGCAACTACTGACTTGACGGTGTGCTGCGCAAGAGAACGGGTGTCCTTGAAGATGGTCGAGGACTGCACATTGTCATTAATCAGTTTGATCGAGGCAATCTCAGCATCCTGACCAGTAACAACAGGCAGACCAGCAGACATGTCCTTGCCGTAGCCAGCACCTTGGAGGGCGGTAATAATGCCGCGGGAAATACCGTCATAGGGGGACAGAACGCCAGCAATCTTTTCGGATCCACCACCGTAGGTAGAGGTGATGAGGTCCTCCATGCGCTTCTGGGCGACATCCTGCTGCCACCGCAGAGTGGCCACCTGGTCAAACTTGGTCTGGCCGGACTTCACCACAAGGGTGCCATTGTCAATGTAAGGCTGGATGACTGACATTGCGCCATCAAAGAAGAAGCCCGAATTATTGTCGTCATTGGAGCCCGCAAAGAGTTCGATATTGAGATTCTTCGGGTGCCCGGCGATTTCCTTGCCGTCCTTATCGATAATCTTCAGGCCGCGCAAAAGGGCATTTCCTTGTGCGACACCCACTTTGAAGTTATCGAATGAGACGTAGTAGTCAACATTTCCATTGTCACGAATAAGACGGTCGTAGGAGATCACCTTAATTCCGGCAGCGGCAGCCTTATCCAATTGGGAGGACAAAGCAGTGCCATCAATGGAAGCCAGGACGAGGACCTTCACTCCCTTGGTGATCATCTGGTCCACCTGATTGGTTTGGGTGGGGATGTCATCATTGGCAAATTGGAGGTCAACTTTATAGCCAGCTTCTTCCAGGCCCTTCTTTACTGCATTGCCATCAGCAATCCAGCGTTCTGAGGTCTGGGTGGGCATGGCTACACCGATTGTGTCGCCCTTTTTCAGTTCAAATGGTGCGGAAGAACCAGATTGACCACCTCCACTAGAGGCAGAGGCACCCCCTCCTGCGCCGGATCCAGCGCACGCACTCAGAGCCAGGGCACTGGCAGCAAAGGCCGCAAAGATGCCTGCGAAGCGGCGACCAAATGCACGTCGATTACTCATCATTTCTCCTCGTTGAGGAGCCGAGCGACTTGCCCGACTCGATAGAGCTCAGCTCGTGACATCGCTGTCACTGTACTGTCACCGGTAACGTTAACGAGCCACTACAAGCCATGCAACTCAAGGGCGCAACAATTTGGTAACGGTGGGCGAGAAGAAAATTCGGTAGGTCAATAGAAAAAAGAATCCCCGCCCTCGTCAATATCCACGAGGGCGGGGGAGGATTTATCGCAGGAAGAGCATGCCAATAAAACCGCCGAAAAAGATCAGCAGCAAAATTACGACCGTAATAATAAGAGGGAGGCCACTAAATCCAAGCCATAAAAGAAAGCCACCCATTGTGCCCGCATTTTTCTTTGGAGGAGCCGTTAATGAGTAGTTCTGTGATATCTGAGCAGCGTTTTGAGGTTGCTGGCCATAGAGCTGCTGTTGCTGCGGATATGGTTGTTGAGCGTAAGGTTGCTGACCGGGATATTGCTGGGCTGGCTGCGTACCCGGAAGCGAATAGGAAGAATAGGGCGCACCTTGGGGATACTGCCCTTGCGGCCCGGATTGCTGCGCATAGGGAGCCTGCGGCGTATATGCCCCCGGCTGATTGGGATTATGTTCCGGCGACGGCGAGGGGTAAGGCTGAGTCATTCCTCCATCATATGCCTATATTTGCACAGCGCCAGAGGAGAGGTTTCTCCGCTTTCTCGCCCACACTCCTGCACCATTCCGCCACATGACATCTTCCGGGACGCTGGACACGAGGAATATCCAGAAAGAACTCCGAATTCTCGATAGGATCATTTTATGTCTGCTCCCTCACCTTATAACCCTTCGGCTTATCCCCCTGCCTCCCAGGGAGGCCAAGGACAGAACCCGCAAAGCGCCCACCCATATTCCTCACAGCAACCCGCCATGCCTGCGTCACCGCCTCCTGGCGTTTATGCCTCTGCTGGTGGGCCAACCGCTCCTGGGAATCCTCTAGGAGCTGCGGTCAAGCCACTCAATATTATGGGCATTATCGGGTTAGTAATTCTCGTTATCCGTGATTTAGCCAACCCCCTACAGACTCTTTTCATCTCTAGTAGCACTAACGCTACACAAGTAGGTCTTTACCTAGGAATGTTTACCACTGCTTCCGTCCTTCTTAGCGCGGTTGCTCTGGTCTTTGGGATTGTTGGCCTTAGGCGCAGGCAGACCCGCGCCCATTGGACGGCCCTTGCCGCAACAACACTCGCCGCTTGGCATTTGGTATTTATGCTCTATTCAACCGTTGCCCACATGGTTCTTGGAGTAATAGCAAATAGTAGCGGCGCCCTTTAAGGACTAAGCGATGTTCACACCGTCATTTTCTGGCTCGACTGATCATAATGAGAAAGCAGTGGGAACAGCGGCGGCTAAGCCGCTCAATATTATGGGCATTATCGGGTTGATCATCCTTATTATTAGCGACGTGATCAGGCCACTATATGTTCTAGTCTTTGCCAGTGGCGAGGATCTCGGCCCAGGCGGGATTTTGATAGCACCACTATTTGCCCTAGGCGCTTTCCTTCTCAGCCTGGTCGCCTTGCTTTTTGCTGTTATTGGTGTCAAGCAGAAAGAGACTCGCGCTCGCTGGGTGGCTATTGCAGTAACGGCGCTGGTTGTATGGAACTCGACTTTTTTCGTCTACGACTTCGTTGTTTACTCACTTACCAATGGATCATAAACAGTAACTCGACACTTTAAGGCTCACTGATGTCCACTTTGTCGTTATCTGGTTCGGCTGATCACTTGGGTGGAATGCAATCTCCATCAGTCAAACCACTCAATCATATGGGGATTGCTGCGCTGACAATCCTGATCCTTCAAAGAATTGCTAGGCCGCTGGCGAGCTTTGCCCTCCCCGACGATCTTGGCATTGCTGCGTTCGCGGGCTACGCGTCGATTTTTCTCACCCTGATTGCGTTGGGCTGCGGCATTGTTGGATTGATGCGTAAAGAAACTCGGGCGTATTGGACGGCGATCGCTGCAACCGCTATCGCTATTTGGTGGCCGCTCTCTCAGGTTTATTTCTACCTTATTAATAGAATGGCATGGGCGGCGATGTGAGCGGAGGCTTTTTGGGGAGGCCAGAATAAGTACAGAAGCAAGCAGCTAACGCGGGAGGGGCAACATTTTTGCCTCTGGCTTTTATAGCTTGGACCGGATAATACCGCCTTCTTCTGAAAGAAGCGATGCCCTCCACTATGATCATTTCATGTCTTCCCCATCACCATACGAACTGTCACCTCAGTCCACCGCTCCAGCAGTTAACGCCTACTCTCAATACTCCCCCGCCCCTACTTATGGCCCTCATGGAAATGCCAGCACTGGCGCTGGCTTCCAAGGCCCCGCACCCAGGGCGCTAAATTATTGGGGTCTTATTGCATTAGGACTCATTGCGATCCGCGACATTATCGGCTTGTCCTGGGTAGCAGTGCCTCGCCTAGAGGATCCCGAGATGAGCGAGTTTGCATGGCTGTTCGCAGATTCCAGCTTCCTAGTGTTAAGTGCTCTCGCCCTACCATTTGGAATTTTCGGCCTCATGCGCAAAAACACTCGCGCCTGGTGGACTGCTGTACTTGCCACTGGTATGGGGACATGGAGCCTTATCGTGCGACTCATCTCCTTTATGATCACGGCGTTCGTTGACCCAGGTGCTGGCCTTTAGACAGGCCCGGACTCTGAGGATGCCCAGTTGACGAATGCGAGCTCTGGATACCATGTCCATTATGCGAAGTGATGCTCCTCTGCCCATAGAGGAAATCCCTCATGGCCACTACGCATTCCCCGGTCCGTTACGAGATGCACTGGTCTCAGCGATCCTCAATGGCAGTAAGACCAGTACGACCTGTCTCTTGGCCGAGTGCAACCCTTCTGAAGATCCTCGTGATACCAAGGGATCACTGGAGGCCGTCCTCGATTCGCACGGAACAATAGTGTGCGTCACACGCATTACAGACGTGACCGTAATGCGTTTGGGCGATGTCACTGACGCTCATGCCATTGCCGAGGGCGAGGGCTACCGCAATGTCGCCGAATGGCGCTTGGGGCACGAGACATTCTGGCGCTCCCCTGATTACATCTCAGCAGTGGGGAATGTGGACTTAAATGATGACACTCCCGTCGTCTGCTTCTCTCTTATAGTGGATCACCGTTACCCCACTCGAGAACTCGTTCCGTGGGACGCGAAACCTGACTTATAGGTGGGGTCTTCCCTTATTGCAGCCTGGTCCGCGCTTATTAATGCGCTCCAGAGTCTGCCGATCTGCTGCCAACCAATGTGTGTAGTCGGATAGGGTTTACCTGAGAAGAAGAAAACAAGGGAAGTGCCAACCCCTTTTGAGAGGTGACACTTCCCTTTTGCGGAGTTCAGGGGACACATATCGAACTCATCCCCGTAGTAGATGACCTACTTCTAGTAGCGCTGGCTAGGGGCGATGGCCCGCCCCTAAAAGCACGGTTGCGCTCACATTACGCGCAGCGCCCGCACGCGCACAGCCGCAAGCTCATCCAACGGCAGGAGAGACAGACGCTCATCCCCATTGAGAACCCGACCGCGTACCCACTGGCCATCCACGTACCTACCCTCAACGGCGTCGTCGATCTCAACAACATGCCCGTCAAGATCGGCGATGTCCACCATGAGGCCCTGACCAATGAGGAGGACCTCGTCCTCGCCCAGGTCTACAAGCACACCCATGGGGCGCGTATCCGTCATAACCGGCACACGAGCTTCAGGGACCGTCTCCACCTGCACGGATGGCTCGATCTTCATCTGCACCCCGGCGTCCAGGAACATCCGTTCCAGGACGTCCGCAGCGCCCCGCAGCGTCCAGGCTAGGCCACCGACCTCGATCGTGGTCGTCTCACCCGCCTCAAGCAGCACCGGGTGCAACCGTCCCTGTTCACGGGCCTCGACCACTATCTCACGTGCTCCCACCAGAAGACGGTAGGCGTCAGCCAACTGGCCGTCCGGCCGCACATCCTCGATGCCGAACACGTCGAAGCCCACGGCACCGGAGCCCACTGCCCACATGACATTGCCAACCGCCAGCCGCGACTCGGGCACCATTAGGGCATTGTCCTGGCGGCAGTATCCAGCCACCGCCCCCTTGACATCGTCAACGTAAATGTCTGGAGCCACCAGCGCCAGGGTTGGCGCAGCCGCCTTCCACACATCCACCACCCCAGCCACAGGACCGCCGGAAGGGTACTGACCAGGCAGGTCCTGGCCCGGCTGCGGACCCAGCCAGGCATTGGCGTAATAGACCACGTCCAGATGCTCGGCGCCCGCCGCAGCCAGCTCCTCGCAGTAGGAGGCAAAGGCCCACGCCATGAAGACCTCCTGCGCCTGCGGGCTGTCGCCGAATACCTCTGCCCAGGAGCCCGTGCGCTGCTGGCCACGCTCGCGCCACAGCCGGGAAGCCGATCCCGTCGCCCCGGTATGCTCAGCCAACCAGGAGATCAGGGTCTCCGGCACGGGCGCCGACCACGCCTCCTGCGCTACCTCACAGTGGTCGCGGGCGGCACCCAGCAGGCCCACCTCGTTTTCCACCTGCACCATAACAACCGTTCCCGCTGTGTCCACCTGTGCAAGGTGGCGCGTCAGCGCGGTGAAAGCCCGGCGGTCCGCGGCGCGCAACTCGGATGAGAAGACCGACAGGACGGGCGTGCCGGGGCGAGTAAAGGCTGGAAGAGCCGGGGCATCTTCGTCAGCGCTGGCGGCGCTCGCGGAGTCAGGCAGGCTCAGCAGGGCACGAGGGAAACGGACGGTGTCAGCGCGTACCCAGCGCGGGGCGTAGGTGGAAGCGGCGTTCTTGAACGCGCCGAACCACAACAGTGTCAGGGCTAGGCCCCGCTCGCGGGCCAGCGCCAGGATGGTATCGACGTCGGAGAAGTCGAACTCTCCCTCGACTGGTTCCACCAGGTGCCAGCTGACAGTGGCGGTCACAGCGTTGCTGCCTAGGGCCACCACCCTGTCGAAGGCCTCGCGGGTGCGTCCCAGGTCTGAGCTGGTCGAGTTGTGGAGCTGGCCGCCCAGCAGGAGGAGACGGCCGAGGTCAGGGCGGGAGGTGGTCATGTCAGTCCTTTCATCAAGTAGTAGATATGCCCGGCAGGTGGGCGCAATGTCCACCTGCCGGGCCAATGAACGCGAGCGCCTCACACCGTGACGGTGCGCTTCATCTCGCCAGAGAAGGGCACGGGAATGTAGGCCACTCGGGCGCTCACGCGCAACAGGACCTCGTGTTCACCAGGCGCCAGGCCACCGGGGGTCAGCACCCGCACAGTCGCCTCGTCGGCATACTCCCAGCGGAAAGACGTCACCGTTTCCATCTCGGCCAGAGTCCACCAGTGGGCGCCGTCATCCGCTGTAAAGCGGATGTCCTCACGGGGCACAGCCTCCCCGTCCACCTCGACCTCGACGTCATGCACCATTGATAGCGGGATGCCCCGGTAGTAGGGGATGCGGGTACGCATCTCGAATCCGATAACATCACCAGCCTCGCCCGGCACATTGTTCAGCGTATTTTCAGTGAAGATGTATCCGTCGAACATGTCCCTCTCACTTCCCCGTCAGACCATCGTTGATGTGGCGCTCCATGAGCTCTTGGTGCAGCTTGACCTGCTGAAGGTCTGTGATTTCCTCGCCCGGTAGGACGAAACGCTGTCCCTCGTACTCGCTGCACACGTAGCCGTCCCAGCCGATCTGGTTAAGGCGGGCGAAGACGCGCCCATAGTCGATGGAGTATTCCTCGCCGTCGTCGGCGATCTCCCAAAACTTGCCGTGGATTGACTTGATGTACGGGGCGTATTCGTCCAGGGTGTCCAGGGGTGTGTTCTCGTAGCCCGTGGACATCATGGCGTAGAAGCGGTCCTGGAAACTGTGGAAGTGGCGACTCAGTTCCTCGGGGAACTCGTACTCATCCGGATTGTCCGGGTTGCGCGGGAAGAACTGGCGTGGGTCGGTGCCCTGCTCGAAGATCGAGTTGATGTAGTTGATGACCTCGTCATTGACGCCCAGGGCCTCGCGGAAGTAGCGGGTAGATACCCGTGGGTGACGCTGACAGTAGATACCCAGGTCCACCACGAGTCCGACCAGCGGTGAGTTGACCTTCTTCATCTCAGCGATCCACGCGGCGGTCATTGGGTGGTCGTAGCTCATGCCGGCATGGATCTCTACGGCCAGGGTGATTTCCAGTTTCTCCGCCAGTGGCAGCACGCGCTGGATGACGCCTGGGTCTGTCTGGGAGACGATCCGCACCAGGTGGAAGCCCAGGCGGTTGGTCAGGCGCAGGTCCGCGGCCAATAGCTCGCACTGTTCCTCGATGGTCAGCCACCGGTTCTTGTACAGGGAAGAGTTGATGAAGATGTCGTTTGAGACGCGCTCCAAACCGGAGCGGTTCAGCGAAGCGTTGAAGGCGTCGATGGTCTCATCGGTGGCTTGGGCGGCGCCGCGCACCATCTGGTCGGTGAGGATCTCCACGCCCTGCGTGCCCATCTGGGCGACGGCGTCGAGCACGCCATCTACGCCCATGCCGCCGCGGCCGTAGGCGTCCTGCAGGGAGTACAGCGATACTCCGCGCTTGATTGCCATGGATCGGGTCCTTGTCTCGCCCCCTTCTTTGGGGGCGCTCACGCGGCCGGCAGACGACGCTGGTCCTCCAACGTCGCGATAGCCGCTTCGGATGGACCCGATGATAGGAGATGGCCCGAGCGAGCAGCCAGGGTGCAGGCGGGGCTTTTGCACGTGCGGTGCATTTAGACCACACAGGCCACCCGGGTCGCTTAGAGGTGCAGGCATGCGCGCCATGAATCGGGGTTATAGGACCGAATGTGTTGGTAGAGCGGGAGTTGCGCCGGGGCGGGTTTCATCGGGGAGGACAAAGCGCGCCCACGATGACAATCGGCTGTGCAGAAACGCGTCGTGGCGGCGGTTTGTAGTGATGCACGAGGGCGGGGCCACTATTTGCGCAGGTCCGCATTTACAGTCCAACAGCCTCTGACTGACAAGGCGCGCCCGCAACGACAATTGCCGTTTGAAAACACGTCCTGGCGGCGGTTTATCCGCCTGGCGCGATAGGGATAAGCACCTGGACCCCCAGTCCGCACCTATTTGTGCAGGTCACCACTCGCGGACTAAGAGCCCCACTTGATAAACCGCGACGACAATAAGAATTGGCTGTACAGAACCGCGTTGTGGCGGTGGTTTGTCAGCATGACCCGATGAAGACGGGCAGCCGAGATATCCAACGAAGCCCACCCCCTGTCAGAGGTCTTCCTCATCACGCGACATTAAAACGCTTATTTGCACCCTGACGGGTCATTCCCAGTACATCGCCAATCGCCTGCCAAGAAAAACCTGCCTCACGAGCAGCCATCACAGCTTCATCAAGGGCTTTTTCAGCAGCGTGGGCACGAATCTGCGCGACAGCAACTTTCGCAAGTGCGGGGTGATCAACGGTCATTACCGGGTCAGGACCGTGGCCGTCATTAGCGTTTTCAATCTCATCGAGCATTTCTTCGGTTGTCTTCATGGTCACTTCCTCCTCAGAAATTTCTTGCGAGCAGGCATGGCATGGAAAACGTTCTCGTCATTGTTAATGCCAACTTCGAGCAGGTCACCGGAGCGATCGGGTCCAATGACCATGACATAATCGTCGTAATAGTGGACAGCAAGGGGATTATTCATCGCGTGGTCGATGTCGTACACACCATGCTTCCATATGCTCCTCAGGTACCCCACTTAAGAGGCAGAGCTGCCTCTTTCTAGGGTTTACCTGAGACGAAGAAACAAGGGAAGTGCCGAACCTACGCTCGAAAGCGAGAGTTCGACACTTCCCTTTTGGTGGAGATGGGGGGAATCGAACCCCCGTCCGACGGCCGGCCCCGAGGTCTTCTCCGGGCGCAGTCTGCGCAGTATTTCTCGGCCCCTAGCGTCATGCAGACCTGCTGCTAGATAGGCTCAGTTGACTGAGTGTCGAAGAACGTTGGCCAACGCAACGTCCAACCAGTGGCTCCCTGAACGACGCCAGGACCCAGGCTGGGAGCACCACCTGGACTGACGGACTAAAGGTTCACGCGGCGATATCAGGCGGCGAGAACGTAGTCGGTGCGATTCTGTTCGGCACCTATTGGTTTACACGCATCGTTTGCGAGTAGAGCGTGCATCCTCGGCCCGCTTCCCCTCGATCGACGACCGTCGTCGAAACCGATCATCCCCTATTGAGTTCACAACCCAACGCCTCTTGGCGAGGCCAGAAATTGAGTCTAGATTACGGTTGTGTTTTCTTCAAGTCACGGGAAGGTTACAGTTTGCCCGACACGCTGTGTGGGTAATCACGAATACCTACCAAAGCGGAACTTTCTTCGGTAGGAATGTATCTAGGCGGGTGCCACACGGGCGCCCCTGACGAAAGAGTTCCTGAATGAACATCCGTAAGATTGCTGCCGCTTCCGCTATCGTTGCCGCCGCTGCCCTCGGCCTGGCTGCTTGCGCCGGTGGTTCCACTGGCCAGTCCGGCGCCTCCAACACCCCGGCTTCCGCTGGCACCGATTCCTCTGCTTCTTCCGACTCGGCCGCGTCCTCCGACTCTGCAGCTTCCGCTGACTCCGCCGAGTCCAACTGATCTGACTCCCCTTTCACAGGGGGTCGCACCTGAAGCGGTGCATCTGAAAAAGGCGGTGGCCCTCAATCGGGCCGCCGCCTTCATATATCTAGGAATACCCCTCGCGGAGCAACCTTCACACAGCGCTCCAAGCGTCCATCCCCATCACACACGCGAACAAACCGCCGTCACGACTCGCTTCCAAACGGCAATTGTCGTCGTGGACGCGGTTTGTCAGTTGGGGTTGTGCGACAGAAAATTCCGACCTGAGCAAATAGTGACCCCGCCCTCGTCAATGAGAATCAACGAGGACGAGGCACAAAAATCAGCAGCGGATCCACCCGTAATTAGTGCTGGGCTTGTTTGGTGTAACGCCGCATTGCCCGTTCTGCCTCACGTTTATCTTGAGCTTCGCGCAAGGCCTGGCGTTTATCGAACTCCTGTTTACCTTTAGCTAAGGCGACTTCCACTTTCGCTCGCCCACCAATGAAATACAGTTCCAGTGGGACAACGGTGTAGCCCTTGGCAGTAGCACGGGATTCGATTTTCAGAATCTCTTCACGGTGAAGAAGAAGCTTACGTTTCCGTGTTGGCGTGTGGTTATTCCACGACCCTTGCGAATACATTGGAATATTGGCGCCATAAAGCCATGCCTCACCATTTTTGACTTCAACCCACGCATCAACCAATGAGGCGCGCCCCATTCTCAAGGCTTTTACCTCGGTCCCTGTCAATACCAATCCCGCTTCCCAGGATTCTTCAATCAGGTAATCGTGGCGGGCTTTCTTATTGCGCGCAATAGTTTTTTTCGCATCCGATTCAGCCTTGCGGCGTTCGCCCTCTGTTGGCTTTGGCTTCTTCCATTCTTTCGGCATAATCGCACCTCCTTTCCATGTGTTTTGACCGCTGTGTTCTGGCCGCCACCCAGCCACAGGCACTATAGGCCAATGGCGGTGGCGGTCATTTCTCGCAAGGGACGATTTTGCTACAGCAGCCCGCCCGGGTCAATGGCAGAAGGTGCACCGGCTCTTATTGGATATAGCCCATGGGGTCTACGTCAGCTCCATTTTCCATCACGGAAATGTGGAGGTGGCAGCCCGTGGAATAGCCCGTGGTACCGACATCGCCAACCTGTTGGCCAGCACCCAAGGTTTGCCCTTCGGAGACACTCACCGATTGCAGGTGGACGTAGGCAGACGACAAAGACACCCCATTCACCATGCCGTGGTTGACGTAAACAACATTGCCACCAGCTTCCTCGAAGGTGACGCCAGTGACTACGCCTGGGGCAATCGACAGCACGGGCACACCACAGTCAGCGCCAAAGTCCGTGCCATAGTGCATACGTTCATAACCAAGAACAGGGTGGAAACGCATACCGAAAGGCGATGTTAAAGGCGCCCTATGAGGCAATGGGAAGGCAAAACCGCCGCTATTTCCAGCTGCTGTAGGCGCATTAGGCATAACGACGTTCTTCTTGCGATTCTCCTCGTCGATTTCTGCCAGACGTTTAGTAGCTGCCTGGTGTTCAGCTTCCCATTTATCAAGCTGAGCAGTCGCCTCTGTCTTTTTCTTATCCCATTCCTTGGCCTTTTCTGCGGCCTGTTTCTTGAGGGTATTCAGCTCGACGACTTTATTTTCCGCCTCTTTAGCGGCAGCCTCGGAAGCTTCTTTCGCCGTGCGCGCTTTGTCTTCTAATTCGGTAATCCGACTAGTAACAGCGTCTTGGCGCGATAGTCGGGTACGTTGGGATGCTTGCACGTTAAGGGCATTTCCGAGGACGGCGTCCTGGCTGCGTGCCATCGTTTCTGCCACAGCCGCCCGATCACTAATTTCTTGTGATCCTTCAGCTGTCATCGCAAGAACGAGCGGGCTGGGCCGACCCGATCGGTACATTTCTCGGGCTAAACCAGCAATAGCCCCCTCAGCTTCTTTCTGCTGTTTTTCTGCCTCAACAATGTCTTCGCTCAGGCGGGTTTGCTCCGCTTTAGAGGCATTCAATTGTTCCACGGCAACGCCGTGTTCACGGATTGCCGCATCGCGCTTATTTTCTGCGGCTGTTAATTCGCTTTCCGCCGTGGGAATACGCTGATTCAACGAATCCAGATCAATATAAACCTGGGCAAGTGTCGCGTCGATTCCCTGAAGGTCAGATTTCAGCTGAGCAATACGGTCAGCCGCTTTCTGCTGATTATCCGCAACATCATCATGTTCATCCGCATATGCCACAGGGGTAAGAATCCCGGCAGCAAAAGCAAAGGCCGCTAGGGCGGGGAAAAGACGACCCCGCCCTCGTCCATAAGAATGATGACTATTGCGAGCCATTTTCGACCTACCTCAGACCTTGGTATAGCGAGCTAAAGACACAGCCGATGCAACTAGAGCGAGCATGAGTGCAGCACCCACAAGTAGTGGAGCAACAATCCATACCTCTGTCATGCCAATAAATGAGGTCCATTCAAAGGCCTGCGCCAACCAACCGTTGATTAAGAAATGTACCCCTGCAAAGAGGGTAACCACGGCAAGAAGAGCTCCAAGAACAGCGGCAAGAGCGCCTTCAATCATAAACGGTGCTTGGATGAATAATGACGATGCGCCCACTAATCTCATAATTGATGTTTCGCGTTCGCGACTCAATGCAGAAAGGCGAATTGTCGTTGTAATCAACAGAACCGCAGCGATAGTCATCACTCCCGCAAGGCCCAGAGATAACTGCATCGCCTTTTCGATGAGTTGGAAGAGGGGCTCGACAAGATCACGTTGATCCTTCACCACTGCAACGCCTGCAATTCCAGAGAATTCCTCGGCAATAACCTCATATTTCGTGGGATCAACAAGCTTAATACGGAAGGAAACGGGCAGCATTTCAGCGGTTGTCCACTGCCCAATGGGAGTATCACGATACAGCTCAGTAAAGTTCTTATACGCCTCCTCCTTGGACTCCTCATAAACCTCGCGAATAAGCGGAGAAAGGTCGGGCGATGCAAGCTTCGAGCGGACAGCCTCAATTTGTTCTGCTGTCGCTTCAGCCCCATTACATGAGGGGGATTCGTCATTCAGCGCACACATATAGATCGATACTTCGACCTTGTCGTACCACTGAGACTTCATTTGTGTGACTTGCATTTGCGCCAGCGCCGCAACACCGACAAAAAGAAGCGACACAAATGTGACAATCACAAGGGCAAGTGACATTGCGCGATTGCGATTAAGGCCTTTACCAACCTCGGCCATAATAAAACGGAGCATTGTCATTTTCAGTTCGCCTCTCCATAAACACCGCGAACTTGATCGCGAATAACTTGCCCACCATCAAGTTCAATAACGCGCTTACGCATCTGATTCACGATTTCCGCATCGTGAGTTGCCATTACCACTGTGGTGCCCGACCGGTTGATTTTATCCAGCACGCGCATAATGCCCAGCGACGTATCGGGGTCGAGGTTACCGGTAGGCTCGTCCGCAAGAAGAAGTTCAGGTCGGTTCACCATTGCGCGGGCAATCGCCACACGCTGCTCTTCACCGCCAGACAGTTCGTGGGGGAAACGCTTTTCTTTCCCTTCCAGACCGACCAGATCCAAGACCTCAGGCACGGAGGCCTCAATAGCGTGGCGTGGCCTGCCAATCACCTGCATGGCCAGGGCAACGTTTTCAAAGACGGTCTTAGAGTTGAGCAGACGGAAATCCTGAAAAACAGTCCCCACTTGGCGGCGCAGTTTCGGCACTGCCCATCGCGAGAGACGCCCAACATCCTGACCGAGCACCCACACGTGCCCTGAGGTGGCAATATTCTCGCGCATGACGAGTTGAAGGAATGTGGACTTGCCGGAACCTGATTTGCCCACAAGGAAGGTGAACTCGCCGCGTTCCACCTCCAAGGAGACGTGGTCCAGCGCGGGGCGCGCACCTTTGGTGTACACCATCGAGACATCGTCAAAGCGAATCATGGGGCCATTTCCGGGATCGGGGGTAAGGTCGTGGCCAGCGTATGCGGCTGGGAGGCTCCATTTTCCTAGCGACACGCGAAAAGCCCAGCCTCACAGGAAGTCACACTTATTGGGTAGTGATCCTGGGCAGATTGCATGGTATTGACGAGGGCGGGGCGCGATTCTTGCCAAGGAGGTAGTCCGGCTTCACGCCAGCCTTTTAGGCCTGCTCATCCTGGAGGTCATTCAAGGAAAACACGAGGGTGCAGGTCTCTTCATCATCCAGATCCGCCCAATAGATCAGCCACTCCCCTACCTGGTCAAAAGGGCGATAAGTGGGTTCGGCAGCGCTATTCCTTTTTTGATCACCACAATCCGCAGTCCAGGAAGAATCATCAATGTCGCCAGGGAGATTTCTTTGTCTTGTAGGGACGTCATAAAAGGGAAGTGAGTGGAGGTCTATTTTTCCTGCGCAGCCCGCGCATACCCATTCCCAGTAGTGATGGTCATCAAGATTGTCCACATCGCAGATATCAACAATGACATGACCAGGAGTGTATGTCTCCCAAAGCCAGATATAAGACTCGACATAAGGATCTTCAATAGCGTGCGAGTCCAGAATAACGCCACTAAGGGGATCACAAAGATGCAGGATGAGTGATCCTGCCTGGTCCCGTTCAGCTAATCTCACCAAACCGCATAAACATGCCGGGCCAACATATTCGGGTTGACAAGAGAACTCCCATACCACCTCGCCTGTTTTCACAGACCGGGCAACAAAGCCGTCATTGGTGGAGAATAGTCGTTGACTAATTACTATCTCGCCAATGAACACACAGTGGCCTGCAGAAAGCATTGTTGCCATGCCATCAAGCTCAGGAATACAGGCATATTGGTGAAGAGACAGACCTTCAGCACTTTCCCCCAGCTCATAGATATATCCGTCAAGGTCCCATAGATATACTCGCTCAGAAGGAAATAAGGTCCCTACACCAGCCAAAACTCCGGGGAAGATGGCGCGGGGCCTAGACATTGTCACCTGCCAACGCTTTGGAGATATCGTCAATATGAATAATGGCAATCTGCGTGGAATTATAGTCAGCAGGATCCAATGTCCATATACGCAGAACGAAAAATTTGCCATATCGATAGACCTCCCAACGATGCACGTCATTGAGATCGCTAACGCCCCCATCAAATACCCGGTAGCCATCAATATTGACTTCTGACAGCTTTTCCCAGGTGACTACACTAAAAATGCCCAGTACTGTCATCGCAAAGTTCCCGGCAAGGAAGGTACTTTCGTCGATATAGGCGATAGGAAAATAATCCTCCTCCCAGTCCACATTGCCACGCACGTTTTCAGTTGAGAGAAGTAGAAAATCCGGCCAGGAATACTCCTGCATTACCCACGTGGGAAAGTCGTGACAAAGAAGCCTAAGTGGTTCAGATGAAGACGCTACGACGTGGTCAATCCCAGGGATATCTTTAAGCGCACTCATCCCTTCTTCAGAAATCTCCACAATCGTTGTTTGCGAGGAATTCTCTTCACCACTGAGTGAGCCACTAAGCGTGACAAGACATTGCTTCTGGCCAACGAGCAACTGAATATCTACACACGAATCGCCCCATGGATCCTCAATATTGAGCGATTGGAGCGTATTCCCCGTAGCAGAATCAAGCACATAAAGCCGAAAATTCCCCGTCCCTACTCGCGCGGCACAATAAATCACTCCATCGCGAACAACAGGGGCAATAGAGACAATAGGTAGCTCTCGCATCCAGGCCACCCGCCCACTTCGCGGATCGCATCCAAGCAGCGCGTTAGCACTGCCAAGATAATTGTCCCCTGTGCACCGTTCTTCTAGGCCGTCGAGATCGTCGCAAGTAAAGACAACACAGTCATCACCGCTGGCCCCGAGGGTCAAAGTACGTGGGTCGTCTATTCCAGAAATGGCGCACAGGAATTGCAGATCAATCCCATGTTCCCCACTATCAAGACGATAGAGCTCACCGATATCCCAACGGTAAAGATAATGCGGAACAGGATGGTCGCCAATATCGACCATCGTCCATCCTCCCGGAAACACGGCGCGGGGTTTTATGGTCATGATTTATTCTCTTTCGAGGGCGCGAAGAATGTCGGTGCAGGAGAGAATAAAAGAACAGTCTTCCCCTTCAGGCACAGTAAATCCCTTGCAGAAAAGAAGGTCGCCAGAGCGAGAGTAAAGACTCCATGTATTGTGCGGTGCGGGGTCAAAAACTGGACCAGGGACCACCGGGAAACCCTCAACACATATTTCGCCAATGCACTCCCCTCTAGCCAGAACGTATGCCCACATTCTCTTATTACTATCCACAATGAGGGCCAAACCATCCCGAATGGAAATAGCGTCAAATATCCCATCCACGCGGTAGTTGATTCGTGTAAGTTCTACGCCTCCAGGCCAGGAATAGTGGATGATTTCATCCCCTTTAGGGTCAATATCCAACGCTTCTCGTCCTGATGGAGAAAAATGCGGCGCCCAGTGAAAAGGCGGATCAGTCACCAATTGAGGTGGCTGGCATTCTGACAAGCCCTGCCATGCCCAGACCATATGCACTGTCTCGCCAGAGGAAGAATCAACGCATTCAACCCAGAGATCATGCCCGCCAGGCACCGAGCTAAGAAAAATCAGAGAGTCCTCTAAAGGATTGTCCCTATCAGAAAACGCGCAACTGTCGCCCGTCTCGGCCTGGAGATAATGAAAACGCAGGCACCCAGGATCCAATCGTTCAATCGCCCGCACCACCCCACAGGCAACACCAGGCGCAATAGCCTCCACCTGCATTTCTCGTCGCCACAGGCGTGCACCCGTGCGCAAATCTCGACACACCAACGCTTGCGCCAATTCATCATCGGCGTCTGACTTTTCGCAGGCAATCACTGTTTCTCGCGTAAAGCACACCTCTGGGGCAAATCCCCGCGAGGACACTAGTTCTGGAATGGCAACTAGTGGCTTCAGATCCGCGGTAGAAAGTGCGCCCTCGCTAGGCAGGTCCATAAGTTGATAAACGCACCCATCACGATCCCACAAATGCAGCGGCATCCTGCCCTCAACCGTAGACTCCACCCACAGCCAACGGAGCAAAAGAGCTCGGGGCCGAATATTTAATATTCCGGCCCCGCCCTCGTCAGTCATAAAGAACTGTGTTCCCGCAATGTGCAGATTAGCTCTCCTGCTCTACCTGGTTTTTACGCCAGCGAATGCCCGCATTAATAAAGCCATCAATATCGCCATCAAAGACGGACTGCGGATTTCCTGACTCGAATTCGGTGCGCAAATCCTTCACCATCTGATAGGGCTGCAAAACATAGGAACGCATTTGGTCACCCCAGGAGGCTTTCACATCGCCAGCAAGTTCCTTTTTCTTTGCCTGTTCTTCCTCATGACGCAATACCAATAGGCGCGACTGCAACACGCGCAAAGCCGCCGCACGGTTTTGAATCTGCGACTTTTCATCCTGCATAGACACCACAATCCCCGTGGGAATGTGGGTCATACGCACCGCAGAATCGGTAGTATTCACCGACTGCCCACCCGGCCCCGAAGAACGGAACACATCCACTTTGAGTTCACTTTCGGGAATCTCAATATGGTCAGTGGACTCAATCAGCGGAATAACTTCCACGGCAGCAAAAGAGGTTTGGCGCCGCCCCTGATTATCAAAAGGACTAATACGCACAAGACGGTGAGTTCCCGCCTCCACCGATAACGTGCCATAGGCGTAAGGAGCCTGGACTTCAAAAGTCGCTGACTTTAATCCGGCTTCTTCTGCATAGGACGTATCCATCACTTTCGTGGGATACCCATGGCGTTCTGCCCACCGCAAATACATGCGCAGCAGAATCTCAGCGAAGTCAGCAGCATCAACACCGCCAGCACCAGAACGAATAGTGACCACAGCATTGCGCTCGTCATATTCACCGTCAAGCAGTGTCCGGATTTCTAAATCGGAAAGATCGGTGCGCAATTTCGCTAAATCCGCTTCCGACTCAGCAAGCATTTCGGCAGCCTCATCCGGGTCATCATCAACCAATTCCCCTGCCATTTCCACCATGGCAGCAAGGTCGTCAATGCGGGCTGACATTGAGGTGACGCGATCAAGTTCGCTTTGCCGGTGGCTCAGTGCCGAGGTCACTTCCTGAGCTTTCGCGGGGTCATCCCACAGGTCTGGAGCTGCTGCTTTCTCAGATAATTCGGCAATCTGGGTACGCAAACGCTCCGGCTGAACAACGGCGAGAATATTCTCCATTGTTGAGCGCAGGGACTGGATCTCTTCAGGAAACTCGGTGGCCACCCGTCCAGCCTAGTGGATAGTCGGCCCTTTTCTTAACGCGACTACACATGGCAGGGGCAACAAGAGGTGCCGGGCCCCAAAGCAGGCGGCGCGCAAAGACGCCCAAGCTGCCCCCGCGCCCCGCCCTCGTTCACAATTCGCTAGCCAGCCACTCCAGAATTTCTGCCGCAGGGCCAGCCCAGGCCGAGCGGTACCCCGTCCCCGCCCATAAATTCACGACCTCCACATTGCCACTGCGGAATCCATGTCCTCGCAACGGTGCTGTCAAGTGATGAATCGCTGGATACCCTAAAGGCGCATTGGCATCGCAATGGCGGACAAATTGGTTAATCAACGAACGCGCCGGACGCCCCGTAAAAGCAGTGGTCAATGCTGTGCGTGTAAAGGTTGGGTCAGTCAAAGCTGAACGGATGAGTGGCGACGTCCCGGCCTCGTCGCTGAGCAATAGCAGCGTCCCCACTGCGACAGCTGCCGCCCCGGCGCCCCGCAATTCGCGGACCATTCCCGGTCCGTCCACTCCCCCAGTGGCAATAAGCGGCAGGTGCGTCACTGAGGACACTGCCCGCACAACGTCAATGGTGGGCACATCTGCAATCCGTCGCGCAGGGTTGAAAGTGGCGCTATGCCCTCCAGCGCGCGGCCCCTGAACAATCAGCGCATCTGCCCCGGTCAATGTTGCGGCACGCGCTTCCGACACGGTAGTCACAGTTATCAGTACGGCACTGCCTGCCTGATGCAATCGGCGCACATCCCGCGGTTCGGGTAGTCCAAAGGTAAAGGACACTGCTGCTGGCGCTTCGGCAACCACAAGGTCGAGTTTTTCGCGGTAGTGGTCATCATCCATTCGCGGGTCTGGGTCCAAGGAGACCCCCAACTCGCGTGCCAGTGGCGTCAAGGTATTGACGTAGTCCGCGAAAGCGTCTTGGTCGAGTTCTTCAGGCCCCGGGACAAAAAGATTGACCCCAAAATCGCTGACACGCTCACGAAGACGTTCAATGCTGGTCTGCAATTGCGATGGGTCGAGATAGCCACCTGCAAGAAAAGGCAACGCGCCCGCAGCGGCAACGGCAGCACACAATTCAATGGTGCTCGGGCCACCAGCCATGGGGGCGGCAATAAGGGGCAGAGCGGTATCAGCGGGTCCAGCCATTACAGGCTCCTTTGCTCACTGCGTCGCAGGATTGCACTACATCAAGGGTGAGGCACGCGAGCAAAGAGTTCAACAGGAACCATGGACATGAGACAAGGCATTGACGAGGGCGGGGCACGGATTTTCTGGGGGTAATCGCGTGGAGCGTCAGACTCGCACCCTCACAATTGCATCTAGTGTATATATGCGATATAAACAGTGCGTGCACATTATTCTCTCCCGAACCTCCGGGGTACCCATGTACGAGCAGATTGCCGCGCATATACGCGAGGCAATCTGGTCTGGCGCCTTGCCGCCCGGCACGCCTTTGCCATCGCTACGCCAATTGGCGCGCGATCTTGAGGTGTCTCTGATTACGACAACCCGCGCCTATAACGACCTTGCTGCAGAAGGGCTGATTGCCAACCAGGCTGGCCGCGGATCATTTGTTCTTCCTCAAGACGACGAGAAAACACAAAAGAGACTGCTGAGTCAGCTGGATAAACAGATTGACCAGGCTATTGCTACCGCACGACTGGCAGGACTCGACGCAGAATCCCTGATTGAAAGGACGGAATCGAGATGGACACACAGCCAGGAGAAGTAGGATCTCCACCAGCCACCATTGAATTATCCGGAGCTATTCGACACCAGGGCTCTTTTACATTAGGGCCGCTTGATGTGACTGTGCCTGCGGGTTTAGTAACAGGTTTCGTCGGCCCCAATGGAGCCGGTAAAACGACAATGCTCAAAGCGATCCTTGGGTTGGTGCAGATACATTCAGGGTCAATCAGTGTCCTTGGCGATCCTCCTGGCCGGCATCATCACGAGGTCGGGGTTGCATTGGATGCACTCACTTTGAGTCACGATTGGACGGCAATCAGCGCAGAAAAGGCCTTAGCTCGCTTTTATCCGTCCTGGGATCACAATATGTATTGCGATCTGCTTGAGCGCCTAGAGGTCCCCTTAAAGACGCCAGTGAAAGGGTTATCGCGAGGCCAGGGAATGAAATTGCAATTGGCTCTTGCATTAGCTCAACAGCCGCGTCTACTGATTTTGGATGAGCCAACCTCAGGGTTGGACCCGGCTGCACGTTTAGAGGTTCTCGATCTTTTCCGCGACTTTATGGTGGAGGAGGATCGCTCTCTTCTTTTTTCAACCCATATCACCTCTGATCTTGAACGCATTGCGGATCATATTCATATTATTTCCGAGGGGCATATGGTGTATTCAGGCCCTTTGCTCCAGCTCCTCGAGAGGTGGGCAATAGCGCGCGGACCACAGTCTTCTTTATCACCGCAGGCTCGCGATGCACTGGTGGGTTATCGGATCAGCCGGTCAGGAACGTTTGAAGGTCTCATCCAGCTCGCAGACACTGCCCTATTTGACTCCAGCGTACTGATAGAAAATCCCGCTTTAGACGAAGCAGTCACTTTACTCAGCCGTGGCCAGGTCGCCACTTCACAATCGGAGTAGTCCCATGCATATTCTTCTTTCTTTAATTCGCGCGACGGTCAGTGCCCACTCTTCCTCACTTATCTCATTCTTTATTGCCAGCACAATAATGGCAACCGTAGGCCGTTTTAGTGGAACGGGCAGCTTTGGCACAGTGGTAATTGCTGCTATTGCCGCTTTTCTTCCGGTTACTCTTTTTGCTCAAGACGAAAGAATGGGGTTGGATATTCTTTGGGGAACGCTACCTGTCACTCGTCGTCAGGTTGTTATTAGCCGCTATCTCCTCATTGCAGCGATACTCATTCTTATGATTATGGCGGGTCTTGCCTTTACCTATCTTTTTCCAGCAGGACAGGCAGAGGCAAGCAAGGAATTACTATCAATCTCACCCCTAGCTCTTGCCGGAACACTTTTTAGTTTCACCGCCATTTTGATTTCGTTGCAGATGCCCCTCTTTTTCGCTTTAGGTTATGCACGAACAGGAATGTACGCCACCGGAGCGCTCTTCCTTTTCTTCTGCCTTATTGGGCTAGTTGGGGCACAATTTCCCGGTTTCCGGATTTCCCTTTATGAGTTTCTGGCCTCAGATTCTGCCTTTCCTGTGGGGATTCTTATAGGAATCGCGCTTTTCAGCGTTTCTGCGGCGATTTCCATCGCCCTCTATTCGAGGCGCGACTTCACCTAAAGCAAGATCACTCACGCCATTAGCTTCCCCGCGCAAATTCAACAACCCGCTGGACTATTCCCCGCAGAATAGCAACACTGGCACTTTCCTTACCTGGCACTTCCATTGAATGATTTGCGCCTTCGACCTCGTAAATGCGGTATCCGCGCGAGGTGGCAATAGTGGAATCCCAGGCCCTATCTCCTGTTCCTCCAATGGCAAGAACACCATTAGAGACCAGCGGATAGCAGTGGGCAAAGCGCTGATCAAAGACGGGGGTTAAGGCAACCACACGACAGCCCATATCTATTGCTTGTGCTGTTGCTAATGACCCCATTGACTTCGCAAGAAGGAGGTCAATATTGCCCTGAGTAAAGTCAGAAGCAACTTCTAGACCCGATTTCGCCAATTCGACGCCTATCTGCGGATCTTTCCTCACATCAAGGCCCCGACTATCCCAATCTACGCTGATGACATTCCAATGGTCATCAGCCAATGCTGCCGCATTCCAAAAAAGTAGCGGCAGTGACACTCGATAATTCAATCCAGGCAGGATAACTACCGTCCCCTTAGCTTCCTCTTCACCTGTTAATGTGGCACTGGCATTCCAGTGACTCACAGAAATTCGATCGTGAAGGTCAGTCATTCCAACAGGTTAACCCGGCATTTCGCGTCATGCGCAGGCAAAAGTGGTTTTTAGGCCTCTTTTCAGCACGTTCTTACGATCAATCCAGCATTTATTCAGATGGACATCCTTTATGGGCCATCAAAATGGGGTTAGTTATAGAACAGAATGCGTTGGTGGGGGGATGAGAGTCGCGCTGAGGCATTCACCGGGAAGGACAAAGCGCGTCCACAATGACAATTGCCGCCTGAAAATGCGTCCTGGCGGCGGTCTGTATCCACCTACGAGGGCGGGGCCCCTATTTGCCCAGGTCACTAATTACAGGTCAACAGTCCCCAACTGACAACCCGCCACCACAACGACAATTGCCGCACGAAAACACGTCCTAGCGGCGCTTTGTCCACCTGACCTGATTCTGCGAGATAAAAGCGGGCGGACTCCGCATGGAATCCGCCCGCCATCGCCCTCACTATTAGCGAGAACAGTGAGGTTTAGATAATGCCCTGAGCAACCATGGCATCAGCAACCTTGATATAGCCAGCCAGGTTTGCACCAGCAACATAGTCGCCGCCAACCCCGTACTCTTCAGCAGTTTCAAGGCAGGTGCGGTGAATGTCCACCATGATTTCATGGAGGCGAGATTCCACAACGTCAAATGCCCAGGAGGTGCGACCTGAGTTCTGCTGCATTTCGAGAGCAGAAGTCGCCACGCCACCAGCATTAGTCGCCTTGCCAGGAGCGTAAAGAACGCCAGCCTGCTGTAAAGCTTCAATAGCTTCGGGGGTGGTGGGCATATTTGCACCTTCAGCCACCAGCAGGACGCCATTCTTAATCAATGTCGCCGCATGGTTTTCGTCGAGTTCATTCTGGGTGGCACATGGGAGCGCAACATCACAGGGAACATCCCAGATCGCACCATCGGTGACAACCCGAGCGGAGCTGACTTCAGCGGCATAGTCAGCAATACGTCCGCGGCGAACCTCCTTGACGTCTTTCAGAAGCTCAAGGTTAATACCGTTTTCATCCACCAGGTAACCCGAAGAATCAGAGCAGGCAATAACGGTAGCGCCCAGTTGCTGGAGCTTTTCAATGGCATAGATTGCGACATTACCGGAGCCAGAAACGACAACCTTCTTGCCTTCGAAGGTCTCATTACGGGTGGCCAGCATTTCCTGAGCAAAGAAAACTAGACCATAACCAGTTGCTTCGGTACGGACCTTCGAGCCTCCCCAAGCCAGACCCTTACCGGTAAGCACGCCAGCATCGAAACGGTTATTAATACGACGGTACTGACCAAAGAGATAGCCAATTTCGCGTCCACCAACACCGATATCGCCTGCAGGAACGTCAGTGTCAGGGCCAATGTGGCGCTGAAGTTCGGTCATAAATGACTGGCAGAAACGCATCACTTCAGCATCGCTGCGGCCTTTGGGATCGAAGTCCGAGCCGCCTTTGCCGCCACCAATGGGCAGGTTGGTCAGCGCATTCTTGAAGATCTGCTCGAAGCCAAGGAACTTAATAATGGAAAGATTCACTGAGGGATGGAAGCGCAAGCCACCCTTGTAGGGGCCCAGTGCGGAGTTGTACTCGACGCGGAAACCACGGTTGACATGCACATTGCCGGCGTCGTCAGTCCACGGGACACGGAACATAATCTGACGTTCGGGCTCAACAATGCGGTCAAGAATGGCGAGATCACGGTATTCCGGCTTTTTATCTGCCAAGGGAGCAAGCGAAAGAAAAACCTCGTAAGCGGCCTGCTGAAATTCCAGTTGATAGGGGTTGCGATCAAGAACTGATTGGTACTGCGCGCGTAAGGATGGGGAAATACGTTCAATATCTAGGTTGCTCATGCCCCCAGTATTGTCATGCCATTCTCTATCAGCTTTGCCTTTCCCAAAATGTGAACGCGAGACACCCCACTTTAAGCAAAGGCATTGCAAAGCACCGCCTTATAAGAGTAATGTCTTGATCAACTACCCTCATTCCATCCGTCCGGTCGCGCTCACCGTTAAAACTGGTGCGACGACGCCATTGAGAGGACCTGGAACCAGAGGCAACTCCGCCCTCGTACGTAATTCGACAAAGGCCTCCGCCCCTGTGGCGCGTACCTGCACAACTTCTATTCCGCTACCAACGTCACATGTTGACTGCGACCATTGCTCCGCCAAATCCATGATTCGCACGCGCGCTGAATCCTGATTAACCGCTAGCGTCGGAAAATCAGCATCACTTTGAGCACGCTCTTTAGAGAAGAGATCATTGGCATCCAGTGTTTGCGCCCCGGCCAGAGACAAAGCATCTGCACAGGCCAATAGCCGCGAGCGCTGCACTTGAACGGCACTAATCCCACTGCCCACCATCACCACCAAAATGACGACCATCAGGCACACCATAATGAGCAGCCCCACGCGCCCATCTTCCTTCGCGGGCGCATTCATTTCAGGACCACTTCTTCTACGGGCAGGGTCGCACTTGACTCAATGGGGATTGCCCCGCTGGTCACCCACTCAGGAAGAAGGGGCCATTGGACATGGACTAGTGCGGTGACCCGTATGTCACGCCCCTGCCCGGAACACACATTGCACCCCACATCAATCGAGGCCGCCGAGGCGACACCAAAGTCTTCAAAGGCCAGGTCCGCTTTGGCTTCCGCCAGGGCAATGGCCTCAGGGTCGCGGGCAAGAACCCTGGCAGCATCACGTGATGCCACTTCAACGGCGAATATCCCAGCCTGTACTTTCGCCAAGGTCAGGACAAAGTAGAGGGCGGGAACCACCAAAATCACGACGAGGGCGACGAATTCGATAATGGCGTCTCCTCGTTCAGGATCGTCAGTGTGTGTTTGGGGCGATGGGTGGTGGCGCCTAAGCCGTTGCGGGCACAACCAGCGCGATGCCCATGCCCCCCGCTTTTGACCAAGCGGCCACCTGAGCCCCCAATTGGTTTTCTTCCCTCTTTTACTCATCCGGATCGCCTTCAATAATGGCGCGTGATTCCACCTCTAACCAGGACGGGCCAATAATGCCCACAATGGGCAGTGTGGTCTGCACGGACACGACGAGGAGGTCTCCCCCATCGTGGGCCGCGCGGCGTGCGGTCACGGTGTGGTCATGTCCGGAGTTAAAGGCGTCAAGAAGTTCCGTTGTGCGGGCTATTGCCTCGCCCTCGTCGCCTCCAAGAAGAGCGCCACGGCGCGCCCCCTCCCCTGCTGCGTAAATTGCACTATTACGCACGTGGAGCGCGACCGCTAGTTGGAGCAATCCCAGAAAGAGGAGCACAACGAGGGCTTGAACCAGAGCATTAGAAACGACTTGCGAGCCTTCTTCAGGGTGAGCCTGGGGTCTTTTAGATCGATGTAACCCTGGAAATCGCATCTTGGAATACCTGCACTAGTTGTGTTTGGGCAACAGTCCAAATAGCGACGACAAGGCCAGCGGTCATGAGGGTGATAAGTACCCACCCGGGGACGTCTCCTCTTTCCGGTTCGGGGTCCTCCTTAAGGATTGTGCGGATAAAGCGGATCACTATGTGAAAGGTATTCACTGGTTACTCCTTTTCTTTACGTGGTGTAGTGGTGGAATATCAGCTATGGGTGGACCTGTTTTATGGGGTGAGCCGTAAAACCATGAGGCCGGGGTATAACGCAAAAAGAACGGTGATTGGTAGGACAAGGAAAACAACGGGGATCAGCATGGCGATTTCGCGTTTACCGCCTTCTTCCATGAGGGCTGCGCGCGCTGCTTCTCGGGTATCGCGGGCTTGGTCGTGAAGAACTGCTGTGAGTGGGGATCCTCGTTCTATGGCAGTGACAAGGGTTTGACATAAACGGTCAAGGGCGGGGGAATCATTGCGCGCAGCTAAATCTCCTAAAGCACGGGTGGTGGCTGTTCCTAGGCGAATAGTGGCCACAGTGCGTTCTAATTCCCTGGCAAGTTCTCCACTGGAGGCACTGGCCACTCGGCTTAACGCATCGGGAACGGATTCCCCGGCGCTGACTGACAGAGCGAGGAGTTCTGAGGCGTCGGGAACTTGTCCTTCAATGGATTTTTGTCGCCGTTGAGAGCGCAGCGATAAAAGGTGGTCAGCGCCAGCAGCCCCCATTAATGCCCCCAAGGCCATAACTAAGAGAACAAGGAAGGCGCTGCCTATTGCCAGTCCCATTCTCATCACCGCAGGGATAATAAAGACGGCGCAGATAAAGGCCCCGCCTACTGCAGCGCCAGCCTGTTGCAAACGGAATGTCGCTAGTGTTGCCGTCCCGCCAAGCAGGGTGAGCCGGCGATTTACGGAAGAATCGGTAGATCCAATGGCTTCGACTAGTCGAAGAATCCATGTCGTGACGGGAGAAAGATACGCAGCATCAGTACTGGTCTGTACCCTACCCAGTGCCACACGATCCAGGAGGCGGTAGCGTGTGGCATCCCAGTAAAGGTTAAAGAGGATGGCCATCCCCAACCCGGCGGATGCTCCACAGAGACTATAAAGGATCATTTTGGTCATCGCATGGTCCTTACGTCAGTGGGTAGGCGACCCAGGAATTGCATCAGGACATAGGCGCCGACACAGGCAAAGGCACCAAAAAGGAGGACCAGTACACCCATAGTGGAATTCCATGCTGCCGCTGCCCCTGGTTGCGTGGACACCATAATCAGGACGATCCATGGGGCGGCAACTGCCAGGCGAGCTGCGTTAACTGTCCAGGATTGGCGGGCTTCTAATTCGCCGCGAGTACGGGCGTCTTCACGCAAAAGTAAGGCAAGGTCGCGCAGAATCAACGTCAAATCGGATCCACCGACGTCGCGTGCCAAACGCAGGGCTTCAACAATCCGGTCAGCGACTGGGTCTGCGCAGCGCTCTTTCAGTCGGTCGATGGCTGGGCCAAAACGTCCTTCGGCTCGGTAGTCCACAGCAAAGGCTTGGAATTGGGGGCGGAGGGGTTCAGGTCCTGAGGTACCGAGTTCGCAAAGAAGTTCAGGCAGGCCAGCCCCGGCCCGGACGCCGGAAACTAAAGAATCGATCACTTCTGGCCATGCACGCCGCAAAATTTTGGCCCGACTTGCGGCCCGGTGAGTCACAACTAAATGCACTAAAGGCAGCGTGACCAGTGCAGTCATCATGGCAACCGCCCAGACTTTCGTCCATAAAAGAACGATGAGTGCCACCCCTAATGATGACCCCAAAGACAGACCAATAACCTTCCATGGGGTGAGGTTTTTAATTCCTGATCGAATAAGGAGGTCGTGCCAACTCAGCCACCATGGTGGCGAAACGACGCTCACCCGTCCTTCTTTGATCGATAGCGCCCATAGGACAATGCCTATAACGGCAAAAAAGCAGATGGCCACAGTCATTACCGCACCCCTCCCGTTGCCAGCAGGGCGCCCAGGTCGTAGCCAGCCGCAGCAAAACGTTCATAACTTTCTAGAGCACCAGAGCCACGCCTGGTCCCATTCCGATCCGTTGTCCATAAAACGGAGGCTTCGATGCGTTCACCTTCGCTGCGTCCAGGAATGGCCAGGACTTCCGCCAAGTGACGCCAGCCCGTTGAATCACGTTGGACGTGACATACCAGGTCAACGCTGGTGGCAAGAGTTGGAACCACAAAGTCGGTGGTGACATTGCCGCCAGCCAATAGGGGCAGCATGGTGAGTTTTGATAGTGCTTCGCGGGCATTATTGGCGTGGACAGTGGCCAGTCCTGGGACGCCAGCATTAAGAGCGAGCAGCAGATCCAGGGCTTCAGGCCCGCGCACTTCCCCCACAATGATGGTTTCGGGGCGCATACGTAGTGCTTCGCGGACAAGGTCCCGCAGGCTGACTTCACCACGTCCCTCAAGGTTCCCGGGGCGGGTTTGAAGGGCAACGCAATCGCGGTTGCTTAGGCCCAGTTCAAAGACTTCTTCGCAGCTAATCACTCGCCGGGTTCTTGGGATTTCGCCGGCAAGGGCACGAAGTAGGGTGGTTTTCCCGGCTTGGGTGGCGCCGGAGACCACAATGGAGAGTCCAGCGGCAACTGCTGCCCGAAGAAAACGGGCAACGTCGGGATCAACCATTCGTAATTCTTCTAATTGCGGCAGGGATCGCGCTTTTTGAATGTGCTTTCGGATATTGACTGACCAATGTCGGCCAGCAACGGGAGGGATCACCACATGAAGGCGTTCACCGCCAACCAACATGGCGTCAACAAAGGGGCTCGATAAATCAAGTCGCCGCCCAGAATGGTGGAGCATTCTTTCGACAAGATCGCGGACCTGCCCGTCGTTGAGAATGACGGGGGTAAGTTCAGCTCGCCCTCCCCGTGCGACAAAAACTCGCGACGGGGCGTTAATCCATATTTCTTCAACTTCAGGGTCATCAAGGAATGCCTGGAGTGGGCCTAGTCCGGTGACTTCAGCGAGAACTTCATCAACAAGTTCGGCAATAGCGTCAGGCGGTAGTGCAGCGCGCACATCATCAACAGTCGCTTCGACGATTCTTCTAGCCCGGGCAGGATCGGTAAAAGGGTCAGTTCCTTCGCGTGTTAAGGCGGCTCTGACTCTCGCGACAGCGGTCTCCTGCTCCACTGTCTCACCTCCTTGTGCAGTTCACTAGGGAAAGCACACCACATCTTCGACCGATTTGTGAGGGTTTGGAAACATCCGCAGAAAAGGTCACCAACGTTGACCCGTTGAAATCTATTGGCACGGCAAAAATTCGACACTCACCAAAGAGGCCTTCACCTGCCCATTTTCTTTTATCTCATCTGCGACCTGCACATTTTGGCGGCGCTAGCAGCCAAATCCCAGCTGAGAAATTGCACAAATGTGCAGGCCACAGGAGCAAAGTTTATCCGAACAGCAACGTCAGAAAATTTACGAGGGCGGGGCAGCTCCTCAAAAGGAATCACCACCTGTGAGCAGCTCACACAACCGCCTATCGGCACGGCCTCACATCCAAAACAAAGGAGCGTTGTACGGTTAAGGAGTGACCCGCCAAAAGACCCCTTTGGAACTTGCTGCCCTGGCCACTGTTGCAATGCCTGGGCTAAAAGTTGCTGGCCTACGTCCGCCCTCGTATTCCGATGAGGTTCTTTCTGTCACGGGAATTATTGACACCAAAGGCAACCGGTGGACTGTTTCCTGCCCCCATGACACGATTGGCGGCCTGGATTCTGAAGTCCAATTCACTGTTTTAGGGCGCCTCGCTAAAGCGCACGATCACCAGCGCATTCCTTTTGATGTGCCACGGCCAGCAGGGTCAACACATACCGCTGAAGGTGACCGCGTTCTTGTACATAAAGATCTTGGCGGGCGAGCAATGACTGAGGAGGATTTCGAGGATTCTCAGATTTTGCCAGTGTCTTTAGGGCGCTCGTTAGCGGCACTCCATAATCTGCCTGAACTCATTTATACAGGAGCAAATTTACCTGCCTATACAGCAGCAGAATGTCGCACCCGCCATTTAGCAGTTCTTGATGAGGCTGCCCGCGCTACCGTTATTCCAGCGAATTTATGGGAACGGTGGGAAACAGCTTTAGAGAATGTGTCTTTATGGCGTTTTGCCACCGCGCCCCTTCATGCTGACCTCGAATTGGAATCGATTATTGTCACGAATGGGTCGGTGACAGCATTAACGGGTTTCCATGGAGCACATATTGGTGATCCTGCTATGGATATTTCCTGGGTTTTAGCACGCTCATCAGATGCCTTTTTAGAACGTTTCCGCGAAGCGTATTCCATGCAGCGCAGCGGCACAGATCTTCATCTTTTTACTCGGGCACAATTAATTTCTGAACTCGCATTGGTACGCTGGCTGGTCCACGGCCTTCGTGCAGATGACCCCGATATTGTCGAGGAAGCTCGAGAGATGCTGGCAGATTTATCTGCTGATCTTGGGGATGACTATTTAGTGCGCGCCCTGCCCAGTGACGATATCCCCATTCCTTCGGAAGTACCGTCCTGGCCAATTGACGAGGACGGGGCCGAGGACCATGCTGATTCTCAGTCACGATCACACTCTATTGCTCAACGCAAGGTGCGAGTAAGTCCTGGCACTGTAGAAGATTTCCCGACAGGCGCTATTCACCGTAGACCTAAAAGCCCGCGGAGCCCAGATGATACTCCCACGGAATTATTGGATATGGGTTTGCAGCCTTTCGATGACTAAAGCCCATCCCACATTTCCCACACATATCAGGAGCGTTGCGATTACATTCCACGCCCCGGCATCGTTAATGGAAGACCTGCTGAACCACCTGAGAAATGTGGCGACGATCTTTACCACCCACAAGGGATTCTAAATCCTCAATGGTATAGACCTGCGGGCCACTCAAAAAAGCCACTAGAGCATCCACTTCACCTTCTTCTACCCCTATTCTTTGTGCCCATGCCAGGGAATATAGACGCAATTGCCGCAGATAGTAAATGAGGTCTTCGACAGGTGTCCCCTGGGAAGGTAAGCGGCCCGATTTCCAATCCACCACTAAATGGCGGCCATTATCTTGACGAAGAACGGCATCAATACGGCCTTGGATATCAATCCCACCAATAGTGACACTAAAAGGCTCCTCCACAGCAATTGGTACGCACCCGAAAAGATTCAGCGAATGGAAATTCTCTTTCATTTGTGCCAGCCGTTTGGCGCTGTGGGAATCAAGAATATCTTCCCCGGGGACAGGGGTATCCCATAATTCGCCACTGGTCATCCGCATTTGGCGTTCTAGCCAGGCATGCAGAATTGTTCCCAATGATGCTGAGGATGAGGGTTCTTTCGGCATTGGGCGCCGGATTTCCACAGCAAAAGCCTGAGGGTCAGCTAATAAATGATCTAAAGAGGTCGCTGCTAAACGCTCTACTGGCAAGTCAATAATGGCATTTTTTTCTGCCCGAAGACGCGATTCCAGCACTAATGCGCAGGTATCATCAATCAAAGGATCATCCCCCAAAGCGCGAATAGCTGCTAATGGGTCCACGTCATGTGGCAAAGAGTCTTGCGCCTGACGTACAGCGCGGGCTGCCCCATCAACGAGGCGGCGGCTTGGCCCCGGTTCTGGGGGGAAATGCGCCTGCTGCGCGTCAATGTGAGCGTTCTCGGGCTCATCATCTGGAGGCACCTCCCCCACCGCAGTGCGATACTCATCCACCATTACCTGCCGCTCATCTGTACTGGCCTCACCAATGGCAGCCGCCCGGGTGGCATCATCCATGGACGGTGGCGTTGGCGCCTGGGGGTCGAGCAGGTCAATGAGGGCGGCCCGTGCCTCCATTAAATACCTTGACGGGTGATGGGTGCTTGTCCCCTCTTCGTACCAACTTCCTGCGAGAAGCATATGGTGTCGAGCCCGTGTGAGTGCCACATAGGCCAGGCGGCGTTCTTCACGCTCATGATGGGCCCCTAAAGCGGGACGAATCACCTGATCAACATACTTCTTTGCTGACCCTGACACGGTCGCCCGAGATGAGGTCGCAATCTGATCGTGGTAGGCCTCAATGGCTGCTTTCAAATCCCCATCAGGCCAATCCGGGGTCAGTGGCGGCAAATCAGCGCGATCACCCCGAAGAGGATAGGGCAATTCGTCGGCTTTCTTAAGCCACCCAGAGTCAGCTACCGGGGCTTCACGCCATGACACGGTATATCTCGGGGAGGAATGCTTGGGGAAAATGGAATCTGACAGGGATACGACAGCGACACAGTCCCACTCAAGGCCTTTAGCGGCGTGCACAGTCAGGATCTGAACTGCGTGCGGATCGGGCTCTCCAATAGGCATGGGAAGGCCATTTTCTTCTTCCTCGGCTGCGGCAAGCCACGCCAAAAATCCACGCAAAGTGGGTTCGGGATTGTCATTGTCGTAAGTAATCGCAACATCCAGGAAAGCATCAAGTGCTTCTAATCCGGAGGTGGGTAGTGGGTCCGCGAGAAGGTCAGAACGTACTCCCAGAATCCTGGCGGCGCGCTCTACCTGTTCGGGGATGGATCGCCCGAGGCCAGCGCGCACATGGCGGAGTTGCCGGCCAAGAATCTCAATACGCATATGTGCAGCACGGGAAAAGCTGCCCTCCACTCCTGGCGCGGACCAGCCAATAGGTGGGGGTGAGTCAATGGCATCCATCAAAATGGGGCGCGTAGAATCCTCAGCCCCCTGCCGTGCCCATTTCCACAGGAGCGCCAGGTCAGAGCCGCCAATATCGCGGGCCGACAGGAGGCGAAGAAGCCAGTTCGAGGCATCTACGGCTAGGGCAATTTCGAGGGCGGCTCGCACGTCACTGACTGCGGCCTGTGTCAACAAACCCCCAAGGTCGAGAACTTGGGTAGGAATTCCCCGTTCGCGAAGCGCCCGCTCAATCTCAGGAAAATCGCGGCGCCGCCGGCATAGGACAGCAGCAGTGGGCCACGCGCCACCCGAGTGTACGCGGCGAGACTCAATAAAGTCTGCGACAGCCTCGACTTGGTCGCCGCGATGAGGGGTATAGGAAAAAACAATGTCACCGGTACCCGCATCTGGCCGAGAACGCAAAACCGGCGACAGAGCACGATTCGCGTGCTGCCGTAAGGGGGCGGCCACGGCATTTGCTGCCACCAGGATGCGGCGGTCATTACGCCAGGCGATTGACAGGGTGCGGGTTTGTTCAGGGGTGGGCGGGTGTTGGGTGCAAAAACGTGATAAGAAGGTTTCCAGTGACGAGGCTGACGCTCCACGCCACCCATAAATCGCCTGGTGGGGATCGCCCACCGCTGTCACAGGATGGTCGTGGAAAATCCGGGAGAGAAGTTCCATTTGAATCACTGAGGTATCTTGGAATTCGTCCAGAAGAACCATTTCATGTTCTGCCCGCAATTGCGCGGCAACATCAGGAACTTCTCGGACAATGCGCGTTGCTAAAAAGAGCTGATCGGAATAGTCAATCAGGCCCGCGTCTTTTTTCTGCTGCTGGTAGGCATCAATAAAGTCCAGAATCGCAATACGCATATCATTGGCGGCAATATACTCTTTAAAACTAGGGTATTCGCCGCCTGCTTCGCGCAATTCCTCACCGAAAAGACGTAAGGCTTCCCTACCACTTTCTGGCGTCATTTCGTGTTCCGAAAGGTGGCCAGCAAGATTCAGGGCCATTCGCACAAGGACCGAGGGCGTTTTATCACCCGGTAAATCATCCCGCCAATTCGTCACAATCGACGTCATCATTTCGACACTGCGCGCTGCGCCAACCAGGCGCATTTCAGGGTCCAATCCAATATGAAGACCGTGTTCGCGCACGATTCTTTGGGCGAAAGAATTGTAGGTGGAGGTGACAGGTTCGCCATCAATATCAACCCCGAGACCATCACGTAAACGCTCGACATCGGCACGGAATTTTGTGCCCATTTCTCCTGCGGCTTTACGGGAAAAGGTCAACCCTAAAATCGCGTCAGGTGCCACCCCTTTATTGGCTATTGCCCACAGGACACGCATCGACATTGTCGCGGTTTTCCCTGCCCCAGCACCAGCCACAACAAGGAGAGGCGCCAAAGGGGATTGCACAATGTCACGTTGTTCATCGGTTGGGGTCAGGGGCGGCCGACCTGGCGGGGTAATGAGGTGTAGGACGTCGTCAGCACCCAAACTGGTATCGCCCCTCCACGGTTGCGGATGCTGCATCATTCGATTGTCCTTCCGCCTGATTCCTGAGCGGGACATGACCGCTGGTGCGGGCAATATTGGCAGGCATCTTTTGAAGGTGTCGCCGGGTAATTTGGGCCGCGCATCAAGTGCCCCACGCGAATCACTTCATCGCGCCACATCTCTAAGGTTTCCCCTGCAAGCGGGGTTTGCGCAGCCATACGCACATCCTCATTCCCTAAGAAAACCAGTCGCGCATCGGCCACTGACTCTCCATTTGCCAACAGCCCGACTTGATAGAGAGCTAATTGAGCATGGTCTTCGACTTTCTTTGGAGAGCGTTTATTTCCACCTTTCCCTGTTTTCAGGTCAACAATTCGCACCCCGCCCTCGACACTTTCGAGACGGTCAATACGCCCGGAAATATGCACATCCCCAACCCGTGCCTTCAAGGGGACCTCGGTGCGGACCTGCCCGGGGACGCCCGCAAGGTAGTCAGCTAAAGCAGAAACAACGCCACGGGCATGTTCTAATGCTTGCCGCCCTGCCCCTGTTTCCAGATCAAGTCCAAGCTCTTCACTGCGCTTTTCAAATTCGGCGCTGATTTCTTCTCGTGTGCCGTGGGGATAGTGCTCAGCTAGAGAGTGAACCAGGGTTCCTAATGTTTGCGCTGCAGAGTCTGCTGGCCGACCACCAATAGAGTTCAGGAACCATTGCAGTGGGCATAAGCGTGCCGTTTCAAAAGACGAAGGCGTGACGTAAAGGAAATTTTCTGCCAGGGAAGCATCTGTTGACGAAATCCCTCCAGCACCGGTCCACAGGCGCGGGTCAGCCTCACGAATTCCTTCTTTATGGAGTAACGCCAATAGATGTGCGCTTCTGTCTCGCCTTTGGGCAGCCTCCTCTTCATCTTCATTCGGTCCGGGAGGGGCTGCTGCCATATGCCGCAGGGCAGCTATATGGCCTGATAAATCCAGAGGCGTTGGTACAGGCGCAAGAAGATGCGCGTGGTCATCAATGGGACCATTTTCGCCTGCAATAACGTCGAAAAACTCGGAAGGAGCACTGTCTTCGCTGAGAATAGCCCCCACATGAAGATGGCGATGAGCCCGCGAAATAGCGGCAGCAAAAAGGCGGCGTTCATCATCGAGGACTGCGCGGCGGGCAGCTCTGGGATCTCCCACCCCAAGAACACCATCCGCATCACGTCCAGCGCCCAAGTCAGCAAGCAGATCTGCCCGGAGGAGACGATCACGTAAACGCAGGTCAGGCCAAACTTCATTGTGAAGGGAGGTCACCCACACGACATCCCACTGCCGCCCAACCGCCTGAGCGGGAGTCAGCACATCCACCCCCGCGGGGCGCCTACCAGTACGCGCCAAAGTATCAACAGGGACATTTTCCGCGAGTTGTCCTACAGCAAATTCCTGCGCACTGCCCTGCGGATAGCGTTCTTCCCACACGTCAGCCACACGGAACAATGCCAGGACAGCATCCAAATAGTCGTCATAAAGGTCAGCGTCTGGCCCACCCACCATCGCATTGTCCTGCCAGGTTTCGGCAACACCCGCAGCCTGCCATAGTGCCCACAGGGCAGCTCGCGGCCGATGATGACCTTTCCAGGGCAGAGCTGCCCAGATAGCAGCTGCACGGCGGAGATTCGCTAGGACTTCCTCACGTGGGGTGGGAGTGTAGCTACTATCCGTATCTGTGAAGACCTGCAATCCTGGCAGAGCGTCCTGAAGTTCAGCGCTTTCCTCCCCTTTAGCCGCTAAAGAATCAACGAGGGCGGGGTCCTCCAGTAAATCAACAATGTCATATCGGGGAGCGTGGGCACCACGTTCAGGATCATCTTGGGATTCTTCCCCCACAGGTGCTTCATTAACCACCTGGCTAAAGCGCAGAAGCTGCGATAAGTCCAACGGGTCAATGGCCACCAGCGGCGAAGCCACCAGGTTTTCTGCTAGCTCGCGTCGTTCACGCGGGTTTAGCTCTGCCTGTGGAACTGTGGTGACAGCAATCAGGTGAAGAAGAATCCGCGTGACTGGCTCTGAAGCGAAAGCAAAAGCACGGCGCCCACCTGCCAATGGCACCCCTGCCCGCCGTAAATGCCGACGCATTGGATCCACCTGGCTTGAGGATTTCACTATGACGACCTGTTGATCCCAAGGAATCTGCCCGTGCACATGATGTTCACGTAAGGTCCGGCCAATAAGTGCCCCCAATTGTGCGCCTGTAGCAGCGACATGGGCACTGACATGCCCATCGTGATCGGGGTGGGCAGCCTGTGCCAATCGCCTTGCAGCAGAGCCACTTTGGGCGATTTTTTCAGTAGTGGTGCGGACAAAGCCACGTAAACGCTCGCCCCCACGATAGACATCACCCAGGTCGCAGGTGGCCGCATCGAGTACTTCAGCTAAACGCCGGTCAATTCCTGGTTCGCCGCCGCGATAGGTGGCCACGCCAATATCTGGATCAGAGAAGGCAATAATGTGGACGCCGTTAGCGGCAGCCGCTGACAGGAAATCAACAATGGACGCCGTGTAATCCTGAAGGTCGTCAATAATGAGAACCTCAGGCAGGGGAATATCAGCCATAACCCCATGGTTTGGGGCCTCATTTTCCCAATTGCGCACGAGGTCGGCGGCCATATGTTGCAGGCGCGCTAAAGGCACTTTCATTACCGACCGGGTTGTTAAGGCAAAATCGGCGCGTCCTTCCCATTGTCGCAATATCTCCCCTGCGGCCACCCATTCGGGACGCTGGTAACGCTCCCCTAATTCGCTCAGGTGTTCCCCAGTGATTCCTGCTTCTGAGGCGCGGTCAAAAAGATTCCGCAGTTCCAGCCGAAAAGCAGGCATTGCCCGCAGAGCGTCCCCCCACGTTGGCGGCCATTCCACTGAGGAGTTCGCCAGGAGTTCCTCTAAATGATGGTCAGCAGCTGCCCCGGTCACCAATTCGACCCGTTCTAAAGGGTCTGGCCGGGCTGTCCGCCACGTAGAGACAATGTGATAGGCCAAAGCCGCTGGAGTACGCACTGGACGCACCACACCAGGTACTAAAGGTTGGACGGCAGATATGAGGATGTCAGCGCGCAAACGATCTGGTACGAGCAACATGGCAGAGCGGCCCCGCGCAGTCATTTCCGCCAGGAGGTGAAGAGCGCAGGTAGTTTTCCCTGAGCCTGGCGCCCCGCGAATCACCGTTGAGCGTGCCAAAGCGCCATCAACAATGCGCCGTTGCACGCCGTCCAATGGCGCAAGTTCGGGGCGTTGCGCCTGCGAGAGGCGCACACGCTGCTGGGTTTCGCTCATAACTGAATGGTCTCAGAGGCCACCCACATTTGCGTGGGCCTACGATGGGAGTGCCGAGACATAGAAAATAAGGAGACCCCTATGAATGTCACCATTGGTCTGCGTGATTCCAGCCGCGAGCTGCGTCTTGACCTTGATCTGGAAGAAAAAGACCTCCTGCGCAAGATCTCGAATGCACTAGTTGATGGTTCACCTATTGACCTCGTTGATTCTGAAGGGTCAAAGTATCTGATTGCTGCCCCTGCGGTGACTTTCGTCCAGATTGCTGCTGACCGCCAGCGCCATGTTGGTTTCTCCCTGTGACATACAGGCGCCCCGTCCTCGTCACTATTGTACGAGGGCGGGGCACAACACACCCTTAAGCTTTCAGGCCAATCGCTGCCATCCGCTTACCGTGATGTTCCCCGACCGAGGCAACAACGGCATCAACAGTATCGGCGTCAATAGCTAAAGCTGGGTGGGTAAAAAGTGTGGAACGCACCAGCCCAAGAACTTCACCAGCAACGCGCCGTGCCCACAGCGACAACCGCGCAGCAAGCTGCTCATCAGCGGCAATAACGGGAGCCAAGTGCTCTTGCACCCACACTGCCTGACCAAAATCCCAGGCGTCATCTTCTTCCACGAAAAGCTGGTGACGCTCAGTAACTTGACGAAGGAAGTCCGTCAGAATCCCTTTCGTTACGTAGGTTTTAATGGAGCGTTCCATCCAGGTTGCGGGGCGAGTTCGCGCTTCAAGGTCATCGAAGATCCCATTGAATTGCTCGCTTGCTTCAATCAGGTCAAAACCTCGGTGACCGGCCCACACTTCCAATTCTTCATAGCGATGAAAAGCCAGAGAAGACATGCGCGCGTGGACCACATGGTCGCGAAATGTCGGAGCCTGATCACCATCTTTGGCAAGGCGAGTCATCATGGCTAAAGCGGAGTAGGCAAGTAGACCGACAACTTCAGCTTCGGCGGCACTGGCGGGTTCGTAGCTGCGTTCCATACAGTCAAGACTAGGCCTCTTTCCCCTCTTTGGCAGCCCCCTATTTCGTCACTGGCCTACCTGTCGCACACCAGCAAGCGGCACAGATTATGCCCTCTGCGGTAGATTCACTGACGATGACCTTAGCCGTAACGGGGAGAACTCTTTTCCCTACCCATCACACCAATACGGTGTGTGCCTTAGCGTGCCACCCTAACGGCCAACAGATTGCCACCGCAGATTATGACGGTACTGTGATAATTCGCGACAGGGTTTCAGGGGCAATCCTGTCTTTTATGCGCGATTGTGGCCCCATTACCCAGCTCCATTGGGACAGTAATTCACTGCGTGTGACCAGAGGAAATCCTGCGCAGTCTGTTCAGGCAATTCATCCTGAGGGGACTATTCGCGCGCAAGGATATGACAATGCGATCCGCCTTTATGACCGACGCTCAGGTAGACGTATTGGCCGTATTCGCGCCCATAATGGGGCAATTACTGCTCTTAATTTTCTCCCCAATGGACTTCTGGTGACTGCGGGTGAGGATGAAAGAATTGCTTACTGGGATATTCACACAGGCCAGCAGATCTCAAATATGCTGTATACGGGCCTAATGGTGACCGCTGCGGCAGTGAGTCACGATGGGGATACTCTTGTTGCTGCGCTTCGTCATGGGCCAGACCATTATGGATTGGCAGCGATTTCGAGCGAAAATGGCGAGCTCTTAGGCGCCCCAATCACCCTTGATTCTGCAATCACCGCATTATCGGCCCATCCTCTACAACCAATAGTTGCCTACACGAAAGACGGGAAGGTTTATCATCTTTGTCTTCCCGCAGGTGCGGCAACCGTAAGCCCCTATTTCTCTGAGAACTCCTCTGGCATTTCTGCGCTGGCGTATTCTCCCGATGGGAATACCCTCGCGGCAGGTATTCACGGTCACCTCGTTGTAGATCCACCCTTATCTACTCGCACTGATAACCAGCAGCGCATTAACGACATTGCATGGCATCCGAAACAGCCACTGATCGCAACAAGTGGCCACGACTCCACAGTTATTATCCGCAATTGGTCAGATAATTCGGTAGTACATCTATCCGCGAAAAATTCCTCTCGAAGCGGCCCTCTAGTATGGATACACACAGATAATGACACGAATAACACTATCCTCAGCGCACACGACACAATGCTTATTAGCTGGAATATGGCGACGCGCCAACCCGTAGAGTTTCCTAGCCCACATTCCGCACCGATTACAGCAGTTGCCGCCTCACGCACAAGCAGTCATTTTCTTTCCTGTGACGAGGGCGGGGCCATAGTGGTATGGACAGTGGATAATCCTCATCCAATCTTCCACATTACAAGTCATATTGGGCCAATAACAGCGGCAATAAGTCACCCTTCGCGCCCCTATTTCACCACCTGCGGCCTGGACGGTCGCCTTGTTACTCGCCATTGGGAAAGTGGTGACATCCTTTGGGAAACGTCCCCATATCTGAGAGTTGAGGATTAAAAATGGTGCCCGCCCTCGTATACTCTTATCGAAGAGAACAGAAAAAGAATATGGCTACCCGGTCGCTGACCGTACCCCGCGCCCAGTGGCGCACTGAAAATGCGCGATCGGTTGCCCCCGATACACCCCTGCCGACCTGAAACCACAGGCCGGAGATAAGGCTGATCGTGACAGAAAAATACGAGGACGCTGCGGCGCCTGACAATACTGCTTCGACAAAAGAATATTCCTCAGGTGTGGTTCGCCTCGGAGATATTGTGACTCCGGAAGTTGATAGTGAGGCCACCCCGGACGTCATTGATGACGGATCGTTAACTGCCAATCTCGAAAAGAAGTCTTTCGCCGATTTTGGCGTCACTGACCCTATTGTTGATGCCCTTGCTGCACGCGGAATTACCCACCCCTTCCCTATTCAAGCCCTGACATTGCCACCCGCATTAGAGCGGCACGACATTATTGGCCAAGCAAAAACGGGCACAGGAAAAACATTAGGATTCGGTATTCCCGTCCTGGAAGATGTCATCGCCCCCGATGAAGACGGTTATTCTGACCTGCTTAATCCTGGGAAACCGCAGGCATTGATTATTCTGCCCACCCGTGAACTCACCAAGCAGGTGGCTAATGATTTGCGTGCGGCGGCCGCTCACTTATCCACTCGGATTGTCGAAATCTATGGTGGCGTTGCTTTTGAGCCGCAAATCGCTGCTTTAGAAAAAGGCGCCGATATTGTGGTGGGCACCCCGGGACGGCTGATTGATCTTCTCCGAAAAGGGGTTCTTCACCTTAATGGTGCGGAAACCGTGGTGTTAGACGAAGCCGATGAAATGCTTGATCTCGGCTTTTTGCCGGATGTGGAAACTCTTCTTTCTCGAGCACCAGCAAATCGCCACACCATGCTTTTTTCAGCAACAATGCCGGGCCCAGTTATTGCTTTAGCCCGTAAATTCATGGTTCACCCGACACATATTCGCGCGCAGGATCCGCAGGATCAGGGCGCAACGGTAAATTCGGTGAAACAGGTTATTTACCGTGTTCATGCGATGAATAAAGTGGAAGTGGTGGCCCGTATTTTGCAATCAGCGGGCCGTGGCCGGACCGTGATTTTCTGTCGGACAAAGCGCACGGCCGCACAATTAGGTGATGACCTCACCCACCGCGGTTTTGCTGTGGGATCGCTGCATGGTGATCTTGGCCAGGGTGCGCGTGAACAGGCAATGCGTGCTTTCCGTAAAGGAAAAGTCGATGTTCTGGTTGCCACTGATGTGGCAGCACGAGGAATTGATGTCGATGACGTCACCCACGTCATTAATTATCAGTGCCCTGAAGATGAAAAAATCTATATTCACCGTATTGGACGCACAGGGCGCGCAGGAAATTCCGGTACGGCCGTCACTTTTGTTGATTGGGATGACACCCCTCGCTGGTCGCTGATTTCTAAAGCGCTGAATTTAGGGGTTTCTGATCCTTTGGAGACCTACCATACGTCGGAGCATCTTTTTACTGACCTCGATATTGACCCGTCGGTGACGGGGCGTTTGCCGCGCGCTCAGCGCACCCGCGAAGGCCTGGCCGCTGAAGTCTTGGAAGATTTAGGGGAAACAGGTGGTCGCAGCAGGGGCCGCGGGGCACCCCGTGGCCGCGGCATTGGCGGAGCAAAAGGACGGGGAGGTCGCACGCGAGTGCATTCTCCCCAGCGTAATCGCCGCGTCGGGGATGGTGACCATGAAGCTCAGGCAGGCAAACATGGCCGTAGTGATCGGGGGACTCGTGGACGAGGGCGGGGCGAACACTCCCCTTCTCCGCGTCTCAATGCTGATGGCACCCCAACCACACGCCGCAAGCGAATTCGGCGCCGGAAAGGTGGAGAAGGCGGTGAGGGTTAATCTTCTTCGCTGACCGAATAGGAGCGCTGAATCTGGGCGGTTTCACGTCCCCCATTCGCTATTTTTCGTGCGTTCCTGGCGGGCAGTAAAGGCTTCGCGAGAGGAAAAAATTTCGTCTACAGTCGAGACCAGCAGATTGGTCGAGCGTTCCACGCGAAAACTCTCGCAGCCTTTTTCTGCCCGGGTGGCGTCAATATGCGCAGGTAAGAAACGCTCGATAATTGCGGCTTCTTCTGCGCTGCGGCACACCAGCGTTCCCGTTAAATGGACTTTTCCCATGCGTCGGGACTGTACGCGACTGATCTACCAATAACAATTCACAGCACTCAGGAGTATTGTGACCGTATTTTTTACGTCAGACCACCATTTCGGGCACGCTCGTATTATTGAGCTGGCTCATCGACCTTTCGATTCTGTAGACCATATGCATTCAGTGTTGATACAGCGCTGGTTTGAAATGGTCACCCCGAAGGACACTGTTTATCATTTAGGGGATCTTGCTTTGGGATCGATCGAGAAATCGATGGAAATCGCTGCGTCCCTTCCCGGTAAAAAATATCTGATTCCAGGAAATCATGATCGCGTCTCCAGTACAGAAAGTCGCTCCCGGCAAGAGCGTTATCGGCACCTGTATACGGATGCTGGTTTTGAGATTCTTCCCGAACAGATTGAGGTTGATCTGGCCGAGTTAGCAGGTGCGGACGGGAACTGCCCGGTACGTTTATGCCATTATCCGCCTTTCGGAGATTCTCATTCTGATAAGGATCGTTTTGTCCATCTGCGACCGCCAATGGATATTCCCGTGATTCACGGACATACTCACCAAGCAGATCCTGGCAATGGGTTCTTTGTCCATATTGGAGTCGATGGCCGGGATTATCGTCCTGTTTCGGCGGCCGCTATTTTAGAGGAAATCCGGGCAGCACAGGAGAAAAGTCAGCAATAAAAGGCTGCCCCGCCCTCGTCAATAATAATTTCACGAGGACGGGGCATCTCAGGGCCACAAGACCCCTCTACTGAATCTCAGTGTGTGCGTGCAGTGTCAGCCACAGGCGACATCATGACGCGGCCTGACCCGCGATACACATTGACGAGGCCTTCTCCACTGGACATTGACCCCATGAGGCTCTTGCCGCTACGTTCCACGGTGAATTGGAGGGTTTGAGACCAGGCCACAGCGAGCGAACCGTCAATCCGCAAAACGTCGTTGTCGAGATCAACGTAAATGAGTTCTTCTTCAGGAACAGGCGATTCTAAAGCGACAACACCGGCACCTGCCAGACCCAAATTAAATAGCCCTTCGCCACCGAGAGCTGCGGAGGAGACATTTGCTTTCGGAATAGCCTGGTGTTGAATATGGGCCTCACACGCGAGGAACATTCCATCTTCAACAACAATAGCGCCGCCCCACTGGTTGAGATCCACCAGTAAAAGGTGCTTTGTTGTGGGTTCTAAAACCACTAAACCATTGCCCTGGTACACCGGTTTAATGGCAGATTCACCGGTGACGGCACCACGGAACATTTTGCCAATAAGGTCGCCTGCACCTTTCACACCAGTGGTTGCTTCAACCTGTCCCAGCACCCACTGCATTGCGCCTGCCTGAACGACACAACCACTGTCATTTAATTTGGCAACTAGTTGCTTGCGACGCACACCCATTTGTGCGTCAAAGAATGCGGAGGCGGCATTTGCAGACGTGACCGACAAATCGCGGGCGTATTCGACAACATCAAAGGGACCCAATTGTTTGGAGATCCGCATATCGTTATTGTCAGTAAAATTGTGAACACGGAAGGCCATGTGAGAATCGCTTTCTGGAGGAAGTGCCGATGTGCACCTCTATTGTCTCCCATGACACGCAGTTATGCGAAAGTACGAGCGGCGCCCCGGGAATACACCCGAGACGCCGCCCTCACAGCGAGTCGCACTGACAAAGGTCAGTGGATGGGAGTTGCCTCCAACTTCCACACCTCACGCGCATAGTCGCTAATGGTGCGGTCTGAGGAGAAGCGGCCCGAGCGAGTAATATTCACCCACGCTTTACGGGCCCAACCACGGGCATCCGCATAGTCAGCGGCCATCTGGTCTTTGGCTTCACGGTAAGCCGCGAAGTCGCCCAGCACGTAGTAGACGTCAGCAGGCTCGTAGCCGGCTTCCAGCAGTGAGTGACGCAGGTCGTGGAACCATCCGGAGCCATTGTCATTCAAGGTGCCGTCAGTGAAAGCGTCAAGAACGCGCTTGAGGCCAGGGACATTCTCGTAGTGCCAACGCGGGTCATAATTGCGACGCAATTCGGGAAGCTCATCTTCAGTGGCGCCGAAGATATAGGCATTTTCATCGCCTACAGCATCGAGAATTTCTACATTGGCGCCATCCAATGTGCCCAAGGTGAGCGCACCATTCATCATGAACTTCATATTCGATGTGCCCGACGCTTCCTTACCAGCAGTGGAAATCTGCTCGGAAATATCGGCAGCAGGAATAATGTGTTCAGCTGGGGACACATTGTAGTTGTGAACGAATACCACGGTAAGGCGGCCAGCGATATCCGCATCATTATTGACCAGGTCAGCAATGGCGTTAATCAGCTTAATAACGCCCTTGGCGCGAATATAGCCGGGGGCAGCCTTCGCGCCGAAAATAAAGACGCGCTTGGGGACATCCAGATCCGGGTTTTCCTTGAGGCGGAAATACAGGTCAAGAATGTAAATGGCATTCAGTAGCTGACGCTTGTACTCGTGGAGGCGCTTAATCTGGACGTCAAAAATCGCGTCAGGATCAATATCGATCCCTTCACGGTCACGAATCCAGGCAGCAAAATCCACCTTATTCTCGTGCTTAATGGCACTGAGGCGATCCAGTACGGCGTCATCAGCGGCATCGGTGTAGTCAGCGAGAACAGACAGGTCACGCACCCAAGCGTCAGATCCGGTGACCTCATCTAGCAGTTTCGCTAGTCGCGGGTTACATTGTTTGAGCCAACGACGCGGGGTGACACCATTGGTCTTGTTATTAAAGCGCTCGGGCCAAATAGCGTGCCAATGGCCCAGAGTTTCCCGCTTAATGATTTCGGTGTGCAATGCGGCCACGCCATTAATGGAGTAGGACGCGTAGCAGGCAATCCACGCCATACGCACGGTATTGCCAGACACAGGAGCCATATATTCAATGGTTCCACCGTCAAGTCCACGTTCGGACATATCCGCACGGAAGCGGCGATCAATTTCGCGCACGATTTCAGCAATGCGGGGGAAGAGGCGATCAAAAATCGTCATTTCCCAGGTTTCCAGGGCTTCAGCCAGCACCGTGTGGTTGGTGTAGGCGAAAGTCTTGGTCACCTGTTCCCAAGCGGCTTCCCAACCCATGCCATGTTCATCCATCAACAGGCGCATAAGTTCGGGGATGGCCAGAACCGGGTGGGTGTCATTGAGCTGAATCGCATTGTATTTCGCGAAGTCAGACAGGTCTGTGCCGTGTTGATCAACGTAGGTGTCGATAATGGCTTGCAATGAGGCAGAGCAGAAGAAGTACTGCTGGCGAACGCGCAGGACTTTACCTTCATAGGTGGTGTCATTGGGGTATAGCACGCGGGAAATATCAGCGGTGCGTTCACGTTCCACAATGGCATCGGTAAAACGCTGCGAGTTAAAGGCGTCGTAGTCGAACTCTTCCATTGGTTCGGCTTTCCACAGACGCAGAGTATTGACATTCTGTGTGCCGTAGCCAGTAATCGGCATGTCATAAGGAATAGCGCGTACAACGAGGTCCGCGTAGGTCACCACACGCTGTTCTTCTTCACGACGCAAAACGAAGGGGTAGCCCTCTTCCATCCATGGGTCGGGGTGCTCCGTTTGGAAACCATTGTCGAAGAGCTGCTTGAACAAGCCGTAACGGTACAAAATGCCGTAGCCAGCCACTGGCAAATCTAGGGTGGCGCAGGAATCAAGGAAGCAGGCAGCGAGGCGGCCCAGGCCACCATTTCCCAGTGCCGCGTCTGGCTCTTGTTCCAGAATGACAGAAAGATCCTGGCCGAATGAGGACAGAGCTTCGCGCGCTTCATCCACCATTCCCAGGTTAGACAGGTTATTGAGCAGTGCACGGCCCATAAGGAATTCTGCGGAGAAGTAGTGCTCCATACGGCCTTGGGCATACGTGCGTTCTGTAGCGTGCCAGCGGTCAGCAATGCGGTCCACGACTGCAGCGGACAGACCTTGCCACACTTCCATGGGGGTTGAGGCGCGGGTCGGGCGACCAGAGTTTGCGCGCACCTGGTAGGAAAGGGTTTCGGTCAGACTCATGTGTCTTTCTCTTTTCGCAGTGGATACTTTGGCCGATCCCCTGTAGTCAGGTGATCAAACCACCGTGGGCAGCCTACCCGAGGCCTGTAACCCACATCAGGGACTAGACAGGTGCTATTGACCACCTTTACGCATGTCGGATGAAGCAATAGCCCGCGCCATCTGTCTCAATCTCAATTGATGGTTAGGGATTCACCAATGGCGAGACGCCGATAGGTGATTCCACTGTCCTGACAGCGACCTCCAATAACCATGTCATACAGGGCAATACCTTTGTCATTCAAAATCGCATCATGAACGGGAATAACTGTTGCTGGCGCGATATCTCGCGCAAAATCCACGGCCTCTTCCGCTTTCACCCAGGGGCCAACAATCCCTAAAGCAAGGACATCCACTGTGGTGCCTTCTGGTAGGCGAGTAAAAGAATCTCCGGGTAGATAGATGGAGGAATCAAAAAGGTAGGCAATATTATCCAAAATCGGGATATCAGGGTGGACAACGGCGTGTTGCCCACCAAAAGTTGCCACCGAGAATCCCTCAATCTCTACGTGTTCACCAGGGGCAATGGGGTGGAGAGCCTGATCGTCAATTCCGCCGTCACGCAAGGCTTTCATTGCAGGTTCAGGGCCATATACAGCAAGGCCGTCGCTCGCGCGCGCAGCAATGGCTGCGGCATCCATATGATCAGGGTGTGCATGGGTCAGCACAATGGCGTGGGCACCATCAAGGACAGCCAGATCCGAAAAACCTCCCGGATCCACAGCAATGCTGCGCTCACCCTTAGTCAGACGCAGGGCAGAGTGTCCATAAAAGGTCAGTGTGGTGGTCATTGGGCTCTCCAGAATTGACGAGGGCGGGGCAGTGAATTCACCATACCCCGCCCTCGTCAATCAGGAAAGAAGGAAAGTTAACCGCCGAACCCTGCCGACGAAATAAAACGGAAAATCGCACCCATTACCAATTGAGTGGCAATTGCCGCGAGTAAAAGGCCAGCAATCTTTGTCAGCAGAAGAATGCCGCCCGCTCCGAGAAGACGGGAAAAAGTCAAGGAAAAACGCATTGTCGCCCAAATAACGATATGGGCCAGTAAAACAGCGACGAAAACGGCAATTAAACCGGGAAGCGTCATCCCTGCTTCTCCAACAGCCACCATCACAGCAACAATGGCCCCTGGCCCGGCAAGAAGTGGAGTCCCTAAAGGCACTAATGCCACATTAACTCGATCATCACCGGTATTTGGCTCGTCAGTATCCTGACCCATAAGAAGTTCCATTGCCACTAAAAACAGCAGAACTCCCCCAGAAAGTTGCAGCGCCTCAATCGAGATCTGCAAGAGACTCAGGATTTGCTGACCCAGAATCGCAAAAACCACGATCACGCCAAAAGCAACATATGTGGCTTGACGCGCTGCTCTTTTCTGTTCAGATGCAGTTAAACGCGATGTCAGCCCCATAAATACTGGGATTGTTCCCGGCGGGTCCATAATCACCAGTAAGGTCGTAAATGTTGTTGCCAATAACGGGATATCGATAAAGGCTGACAATGCTTGGCTCACGGGTAAATAACCTCCATATACCCCTGCTCTTCCAGTGCGGACAGCACCTCAGGGGCAGTCAGATTCTCCCCCAATTGATTGGGTTTACCGGTGCCATGATGATCAGAAGAACCAAACTCATACAGCCCTAAACGCTGCGCGATTTCGTGAACCTCACGCCGATCCTCATCTCGATGATCGCGATGGTGGACTTCCACGCCAAAAAGTCCCGCCTCGCGCATATTCTCAATGACTCCTTCAGGCAGGACCCGCCCGCTGCGGCCGCGAGCGCGCGGATGGGCCAAAACCGGCACGCCACCCGCATTGCGCACTGCCTCAACGGCGGCCACCGGGTCGGGTGACCAGTGGTCAACGTAGTAGGGACCACTGGGGTGTAAAGCATGGACGAATGCGGCAGCCCGGTCTGGGAAGGCGCCCACTTCCACGAGGGCATCGGCAATATGGGGCCGCCCAATAGGACCGTCGTCGGGCGCCCAGCGCAGGACATCTTCTTGAGTAATGGGGTAGTCAGCAGCGAGGCGGTTGACCATTTCCTGGGCGCGCGTCGCACGCGATTGGAGGGAGCGAGCGAAAATGTCGGCCAAGGTGGTGTCATCTGGGTTAGGTAGGTAAAGGAGGAGGTGGACGCTGAGGTTATCCCATGAGCAGGAAAGTTCAGCACCGCGCAGGAGGGCAACGCCGGTATGTGCCACTGCGGCGGCGGCCTCGTCCCATCCTGCGAATGTGTCATGATCGGTCAGACCCAGCACATCCAATTGTGCGTCGCGGGCACGTTCCATCAGCACTGCTGGCATATCAGTGCCGTCGGAGAGAGCAGAGTGTGTGTGGGGATCAATGCGGGTCATAGCTTGAGGGTATCGGATTCTTATTCCTCTCCTATTTCAGGTCGGGGCTGCTTTGGGGTGACAATGGAGACATGACGACTGATTCAGCTCCTATTTCGCCTTCACAACCCCCTGCCAACCCTTCAGACACTGCCGCTACTGGTGGGATTTCCCCCACTGAGGGGTCAGGAAAGTCTCAGCCAATTGCTGATCGTGGGTCGAATCGTTCGCGCCGCCCTGAGTCTGAGGCATTCCGGGCATTTATGGGTTCGCATTGGGCGCCGCGCCAGACAGCAGCGGTCCAGCGCGAAGCGGTGGCGGATTATCTGCCCGCGCGGGCTGCCACTGCAGGAATGCCTTTTGCTGGAGAACGTCTTGTGGTACCTGCGGGCACCTACAAGGTGCGCAGTAATGACACGGACTATCGTTTCCGTGCGCATTCTGCTTTTGCGCATCTGTCGGGGTTGGGTGCTGAAAAAGAGCCCGACGCTGTGCTGCTCCTTGAGCCCACTGATGAATCTGAGACGGGCACAACCCACGAGGCGGTGCTGTATTTTAAGCCGCGGGCGTCTAGGTCTTCCCGGGAGTTTTATGCCGATTCCCGCTATGGAGAGTTTTGGGTGGGGGCACGCCCCTCCTTGGAGGAAGTTGAGGCAGCGATTGGGATTCGCTGCGCGCACATTGATACTTTGCGGGATGCGCTCGCCAAGGATGCGGGGTCAACTCGCCTGCGTATTGTCCGTGGGGTGGATACGGCTGTTCAGACAATGGTCGATGAGGTCCGCATTGAGGCGGGCCTGCCCGCTGGAGATGATGCGCGCGAAGATGACGAACGTTTTGAAGAGCACCTGTCGGAGATTCGGCTCTGTAAGGATGCGTGGGAAGTTGAGGAATTGCGTCGCGCTGTAGAAGTAACGGCGGCTGGCTTTGACGACATTATTCGGTCGTTCCCCAGGGCTGTGAATCATCATCGTGGGGAACGCGTGATTGAGTCAGCGTTTGGTGCGCGGGCGCGCGAAGAAGGTAATGGCCTGGGGTATGACACGATTGCTGCGGCAGGTAATCATGCGAATACCTTGCATTGGATCGACAATAATGGGCCGGTCCGTGAGGGCGATTTAGTGCTGATTGATGCTGGCGTGGAGGTCGATTCACTGTATACGGCGGATATTACGCGCACTTTGCCGGTGTCTGGCACATTTACTGAGGTTCAGGCAAAGGTCTATCAGGCGGTATTGGATGCCTGTGAGGCGGCGCTTGTGGCAGCGAATAAGCCGGGGGCGCGTTTTAAGGATTTGCATGCGGCAGCTACCGAGGTTCTCGCGGAGCGTCTGGAATCCTGGGGGCTTTTGCCGGTGTCCAAGGAGGAAGCGCTCTCTCCTGAGGGGCAGCATCATCGCCGTTGGATGCCACACGGGACGAGTCATCATTTGGGTTTGGATGTGCATGACTGTGCCCAGGCACGCGCAGAAATGTATATGGATGCGCTTTTAGAGCCGGGTATGTGTTTCACGATTGAGCCAGGCTTGTATTTCCGCACCGATGACGAGCTGCTCCCTGAAGAATTCCGTGGCATTGGGGTTCGTATTGAAGATGATGTTGTGGTCAATGCCGATGGGACGGTGACTCGTTTATCGGAGGATATTCCGCGCACTATTGCCGATGTGGAAGCGTGGATTGCCCGCGTTCAAGGGGCGTAAGGTCAGCGATGTGGGCCCCGTCCTCGTATTTTCTATTCACGAGGCCGGGGCGCACATTCTTTCCGGTAAGTGCTGGGACTCATCCCCAGGATGACGCGGAATTCCCGTGCACAATGCGCGTGGTCACTAAATCCACATCGGGCCGCAATATCCGCTATTGATTCGTATGGGTGGCAGCGAATCTCTTCTGCAACATTCTGTATTCGGAAGCGTCGAATAATGGCGTAGGGCGTGAGGCCAACGTATCGGGCGCAGAGTCGGTGTAGGGTCCGCTCGGAACAATTCATGTGGCGGGCAAGATCATAGACGGTATGTATGGTGGGATTACTTTCAGCAGCCTGCACCATCCTATTAGCGAATAAATCCTCCTCTGTGAGGGGGGCACAGGATTCCGCTAACCAATTCGCCAGAATCGGAATTCCCTCACTGAGAGCGGTCTTTACTGCTATGGTGACGCGCCTATGTATTTCTGGTTCCTGAAGGTGTATATAGCTATTTAGTGTCGCGGATAAATCGGGGTAGAGGAGGAATGCTGCGGCAGGTTGGAGAAGTGCACCGATTACCCATCCTGTGCCTGTTAATTCCCTCGTTGATGCCCGGGTAGTTGGCCCTGCGAAACCCACACAGGTATTTTCTACAGCCAGATTACTCGCTGGAAAGGCAATAATGCTTTGCTCCGATTTTTCTCCCTCTTCGAGGTTCCACGTGGCAATCCACCACCAGCGGACCAGGTCTTGAAGGGATCCATTGGCAGGTATTCGGCGAAATGTGGCCGGAAGTTTATCTGGGTAGAGCACCCCTTTTGATGAGGGGGCAGGTGCGGCACTCATGGCAGAAATGTACAAGCTCAGGGGGAGCAGTGCTGATTACAGTGCCGGATATGAGTGAATTATTGACGCCAGCTTCCGGGAAATACACATCTAATGGCATCCCTCAGGGATATTCTTCTCTTACCCCTTTCCTTGCTTTAGCCAATCCCGAGGCGGCCATTGCGTTCTATACTCAGGTTTTTGAGGCGCAAGAGATTTCTGTACAGAAGGTTGGCAGCACCATTCTTCATGCAGAGTTGCAGTTTTCGTGTGGGCGTTTGCAGTTGGGCGCAGCCAATCCAGATTACCACTTGGTGGCACCTGATCCAGCAGCGGAATCGGTGTGCATGTCATTCGGATATTACTGCCCGAATGTTGACAAGGTTATTTCGCGGGCAGTTGAAGCGGGCGCTACTCTCCGTGAACCGGTAACTTCTTTTATTTCTGGTGACCGCTACGGCAGTATTCGCGATCCTTTCGGTATCCGCTGGACCATTATGACCCGCGTCGAGGACCTCAGTGATAAGGAATCAGAAGAGCGCGTCACTCGGTGGCTCAATGAAATGAGTGAATAGTTTTCCTCTTGATACCGGTGGGGTTTCGGCAGGATTCGCCTTCTTCTCCGGTCAAGCTTCATTTCCATTCATGAAATCGCGAAGAGTCTCGACGAGCAGAGGAATATCTTTCTTAGCAGTCGTTGTTATCAACCTGGTATCCGCCAGGCTATATCCGTGCGCGATTCGGTTACGCATACCCCACATCATCTGCCATTCATCACCAAATAGTCGCTCCCGGTCATCCGGCTCTAACTTCGAGAGCACCTCTATCCCTGCACTTAGTCGCATCGAAATAGCATCGACTATAAGTTGCGACCATTCACCTTCCTCAGAGTAGCGCAAGACCATGTTGAAGTGCGTTAAAGCTTCTGCTACTAGTTCGCGAGCGCTCCTGCTTTTCCCACTCATAGCGGCACTGCTTCCATTAGGATTCTCTCGGCAAATGCTGGATTGAGACCTTCATCAGACACCAGATCAACCTTCACTCCCAAGAGAGCCTCGAGATCAAATTCAGCCTGAACAAGTGTCATGAGACTCATCGGTTCGACGACACTAAAAAGAAGGTCAATATCGGAGTCTTCATCGTCAGTTCCGTGGACAACCGACCCAAAAATACGGACATTCTTCCCACCCATACGCTCCACAACATCAATTATCTCTTTCCGATGCTTGCGGGCGAGTTTCCCAAGACGACTATCCCCATGAAAATGCAGTAAACGAGAAACTTCAGCTTGGCTACGACCAACAGCATCAGCTATTTCCCGCTGCGTCATGCCACTGCGATAAGCGGATCGGACGGCAGAGACTAGTTCATTGCGTGCCTCGCGAATTGTGTGATCAGTTCGCTGGGCGACTTCCAGCAGCTGCGCCTCCATAGAATGACTATAGCATTTGCTATATCCAGTCGCTCATTAGTTCGTTCCTTCAAATGATCATCATCAATGCGCCGCCAGGATGCAGCTTTACTATCCGCCACTGCGTCATGGCGGCGGGCTGTCCACGTAAAACAGCAGAGGCGCACCTATTTATGCACGTCACCAATTCCAAGCCAGCAACCCCCACTGACAAACCGCCACCACAACGACAATCACCACCTGAAAACTCATCCTCGCGGCGGTTTATCCGTTTGCGTTCCAGTGACAGTAGTCGTGCTACACGAAGTGCGACACCAAACGTGCAAACGGCGACAAAAATACCGATTTCCAGGCAAAAATGTCGCCCTTTGCCCGTTTCGTGCATCCAACCAACAGAGCACACCTCTTTCAACAGGGCAGAATTGTCAGTCATATGTCCAACCCACCCACGACAGACACACATTGTGTCCCGCGCCAAGACGAAAAGTCCGAGTCACCGCATTTGCGCACATAAAAGGTGCGAGGGCGACAGAGCGGGCTAAAAATCGTCCCACATTGTCGCCCTCAGGCCTCAGCCTCAGTACTGAGCGTTCTTCAGTTCTCCCGAGTCTCTGCCTGCGGCGCCGTCACAGTGGAGTCACTGCCAAACTCCTCCGGATTCTGCGTGACCTGAGGCGGCACGGCGGCCGGCTCAGACGCGGCATGAGTACCAGGTGCAGAAGATGTCTCATCCCCAGTTTTTTCCTGCCCAATACGCACACCGAAACGTGGTTGCTCATCAGGCCGAGAACCATATTCTGTGGGCCCTGACGGTTCTTCCCTCCGCGAGCGCACTCGCGGTTTCATCTGATTCCCGGTCGTATTTTGGAGAAGCTTAAAGGCCTGATCCACATCAGCAGAGGCCAAGACCGCATAGCGTGAGGCCACTACCTGCGAGTGGGAGGTGAAATCACGAATTCCGCCGGAGAGCGCATAAAGAAGAGCATGCACAATAATGCCGACCAGTGCGCCACCACCCATACCAATGAGCACCCACAGTGTGGGCGATGGGGCTGTTGATCCAAATGCCATCATGGCGCCAATAAAACCGCCCCAGAGCGCACCTGTTCCAGCACCTGACATTGCGGCTCTGCCCATGGTGAGCCGGCCAGTCACCCGTTCCACCATATGGAGGTCAGTTCCAACAATGGTGATGGATTTGACGTCGAATTCAGAGTCTGAGAGGTGGTCAACGGCAGCTTGCGCCTCCATATAAGTACGGTATGACGCTACCTCCACGCCTTGCGGCATAGTCGGAGGGAGCATCGATCGCACGGGGCGTTGCGGCATGTGGTTCTTCCTTCCTTAACCAGAGGGCCCAGGGGGGTCTTCTGGGGTGATTCCAGCCTAGACGATGCGCCTCAGGGGAATCCTTGGATATCCCTGTGGATCGCTTAGCGGATAGCGAAAGCGCCTTTCACGGTTGACGAGGGCGGGGTCACACTAATCTCAACGGAATCGACTCGTGCGTAGTCCGGCCCGTGATGGAGCCATTCAATGAGGGAATGGATTTTATCGGCGTCGCCTTGGGCCCACACTTCGACATCCCCATTGTCGAGATTGCGCACCCACCCGTGTAAGCCCAATTGTTGGGCTTTCAATTGGGTGCTCCAGCGGAAGGCTACGCCTTGAACGCGGCCCGAAATAATGGCATGAATAGCACGTGTCATGAGCAGTCCGAATATCCTAATTGCATGCCACAGTGGAGGCACTGGAAAAGGTACCCGGTGAGGTCGCCGTCAACACTCATATCTTGCACGACATCATCGAGCTCGAAGGAGTCCACCAGTTCCTGGTTGTCTTTCACATCATCCCAGCTCACATAGCCCATAAAGGCCATTGCTTCCCCGCAATGCGTGCGCCACATTTCTCCCTGCCAAGAGGAGTAACTGGGTGTACGGTGGCGCACTTCATTTTCGGATTCTTCACTGGGTTCAGGATCATCGTCGATAAAGTCGTCAATAAAGTCCGCATCGTATTTTTCGTAGGCGCTTCCATCAGCAATACACCATGGGCAGATTTCTGCCTCATCAACGGAGTAGAACCCAGCCTTATACCGCCACTGTCGAGGTTTTTCGCAGCAGTCACAGATAAAATCAAGCGCCTGAGCGAAAACGCCACTGCCTACCGGGTCCGGGTGATAACGGAACGTTGGCAATTCTTCAGTTAGGGAGTCTGTGGCAGTCATAGTCTTATCCTTTCGCACTTACCACTGTAGTGAAAATACTGCGTGCTTTCAGCCGCAATCAATGCTTAATATCTGCGTTTCGCAGTGGAGGCATTCAAAAAGGAGCCCATTAATCATTCCGCCAGGAATCATCATGTCGAGAATATCTGCGTGATGTTCCACCGAGGCGCACACACTGGGATTGTCCTTAATGTCCCCCCACCCGACATACCCTTTAAAAGCCATAGCTTCACCACAATGTGCCCGCCATCGAGCTTCTTGCCACGAGAAATAGCCGGGAGTCCGATGAATCACTTCCTCATAGGATTCAATAGTGGGTTCCAGGTCTGCCTCATCGAATTCAAAAGTAAACTCACTGCCCCATTGTTCTTGGACCCGCCCACTCGAAATACACCATGGGCACACGAAATTGGCCTCTTCTCGTTCTTCGCCGTCCTCATACCACACGTGCGAACGGTATTTCCAGTCCCTAATTTCACCACAGCATTCGCACGGATTTTCCCCATCACTGCCCTCAATAGCGCCAGTAAAAACCGGGTCCGGGAAATAACGGAAAGTCGGCAAATCTACGCTGGATACCGCCTCTGGTCGGGCAACCAGTCCTCGTTTTCCGGAGACAATATCGTCATAACTAAAGATGTCATCACTCAGCGGATGATCTCCTTCTTGAATACGCAAGGTTTCGCCAAGCACACCGGGGTCATCATCACTTGGCGTCGCAATTAATCGCCGCAAATACCCCTTAGTGGTATCCCAGGCAACAACGATGCTTCCCGGGACCTTCTCGATTCCCGTAATGCGTACCTCATATGTCTGCCCTTCAATGCTTTGCGGCTCGACCCTATGAGTTTCATAATTACGCACTGGCAGGAATTTCCATTTCGCACGAACCCACCCATTGTGTTTCAACAATTCGGCTTTCAGCCACTGTGGTAATCGCGCTCCAATCGCGGCCTCACAGGCAGCAATATCCTCCAGGCGGGCACCAGGGGCAGAGCGGTTTACCACGGCAACTCAATCCTTCCTCGGATGCCAGAATCACTCCTCATCTGGATCTCCATGTTCATCCTCCATCCTTCAGCCGCAATCAATGCTTAATATCTGCGTTTCGCAGTGGAGGCATTCAAAAAGGAGCCCATTAATCATTCCGCCAGGAATCATCATGTCGAGAATATCTGCGTGATGTTCCACCGAGGCGCACACACTGGGATTGTCCTTAATGTCCCCCCACCCGACATACCCTTTAAAAGCCATAGCTTCACCACAATGTGCCCGCCATCGAGCTTCTTGCCACGAGAAATAGCCGGGAGTCCGATGAATCACTTCCTCATAGGATTCAATAGTGGGTTCCAGGTCTGCCTCATCGAATTCAAAAGTAAACTCACTGCCCCATTGTTCTTGGACCCGCCCACTCGAAATACACCATGGGCACACGAAATTGGCCTCTTCTCGTTCTTCGCCGTCCTCATACCACACGTGCGAACGGTATTTCCAGTCCCTAATTTCACCACAGCATTCGCACGGATTTTCCCCATCACTGCCCTCAATAGCGCCAGTAAAAACCGGGTCCGGGAAATAACGGAAAGTCGGCAAATCTACGCTGGATACCGCCTCTGGTCGGGCAACCAGTCCTCGTTTTCCGGAGACAATATCGTCATAACTAAAGATGTCATCACTCAGCGGATGATCTCCTTCTTGAATACGCAAGGTTTCGCCAAGCACACCGGGGTCATCATCACTTGGCGTCGCAATTAATCGCCGCAAATACCCCTTAGTGGTATCCCAGGCAACAACGATGCTTCCCGGGACCTTCTCGATTCCCGTAATGCGTACCTCATATGTCTGCCCTTCAATGCTTTGCGGCTCGACCCTATGAGTTTCATAATTACGCACTGGCAGGAATTTCCATTTCGCACGAACCCACCCATTGTGTTTCAACAATTCGGCTTTCAGCCACTGTGGTAATCGCGCTCCAATCGCGGCCTCACAGGCAGCAATATCCTCCAGGCGGGCACCAGGGGCAGCAGTAGTCATCAGCGTTCTCCTTCATATGACGCAGACGTCCCTTGTATTGAATGTGTCCCCTGTAGAAGGACACTTTAGCCGTATTGCCGATGCCGCGCCCCATCCTCCTCCTTACAGATCTTCAAGAGATAAACGTGGGGCGCCCTCGCTCTCGCTATACGTAGAGAGTTTCGCCATCAGCGCCCATAAACCCCGCGCATCATGCGGGTCCGGAACCATAATGAGCCACTCCTTTCCTCCCCCATCCATCACCTGCTTTGCCACCACCACATAGGTGTCTTCACATCGCCCTCGGGCGCACATATCGCGGGTAATAGACGCGACTGCGCTCAAGGATAAGAATCGCCACTTACCGACCTGCCACCCGTCTTCAACGAGGAATCGCTCCCACATCCACAGAGGAAAACCACAGCCGATTATTTCTTCGCACTCTCTTATCTGTTGCTGACGCCGCGCGTGGCTATCACCAGTCTTCAATTCCATAGGCTGATTGTGCCATCCGACACCAACACCTGCGTGCGGATCGAGTCAATTCACCCCTATCCCCTAGGCTTGTCTGTGTGAGCACTGCACCTCTGAGCGTGGCAACCAGTGGCCGGAAAATTTTCATTGGCCGACTGGCAGGCACCGGCGTCTTCGATCCCCTGGGAGATCGCGTTGGCAAAGTCCACGATGTTGTAGTGACATTGCGGACCACAAATACGGCAAATGTCATTGGCTTTGTCGTTGAAGTAGGCCCACGAAAAAGGGTTTTTCTTCCTCTTACTCGCGTTACCGCTATTGAACCGGGGTCAGTCATTACCACTGGCCTGCTCAATATGCGTTCCTTCAATCAGCGCCCAATGGAAACCCTGGTAGTTTCCCAGCTATTTGACCGCACGGTGACAATGAATGACGGTTCCGGCAGCGTCCAAATTCTTGACGTCGCTATGGAACAGCGCCGCCCTCGTGATTGGGTCATTTCTAAACTCCACGTCCAACGCATGCGCACCTCGTCCCTGCGTTTCCGCCGCGGAGGAGAAACCCTGACAGTGTCCACAGCAGAGGTTTCCGGCCTCATGACGGTGGACGCCAATCAGGCAGCCACCGCTCTGGTGGCGCAAACCATTGATATGCGGCCCGCAGACCTCGCGGACTTCCTTCATGATCTTCCCCGCGACCGTCAGGTAGCTGTAGCCCGGGCACTGACCGACTCGCGCCTGGCTGACGCACTCGAAGAGCTCGGCGAAGATGACCGAGTCGCCATTTTGTCCCGTTTGGAAGCCGATCGAGCCGCTGACGTTCTTGACGTCATGCAACCCGACGACGCCGCCGACCTCGTCTCGGAACTGCCAGAAGATCAGGCCGCCCGCCTGCTTGAATTGATGCAGCCTGAAGAAGCTCAGGATGTGCGGCGACTGCTCACCTATGGCCAGTCCACGGCAGGTTCGCTGATGACAACCGAGCCGGTTATCCTTCCCCCTGATGCAACTGTGGCACTCATGCTGGCCTCGGTGCGCCGTGAAGATTTACCCGTATCACTGGCAACGGTCGCCTTTGTCACCCGCCCACCGTTGGAAACCCCCACAGGCCGCTACCTTGGCGTGGTCCACGTGCAGCGCGCCCTGCGCGAGCCCCCACAAACCCAGTTAGGCACAATCCTGGATTCCGATTTAGAAACCGTCCAACCGCAGTCGCATATTGCCACCGTTACCCGCCTCATGGCGACCTACAATCTGACGGTTCTACCAGTTGTTGACGAGGACGGACACCTGCACGGCGCCGTTTCCGTAGATGACGTTCTTGATGAACTCCTCCCTGAAGACTGGCGCAATTTGGATGACGAAGTGACCGACCGGATTATGGCAAGGAGTATCGATGGCTGATCGACTCGATACACCTAATGACCGTCGATTCCAATTCCCCCGAATTAATTTCGAGTCCGAAAAACTCGGGCGGGGAGCTGAATCTATTGCACGTTTTTCGGGGACTCCCCAATTCCTGGTGTATTTAACGGGCTTTGTCATTGCCTGGATTGTGTGGAATACCGTCGCTCCTGCGCATTTACAATTCGATAAAGCAGAATTGGGGTATACAGCGCTGACGCTGATGCTCTCTTTACAGGCGTCCTATTCTGCGCCCCTTATTCTGCTTGCCCAGAACCGGCAGGATGATCGTGACCGCGTTCAGGCAGAACAAGATCGTCAGCGGGCCGAGCGTAATCTCACGGACACAGAGTATTTAACCCGGGAAATAGCGGCTTTACGTTTGGCTTTGCAGGATATGGCCACACGCGACTTTGTACGGTCAGAGTTGCGCGATGTGGTTGATGACCTGCGCGAAGAGGTCGCAAAACTCACCGAACAGGTTTCCCTGATTCGCAGTGACGAGGGCGGGGCTGCGCATGAATCCGGTGACGACGGCCCGGGCCCAGCGGTGCAGGCCCCACACACGGTTTCCCCTGAAACTCCTCATTCGCCTAGCACCCCGCCCTCGTAGAAGTCATAGATGTCACACCGCATCGAGCCACGCGAACACCACGACTACGATAGGGCCTATGTCTGTCACTGAGTCCATGGTCCGCGAGGCACTTGCTACCGTTCAGGATCCTGAAATCCACCGACCTATTACCGATCTCGACATGGTTGATTCCATTGAGATTGAGGGTTCACAGGTCACCGTTGGAATTCTTCTCACCACTGCGGGTTGTCCCCTGAAAAATAGGATTCAGGCGGATGTGACAGCAGCAGTTGCCGCCCTTGAAGGCGTGACAGATGTGCGCGTCACTATGGGCGCAATGACGGATGAGCAGCGTAAAGCCCTGCGGACAAAACTTAATGGCGGCCGCCCCGAACGCGAAATTCCTTTTGCTCAGCCCAATTCACTGACCCGCGTTATTGCTGTGACTTCCGGTAAAGGTGGCGTTGGCAAATCTTCTATTACCGCGAATCTGGCGGTGGCTTTAGCGGGAGCTGGCCTGAAAGTCGGCGTGATGGATGCCGATATTTACGGCTTTTCTATTCCCCGAATGATGGGAGTCACCCACGAACCCCAAATGCTTGACGGCATGATTTTGCCGCCAACGGGGGCTGCGGGCGTCAAAGTCATGTCGATTGGCATGTTTGTTCCCGACGGACAGGCAGTGATTTGGCGTGGCCCTATGCTGCATCGTGCCCTCCAGCAATTCCTTGCTGACGCTTTTTGGGGCGATCTGGATGTGCTTCTCATTGATATGCCTCCTGGCACTGGTGATGTCGCAATTTCTGTGGCGCAATTGCTGCCGAATTCAGAGATCCTGGTGGTAACAACGCCGCAGGTGGCAGCTGCTGAAGTGGCAGAACGCGCTGGTTCTATTGCGGCCCAAACGAAGCAGCGCGTCATTGGTGTGGTCGAAAATATGTCCTACCTACCCCAAGAGGACGGGTCGAGGTTGGAGATTTTCGGCAGTGGTGGTGGCCAGGCTGTTTCGCGGCGCCTGGGCGCGCAACTCGGCTATGAGGTGCCGCTTTTAGCTGAGGTGCCCCTGGATATCGCTTTACGTGAAGGTGGCGATAAGGGTGAGCCTGTTGCTGCAGGTGTTGGCCCGGCGGCTACTGTTCTTAGCGAACTTGGTCAGACTTTAGGTACGCACTCGCGTGGTTTAGTTGGTAGACCCTTAGGTGTTTCCCCCGTGGCGCGCGGGGCTTAGGCAGTGCTCGGGTTACGCTGGAGGAACTAGGGCATGGATCAGCCCACAGTCAACCAGGGAGGCACTATGGCCGCGGACAAAGCGCAGAGCTGGGTATATGCAGAAGACTTCGTCCCCGAGCGGGATGTTGTGGCCACTGCCCGAGCTGCTGCGATTGATCTGGGAGCAGACCCTGTTTCACCGGGGATTGGTGCGACTTTGCGGATGGTGGCTGCGGTCAGCGGCGCTAAAGCCGTCCTCGAACTGGGCACGGGAGCTGGCGTTTCCGGCCTGTGGCTGCTGGATGGCATGCCTTCTGACGGTGTTCTCACCACTATTGACAATGAGGTGGAGTTCCAAAAGCATGCCCGCCGCGCTTTTCTCTCTGCTGGAGTCTCCTCGCAGCGGACCCGCCTGATTGCTGGGCGTGCCCTTGACGTATTACCGCGGATGGCAGCACGCGGATATGACCTCATGGTCATTGATGCTGACGTTTCCGAGGCGCCAGAGTATTTAGATCATGCGGTGCGCATTTTGCGTCCCGGTGGGGTGCTGGTTTTTGTTCATGCACTCTGGCACGACCAGGTGGCAGACCCGGCCCGTCGCGATCCAAAAACAGTGGTGGTTCGCGAGGTTGTCCGTTATTTCGCCTCCTCCGAGGAGTTCATTCCGTCATTGCTGCCTATTGGCGATGGCGTCGTTATCGCGGTCAAACGCTAATT
>JAUNHH010000002.1:11861-63085 GCA_030524055.1 Actinomycetaceae bacterium | reverse complement strand
TTATGCAGGTCGGCAATTGCAGGCCCGCAGCCTCACCTGACAACCCGCCGCCACAACGACAATTGCCGCCTGGAAACACATCCTCGCGGCGGTTTGTCCCCCTGCGCAATGAGAATGGGTGCCTGCGACCCCAAGACCACGCCTATTTGCGCAGGTCAGAATTTCCAGCGTCTGTCCCAGAAATACAACCCACCGCCACGACGACAATTGCCGCCTGAAAACTCATCCTCGCGGCGCTTTGTTGTCGCGAGTAATCAAACCAAGCGCGTTTTCTCAGGTCAGAATTTCAGATGCGGCCCCACCTAAGAAAGCGGGCCCCGCCCTCGTTCCTCAATATCGGAACCCCGCACCCAAAGGACGGGTACGGGGTTCCGATTGATTGAGGCTACGGATCAGACCGCAGCGGCAAGCGCTTCAGAGAGCTCCTTTGCCTCATCTGCGGAGAGCTCGATGACCAGGCGGCCGCCGCCCTCGCTAGGGATGCGCATGACAATGCCGCGCCCCTCCTTAGTGGCCTCAAGGGGACCGTCACCAGTCCTCGGCTTCATGGCTGCCATGTAGTGCACTCCTCCCGTGCGGGGCTGCCGGGCAACGATCACCCGACATTCGACATACCGATTCTACTCTTATTCCACGGCCTCTACCGCACTAATGCGCGGGGGGTTATTCTCCCAGGACTAAATGCACTGCTTCAGCCGGGTCATCCACCACATGCATAAGCAGTTCATCGCCAGCGGAAATCATGCCTTCATCAGTCATTGTGCCCTTAATCCAGTCCACTAAAGGCGACCAGAATTTCGTGCCCACCAACACAATGGGGAAAGAACTCACTTTCTGAGTCTGCACCAGTGTCAAGGCTTCAAAGAGCTCATCCATCGTGCCAAAGCCACCCGGCATCACCACGAAACCCTGGGAGTACTTCATAAACATCGTTTTCCGAGCGAAAAAGTAGCGGAAGTTAATCCCCAGATTCACCCACTTATTCAGGCCCTGTTCCATGGGGAGTTCAATGCCGAGGCCCACTGATACGCCACCGGCTTCCCAAGCACCACGATTAGCGCCTTCCATAGCGCCAGGCCCGCCGCCAGTAATCACCGCATTGCCGGATTCGGCAATCAGTCGGCCAACTTCACGCGCGAGTTCATATTCTTCGGTGCCTTCGCCAGTGCGGGCCGAACCAAAGACAGAAATAGCGGGTCCAACTTCAGCCAGCGCCCCGAAGCCTTCAATAAATTCGGCTTGAATACGTAAAACGCGCCACGGGTCGTCATGGAGCCAGTCGGCACCCGTTTGTGGGCTGAGCAGGCGCGTATCGGAAGTTTCGGTAGGAATCTGCCGTCCGCGCAGGACAACGGGGCCGCGGCGGTACGAACCTTTCCCATTGCCACCATTAGGGGTCTGAATTTTCGTCATCGTTTCTCCTTTGCAGGATTATGCTGGCCACATATGCGGGCCAGTATTCATTATTTCGACGAGGGCGGGGCGGCATTGTCAAGCCGCGGAATCACCGCAAAAATAATATGCCGCCAATGGCCTAAAGCCGGCCAAATAGTAGGGTCAGATTGGGCAATAGCACTCAGAGGAGCTTTATGCACCTGCCCAGTGGAAGGTTCATAAATAGTCAGTGCTCCGGCCTCGTGAGTGTCATTTTGCCCAAGGCCAAGAATCACGTGACGAGGAATAAAACGATTCCACCATTGACCTGCTCCACCGCTATAGAGGAAAACATCGTGGCCAGCGTCTAGTGCCTCCTGAGCGGCGGCAGCTGTGGCCTGTGTCCAGGGGCGAATACGGTATTTCATTCCTGTTGCTTGGCGGGCAAGAACAGCCAGTGCCCAGGGGGCTGTCCCTAGTGCCTTCGGCCAGGGAATTCCTGTCCACGCTGCCTGAGCATGAAGACGCAATTGGGTGGCAGCAACCAGTGCGGGATTGCCTTTCAGATAGTCCTTTTCTAGACCAACTCGGGCTTTAGCTAAAGCGAGTGAAGCAATGCCGCAAGTTTGCTGATTGACTTGTACGGGTAATGGCTGTCCTATATCCACTATTCTCCCTTTGGATCCCATTTCGTCGTAATTGGCAGTGTCCCGGAGGTAATATCTGCGCGGGTTTTGGCCACCAGCGCCTTCAATTCGGGACTCATCAGTGTTTCAACACGCACACCGGGTAGTAAACGCACTCCCCCATCGGCCAGAGAAATAGATTTTACGCCACCAGAAAATGCCCCATTCACCGAGTCATTAATAGTTCCAGAAACGAGGGCAGGAATATCATCTTCCAGCTGCAGCAAAATAGCATCGGTATTGGGGGGCACACTTTCTGAGGCCCACACAATATGGTGGCGTGGAGCTTTAGAAGCCGCTAATGCGGTCAGGGCCCCTTCGTCGCCGCTACCGGTAATTGGCATCACAATATCCATACCGGACTGGACTCCCGGAGCCAGGGCGGTTGCCACCTGACCAGCGCTTGCTGGGGCGTCAAGAATAGAGCCTTTTTCTGCGACCCGATCCCAGCCATTAACGGTAATGGCACTGCCGTAGGTGGCGTTATAGTGTTCAACTCCCTGAGCAAAAGCATCCATTTCTGCTTTGACGAGAGAATCATTTCCAGCGCCAATAACGCCAACAGTTCCTGTGCTGGTCAGCCCAGCCGCAGTCAGGCCAGCTAAAAAGGCAGTTTCACGTGTGCGCGGGTCAAGAATGCGGATTTTCTCGGGGGCAATAGCAGTGCCTTCTTTATCCACCGCGGATGTGCCAAGTAATGCCATATCCATTGCGGCGCCAGTATCCCGCGCCTGAGCCATTGCAGTAGCAACGCCAGGACCACGCCCAATAATCAGGGTGCATTTCGCTTCAACAAGTTCGGCCACACCTTCAGGACCGTCAGCAAAAGCCCATTCAACCCCCAAAGATTGCGCAGTGGTGGCCACAGCTCCCGCTAAAGGATCGACGCCCATAAAACGAATGGCATCCCAGGCAGGCGCCGAGGCTGTGGTCTTTTCCTTATCGAAAAGAATGAGGTCACCGGATTGCGCTCCTGACTGTGCGGCGCCAGATTGAGCGGCACCTGATTGGGCGAGCGCCCCAGACTGTTGGCTAGCCCCAGCCGCTGACTGCGCGCTAGCCCCGGATTGTCCGCCGCCTGACTGCGGATTCGCTCCCGACTGAGCATTCACCCCTGATTGCGCACTGCCAGGTTGGCCACCAGATTGCTGTGGCTGCCCAGCCCGCGATCCAGCACCTGATTGACTGCCGCTTCCTGACTGTCCACCCGGATTCAGCACTGCATTAAGTGCAGTGACCTGGGATTGTGCGACATCTGCCCAGCCTGGAGTTTCATCGACAGCACAGACTTTGGCATTCTCGCGGGCCTGTGCCCCGCTGGGAGGCGTTGACGGGAGAGTGCAGGCACTCAACAACAGCGCAGCAATAGCGCCGAAGGCAATCAGTGGTTTCCTCACAGGGTCTCCTACCGGGGTCGGGGTAATAAATTCACGAGGGCGAAGGCCCAGCGGATGGTGTTTCCGCTTGGGCCCCGCCCTCGTTCATGCGCTGTGAATGTGAACTACTCACTTAGCAGCTTCGGCAGCTTCCTCTGCAGCAACTGCAGCAGCAACAGCCTTGGCATGTTCTTCAGCAGCCTCAACAGCGTGAGCCATTTCAGCTTCAGCTGCGGCAGCGGCTTCTGCTTCAGCCTTTTCTGCAGCGTCGGCTTCCGCGCGGTTCACTAAAAGAAGGTCAACATGCAGGAGGTTACGGCTGACCGGGTGACGCTGCACCTCTTTGACCTGGGCCAGCTGCTTCTTGCCGTCGAGGACGAGCTCAACAATGGCCAGACGGTTGTCACGCACAATGAGGAAGAGTTCGTGTCCAGGAAGGTCCACGTGGCGGGTTTCGGTGCCGTGTCCGTAGACAACGCCAGGAACAAAACCGTCGCGGCGTGCGCGGCGTGCAGCGCCCTTACCGAATTCATTACGGGTGCGTGCTTCAAGAATTGGGGTGTCCGACATGGGGTCTCCTCTAGTGATGGTCGTGTGGGCGCGCCGACGCGCCAAGGACCGCAAACACCCACAGGTGAAGGAGGAGCCTCGTCGATAACGGCGTGCAGTCCCGCCCTCGTAAATCCACAATGGATAAGACGATGTTGGTGGCTGCCGCCCTCGCCGGAGCAACTCCCTAAGGGTACAGGGGCGCCAGACCTTTAGGCCACTCCGTCAAAGAGAGATGTGACCGATCCATCCTCAAAGACCTCGCGAATAGCAGTCGCTAATAGCGGGGCAATGGGCAAAATGGTCAGTGTTTTAAAGCGCTTATCCGGAGTAATGGGCAATGTGTCTGTGACGACAACCTCTGTTGCCCCGCATTCGGCCAGACGCCGAGGAGCAGGGTCAGAAAGAATGCCGTGAGTTGCCGCAACAATAACGGATTCTGCGCCGGCGGCATAAAGGACTTTCACAGCCTCAGCAATAGTTCCCGCGGTGTCAATCATGTCGTCAACAAGAACGCATTGTTTACCGGTCACTTCGCCAACAACCCGATTTGCTACAGCCACATTAGGTTGTGTGGTGTCGCGGGTTTTATGGACAAATGCCAGCGGACATCCGCCCAATTTTGCGGCCCAGCGTTCAGCAACACGAATACGACCTGCGTCAGGAGAAACCATGACAACATTCGTTAAATCGACCCGCGTGCGCACATAATCCACTAAAACAGGCATTGCCCATAAGTGGTCAACGGGGCCATCAAAAAAGCCCTGTTCTTGGGAGGCATGTAAATCGACACTCATTACTCGGTGAGCGCCAGCTGTCTTATACATATCGGCAACAAGGCGAGCAGAAATAGGTTCACGCCCCTGATGCTTTTTATCCTGCCGAGAATAGGGATAGAAGGGCGAAACAGCGGTAATCCTTTTTGCTGACGCGCGCTTTGCGGCGTCAATCATGAGGAGTTGCTCCATAAACCACTTATTAATAGGAGCAGTGTGCGATTGCAGAACAAAAACATCCGCTCCACGTAAGGATTCAGTGAAGCGGACGTAGATTTCTCCGGAGGCAAAGTCATACGCGGTTGTGGGAATAACGCCGCAGCCCAGCACCTCCCCCACTTGCTCAGCGAGTTCCAGGTGAGCCCTACCTGAAACGAGTACCAGACGTTTTTCTCCACTGGTCACTAGACCGGTCATGTGGCACTTCCTCCCTGAGCAGGGTTGTTATCGGCGCGGTCAGTGCGTGGTGACCTGACCTAGAACACGAAAAGGCGTTCCTATCGTATCGGCTGGAAGGACTTCATCTGAACCCCAGGTTGCAGGTAGAACCGATCCATCGCCCACTTCCACTGACGTTAACGTGGTATGAGGGCCAATCACACAATTGCTACCAATCACCGTTTTCCCACGCAAATACGTATTTGGCTCAATGATGGTGTCAGCACCAATACGGACGTCGCATTCAATCCACGTTGAGGCGGGGTCCACAATGGTGACTCCCTCACGCATATGCGTCTCGCATATCCGCCGGTTGAACTCAGCGCCTAAAGCCGCCAGTTGAACCCTGTCATTGCAGCCTTCAGCTTGCCAGGAATCGTCAAGGACAAGGGCGGTGGCGGTACGTCCCGCAGCAACAGCCGCACTAACCACATCCGTGAGATAGACCTCACCTTGATCATTATCTGTACCAAGGGTGCTCAAGGTCTGAGCGAGGAAGCCTCCATCAAAGGCATACACGCCAGCATTGACCTCTGTAATAGCACGCTGTTCGTCGGTGGCATCGCGTTGCTCCACAATGCCCGTTACTGTCCCATCGCTGCCTCGAAGGATTCGCCCATAGCCGGTAGGATCGGGAGCAATAGAGGTCAAAATAGTGACCGCATGTCCGCCCTCTTCGTGGGTGGACACCAGGGCAGTCAGCGTGTCAGGGGCCAACATTGGCACATCCCCTGAGGTAACGACAACGGTGCCAGCAGGTGCACCATGGGCAGCCGTTAACGCTTCTAATGCGCATTGCACTGCGCGCCCAGTGCCAGGAATATCATCCTGATCCGCAATAAAAGTCTGGGGCATGACGGCAGTGATTTCTTCCACCACCCGCTCACGTTCGTGGCGGACCACGGCCACTAAATGGTCAGGTTCAAGGGCAGCGCCAGCGCGTAAAGCGTGGCCAATCATTGATAATCCCGCAACTGGGTGTACCACTTTAGGGTGAGCCGATTTCATTCGGGTTCCCTTTCCGGCGGCCAGGACAATAACGGCTGCGGGACGCGACATGGTTCCTCCGGGGGTTATTCCGATCGGGACGAGGGCGGGGCACCAGCGCCAGACGCGAGGCTTTCCCGGTGCCTCCAGCGAAATACACCCCACTTTCAGCTCCGCCCCCAGGATTCGAACCCGGACCAAGGGCACCAAAAACCCCTGTGCTGCCGTTACACCAAGGCGGAAGGACCCATTGATTGTGCCATAGATACGCGCCTTGTCCTACCAGCAGGTGACCGAAAGTGGCCATTTCCCCCGAAATGGTGAGGCACTCCATTCTCTTTTCTCCCGCCCAGGGCATCCCCTGTCCAGATTATCCGCCGCTGTGGGCTACCGTTACCGGCATGAGCACCTTTGACTTTGACGCTATTCGCACCTGGATCGCTGACGATCCAGACCCGACAACGGCCACCGAAATCGCTGACCTTCTTGCCCGCACTGAAAAAGGTGACAACGCCGCTGAAGCTGACTTAGCTGACCGTTTTTCTTCCCGTTTAGAGTTCGGTACCGCTGGTCTACGCGGCCAATTGGGAGGCGGCCCCAATCGTATGAATCGCGCTGTGGTGATTCGTGCAGCAGCTGGCCTCGTTTCTTTCCTGAAAGAACGCACGGGCGGCAATGACACGGGCACTGCTGACGCGACAGGCGAACCTTTCACCGTGGTCATTGGCTATGACGCGCGCTACGGGTCTCATCAATTTGCTCTTGATACGGCGGCTGTAGCGGTAGCTGCAGGAGGTCGCGCACTTCTCCTTCCCCGCCCTCTCCCCACCCCTATTGCCGCTTTTGCCCTGCGGCATCTGAATGCTGACGCGGCAGTTGTTGTCACTGCCTCCCATAATCCGCCGCAGGATAATGGGTACAAAGTGTATTTAGGTGGCCGGGTCGTTACTGATGCGGGCCAAGGTACCCAGATTGTGCCGCCTTTTGATCGCGAGATTTATGAAGCGATTCTCGCCGTGCCCTCGGTGGCGTCAGTGCCACGTGCTGAGTCTGGCTGGGAGATTCTTGGTGAAGACATTATTGAGGCCTATATTCAGCGCGCAATATCCCTGGTGGATTCGCGCGAAAAGAATGTACGGATTGTGCTGACCTCAATGCACGGTGTGGGCGGCGAAACCATGGTGACTGCGTTAGAACGCGCAGGTTTCCATGATATTCATGTGGTGGCGGCCCAACATGACCCGAATCCTGACTTCCCCACTGTGGCATTCCCGAATCCGGAAGAGCCCGGCGCTTTAGATTTATCTTTTGCTCTGGCGCGCGACGTCGATGCTGACATTATTTTGGCCAATGATCCGGATGCGGATCGCTGTTCCATGGCGATTCCTGACCCCAATTCCCCAGATGGGTGGCGTCAATTGGCTGGGGATGAAGTGGGGGCCCTATTGGGGCTGCGGGCTGCTGAGGCCCACGCAGATAACCCTGAGGCTGTGCTGGCTGCCTCTATTGTGTCTTCGCGTTTATTATCGCGTATTGCTACCGCCCATAATGTGGGTTTCCGCGCCACTTTGACCGGCTTTAAATGGATTTCTCGGGTGCCGGGAATTGTTTATGGCTATGAGGAAGCGCTGGGTTATTGTATTGATCCCGATTATGTGCGCGATAAAGACGGAATTAGTGCGTGTTTACGTTTAGCGGATGTCGTGGATTCCCTGAAAGCGCAGGGGCAGGGTGTGCAGTTTGCGCTGGATAATCTGGCACGCACTTATGGTTTACATGCCACGTCGCCATTGTCTATTCGGGTGGATGATCTGTCGATTATTGGGCAGGGAATGGCGAATCTTCGTGCCTCTGGTGTCGATTCTTTGGCGGGTTCTCCCGTTGTGGAATTTACTGATTTGCGTGCAGGCAGTGAGGATTTGCCGCCAACAGATGGCGTGTGGATTCGCACTGAGGCCGATGATCGCGTGGTGGTGCGCCCGTCGGGAACTGAGCCAAAACTCAAATGCTATTGCGAGGTCATTATTCCTCTTGATCCGCAAGCATCAGATGAGGATGTGGCGCAGGCACGTACAGATGCGGCAGCTCGTCTTGAGCAGGTGAAGGCAGATATTCGCTCTGCTTTGGGCATTTAGTATCAACGAGGGCGGGGCCGCAATTCTCATTTCGTGCCCCGCCCTCGTTATTTGTTTACGCGGAATCCTCTATCCCGCGCTACTGTCCCTTATGCGTCAAATCCGTCCAGTACAGCGCGAGTTCCTGACAGCCCTAAGCGATTGGCACCAGCATCAATCATGGCGCGTGCCGCATCAGCGTCGCGGATACCTCCAGAGGCTTTGACTCCAAGACGATCCCCCACTGTTTCGCGCATGAGAGCAACGGCGTGGGCAGAAGCACCACCAGCTTTGTGGTAGCCCGTCGAAGTTTTCACGAAGTCAGCTCCGGCGGCTTCGCTAGCCTGGCAGGCAGCCACAATTTCCTCATCTGTTAACGCTGCCGACTCAATAATAACTTTGAGGACAGCTCCTGGGCAGGCCTGGCGGACAGCGCGAATATCGGCTTCGACTTCGGCCCATTTACCTTCTTTGGCAAGCCCTAAGTTAATGACCATATCGATTTCTTGGGCGCCATCGGCCACTGCTTGGGCGGCTTCTGCAGCCTTCACTTCGCTGGCATGAGCGCCAGAGGGGAAACCGCAGACGCAGGCCACCATCAGCCCTTCAGGGGCGGACATAGGCAGTTGCGAGGGGGATACGCAAATGGAGTAGGTGCCGAGTTCAGCTCCTTCAGCAACCAGAGCGGCAACGTCGGCGGCGGTGGCTTCGGGGGCGAGAAGCGTGTGGTCAACAATGGCGGCAACGTCTGCGCGGGTAGGCATTTTTTCTCCTTGGTGCGGGTAGGTTGATCAGATTTGACGAGGCCGGGGCGCGGATTAAAAGGGAGGCGCCCACTGGCCGCGTTAGTTGGCGCTAATACGATCGAGAATGACTGATGTGGGAACCTCCGGTTCTTCAGCGCCAATCTCAATGGCACCAGCGAGGGCTGCGCGCGCCCGGTCGATGCGCTGCGGTGTCATGGTGTGCAGGCGCAGGAGCGGCTGACCTGCGGAGACTTTTTCTCCAGGTTTGGCCAGGATTTCAATACCGGCTTCAGCTTGGACGGCATCTTCTTTACGGGCGCGCCCGGCCCCCAGGCGCCATGCAGCTACGCCAATATCGCGGGCATCCATTCGGGTCAGCCACCCGTCGCCTTCGGCGCGGATTTCTTCGATATGGCTGGCAACTGGCAGGGGTGCCTCTGGGTCGCCTCCTTGAGCGCGCACCATGTCGCGCCACTTATCCATCGCCCGCCCATCTTTCAGGGCTTCTTCTGGGTCTGCATCGGGGCGCCCTGCAAGGGTCAGCATTTCCCGGGCAAGAGCGATGGTTAGTTCCACAACATCTGCGGGACCGCCTCCAGCGAGAACCTCAAGCGATTCGCGCACCTCCAGCGCATTTCCAGCGGTGGCGCCAAGGGGTGTATCCATTGCGGTCAGAAGAGCAACGGTATTCACGCCAGCGTCCGTGCCCAAATCCACCATTGTGCGTGCAAGGTCAGCGGCTTTGTCACGGGTACGCATAAATGCGCCAGTACCCACTTTGACATCGAGAACCAGGGCGCCAGTACCTTCCGCGATTTTCTTCGACATAATTGACGAGGCGATCAACGGGATGCAGTCAACAGTGGCGGTGGTATCACGTAGGGCATAGAGTTTGCGATCCGCTGGGGCAAGTCCGGCGCCAGCAGCGCAGATCACGGCGCCCGCACCAGTGCCCAGAATCGACATGATCTCCTCGTGACTCAGGTCTGCCCGCCACCCAGGAATCGATTCCATTTTGTCTAGGGTGCCACCGGTATGACCAAGGCCGCGTCCGGAAAGTTGTGGAACAGCCACGTCATATACGGCCACGAGTGGGGCTAGCGGAAGGGTAATTTTGTCGCCTACTCCCCCAGTGGAATGTTTATCGACAGTGGGCCGTGGCAAGGAAGAAAAGTCCATTCTTTCGCCAGAGTTAATCATGGCGTGAGTCCACTGGGTGATTTCTTCGCGGGTCATTCCACGCAGGAAAATCGCCATTGCGAGGGCGGCCATTTGTTCATCAGCAACAACGCCGCGCGTATAGGCATCAATGACCCAGGCAATTTCGTCCGGGCGTAATACGTCGCCATCTCTTTTTGCGGCGATAATATCGACAACGTCAAAAGCTTCGATACTCATCATTTCTCCTGAGGATGAAGGTTATTTGGGCCGAAGGCGCCGGGGAGTACTTCCTCCATTGTCATAATGCCGTCGGGCATTGCTAAAAGCGTTGTGGGCAGACTGTGTTCATTGAGGAGTTGCCGGCAGCGGCCACAGGGCGCGCAGGGGCTGCCATTTTTATCGACACAGACAAATGCTGCCAGTTTTCCTCCGCCTGTGCGGACTAATTCGGAAATGAGTCCGCATTCTGCGCACAGGGTTACCCCATATCCGGCATTTTCCACATTGCATCCGCTGACGATTCGTCCATCATTGACGAGGGCGGCCGCCCCAACCTGAAAATCCGAATAGGGCGCATAGGCGCATTCCATTGCTTCACAGGCCGTTTCATGAAGAATAGCCCATATTTGCGGGGAAATAGAGTCGCGTAAATCGGCGGGCGGAGGCGTCGTTGGGGCCCCGCCCTCGTCAATCATTGTCACGGGTACGCCACTCCTTCTGCTGCTGGTGCACGTACTGCCCCAACAAATCCCGCAACGGCCAAAATCGTGACCACATAAGGAATCATGAGGAGGAACTCAGCGGGCAGGTCCGCGCCAACAGCCTGCATCACTGCGCCCAGATTCGTGGCGAAACCAAAAAGGAGGGCAGCGGCGAGAGCTCCACGTGGATTCCATCGACCAAGAATCATGGCCGCCAAAGCAATAAAGCCATTTCCAGCGGCCATATCTTTCGAGAAGGCCAAGCCTTCACCGATAGTAAAGAAAGCGCCACCTAAGCCGGCTATTCCTCCCGCGAGGAGAACATTTTGCCACCGCAGGACATTGACTTTAATGCCTACTGTGTCAGCGGCTTTCGGATGCTCACCGCAGGCGCGGGTCCGCAAGCCCCAGCGCGAATGGAAAAGCATAATTTCCGCAATAATCACCAGCGCATACATGAGGTAAACCAGAATTGACTGATTAAAGAGGACCGGTCCAATAACAGGAATGTCTTTCAGAACTGGAATACCAATGGGCCCTAAAGGCAGCGACTTATTGAGTTCAGGTGTGTTTTTTAGCTGGGTGGAGAACATAAAAGAGGTCACGCCCAGTGCCAACATATTCAGCACCACTCCCACCACAATATGGTCAGCGCGATAATTAATCGTGAATAGTGCCAGAAGAGCCGCCAAAGCCACCCCGGCAATAGGAGCAGTAATGAGGCCCACCCATGCATTACTTGCTGCCGATGCGGCAACAGCAGCCATAAATGCGCCGAAAAGAAGTTGGCCTTCAATGGCGATATTAATAATGCCGCTGCGTTCGCAGATCACGCCTGCGATCGCCCCGAAAACAAGGGGTACTGCAAAGGCAAGGCCGCCGGCGAGCAGCGAAACAACAGGAAGAACTGCGGAGGATTTCCCTGCCACTGTCCATAGAAGGAATGTGGTGACTAATGCGAAGCCCACAATTCCCATGTACCAGCCAGGGGCGACGCGACGCGCCAAAGCTTGCCGATAAATCCACCCTGTTGCGGCAATCGCGCACACGGCCAGAATAAGGCCAATAATCTGCGCGGGGACTTGCATTTCAGCAATATCGAACCAACTGGTGGCTCCTGACAATGACACACGGCTGGTGCCATGGGAAGACAAGGCCAGGGCAAGGGTTACCACCGTCATAACCGTGGACACAATGGGGTCCCGCCATTGAACGGGGGCAAGGATGTACTCCTCAGTTGGCGCTTTCTCGGCGCGGGAGGGTGCCGTTGTGGCGCTCATGCCTGGGCTCCTTTCTGGGCCTGCGCAGCGGCTTCACGCTTGGCAGCTGAGGCTGCATCTGCACGACGTTTTTCTCGCCGTAGGCGAATAGCTTCGGATGCGGCGATCAAAAGAACAATGACGGCTTGAGTGATCTGAACGATATCGACTGGAATTGCTGATGATGCCTGCATAACAGCGCCGCCAGCAGCTAGGCCACCAAAAAGAATGCCCGCTAAAACCACTCCTAGTGGAGAGGATTTACCAAGCAGCGCCACCGTAATGGAATCAAAACCATAAGAGCCTGCAACTCCAGCGGTCACGGCTTTTTCTGTACCTAAAACGGGGGCGGTTCCTGCTAGGCCAGCTAATGCTCCAGAAAGAACCAGGGTGAGCATCAGCGTCCTAGGAACATTAATGCCTGCCGTTTTTGCTGCTGATGGATTAGCACCTGCAGCGCGGAGTTCAAAACCAAAAGTGGAACGCTTCAGGAGCCACCAAACAAAAATTGCTGCCGCAATGGCAATGAGGAAACCAAGGTGGAGGCGGAATCCGGGGCCGAGAATCAACGGGTATTCTGCTGAGGACAGGACTTTTTGGGATTTCGACGGGTAACCGCCTTCGCCATAGAACAATTGCTGATTCAGCAGATATTGGACCAGGTAGACCGCAACCGAGTTCAGCATAATCGTCACGATCACTTCATTGGCGTGAAGTTTTGCGCGGAGAACGCCGGGAATAAAGCCCCAAATAGCGCCACCAACCATCGCACCAATAATGGCGGTGACCATATGTAGGCCAGGTGCGCTGGGAAGAGCAAAACCAATATAGCCACCCAGGGTTGCCCCAAGAAGAAGCTGCCCTTGAACGCCAATATTAAACATACCAGCGGTAAAGGACACGGCAATGGCCAGGCCCGCAATAATCAATGGAACTGATCGGGTCAGTGTTTCTGTTAATGGGCGGATCGCAGCGGAGAAAGTCGGCTGGGTCCAGTCAAAAATGGCGCCCCGAATCAGGGAAATAAAGAAGCCACTAAAGGCTTTACCGAAGGCGGCAAAAAAGTCGGAAGGCCGGGCAAAGAAATAGCCGACAGTTTCCTGCACTTTCGGGTCGAAAAGGGCAACAATAACCGCTCCAGTAATCAGCGCCAGAATAATAGCCATGGCGATAGTGGTCACCGACGGGCTAAAAAAGCGTGACAACAAAAGGCGGATCCACGGTGTGCCTTCGCCTGTTGCCTGCCCTTCAGATTTCGGCGGTGCCGAACTCTGGGTTGATGCGGAACTCATTTCTGGTCCTCCTCAGAGTTTTCGGTATGAACCTCGGGTAAATCCTCAGGGTCTGGTGGCGCAAAGGCTAAGGCGTCTTCAGCTACTGCCTCTGTTTCAGTTGGTCCGTGCAGGGCTACTTGTTTAACGGCTTCCGCCTCAGGAACGCCAGCCATCATTAGACCAAGGACATCGCGGGAGGTTTGCCCAGGCACAATGCCAATCACCCGCCCCTTGTACATCACGGCAATCCGGTCAGCCAGCGCCACGACCTCGTCCAATTCTGTGGACACCACCATCACCGCCGTGCCCTTATCGCGTTCTTCCACGATGCGCGCGTGGACGAATTCAATGGAGCCAACATCCAAGCCACGTGTGGGCTGTGAGGCAACGAGGACCCGCAGCGGGCGGGAGAGTTCGCGGGCCAGAATGGCCTTTTGCGCATTTCCTCCCGACAGGGTGGAAATGGGGTCAGAAAGGGAGGTGACACGCACGTCGAATTCTTCGCGGAGTTTTTCTGCGTGAGTCGATACTGCCCGCAGATTCATTGAGGGTCCACGAGAAAATGGCGCGGCATGGTATTGATCGAGAATCATATTCTCGGCAATAGAAAATGAGGCAATCATTCCATCTTCACTGCGGTCTTCTGGAACGTACCCCAAGCCAGCATCAAGGCGCTGGCGAATACTCATTCCCGCCAGGTCTTTCCCATCAATAAGGACCGCCCCGGATGAGGGATTCACTGCGCCTAAGGTGACTTCACAAAGTTCGGTTTGCCCATTTCCTTGGACTCCTGCCACGCAGAGGATTTCTCCGCGTCGCACCTCGAGATTGACATGATCTAATGCGGTGGCGCCGTTGTCATCCAATAGGGACAGGTCTTTATAGGCCAGAGCAATAGCGCCCGTATCGGCTGGGCCTTTATCAACGCCAAGATCCACTGCGCGCCCCACCATGAGGGAGGCTAATTCGGTTTCCGTTGATTCAGGAGAGGCATGGCCTACTACTTTTCCGCGGCGAATCACCGTGATTTTATCGGCGATTGCACGGACTTCACGAAGTTTATGGGTGATGAGAATAATGGAGGTTCCCGCAGCTTTAAGCTCGCGCATAATCTCTAGGAGTTCGTCGGTTTCTTGTGGGGTGAGCACTGCGGTGGGCTCGTCAAGAATCAGGACTTTTGCGTCGCGAGAGAGGGCTTTAATGATTTCGACCCGCTGTTGGGCACCAACAGAGAGATCTTCAATCATGGCATCGGGATTGATATCGAATCCAAATCGATTCGACAGTTCCACGACTTTTGCGCGGGCAGCACCATGGTCAAGAAGTGGGCCATTAGTGGGTTCATAACCCAATGCGACTGATTCAGTGACGGTAAAAACGGGGACCAACATAAAGTGCTGGTGGACCATTCCAATTCCTGCGGCAACAGCGTCGCCTGGGCCGCGGAATACTGTCTCTTCTCCGTCAATCAGTATTCGCCCCGCATCGGGTTGATAGAGCCCGTAAAGCACATTCATTAATGTGGATTTTCCGGCGCCATTTTCCCCTAACAGGGCAAGGATCTGACCGGGTTCGACGGTGAGGTCGATATGGTCATTGGCCACGAGCGGCCCGAAGACCTTCGTGATCCCTTCTAATTCAAGTTTCACCGTGGGCTCCTTGTGCCGCGCTGCGAGAAGGATATTGGTTCCAGTGCCCTCTCTTTTGTGAATGGGTTTTCACTGCGAGCGGGCGCGGTCAACATCGACCGCCATAATAGCGAAAACCGGAGGCGCGGGATTCGCATTCCCACGCCCCCGGTTATTCACCCGTTTGCTATTGACAATAGGTGATCACTTCGGGGTGTTCTTAGACTCGACCTTGAGTTTCCCGTCAGCGATTTCCTTGGTCAATGCTTCGAGTTCCGCTTTGAGTTCGGGGGAGACTTTGCCCTCGAAATCATGGAAGGGGGCGATAGAGACGCCGCCGTTAGCAATAGTGCCAACGTAGGATTCGGATGACCAGGAGCCATCCTGAACTGACTTCACTGCGTCGAAAACAGCATTGTCGATTTCTTTCATGACGGAGGTGACAATGAACTGCTTGAAATCAGGTTGGGTCAGGTAACCGTCAGCGTCAACCCACACGACATTGGCTTTACCGGTGTCTTTAGCTGCCGCTAAAGTACCGGTTCCAACTGGGCCAGCGACGGGCATAATAATGTCTGCGCCCTGGTCGATCAGCTGCGTGGTGAATTGCTTGCCTTTGGCAGTGTCTTCAAAGTCGCCGGTAGCCATACCCTTTTGGGCGGCTTTGTCCCAGCCGAGCAACTCCACCTTGGTGCCGTGGGTTTCGTTGTACTTGGCAATGCCATCGGCATAGCCGTCAGCGAAAACAGCGGTGGAGGGCAGCTGGGCGCCAAGGAAGGTGCCGACCTTACCGGAGCTGGTCATGCCTGCGGAAGCGTAGCCAGCCAGGTAGCTTGCTTCTGCAGTGTTGAACAGCAGTGCCTTGAAGTTCGCGGGAGCGTTTTCCACAGTGGCGTCTACCAGCGCGAATTTCACATTGGGGTTGGCGTTAGCGGCCTCACCAATGGAGTCGGCCATCATAAAGCCAACGCCAATAATAATGTCGCATCCGCCCTGGACTTGGGCACTGATATTGGCAGCGTAGTCAGCTTCGGACTTCGATTCAGAGAAGGCGATTTCTACGCCGAGTTCTTTTGCGGCGCGATCAAGACCTTCTTTGCCTGACTGGTTGAAGGACTTATCGTCAAAGCCCCCAGCGTCAGAAATCATGCAGGCTTTTACTTTCCCGTCAGCGGGAGCAGAGCCAGACTGGGCGCCAGAGGCAGGAGTAGCGGAAGCTCCGGAGGATGCAGCGTCGGGTGGAGCCCCACAGGCAGTCAACATAAGGGCGGCAGCAGCGCCGGCCGTAGCGAATTTCAGAGCGGTCTTCACTTTGAGTCCTCCTAGAGGCCATGGTGGGAAGGCATGCACATAGAGCACACGCCTGGCAACACTATGATCGTAGCGAGAAGTCCCCGACTCTCATAGTCTCGTAATCCAATCGCAACCGCTAGATGGCTTTTCTGTGCCCACTTCCACAGATATCTCGACGTCGAGTATCTTGGTGTTATGACTGAGTTACCCAGTGACGAGGTTGACCGGATTATTGCCTCATGGTCGGCATTACGCCCTGACTTGGATACCTCTCCTTTAGAGGTCCTTTCTCGCGTCAGCCGTTTAGGGCGCCATTTGGATTTAGAGCGTCGCGCAGTTTTCGCCGATCACGATTTAGAGCCATGGGAGTTTGATGTTCTAGCAAGTTTGCGCCGCTGTGGCGGGCCGTGTGCACTCACTCCTGGAGCTTTAATGGCTGAGTTATTAGTGTCCTCGGGGACCATGACGAATCGGATTGATCGTCTTGAAGAGCGGGGTTTGGTTGAGCGTTCGCGGCAAGGTTCAGATCGCCGTCAAGTCACTGTCACATTAACGAGGGCGGGGCGCGAATTAGTTGAGGCAGCGTTATCGACCTTATTGGATTGTGAACGCCGTATTCTTGCGCCTTTATCAGCGGCGGATCAGAAGCATTTGGCGCATCTTTTACGGCCGCTACTTCTTCCTTTTGAAGGCGATACTGAAAATGGGGCGGCGACTGAGGTAAAGCGTGCTGAGAATGAGTGATCACTTGCTTTGATTTAGTGGGTTAGCGGCGTGCTTGTGTGTGCTTATCGGGTTTTTCGTTGGGGGCGCGCGGAAAAATTAGGGTCATATGGTCTGAGACCATCACGGATGCCTCCTACGCGTCAATGGCCCTGATATGTGCTCTTATCCAGAACAAACCGCGCCCATGACGACAATTGCCGCGCGGAAATGCATCCTCGCGGCGGTTTGTCCAGATGTGCGAGGGCGGGGCCACTATTTGCCCAGGTCAGAATTTCTTGCCTCTCGGCCCCGACTGACAACCCGCCACCACAATGAGATTGCGCCGCTAAAAACGCGTCCTCGCGGCGGTTTGTCCTGAAGACCAACCTCAGGCCAGAGGCAGATCGGCTGCGAAAAACATGTCCTCACACTGGTTTACGCTCCAGCGTCACTAGTCCGCTACAAGAATTGCGACACCACACATGCAAAGGGCGACAAAAAAGCCCGATTTCAGGCAAAAATGTCGCCCTATGACCGTCTGGTGCATCCAACAACCCACCAAAACACAATTGATAACCCGATTTAGTCAGGTGGCATTCTGCTTCAACGCCAGGGCCGCCATCGTTACTCACGATGGCGGCCCTTATTGACTGTCCAGATTATCGATCACTCACACAGCTACTTCACCCGTTTAATCGGGATCACCGCGAAGGCAGCAACGAGGACGATAATGGCCGACACAATCCACACGCTCTTATACCCTCCTAAGTAGGTAACAACAGCGTTAGCAACGACTGGACCAATTGCCTGACCGAGATTGCCTCCCAAGTTACCCATTCCCAGGTCACGCCCAACGGTTGCTTTATCGGGAATGACATCAATAAACAGGGCCTGATCGACGGTAAGGAATGCACCCATTGCAGCGCCGCCAATAACGGATTGCACATAGAGTGCTGGCAATACGGGCCATATCCAAGGAATAAGGAAACTTGCAGCCATGAGTACTGATGCCCCAAAAACAAAAGGTTTCCGTTTCAGGATCTTATCGGACCATATTCCAGCAATGACCATCGCAATAAGTGATGGAATCAAGGAGGCGACCATAACCCGGGGCAATTCGATTGTAGCCTCTTGTTGTGACAATGCAGGCTGAATGTAGAACTGCATCATGAGGAGGTTAAATTGGCCTGCGACGGTATAGCCGAACATGAGGACCAATTTGGAGAGCCATACCCACCGGAAGTCAGCATCCTTCATGGGGGTAAACATTGAGAGAAGAAATTCCCCAATATTGAAGGGCTCAACGTCCAGTGCTTTTGAACTTCTATCCGGACAAAGGAAGACAAAAAGGAGAGCAAATGCCATTAAGGCGATAATGAAGAAGTAGTAGGCATCAAGACTATATCTCGCGAAAAGTTCACCACCGAGCACAGCCCCAACTTGAATACCTACCATGAGTCCAATGCCGGACATTGCCGAGGCAGTACCCAATTTCTTTTCAACAACCCGGTCAGCAACTGTTGTAGTGAGTGGTGACTGGGCCAAGTTAATGGCGATCTGGGCGATTGACCAGAAGATTGCCATGGCAATAATGGTCGGAGATAAACGTAATCCGAGGAGGAGTAGACCACCACCAATTGCCCCTCCCAAGATCCATGGGGCACGGCGCCCAATGGGAGAACGTGTACGGTCAGATAAAATCCCCACCACTGGCTGGATGAGCATTGTCAGAAAAACACCGACTGCTGTCACGAGTGCAAGGCCATCACGTACAGCACTGTCATATTGGCCGAATTTTTCTAGTAGCGCAGCCTGCTCGGCATTGGGAGTGACAGTTCCTGCTTCCACAGCTGCTTTAAGTTGCTGCAATTCGAGGAGATTCACTCCGGAGTTCTCGCCGAAGATATTATTGAACTCGATGATCTGCACTTGATTAGGAAGGAAGATTGGCCCCATCGACCCCCAGATGGCGAAAATCCCAAGTCCAGCTAATGCGTAGCAGAAAAGGTATTTTCTATACACCCAACCGCCTGTCATTTTGGCAGAGGTGCCTGGTTTATCGGGCTCTAGGATTGTGCTCTCGGTAGAGTTTCCTAGTGAGATTGGGCTGGGATTCTGGTCCGTCATAGCAGCTCCCCTTTGAACTAGACGTTGGTCAAGTACAGACTAAGTGGAGTTACTCCCAGGCACAAGACACCACCACAATTTACTGGCAGAGAAATTCGGTACAGAAATATTTCGCGCCGATGAGAAAATTATGCGGTGCCGATATCTCACATTCAAGGGCAACGAAGACCAAGATACCTAGGAAAGAACCTCACCTTGACGCGAGCAGGTACCGCAAGAAGCAAAACACTATTCGGACCAGCCGCTGCAACGCCCCCTAGAAAGCCGAACTTCCGCACTCCCCCAATGACAGTACTGCACTCAACATGCCATCACTGATCCAGCACATAGCGAACTCACACATTAGACAATCGGAATTACAAATCCGGGCTCCATAAAATATAGCCATCTAAATGGGAGACATAAGAGACATCGAACATTTTATTTATGTCAGTAATATGCACTTTCCAGTCATTCCCTTCCCAGACGACATTATAAATTATCGATAAGTATGCTGTTTTTCCGTCTTTCTCCAACGATAGAGCCAAGTCCACACTCGCCTTATCCCCTGCATAGGACAGCATGCGAAATCCCTGGATTTCAATCCTAAATACATCAACATCCCGCCCTTCATCCGGGTGATCATTTGAGACTATTTCATCTTTGACCGGCCCTTCAGCAAAAGCATATCGAATCCATTTCCCCGCAGAGGACTGGTCATTACCCTGAACAAACCCGTTTGCAACCGCATATAACGCTCCCTCAGGGGAATGCTGGAAGCAATAGCGGACTGGCCCATTTTCAGCGGCAGGTCCAAATTCCGGCGAATACGGGTAGGCAATGGCATCTTGATAGCGCCATTCATCAACAGGTGGGGCCTCCGTTAAGGTCGCCCGCTCCAGCACTTCACCTTTCAACCCACAAGCACTCTGCTCCGGATTCGTTGCCACATTCTTAAACCCAGATTCACCACTACCAGAACCGTCATTGCCCGCCGATTGCCGCGATCGCCCTTCATCACCAGACATTACGGACGCTGAAGCAGACTGGCCGCCCCCACCCGACTGCTCCACCCTCTCGCGAGAGCCAGATGCCATTTCGTCATTAGCAACATTGGGCGCAGACGACATTCCACCAAAGACGTTCCCTATCGCCCACCCCATCCCGAAGACAATAATCACGCTAAGCACTATTACTGGAACAAGAATATAAGGCCGCCACAAGGGATTAACACTCCCATTACCCATAGACATCCTCGACACCACTCCTCTCAACTATGACGGCACCATTACCAGTATTCAAGGATACGGAGACATTTATTAAGCGTCAACAGAACCAACAGATCCATATAGAGCACATCAATGACAACTACACGGCCCACACGTACTAAGCGCCGCCAGGCTGGAGCGCAAGGCTCGCCAAGCACACCAAGGCCGCCCCATCCAAGGAAAACAGGCCCGCTGACATGCAAAAGTGCCCGAGCCGCCTCGCGGCTCGGGCACTCCTCAGTTCAAGCGCAACCTACACTATCTCAGCGCGCTTCAAAGGAGAGGCAGTCAGCCGTGCGGGCGCCAACAGACACAGCGGAGGCGGTGCATTCAAGGCCGGAGTTGTGGGTGCAGTCAGCCATCTGGCAGGCGCCCACAAAAGTCGAGGCGTCTTCCAGCCCGCCCTTAATGCTGAGGGGAATAAAGGTGGTGCAGGTCTGTGCGTAACCAATAGTGACGGCTGCGGCTCCACAGGACTTGTCTTTATTGTAGGAGCAGGAGGAAACGGAGCAGTCGGTAATCAGCGGCAGTGTGGTAGCCATGTCAGGCACCTTCTTTCTGATCGAGTGTCGGTCAAGGTCGGTCGAATTACGCAAAACCCGGTTGCCGGGCTCGACGTGATGGACCTATTTGATAACACCGCGCAAGCACGGTCGAACACCCCAGCATTTCCGCAGGTAAAAGCCATTTTCAAACGCGCCTACATGCCAGACTTCCACCGCACTGAATTGACGTAAATTCACCTTTCCAAAACGGTCGAATTAGGAAACATAGGGCACCCAAAGTCGGTCAAGGGCAGGCAATCTAGCGCCCAGATTCACCCAAATCCCCCGCCCTCCCCACAGACCTTTGCTGATTTCGGGCAGAACTTCCCTCGCCACCGCGGCCCCGCCCTCGTCCCCAGTGTTACGTTACGAACGACCGCCACCGCTAGCCTGGAGTACTGCAAAGCCGCGCACTCCCCACGTACAAAGGAGTTCATTAATGCCCCGCACTATTACACTGTTCACCGGCCAATGGGTGGACCTCCCCTTCCGCGACGTCTGCACAATGGCTGCCGAGTGGGGCTATGACGGCCTCGAAGTCGCCGCCGCCGGAGACCATCTCGACATTAACCGCGCAGCCACTGACGACGCTTATGTCGAGCAATTCAAAGCCACCCTGGATGAGTTCAACCTGTCTCTCTACGCCATTTCTAACCACTCCACTGGCCAGTGCGTCTGCGATGATCCCATTGACTTCCGTCACCGTGGCCTCCTTTCTGCCGATACCTGGGGTGATGGGGATCCTGAGGGCGTTCGTCAGCGCGCAGCAGAAGAAATGAAAGTGACTGCCAAGGCCGCCGCTCGTGTAGGCGCGAAGGTGGTCACGGGCTTTACCGGGTCGAAGATTTGGCCGTATGTCGCTATGTATCCGCCAGTAGATGCCTCCGTCATTGAAGCGGGTTATCAGGATTTTGCTGACCGGTGGAATCCGATTATGGATGCTTTCGATGAAGCAGGCGTTAAGTTTGCGCTCGAAGTTCACCCCTCCGAAATCGCCTATGACTATTGGACAACGAAGGCCACTTTGGAGGCAATTGGGCACCGCGAGGCTTTCGGTATTAACTGGGATCCTTCGCATATGATCTGGCAGGGCCTCGACCCGTCCGTTTTCCTTCTGGATTTTGCTGACCGTATTTACCACGTGCACTGCAAGGACACGAAGACACATTTCGATGGCCGTAATGGCCGTCTGTCCTCCCACCTTCCGTGGAATAATCCGCGTCGCGGTTGGACGTTTGTCTCCGCAGGTTTGGGGGATGCCGATTTCGAGTCCTATTTCCGTACTCTGGATCAGATCAATTACGAGGGTCCGATTTCGGTGGAGTGGGAAGATTCCGGTATGGAGAGGACAACGGGAGCTCCGCTGGCTTTGGCCTATGCGCGCGCCCACACCTACGATCCGCCTGCGGCCGCTTTTGATTCGGTGTTCGATAATCGCTGAGTTTCACCGCATTCGCCCCGTCCTCGTCGATTTTTACGAGGGCGGGGCGCCGCTTTTATCGCCTAGGTTTAATCGTTCCACTCCAGCATTTCTGCCGCTTCAAACCACGCTTCTTCTGTCTGCGCAATTTCATCTTTCATCTGTGCAAGGTCGCGTGAGGCCGCCGTCAGATCGTCAACTTTACTGACATCACTGGCCACCTCGTGGGATAACTGAGCAACGCGTTCCTCTAATGCTGCCGCACTGGTACGCAATTTATCGAGTTTACGTTCAAGCCGGTCAGCATCTTTTTTCGCTGCACGACGGGCTGCCGAATCGCTCGGCGCTGGCCCCTCGCTGGCCGCCATGTCAGGCTGGGTCCCACCTGCACTCTCATCTCCCCCACTGCCTAACATCTCAGCGCGCATCTGGAGATATTGTTCTACCCCGCCTGGCAAAGCCCGCACACTCCCATCGCCCAGCAACGCCATCTGGTGATCTGTGACCCGCTCTAAAAGGTAGCGGTCATGGCTAACGACTACCAGGGTCCCTGGGAAAGAATCCAAGAGGTCTTCCATTGCCGCCAGGGTATCGGTATCTAAATCATTGGTGGGTTCGTCAAGGAGGAGGACATTGGGTTCTGCCATGAGAAGCCGCATGAGTTGAAGACGGCGACGCTCCCCACCGGAAATTTCTCCCACGCGGGTCCACGCCCGTTCACGGGTAAAGCCCATCCGCTCGGTCATCTGCGATGCGGTCACATCTTTGCCGCGAACGGTCACCACCTGTGCGACATCAGCCACCGCTTCAATGACCCGCATATCGGCAAGAGCATCAAGCTCGTGAGTGTCTTGGGAAAGGGTGGCAACTTTTACGGTTTTACCGCGACGCACCCGCCCACTGGTGGGCGCTAAATCCCCGCGAAGAAGATTCAAAATGGTCGTTTTTCCGGCACCGTTAACGCCAACGATGCCAACGCGCTCAGCTGGCGCAAGGCGCCACGTCACGCCAGTGAGGATTTCCTTGGAGCCGCCATCAGGGGCAGGAAAAGACAGTGATACATCTTCGAGGTCCAGCACATCTTTCCCTAAGCGGGCCGTAGCCATCCGCACGAGTTCCACAGTGTCGCGTGGCGGCGGAACATTGGCAATCAGCGCTTCCGCTCGAGCAATGTGGAATTTGGGTTTTGAGGTGCGGGCAGGTGCGCCGCGCCGTAGCCACGCCAATTCTTTGGTAAGCAGATTTGCCCGTTTTTGGGCAGCCACATCGGCTTGGCGCATCCGCTCGGCGCGTGCCAAGGTGTAGGCGGCGTAGGAGCCTTCATAGATTTCTACTCGACCGGGGATTTGTGGGCGGGACCCGCCTGGGTCCACCCCGGGAACGACTTCCCAGATTTCTTCGCACACAGCGTCAAGGAACCAGCGATCGTGGGTGACGGCCACCAGGGCGCCACTCGCGCCGGGGCGCGCAAAACGTTTCTTCAGGTGTTCTGCCAGCCAGGCAACACCTTCTACATCTAAATGGTTGGTTGGTTCATCCAGGCAGACGATATCGGCATTGTGGGCCAAAACCCGTGCCAGAGCGACCCGCCTGCGTTGCCCACCGGAGAGGGTTCCCACTGTGGCATTCAGATCCACCCCGGGCAAGAGCCCAGCATGAATATCGCGGATACGCGCGTCGGAAGCCCATTCATATTCAGCCAGGTCAGGGTGGATCGCCTGGGCAATAGTGGCGTCAGGGTCCAGAGTATCCGCCTGATCCAGCAGGGCAATCCGGACTCCGTCCCGCCGGTTAATAGTGCCAAAATCAGGGGTGGCTATCCCGGAAACCAGGCGCAAAAGGGTGGACTTTCCGGCACCATTGGGGCCAAGGATTCCCACCCGTGACCCGTCTTCTAATGCCACATTGACGTCAGCAAGAAGGTGCCGTGATCCTGCGAGTGCTCCAACGTCCTGGGTTCCCAGTAGGTGAGCCACCTATTCTCCTTAAAATTTACTGTTCTGAGGGTGGTGGGCCATGCCCGCACGTATGTCAGGGGCGCAGCCCAGGTGCCTTATGGATGTACATGCGTGAAAGGTCCATCGCTGGCGCAAGCAGCGTCGTAGAAACGCGCCGCAATCCGCGCATAGCCTTCTTCATTGGGGTGTAGATCGTCGGGCAAAAGGTCAGCGTCGTCGGGGCCGAAAAGCTCCAACCCGTCAAGGTAGTGCAGATTGGTGTCGCCCTCTGCTTGCCGCCGTTGCACGATGCTAGAGAGGATTTCCCGCGCTCCAACCAGAGTTAAAGCGTCATTAAAGCCTCCTGTCACGCTGCCCTCCTGTTCTGGATTGGCGAGGCGAACCACGAGATTGTCGTCAAGCACAGTGGGGCCGGGGGCGTTTTCTAGGGGCGGGCAGTAAATCGGTGAGGCCAAAATAATAGGAACCTCAGGTAAACCTTCGCGCAGAGTATCCAGGAATCCTTCTACGGCAGATCGGAACACTCTTTTTGTCATCGTCACACCTTGGACAGTATTAATCCCAAGTTTAAGACTGACTGCGGCGGGAACCTCCGGCCAATCGCGAATAGTGCGGGCCACTGCCTGGTCAGTATGACAATTCCCAGCGAGGGCCAGGTTCACCAGGTCAAATCCCGCGCGCCTGGCAACAAGGGCTGGCCAGGTCTGCGTCGGGCGTTCAACTTCTTGACAATGGGAGATGGAGGAGCCGTAATGGATCCACGTTGGGGCTGTGCTCTGGTGCGGCGCAATCGTTGCCCCATCCTCAGCGGTAATGTCAAGGATTTCTGTGATTGCATTTGCAGGTAGCCAGATCTGGACGCGACGCTTCGCTCCGGGCCTACCCAACCCTTCGCTATTCCCTTGGGTCTCGCTTGTCAGCGGAATGCGGACGCACGAGGGCGGGGCCTCATTAATATCAATCGCCCCGCCCGGACTCAGAGTCACCACGCTAAAAGAATCCGCTGGGAAGGCGGCGGCTTCGCCCTCGTCAATAATGACATCAAGGACGGGCGGCGTTGGCGCCGGGCCCATGGTAATCCTGGTCAGCCGCAGTGTGAACTCCACATAGTCTGCATCTGTCATGCAGTCGAAGCGCACTCCAGATGGGCACTGGTCAGCGAAATCAAGGAAAACATCCCCGTACTGGACCCGCGAGCGCGCACTGGTCCGATGCAGGACGATCCCGGTTTGCGCGTGACTGATGTCGACAACGCCGCGGACGCATTCCAGCATTGCGTCAAGAACTGAGGTCATTGGGGGTCTCCTTCGCTGCGTTCGATTCGTGCGCCTGGTGCAGGTCCGCTGGTGACCAGGGTTCGGGCCACCGCTGGGGAGCCGGCCATAGCGATAGCCAGTTCTTGGGCGTGGTTTTCGTCGCGTGCGAGGGCTGCAATGGTGGGTCCGGATCCGGAGAGGATGACCGCGAGGGCTCCCGCCTCACGCCCAATAGTAAAAGTCTGAGATAATTCGGGGCGGAGACGCAGGGCCGCATCAGTGAGGTCATTGTGGAGGAAACCAGCCAGGTCTTCTGGTGTACGCAAGAGCGCGGCGAGGTCATCCACGTCTGGTTCTTCTAATGTTTTCCATCCGCCTGCAGGTCCGCCCGCCCCGTCAAGAGCGCGGAAGACATCGGGGGTGGCGAGCCCTCCGTCTGCTAGGGCCAGTGCCCAGTAGTGGGTGAGACCTTCAGTTGCGACGGGAGTCATATGGTCTCCGCGCCCTGTTCCCACGGCGATTCCCCCTACGAGGCAGGCGGGCACGTCGGCGCCGAGGGTGCGGGCCAGTGTTTCCAGCTGGTCCCCACCCAAGCCCAGGCCCCATAGTTCATTGCAGGCCAGGAGTGTGGCGGCAGCGTCGGCTGATCCGCCGGCCATTCCGCCGGCGATGGGTACGTGTTTTTCCACCTCAATGGTCAGCCCTGCAGCGGTTGACGCCCAGGGGCCGGCCATGGCCAGACGCTGCAGGCTTTTAGCGGCGCGTACTGCCAGGTGGTTGACGGGGTTGAGGCGGCTCATCCGCTCCGTTGCGTCTTGGTCAATGCTGCCGTCAAGGCCGTATGCGGTGGTGGTGACACGAATGCCGGGGCTACGTGAGGTACGGACGGTCACTGTCTCCCGCACATGGAGTGCTTCAAAAATACTGACCAGCGGGTGGTAGCCGTCAGGGGTGGGGGCGCCAGCATAGAGGGTGAGGTTGACTTTACCTGGCGCTGAGGCGGTGACTTCACGCATGGGGTTCCTCCTGTTTCTGGGGTGAACGCAGCGGGCGCGCATCAGTCAAGAGCCCTTCGGCGCGCATTTCTTGGACATGGCGTCCGAGGCGACAAAATGCGTGGATATCGAGGGTTTCGCCGCGAGCGCTCGGGTCAATACCAGCGCGTTCTAAAAGTGTGGTGGCGGCGTCACTGCTTCCTGCCCAGGTTTTCAGGGCGGCACGCAGGGTTTTTCTGCGTTGGCCAAAAGCAATATCAGCGATCTCGAAGGTCGCTTGACGTAGTACGTCATCGCCGAGGGGCTCGTCATATCGGCGTAGACGTACCAAGGCAGAGTCCACCCCAGGGACAGGCCAGAACACGGTGCGACCAATGGTGCCTGCCCGCTCGGCATGCCCGTACCAGGCGGCTTTCACCGACGGTACTCCGTAGGTGCGTGACCCTGGAGGTGCGGCAAGGCGGTCAGCCACTTCGGCTTGGACCATTACCAGTACGTCACTCAATGTGGGGAGGGCTTCAAGGAGGGCAAGAAGTACAGGGACCGCGACGTTATAGGGAAGATTCGCCACAAGTTTCGTTGGCGCAGGCCAAGCCTGGTTGGCATCGACTGTGGCGTCACCATCTACGCCTACGGCTTCACGATCAATATCGTCCACGCTGCGTATTGTGGTGGCGTCTTTGAGGGTGACCCGAAGGCGCTGGGCTGCTTCAGGCATACGGGCGTGGACTGTGGCGGGTAAAGCGTGAGCCAGTGGCGGGTCAATTTCAATAGCCCGTACTCGCGCGCCTGTTTCTAAAAGCGCTAGGGTCAGTGACCCTAATCCGGGCCCAACTTCAAGGACTTCATCGCCTGCTTCCACTCCGCCTGCGCGGACAATTCGCCGGACCGTTCCCGCATCGTGGACGAAGTTTTGTCCGAGAACTTTCGTTGGGCGAATCCCCAGTGCGTCGCAAATGGCTTTGACTTCAATAGGGCCGAGTAGTCCCGTTTCGGAGGGGGTAGCGCCCTGCGGTAATGCGGGGTCTAAACGCGAATGGGAGCCAGATCGCGTTTCATTCATTCGACGAGGGCGGGGCCGTGGTGAAGTCACAAGTGAATCCTAGTGGAGGGCTGCAGGAAAACAATTGTGGCCTCTCCCGGCACAGCAATAGACGAGGGCGGGGCATTATTTTGGCGCGCCCCGCCCTCGTCACTTCTCTCCACGTCGCCACTGTCTTCTCAATGGGCCGTCACGGTCCGCCTGCGGGCCACCCACGCGGTCACACCGAGAAGAAGGACACTCATCAGCACCACTGAGATAAGGAGTGGCGTCCCTGTTTCAATGGAGAGAACTCCAGAGTTGTCGATGGATGTTGAGCCGAGGAACATACTCCGTGTCACTAATGCGTGAGGCAGAATCCAAGAGACCACGTCAGCGATTCCATTACTTGCTGACCCTGCTAATGCAAGGAAACCTATCAGGCACAATCCCATGGAAATAGCGACTGGAGCAGCGAAAGACTTCATCACCATTGACAACAGCGACTGGAAAAGCACCAGCGGAATAGACACCACAATCACAAAGAGTGCTCCCTGAATAAAGGAAGCAGGCAATCCACCATCAAGGCCAATCGCCTTACCGAAAATAAAGGTCAACGCAAGTAGGCAGACTTGAATAGCGGCCACAGGAATCATCGCCACAATCATCTTTGCCGCAATAGGAGCCATCCGCGGACGACCAGTAACCAGAGCAGTATTCCACGACGAGGTTTGATGTTCGGGCCGCCATAGTGACGCAATCAAAAGGGCAACACCAATGGAGTAAAAGAGCATTCCGTAAAAGAGGGTGACTTGACTCGTCATTGAATCCCATCCATTGGAGAGCATTTCACGATTCATCCAGTAGTTCACTCCACCGGAAATCACGGCAAGGAGAGGAAGAATAACGGCAAAAGCCCATACTGAGGAACGACGGAGTTTAAGAATTTCAGCGCGAATCATTGCTCTCACCTTTCAATACGATCCATACGGCGGGTAATGACAATAAAGACAGTGGCCATGAGAGCGAGGAAAAGGCCAAGGGGAAGCAGATCAGGGGTGAGATAGACGAATCTCTCCGTTTCAGGATCCAGACTTGCAGCAGCAATCACCGTGAAATACCCCCACGGGACCAGCGGCGGCGCCCACGACGGTGCCAACATCATATAGATGCCAGCAAATGCACCCAACAGACCAACCCCCACACTGACAATCTGATTTTCCCAGTGCGCAGAAATCAGAATATGCAGAGCAATAAGGGCACAATCCACAGCAATAAGGCACAGCAAATACAGCAGCCACGGGGCCCAATCAAAAGGAACACTAATTCCCGACAGGCGGCCAAGGACAACAAGCAATCCTAGTTGTGCGGTACAGGCAGCAGCAATCACACCAGAAGCAACAAGGAACTTTGTGCGACATTGGATCCCTGGGGTCCGACCTAAAGAGGACCCTAAAATCCATCCCCCGCTAGTGTTTTCAATATCAACCTGGCGGGAAGCAACAATCGCCACGATCACTGGATGAATCAAGGCATTCATCATGACCGCCAGACCTAAAGCCCCCGCCCACGGAAGAGCCGCCACATCGTCGGCAATGGCTTGGTTGGTTGCCCTAAAAAGCGAACTTCCAGAGAAAAGGAGGGTTGTCACCACCATGACGCCAACAATCGGCAGGGTTTTCAGGCGACGCATTTTCGCGATTTCGACTGTCAATGCGGTCCACCCGCTCACAGTCGCAGCTGGGACCGAAGTGTTGGGCGTTGTCATTATTTGCGTTGTCATCACAGGCCCCCATTTCGGCCAGTCAGATCCATAAAGATATCTTCGAGGCTCTGCTGGACGCGGCGCACCTCATGAACCGCAATCCCAGCAGTCACCATATAGCGCACCATGTCAGCCACATCGCTTTCGCTCAGGCCTGGCACAACCACACCTTCAGCGGTACGCACACCATTGACACCTAGACGCAGAATCTCCTCCGGATTCGAGCTCACCACCAGCACATCCGGCAGCGACCGCGTAAACAGTTCACGCCGCGACCCTTGGAACACCATGCGCCCATTGGACAAAATGCCCAGCACATCCGCCATCTTGTCAATCTCGTCAAGCAGGTGAGAAGACACCATGACGCTGACACCCTCATGAGACAGGGAAATCAACAGCTCACGGATCTCCTCAATACCAGCAGGGTCCAGACCATTCGTGGGTTCATCCAAAACCAGCAGTTGCGGGGTCCGGGCCAAAGCCATGGCAATCCCTAGGCGCTGTTTCATTCCCAGCGAATACGTACGCTGCAAACGATCCTTATGGGCAGTGAGTTTCACAAGGTCAAGAGCCCAATTCACCTGGGTATCTGTCAGGCCAAGCATTGACTGGATGACCTTCATATTCTCAGCACCAGTAAGGTGTCCATACCCCGGAGGTTGCTCAATCATCGAACCAACATGAGCGAGCGCCGGCGTTGCCGCAGTAGAAGACACACGCTGACCAAGAACCTGAACTGACCCACGGGTGGGCTTCGCCAATCCCAAGATCATTTTCATTGTTGTGGACTTCCCCGACCCATTGGGCCCGAGAAAACCATAAACACATCCCGCTGGGACACGAAGATCAAGAGAATCAACCACAGTCCGTGAACCGTAAGTCTTTGTAAGGTCGTGGGTGGAGACGACGAGATCCTCCTGGAGGGGCGCCGCTGCCTGCATCGGGTGAAGAGTTGTCGTTGTCATGGCAATAAGAATGCCCGCGCGCCCCATCGGAGCACATCGTGCTGCGGAATGGTTCTTTTTGCCTCCAGTCATACCCAGGGATGACGAGGACGGACCCGCAGTGTCATACCGTTAGAACATGTCCGCGCCCCGCCCTCGTACACTGGCCCTCAACCTGCGCTCACTTTGGCACACACTCACCAGCAACCCCCGCGCCTGGCTCCCCACAATCGGCGACACCATCCTTGCCCTCCTTTTAGTAGTGACCTCACTACAAGTCGCTGGGCTTTTTACTACTCCCAGTCAGGCCGTGACCTACACACTATTGCAGGTCATCTCCACCCTGACAGTCCTCTGGCGCTCACGCCAGCCCTACATCTGCGTTGGCATCCTCGTCACCTGCATCCTCATCCACACAATTGTCATACCCTTCGCCAGTTTCCTCCTCATCTTCTCAGCCCTCATCGCCCTATGGACAGCAGCAGGCCGTTTCGACTCCCCATGGCGGTGGCCAACTGTCATCCTCGGATATATTCTCAACACCGGCGGCCTGGCAATATTCGCCCAACGCACCATCGTTGACATTACCCTCAATGACATCTTCCGCCTTTACGGGTGGCTCTGGCTGAGTACAACAATCGTCGTCCTTATTGCTGATCGACGGCGGGCCGCGCGCTCGCGGATAGAACTCACCCGCGAGCGCCTGGCCATATTGGAATCCCAACGGGAAACATTGGCAGAACTCGCGGTCGCCCAAGAACGAGCCCGTTTAGCACGCGAAATCCACGATCTCCTGGGGCACACATTGACAGTGGTGACAGCCCAAGCGGAAGGGGCACGTTTTATTTTGCATTCCTCACCGCAGCGGGCTGACGAGGCTTTAGCGACGATCGCACGGGTGGGTCGTGAGGGCGTTGATCAGGTCCACCAATTGGTTGATCTTCTGGGCGAGGGGGCGATGCCTGCTGGGCGTTCTGCTGCGGTGGCTCAGGCATTGACATTGGTGGACTCCACGGCAGGCACAGTGGGGCAACAGCCATCCCTTGCTGAGGCGAGCTCCTCCCCTATTGTTGTGGGGGAGCCTTTCCTTGATTCCCTCAATAAGTTAGCCACTGTGTCTGGGGCCAGAGTGCGTATTAGTGAGGGGCCCGGACCAGAAGGGACGCTCAGTGAAGGGATATTACTAGTGGCGCGTGAAGCATTAACCAATGCAGTCCGTCATGGCGATGGGAGCGGAGCGAGCGTGGATTTCCAGACCAGCGCCGAAACCTGGCATTTACATATTGAAAATCCTATTGCTGCCCAGTCGGGGAAAACAGGTCAACCACCCCATCGTAGAGGCGTTGGAATAGCGTCAATGAGAAAAAGAATAGAGGATATGGGCGGCACTTTTTCCGCTGCTCCTCGTGGCAATAATTGGCATGTCAATGTGGAGGTACCCCGATGATTACTCTTGGTTTAGTTGATGACGAGCCTCTTTTTGCTGCAGGCGTCTCCATGATTTTGGATTCGCAAAGTGATATGGAGGTGCGGTGGCAAGCTATTCACGGACAGGATGCGTTAACGCAACAACGGAATAATCCTGTCGATATTATCCTCATGGATATTCAAATGCCGGTTTTATCGGGGTTAGAGGCAACTCGGGCATTGATCTCTGAGGGCCTGCCCGGGCGGGTACTGATTCTCACCACTTTTGACACTGATGAGAATGTTTTGGCGGCCATTGAAGCGGGCGCCTCAGGTTTCCTCATTAAGACAACGCCGCCGCAGACGCTCATTGATTCGGTGCGGATTGTGGCTTCAGGGGAGTCGGTGGTGTCCCCGGGCGCCACGCGGACCTTATTGTCGGCGCTACGGGCTGGCCCGCATTCTGCGGCTGTAGCGCCGCCAGCGGCTCCTCAACTTCACGGCAGTGACGCCCAGGCGGTAGCGCAACTGACTGATCGGGAAAAAGAGATTCTTGGGTGGATTGCGCGGGGCCTGACGAATCAGGAAATCTGCGATGAATTATGGCTGTCTATGCCCACAGTAAAAACACATGTGGGGCGTCTCTTGCATAAAACGGGGTCGCGGGATCGCGTCCAATTAGTGCTTTTTGCGTTGCGCACGGGATTATGCGACCCCTCAGAAATACTGAGCCCCGGCCGCTAAGGAGCAACCGGGGTCCAGTACGAGGGCGGGGTTAGCCGCCTTGAGGCTGCCTTTTAATACCAGCCCACCGAGTCGGAGTGGCCAAGCGCCCCACAGGGGGTGCCATAGCGGCCAGCGATATAGCCCAGACCCCAGGTGATTTGGGTAGCCGGGTTGGTCTGCCAGTCCGAGCCAGCGCTGGCCATCTTGGAGCCCGGGAGGGACTGTGGAATGCCATAGGCACCTGAGGAGGGGTTTTCCGCGTAGGGGTTCCAGTTAGATTCGCGTTCCCACAATTTCACCAGGCACTGGAACTCGGAATCAGACCAGCCACGTGCGGCCACCATTTGCTGGGCAATACCTTTAGGATCGTCACCGGAATAGGAACCCTGCGGAGGAGTGTTATTTTCCGGGGCAGGAGGCGTCGCCGTATTTGCTCCAGGATTCTCAGCGGGCTGATCACCCTGGTTGTTAGTAGTGGTGGTCTGGGGACGATTTTCCGTCAAGTTAATGCCAGCCGCTTGGACCGCTGCCTTTTGTTTATCCGTTGGGTTAGCGCCCAGAATATCCCGGATTTCTTTGTCGGAACTCAACGACCCTAATTCGCTACGGAAACGAGTGGCGGTTGTTTGGTCGTCCTCAGCTTTTTCTTCTAATTCGGCTTTCGGATCAATTCCAGCCTCAATCAGAGCACCGGGATTCACTTCCTTTGTCCCAATAGTACGGACCTCAGCCACTGGCTGGGACAGGAGTTTATTGGACAGGTCTACGCTGTGGATAGCTTTACCGCCAACGGATTCTTGCCAAAGAGTGATTTCATTGGTGCCGTCTTTAGCTTTTGTCACCACGACTTCGCCGACAAAAAGCTCATCGGATTTTTTCTCTACCGTTTCAGTTTTCACCGGGTCCGTGCGGGTCACTGTGCCACGGTCAACCGGAATTACCTCGACGGTGAGGGCATCCTTTGTGTGGGAAACCTGAACACGATCAAGCGCGTCAACAGGAATTTTGGCGTCGCTGAGAATTTCACGGGCGTCTTTACCGGGCTGGGCCTGGAAAGGCGTCACTTTATCGCCAACTTTAATATTGACCGCAGTGGGGGCAGCTACCAAAGCCGTTGGAGTGGGACGCTGGGAGGAGCGATCCGCCACCAAGACAGCATCCCCGTCAAGCCCCTTCACATTAGCGAGCACCGCCTGCGCGGATTCTTCTGTTGACCAGACCGTGGTGCGCTCACCATCAACGGCGACTGTAAAAGGATGAGCCCGGCGGACAACAACCACTTCCCCCGCAGCCAGGCGCGTATCGAGAGCGGGCTCAACAAGATCGTGCTCCCCGACCTCGATATTCATCTGCTCTAAAACGCTAGCGGGTGTTGGGTTCCATGCCGTGACAGGAACAGAAACACCATCAACTTCAATGGTGACATCTGCACGGGCGGTGCCCACAACGATTGCTGCCGTTCCAAGTAGGGCCAATACGCTTGCTGTAGCCGTACCAATGATGAGGCGGCGGCTGAGGCCACGGCGCTTAGGGGCGCCATGTGCGTAAACGCGAGGATATTCCACGGGGTGTGCTCCTATGGGTCACAGTATTTCTGCTCAGGGTCTAGCCATGAGCGCTCTTTCATGCTAGCCGGGGTTTGTGCCGAAACCGCAATCACAGTTTCTGGACAAAGCGGACCGGATGAGGGAAGGAAAAGCGCGCTAGTCTGCGGGGAATAGGGGAAATATACGAGGGCGGGGCGCCTACCTGTGACTCATCGTTCAGGTAGGGGCCCCGCATCTCAAAACTCATCTCAGAGCAAGCCTAGCTTGGCAGCACATGCTGGCCATTGGCCCCACCCAGCTTGAGCCTGGAGCTTCTGGGCGCGCATGGTCTGCTCTTCAGCAGAAGCATCTGAAGGAAGTCCGGATCCACCCATGGCATGCCAGGTGGACTCACTGAACTGGTAGAGCCCGTAGTAGCCGTTACCGGTATTGGTTGAAGGGTTACCACCGGATTCGCATTGGGCCAGGGCTGCCCACACGTCTCCACCTACTGCGCCGGAGTTGCCACCACCAGAGTCATTATTGCCGCCGTCGTCGTTATTATTCTCGGCGGGAGGTGCAGGAGCTGGCTCAGCTGGCTTATTTTCGGCTGGCTTGGGTTCTTCTTCAGCGGGCTTATTGGTTTCCTCAGCAGGCTTTTCTTCCTCAGCCTTCTTCTTTTCCTCTTCCGCTTTCTTCTCTTCTTCGGCCTTCTTGTCTTCCTCGGCCTTCTTCTCCGCGTCAGCGTCCTTAGTGCCTACGGCAACCACCTTAGGCTTGGGCTCAGTACGCTTTTCAGCAAGCTTGACCTCAACGGTTTTCTTCCCGTCAATGGTTTCCAGGTAGGTAGCACGTTCAACGGAGCCATCAGCCCCTTCTTCACGCACTTCCTGAGTGCCCTTATCTAGCTTCGGATCTTCCACTTCCTGTGTGGGGCGAGGAAGGTGTTCTTTGGCGCTATTGGTTGTACGAGAAACACGGCTGACCTGGAGAACCAGCGTCTTTCCCTCCTGTTTAAAGGCAACCCGGTCAATATTGGAGGCCACGACATTAGCCCGAGCAAGCACCTCATCAGCGGAATCTGCGGGCGCCGCATCGACTTTAATATCTTTGCCATCAGCGCGCACTGTAACGGAGGTTTGCTCTGCTGCCACAGGCACAACGGTGCGGGTCGCTGAACGGTCTGCTGGGATGGTGGCGCCTGCATTCTCAGCAGAAACCTCCGTAACCCGGTCGCTCATTGTGTCAGCCACAGTCCAGGCAGTGGTTGCCTTACCGTCAAGGCGGATGGTGTAGGGGTCAGCACTGCGGACAACAACAGTTTCCCCATTATTCAGGGCTGCGTCACGACTGGGTGCAACAACGTCATGTTCTCCCACTTCAACGCCAGCAGCAGTAAGAGCTGCGTCCACATTGGTGAAGAAACCGGATACGGGGACTGATTGCCCGTCCACTTCGACTGTCACACTGCGATGGTTTGTCGCCCAGGCAACGCCCCCAACGCCACCAACCGTTAATGCAGCAACGGCAGCTCCAATAATGAGTGCGCGACGAGTGGTTTTCGGGTTTTTCATAGGTCTCCAGACGTTGCAGGAAGCGTGTGTTCATTCATTCTGCCCGGAAAGGGCTGCGGCCGTACACGCTCTGACATCACCTACGGTAACGAATCGGTAACACAAGAAGCGAGGCCGCGTGGCGGGTTGCACAAGGAAATACGCCGTTTTCCCAGGTCACCATTGGCCGTAGACAGCAGTGGAGTTCTCTTCCAACTGATGACACGCCCCGGCCTCGTCTATTTCCCACAAGCGCGCGATTTCGCGGACGGTATGGGCCATGACGTAGGAGGCGTTGGGGTTGCCACGTTCAGGGACAGGCGTCAGGTACGGGGCGTCTGTTTCAACAAGGACGAGTTCTCGTGGGAGGACGCGCAATGCGGCGCGTAAATCCTCATTGGCGGGGTAGGTCAGCGGCCCTGCAAAGGAGGCATACCATCCGTGAGCGGCTAATTCCTGTGCCATTTCAGCGTCGCCAGAAAAGCAATGGAAAATAATGGGGTGGTCAGGCCTGGCTGATTCGCGCAGAATCTGCAGGGTGTCAGCGTGGGCATCCCGGTCGTGAATTTGTAGGGGCATTCCAGCTGCGCCAGCAAGAGCCAGGTGAGCGCGGAAGGACTCGGCTTGAGCTGCCCGGCCCGCTTCGGCGGTGCGGAAATAATCCAGTCCCGTTTCCCCCACAGCAATTACCAGTGGATCCGATAGTCGCGATTCCACTTCGGCAATAGCCTCATCCAATGGTTGGGCATGGTGGGGGCGTGCCTGCGGAGTGAGCCCATCAGGGGATGGGTCTGCTGCACCCGCATGGAGAGCTGCCTCATTGGGATGCAAGGCAAGGGCGATGCGCACCATGGGGTAGGTGCGGGCAACGGCAATCATGGGGTCAAAATCGGGGACATCGCAGGCGCAACTGACCATACGGGTGACATTGGCTGCCTGGGCACGCGCGATTTGCTCATCTAAGGACAGGCGCTGTCCATTGGCATGAGGAATCTGCTTTTCGTGGACAGGTAGATGAGTGTGATTGTCGAGGACGGGGCCTGCTAATTGCTCAGGGGTTTGTGGCCATACACGAGGTTTACGTTTACTCACTTAGCTGAGCTTAACGTGCCAGGTGACGTTTACACGATTTATACGAGGGCGGAGATACGCTCTAAGGCACGCCAGATTTCCTCTCTATTTTTGCCCGAGGTAATCCAGGTTGGTAGGCGCGACGCCCAATTCGTATTGTAGGTACAACATGCGCGTGAGGTTTCACCGGGAATAGGTTCACGCAAGCGCGCATAAAGAAAAGCCCGCATTTCCGCTAAATGATCCTGGTTATAGACCCACAGCCATCCATGGCGCGTACGAGTTTTCAGGACAATCTCGAAACCAAAATAGCCATCCGTTGGATAGTCCGCCGCTGCAAAGCGACGCGGACGTTCATCTTTTATGGTGCCGCAATGAAGGCAGGAGAAAACACAGTAATATTCCCTCCCTTTCCTATATCCCTGCCGACTAATACGGCCAGGTTTATGGCACTGTGGGCAGTGAACAAGAATCTCATAAGAGAACAGTCCCCAAGAGCCTTCTTGGGGTTGGTGCCGTACATCCAGAGCAGTCATTTCCCGGGTGAGCACATCCGCTTCTTCCCATAAATCGCGGTAACGCTGGCGAAATGACAGCGGCAATCTAGCGTAGAGGGATTTAGCGCGTAGCCATTGTCCGGCCTCAATGTAACGGCGAATATCGGTAATATTCTGTTCAGGGGTGCGGCGAATAGACATGGGTTCCCTTTTGCGTGTATCAAAGTTGCGACCCCGCCCTCGTCTATTCCCCTGGGACTAAGGCGCGATAGATGACAGGATTGTCCCATGAAACCTGAGGATGCGCGCAGCGTAGAAGAATTACAACGGGCAGTTAATGCTGGAAAGAAACCGGACTATCTCTTTTTCTTTGGCCACCAACCCAGCCCCAATGGCGAATTGACACGGGCCTGTTTAAGTCAATGGTGGACGGCACCTTTTACTGTTGATGGCCACCATTTTCCTACTGCCGAGCATTACATGATGTGGCGCAAAGCCACGCTTTTTGGCGATGATGCTATTGCTGAGCAGATTCTTCAGGCCCCCTCCCCTGCCGCAGCAAAACAGCTGGGCCGGAAAGTCACCCCTTTTGATCCTGATGTATGGGGGCAGGAGTGTTTTGAGATTGTCGTTGCCGGGTCTGTCGCGAAGTTTTCCTCGACCCCCGAGTTGCGCGATTTCCTTTTAGCGACAGGAAAGAAAGTCCTTGTTGAAGCAGCCCCCAGGGATCGTGTGTGGGGAATCGGTATGGGTAAAGACAATGAGAATGCACAAAACCCAGCCCGATGGCGCGGAAGCAATCTGCTGGGTTTTGCTCTGATGGAGGCGAGGAAACGTTTAGCTTCTTCTGATTAACCGCGTTTTAGCGGAAGTATTCGCTTCCCGCGGTGCGATATGCCGCCTAAAAACGAGGCGGGACCATCTCAATTGGGGGACGCTGCGCGCGGAAAGAATTCACATGCGCATCCGAAGCGTAGCCCAACGCAAAACCCGTGATAATGCCGTAATTATCTGGCAATTCAAAGACCTGGGCAGCGACCCGGCGCCAGGTAGCCAAACCTCCTAATGCACAAGAGTCAACTCCGTGGGCTTTTGCTGAGAGGAAAAGCGTCTGCAGCATGAGGCCCGCATCGAGTTGCGACATATAGGGGAATTTCTTGTGGGTTAATACCAGGCCAATAACTGGGGCATTAAAGGCCCGGAAGTTGGCGCGCATTGCCTCGTCGCGAGCTTCACGGTCTTCACGAGCAATATTGAGGTGGGTGTAAAGGGCTTTGCCGACTGCTTGGGAGCGGGGAATAAGATCCGCAGGATAGGTTTTCCACGCCCCATAGTCCCCATCAGGCACTGCGCCCTGCAGAATCATTTTGATGAGTGGGCGACGCGACTTATGCGTCAGGGGGATTACACGCTCAAATTCTGCGGTGTATAACCTGCGCAGACGCTCGGCGTTTTCGCCCACTGCCAAGGCAAGTTTGTAGGGGCGGGTATTTGACCAACTTGGCGCCGTGGTGGCATCGCTGAGAATCTCCTGAAGGATTTCCTCGGGCACGGGGTCAGAAAGAAAATCACGGGTGGAAAAGCGCGAGGCGGCAAGGGCAGAAAAGTCACTGGCGCGCAGGGTGGAGGGATCATCATGACTCATGGTTACACCTTAAAGGGGGTTGATAATTGGCGCACATGATAGGTGAGTCATAGTGTCTCACTCTGATCGCAAAGCTTCGACTGGATCAGACTTTGCTGCCTTACCTGCGGGTAAGAGTCCAGCCATAAAGGTCAGGCCAACAGAAATCACAATCAGCAGCATCGCCGCAAGAATAGGAAGCTGGGCAATATTTTCGATATTGAGAATGTTGGCGACAATAATGTTGGCAGGAATCGTCAGGAGGTACGTAATGACCACACCAAGAAGTCCTGCAAGTAGGCCAATCAGAACGGTTTCGGCATTAAACACCGAGCGAATATCACCTCGTGAGGCACCAATAGAGCGCAAGATACCGATTTCCTTCTTACGTTCGAGGACGGAAATGTAGGTAATAATGCCGATCATAATTGATGAGACCACAAGGGAAATCCCTACAAAGGCAATGAGCATTGAGGTGACAGCTCCGACAATATTGGTCACCTGAGACATCACCAGGCCAACCATGTCGTTATATTGGATGACACGCTTTTCATATCCAGCGTCCTGTTGGGCGCTATTGTAGTCAGCAAGAATGGTTTTGACATTCTCTTTGGCCTGGAAAGAATGCGGGTAAATAGCGATAGTCGAGGGATTTTCTACCTCCGCATAACCCAATTTAGCCAAATTACTCTCATAGGAATCCCTTTGAGCGGACATCATTGAGGTAAAGATTGCCGTCAGATCAGCGCCTTCCTTATTCATACTGAAGGCTTCACTAATGGCTTTCTCATCGACTTTCATAGCGCCAGTAAAGGCCTCACCCATATTGGCAGCTGCCTTTTCCATTTGAGCAGAGATTTCCTGCTCTAGGGTCTGCATCATCTGACCCATATACGCGGTCATCATCTGCTGGATTTGGGAGGAAATCGCATTGGAAATGGTGTCACCGACATAGGTACCCACCTCTTGGACCAGGACCTTAACAATCTGATCAGCAACGGCATCACCTGCAGCCTGAACTGCGGGGTCATTGCCCAGGGATTTCGTCAGGTTAGCGCCAATTTTTTCGCGGTCAATGACTTCAGGGCCACTGAGGACTTCCTGGATGCGTTTCGTCACTGGTTCTGTGGAAAAGTACTCCACTGCCAGAGCATTGGGGTCTTTGCCCGAGCCCGTATTTGCGGCTTGGTATTGCATAAAGCCCTGGGCGAGTTCTTGGGACAGACCGGATAGCGCTGGGCCTGCGTCCTGTTTGATCGCGCCGTCAGCTAATGCGTCATTTACTGTCTTATTCCAATCCACATTGGATAACTGAGGGAATTGGGATTGGAGAGAATCGGCATTAACGCTGGAGGCATTCACCTTCGACAGATCAATATTCGACAGGTCCAAGGAAGACAGATCCATGGCGGGAGCTTCCATGGGGATAGATTCCAGACCGCTCAGATCCATCCCTGACAGGTCAATGTCACCCATTGCTTCACTGAGGGCTGCTTCATCAATACTGAAGGCGGATTGGATTTTTGCCTCGTCAATAGTGAAAAGGGACGCCATATCGAAGCCCGCTAGTGGATCGCTTGAAGCAGACTGGGGGAAGTCCTTGCCAGTAAAGACATTGCGCTTCGGATTCTTCCGCTGTTCCTGCACGATCTTAGACTGTGCGGCCTTACTCATGACATGTTCGGTGAGTTTATCGGTGTAATACAGGCCTGCCTGCAGCGATGGGGCATCAACTCCAGGTTTGGTGCGCATAATGCCGACGATATTGAGTTTTTCACCTTTGGCTACCAGGTCAGCGGTCCGCTTTTTATCGTCGGAATGGTCGGCCCAAATACCGCGTTCTTTATCCCAATCGTAAAATCCGCTGATATCTACTAAACGGTATTCAACAGCGAGGATATCCTCATAGGTGTATTTTCGCGGCGCTACCGATTGCGCGGATTCTGCGCTTTGGGAGCCACTTTGGCCATCCGCTGACTGCGCCTGTGTATCAGATTGGGCAGCGTCCTTGTTGCTGGCATCCACCATGGATTGGATTTCCTTGGAGTCACGCAGTCCTAGGGAGAATTCAAAGACGTCGCTCACTTCGCCATCCTGTGGCAGGACAAGGACGAGCTCATTGGCTTTATCGGGCCAACGGCCAGTTTCGACAATATAGTCCTCGCTATAGATAGCGCTTTCTGAGGGGAGCTCACTAAAGGCTTCGATGGTGAGGTTTTGGCTAAATACCGGCGGAAGGCCCGCAGGCATTTTCACATCCTCTAAAAGCGAGGAAGGGTTGACCCTCTCTGGCTCTTTTCCTTTACCACGGTCAGGTAAATAAATCTGCGGGGTCACATCATAGTTATATTCAATGGCGCGCACCTGCTCGTCAATATTGCCGCCATTCGCTGAGAAATAGGTGCGCAGCGCCTTGAGGTCATTTTCTGACAGGGAGCCAAGAACCTTCTCTAATTCATTGGAGGATGTGAGCCCACCTGACGCTGCCCCATCTGCTCCTGCGCCATTTTTCGCCTGGGTATCCGAAGCATTTTTCGCATCACCATTATTTCCCTGCGCCCCACCGAAAGCTCCCAGCATGGATGTCATATCGACATTAGAACGGCGAATGACAAGCGGATAGGAGTTCAGCATTTCTTCTTCGGTACGATCAATATAAGCATTCACACCATTAGCAAGTGCGAGAATAGCGGCAATACCAATAATGCCAATAGAACCAGCGAAGGAGGTCATGAGTGTACGCCCCTTCTTGGTCATGAGATTCGTAAATGACAAAGACAGGGCTGTCAGGAAACTCATGGAGGTGCGTCGAGCTTCGCGCGCCACACGCATCTCCTCTGTGCCCGGAATAAAAGGCGCGGTATCGGCAATAATCTGGCCATCAGCTAACTCCACAATGCGCGTGGCATAGCGGTGAGCCAACTCCGGATTGTGGGTGACCATAATGACCAGACGGTCTTTAGCAACCTCCTTGAGAAGGTCCATCACCTGCACGGAGGTTGAGGAATCTAGGGCGCCGGTTGGCTCATCTGCGAGAAGGATTTCCGGGTCATTCACTAAGGCACGGGCAATGGCGACACGCTGCATTTGCCCACCTGAAAGCTGATTAGGTTTCTTATGGATGTGGTCAGCTAGACCAACGCGCGTAAGCGCATCTTTTGCACGACTCTGTCTTTCTGCCCGCCCTACCCCTGACAGGGTTAATGCCAATTCCACATTGGATAAAACTGTTTGGTGCGGAATCAGGTTATAGGACTGGAAAACAAAGCCAATACGGTTATTCCGATAGGTATCCCAATCACGATTTTTAAAGTCGCGGGTAGAGATTCCATCAATAACAAGGTCACCCGAATCGAAATGGTCAAGGCCACCAATAACATTAAGCATGGTGGTTTTCCCTGAGCCTGATTGCCCAAGAATGGCGACAAACTCGTTATCCCTGAAAGCCACGCTGACCTGGTTAAGGGCTGTCTGGGTCAGGGATGCGGTTGTATACGCCTTGGTGATCTCGCGCAATTCCAGCAAGGGAAAGTCCTTTCGGATGGTGGGGCTGCCTTTCCAGTGTGCGCTTCTCAGGCAAACTCTTCCATTCGGGGCGCCCCCCATTTCACCCCTGACCTACCCTGAGTTTCACTCAGGGTCCCCCTCCCCCACTTAGGTTAGGACAGATGGCCCTATTTTCCGCAGATCACAAACAGCAAACCTCAGGAGGTAGGGACGAGGGCGGGGCCCCTCCCCTTTTAAAGGGATATAACCCCGCCCTCGTCTATTGATGCTGGCCGAAATGGCGGCCCCAGCCAAGCATCCTTATTCATTCACGACAATGGTGGCACTGAACTCCGCAAGAGAATCACCACCGATGGCAATGTCAATCTCAGTATCACTGTCTTGACCCCATAAGCGGGACACATCGCTCCAATACTGCAGTTGCTTTGGCCCAAGCTCAAACTCAACATCCACGCTCTGACCAGCGGGAACATGGACCCTGCGGAATCCTTTGAGTTCACGAATCGGCCGGGTGGACATGCCCCACTTTTGGTGAATATAGAGCTGGACAACCTCATCGGCATCCACAGGAGAAGTATTGGTGACTGTCACGCCGATAGTCGCCACGTCACCCGCTTCCATGCGTTCTGGTACGCGCAGTGGCGAATACTCAAATGTCGCATAGGACTTGCCATATCCAAAGGGATACAAGGGCAGCGACAATTGTTCATTCCAGTAACGCTGATGCTGTTCTTCCGGCTGGAAAGTCCGGTAGTGAGCATAGTGGATGGGAATCTGACCGACGTGATGCGGCCACGTGTAGGGCAATCGGCCAGCGGGGCTGACATCTCCAAAGAGGACGCGGGCTACGGCCTCACCACCACGAGTGCCTGGGTACCAGATCTGCAGGATCGCTGCTGCGTGGTCTTTCACCAGGCGTAAATCCAATGGACGCCCGCTCATTACCAGCACAACAACAGGGGTCCCTGTGGCGGACACCTTCTCCACCAATTCATTTTGCCGACCCGGCAGGTCCAAGGTGGACGCCGAAGCACGTTCGCCAATCATGTTTTGGTTTTGGCCAACCACGACAATGGCGATTTCCGCTTCCTTAGCGGCTTTGACAGCTGCGTCGATGGCAGCATCCTCATCAAAGCCTTCCGGGGTCGAAGGAAGGTCATCGGTTTCCTGATTATCAAACATTGAGGTGTGAACACGCTGGGCTGTGGCAAGACCACGTTCGTAGACGACCTCAACATTGTCACCAGCGCGGGCCTGAATCCCTTCGAGCACAGACACGGACTCTGAGTTGTCCTGAGCGAAAACCCACGGTCCAACAATGTCACGTTTGGACTGCGCTAAGTCCCCGATAACGGCAATCTTCTTCGTATCTGCTGCCAGAGGAAGGACCCCGTTATTTTCTAGGAGAACAAAAGTGCGTTCCGCGATTCGTGCCGATTCTTCGCGGTGAGCAGGCGCGGACCACACCGCATCCACAGCATCTTCGTCAATATAAGGATTCTCGAAAACACCAGAGGCAAATTTTGCTGTCAAGACACGCAAAACGGACTGATCCAGCAGCGCCTCGTCAAGTTTCCCGCTATTGACGAGGTCCGGCAGGTGGGAATAGGCAGGGTCAAACATACACATTTCCATGTCGAGGCCTGCTTCTAAAGCCCGTTGAGCTGCATCTGCTCCGTTGCGCGCAAAATGTTGGGTCTCCAGAGATTTCACCGCATTTGCGTCAGAAACCACCCACCCATCGAAACGGAATTCCTTACGCAAAATGGTGGTCAGGAGATTCTTATTTCCTGAGGCTGGAACGCCGTTGAGATCCATGTAGGCGCTCATAATATTGGCGGCGCCTGCCTCTATTGCTGCCAGAAATGGCTCTAAGTAGACATTATGGAGCTGCGAATCGGAAATGTCAGCGTCGTCGTAGTCCCTTCCGCCCAAAGCTGCGCCGTACCCTGCAAAGTGCTTTGGTCCAGCAAAAAGGGTCTCCTCCCCACCGTCTCCTTGGAAACCACGCACCTGCGCGGCTGCCATTGCCGCCCCCAAAACAGGGTCTTCGCCCGCCCCTTCAATAATCCGCCCCCACCTGGGGTCACGAGCAATGTCAATCATGGGGGCAAAAGTCCACCGAATACCAACCGCGCGAGCTTCGCGGGCCGCAACCTTCTGGGCAGCTTCAGCAGCGGCAGGGTCCCATGACGCCGCCATAGCAATAGGAACTGGGAAAATCGTGCGCATCCCATGGATCACGTCAAAAGCAAAAATCAGAGGGATCCCCAAGCGCGATCCTTCAATTGCGCGGCGCTGCAAGTTATTGCGCAAAGCAGGGTCTTTGACGAAAAGTAAGGAACCTGCGCCACCGCGGTCCAGGGCGGCCAGGACCTTGCGTGGAGCATCATAAAAAACGCGGACTTCAGGGGGAAGCGAATCCACATCGACATCATCGCCCGCTTCCAGCTCAACCCCGAAATAGAAATACTGGGTGAGCTGGCCAGCTTTTTCCTCAAGGGTGAGTCGCCCAAGAAGATCGTGGGCACGCTCAGCCGGGTCGAGAGAAGGGTCCTGGAAAGGGAATTCACTCATGAAAACGAGTCCTTCAGTGGGTCGTATGTGAGTGGCGGCAGTGCCACTGGCGGTGTCGTTGGATCATCATCTCACAAATTCGGCATCCGCACACTGAAAGTCCGGACAATACACATTGGGTGGGTCTATCGCCCTGACGTTTTGGGTAACAACGTGCGCCGACCCGGGGGCATTTTCCGTGGATCGAGAAGGGTCCGTTGAGCGTCATCCCAAGCCCTCGCTTGCGTGGCCGGGCGAGGTGGCGCGCACCCATGGTGCGTCTATTGAGGGTTAACGGTGTGAATGTGGGGTTATCGGGTTTTCGTTGGGGGCGCGCGGAAAAATTAGGGTTCATATGGTCTGAGACCATCACGGATGGCTCCTTGCGCGTCAATGGCCCTGATATGTGGGGATTTATCCAGAACAAACCGCGCCCATGACGACAATTGTCGCGTGGAAATGCGTCCTCGCGGCGGTTTGTCCAGATGTGCGAGGGCGGGGCCACTATTTGCCCAGGTCAGAATTTCTGGCGTCCAGCCCCCGACTGACAACCCGCCACCACAATGAGATCGTGCCGCTAAAAATGCGTCCTCGCGGCGGTTTGTCCTGAAAGAAACTCATCACGCGCCTTGTTGGGGCCCACTCGGTGACACTGTGCCCGTCTATTGGCCTGTAGGCACATTTTCCGCATGACCCCGCCCTCGTCAATCATTATTCACGAGGGCGGGAATGCGACAAAGAAAAACTCACTCTAAAACTTCGCGGCGCGGGTCTGCTACTGCCGCAGCATAGGCCTGCGTGGCAACCAACAATTCCTCATCGGTAATGCTCAGCGCGCCACAGGTGACAAAAGGATTAAGAAGCCGAGTCCCAATGAGATTACTTGTCGCACGCAATGGAGCAAGCAATTCATTGACAGTAAAACGCGCTCCTTCATCATGACGATATTGCTCAGCTCGCGCACCTGTTGATACCGCAATAAGAAGTTCTTTTCCTTGCAATGCTGTGCCATTTGTGCCATAAGCCCAGCCATAAGTGAGCACATCATCCATCCATGCTTTCAGCAATGGCGGAATCGAGAACCAGTACATCGGGAATTGCCAGACAATGCGATCTGCTTCCATTGCTGCTTTCTGTTCCGCAGCAACATCGATGGTGCCGTCCGGATAGAGCGCATAAAGATGACGAATACCAACGCCATCCACTTGGGTGGCCGCTCGCGCGAGAGACGAGTTGACTCTGGAAGCATCGAGGTTGGGGTGGGCGAGAAAAATGGTCGTTTTCATGGGAACTCCTTGGTTTGAGGCACTAATGCGCAGTGACTGCGCTGGCACTCCACCTACCACTGTACGCTCCGCCATACTTTTATTCACAACGCCACAGCGAAAAAGACTGGTCTAAGTGCAATCGCTGGAGGGCGTTTTAGGAGGTAGCACAAACCCCGACATCCTCCTGTCCGCACAAAATCCAGGGCGAATATACCCTTTGGCGTTCAAAGCGATATCGGGGTTTCCTGTAGTAGCTATTCTTCGACAGCAGATAAAAGGACACGGTCAACCCAGGCAGCGAAGTCGTCAAAAGACCAGGCCCCTGCAGCGACTTCAAGGATTGCATCAGCCAGGGCCCCTGCCTTGGGCGCAAAAGTCACGCCGTTACTGTGCAAAACAGCTCCAAGCAATGCCGCTCCTGTCCGTTTATTTCCATCGAAAAACGGGTGGTTAACAACCACCCCGTACGCGAGACGGGCTGCCTTGAGTGAGAGACCTGGGTAGAGATCATCCCCAGCAAAAGACTGAAGCGGTTGCGCCAGGGCAGACTCCAGAAGTGCCTCGTCGCGAACCCCATGAGATCCCCCAAAACGGGAGATCAACGCTTCGTGCACAGCCAAAACTGTGGACATTTCGGGCCAAACTACGGTACTCATTGGGCTAACCGCTCAAAGTCGTCAGAGTATTTCTCCGCAAAACTCATCGCCGCATCAACGAAGGCCTGTTCCACTGCGGGGGTCGCACCACCAAGAGTCACCTCAAAGGGGATAGCCCGCTGGCGCACCACTTGACGTGCAAAAACATTAACCGCGGTTGTGAAACTCAGACCAAGTTCGGCGAGAATTTCGTCGGTTTGACGCTTGAGATCTTCATCCATACGGATGGTGACATTGGTAGTCATCATTTCCCTCCCAACACTTGGATATGCACATAATATTACGTGCACATGCGGCGCGAAGCAAGTGCAAAGTGTCGAGATCCTCGCAGTCTCATTCTCCCCGGTAGTAGGCCACTGCAATTTGAGTGCGATTACGCAGCCCCACCTTGGCCAGGATTGAAGAAATATGATTGCGCACCGTTCCCTCACTCATAAAGAGCTGATCTGCAATTTCAGCATTATCAAGGCCTTGGGCCACCGCCTCGACCACCTCATATTCACGTTCCGTGAGGGAAGCAAAAAGTGGAGATCTGCCACCATTAGCCGAGCCATTTTCTCCACCATTTCCGGCCAAGCCAAGGGCGGTTGTTCTTTCTATAACATGGCCTTCTAAAACAGAAACACCCGCCATGACCGATCGTAAAGCTGGTGCAATCTGCGCGATATCCTGCTTAATTAAATAGCCGCGCACACCTAATTGCAGAGCGCGAACAATATAGTCATCTTCAGAGAAGGTTGTGAGGAGAACAATGCGAGCCTGTGGATTCGCCTGCAAAATCTGTTCTGCCGCAGTCAGCCCATCACCTTCCGGCATACGAATATCCGTCAAAAGAATATCGGGAGAATATTCGCGGTAAAGGGTGAGTGCCTCTGGTCCACTATGACCGGTTGCCACTACCTCAATATCGGACTCGACAGATAAAATCGTAGACAGTGACTGCACAACTAAAGCGTCATCATCAATGATGATAATCCTCATTACGAGAGCCCCTTCGGAATAGTCGCGAAAATGCTAAACGCAGGGCGCGAGGTAATACGAATCTTGCCCCCCAGCCCTTCGATTCGATCTGTCATTGATGATAGCCCGAGTCCAGAGGACTTTCGCTCGATATGATCCGGCCCCGGTAAGCCGTCATTAGAAATAGTGAGTTGCCAAAAGGCAGGGTGCTCAACCACATTGACATGAGCTGTTCGCGCATCCCCATGACGTGCAGCGTTTGTCAGGGCTTCTTTTACGACAGCCAAAATCGTGCGACGTACTTCAGGAGGAGGCACCGACTCCACAGAGCAATTCACATGAACCTGTTTCAGCGCACTGTGATTTCCAAGCACATTCAATAACGTCGCGAGATCCTGGCCTTCATCTGATAAAGCGTGGACGCTAGAGCGCATTGAATCCAATGATTCCTCTAGCCCACCCGCAAGTTCTTCTAATTCGCCCACAACGTCACCATCATCGCGGTGAATTACCTGCAATGCACGAACTCGGAAAAGTAAACCTGTCAGGCGGTGCCCTACCCCGTCGTGAATATCCCGAGCAATACGGGCTCGTTCGGCCAGAATAATAGCGTCGCCCTCATGTTCTTGAGCGGCAAGAAGGCCCGCATTTGCGTCGCGCAAATCGTGCATTTTCTCCTGAAGATCATCGTGAACGGTATAGAGCTCACCCTGAATGCGTTCAGTTTGACTTGCTCGCAAAGCAAGAAGTCCCGTTAATGCACTCACTGCCACAAGCAAGAAATACCGTCCCCCTAAGGCAGGAGAATTCACGAGGGCGGGGTCGCTCAAAAGAAATCGACCGTGCGCTATCACAGGTAAACCCAACACCACTGCTGCGCCAACGGGTGCGCGTTGGAAGGCAATCAGGCGAATAAGGTCGTGAGCCACAAGCGGGAGTGCACACATGGCAGAAAAATCGAAAGCAATACCGACAGTCACGCACGCAAGTAGGAGCCAGATATGGGGGCGCTCCTCAAAGGCGTGGGTAATACCTGAGGCAGTAATACTCACCAGTAGGGCCACAACCCCAGCAGCCATATCGCCAAAGAAGAGCAGGATCAAGCAGGGTATTAACACCGCGGCACGATCGGTCACAATCTTCACCCCCGCATTGTCTCCCATCTTTCCCCTCACGGTCCTCACGCCAGCCCCCTGACAATTGTCATGGCCGCCCTCGTGAAGTCATGACAACGCACACTTGGGCAGCCTCTTTGCCTCTAGCAGGATATTTCCCATGACATACACGCACCCAGCCGCAGGCAGCGAGAATAATCTTCCCTCCGACGCAGTCCGCGTTTCCCACCTCGTCAAGCGTTACGGAGACTTTATGGCAGTCTCCGATCTGTCCTTAAGCATTGGCAGCGGGGAAATCCTTGGTCTGCTTGGCCCCAATGGCTCAGGTAAGACCACCACCATTAACTGCATCCTCCAGCTACTCAGCCACGATCGCGGCGAGATTGAGATTTTCGGTCAGCGTATGACCCCGACCTCGTATGACCTCAAACGTCGTATTGGTGTTGTCCCCCAGAATGTCGCCGTCTACGACGAACTCAATGTCCGCGAAAATATTGACGCCTTTGCTTCGCTCTATATCCACAATCGTCGCGAACGTAGGGCCCGTGTTGATGAAGCGATTGCCTTTGTTGGTCTGGAAGACTTCACACGTTTCCGCCCGAAGCAACTCTCTGGCGGTCTTTTACGCAGACTCAATATTGCCTGCGGCATTGCCCATGCACCTGACCTCATTATTTTGGATGAGCCCACTGTCGCCGTTGATCCGCAAAGCCGAAATGCGATTTTGGAAGGGATTGAACGCCTGAATGAACGTGGCGCCACCATTATTTACACCAGCCACTATATGGAAGAAGTCGAGCAACTGTGCACCCGTATTGTCATTGTTGATCGCGGAGAAGAAGTGGCCAGTGGCACCTCTGCCCAACTGAAGTCGATGGTCAATATTGGCGAAAGAATCCGTATTGAGATTGTGGACCCCACGCCGCTACCTGAGCAGCTCCTCGCCCAGATTAAAGAGATGCCCAAGGTGCGCAGTGCACGGGTTAATTCAACCGATCTTCATATTGACTGCCTCCCTGGCGCACATAATCTCGCCGACATTTTGGGCATTCTTGCCCATAAAGGGGTGACCTACGGACAGGTCACTTCTGAGCCTCCCACACTGAACGAGGTTTTCCTAGAAATCACCGGCCGCGACCTGCGAGATGAGGCCTGAGAAATGCTGCAGATTATTCGTTATCAAACTCTGCGTTTCCTCCGCGCCCCAGTTCTAATGCTGTGGACTTTAGGATTCCCCATGATCCTGTCCCTCATCTTTATGCTGCAGTTCTCCAATCTTGGCCAGAGTTTTGAAGCCAACCCTATGCCTTTAGGTTTAGTGACTGACGCGCACTACGACAAAGAAGAAAATCTGCAGACCTTCCTTGATACGGTATCTGACCCTGAAGAAGACAATCACTATATTAACTTCACTGAATACGCCTCCATTGAGGAAGCAAAAGCAGCCGCCACAAAAGACAGCATTGAAGGGTATATCCATGTTGTCGATGGCGACCCACAGTTGGTTCTCACGGATAAAGGGAATAGCTCAGATACGTCATTAGTGATTCGAGCACTACTCGATACCTGGATGCGAACAAATGAACAGGCCACCCTTCTTTTAGAAAATGGTGCCAACCCACAGGACCTCACAAAACTCACCGAACTCAACGGTTTCACTGAGGAAATCCAAGTCACCAAAGAAAGCGTCGAACACGACACCCGCTACTACTTTGCTTTGCTTGCCTTTGCCTGTGGTTCAGGGATTTCGATGACGCTGAGTGCAATCTCTGGGGTAATGGCCTCCAGCGGCCCCATTGGAGCACGTCAAACGATGGCTGGCCTTGCCCGATGGAAAGTCCTTCTGGCCAGTTTCACCTCCGGATGGCTCTGCTCCTTCGCTTGCCTCTTTATTGCCTGGCTCTTTATGTGGAAGGTAATTGGAGTCAACTTCGGCCCCAATACAGCAATGGTCACAGTAGCGATTGCCATTGCGACACTAATGTCCAGCGCTATCGGAGCATTTATTGGCACCTTCAAGCGTATTGATGTCAGCAGCGTTTCTGGAATCACTGCTTTGCTCTCACTTTTCACTGGCCTCTATGGCCCTGGGGCTCGCGCACTTGCTGACACTATTACCGAATCTGCTCCCTGGGCAATGGTTATTAATCCGCTCTGGCAGGTCTCCCAAGCGTTTTATGCCCTGCTGTACTTCGATTCACTCACGCCTTTCAGCCAGCATATTACCGCCATCCTCATTATTACCGCCGTCTTCCTTGTTCTCGCCCTGATTCGTATGCGAAGGATTCGCCATGAGCACCTTTAAGACCTCCCTGAAAATCGCCTTTGCCCACCGTATTCACGCTGCTATCTACTTGGTTGTCCTCTCCATGCTGGGGCTTTTCACCGCTCTGCCATCAATGAATACAGGGGC
>JAUNHH010000002.1:0-11761 GCA_030524055.1 Actinomycetaceae bacterium | reverse complement strand
CCCCAAATGCAAACTGTCATTAGTTATGAATCCGCTAATGGCGCCCTGGTGGATGTGCGAACTGACACATGGCTTGATCAGGTCTACGACCACATTTCCGTGGGCTCAAGCACCGATAAAGCCATTGAGCTGACAAATGAAGCAATGGATCAGAATTCCCACGCGGAAGTCCTGCGCACAACTGATGCTGGTTTGCCTGACGCTCTCATGATTTTCGCGAATTTCTCGACCTACCCGATTTTTGCCTTCACAGTGGTGATTATTGTCAACCTGATGAGCGCATTAAATACCTCGCCTATTCGTCAGCGTCTCACCTCTTCTCCAGTAACGGGATTCTCTCGCGGACTTGGTTTACTAGGAACCACGTTGATTATTGGACTCATTGGGTGGGCATGGATTTTCGGACTGGGTATGGGAGTATTTCCTCCAGAGAATATCCCCGCTTCTTTGCCTCTGATTGGTGTTCTTGCTCTGGCTCTTGGGGCTTATACCTTGGTAGGAGTTTCAGTTGGCTTCTTAATGGGCCAGTTGGGCATTCGAGGAAATGGAGCGGCGGCTATTGCCAATGTTGGTGGCATGATCTTTTCCTTCCTTGCAGGCGCTTGGGTCCCCTTGGATTACATGCCACAATCGGTTCTGACTATTTCGCAGCTCACCCCCGGATATTGGGCAGCACAGGCGATTAGCGGAGCGTCCGAAGTCAGCTCTACCTCTGCCGAAGCCATCCTTCCTTTGGTCCAGAATTGTGGGATTGCCGCCCTTTTCGGAGTGGCAATCACGGCAGTCGCATTGGGAGTTGGCCGCAACCGTGCACGGGCCAGCATCTAAGATTCGCAATCAACGAGGGCGGGGTTCATACCAAAAGTATGGGCCCCGCCCTCGTTAATGTGGAGGAATATCCTGGCCGGCTAAGAAATCTTCAGCTCCACGAATAATAAGAGCTACCCTGGATGGATGATGAAGGAGGACCCTTATGTCCACACCACCTTTTACTCCAAACCCGGTAATTGACGCGCTGACCAAAGAAATTAGCGACTTAGTGGGCCGACTATCAGCAGACTCAAGTATTGCCCCCACCCCACGCCTCCGGCGGCAACTACAGATTCAGACGGTACATTCCTCTGTGATTATCGAAGGCAATACACTGCCAGCACATATTGTCACCGCAATATTTAATGGGCAACGTGTCATCGGACCCGCTAAAGATATCCAGGAAGTACGCGGAGCAAAAAATGCCTATGATATTGCCTCCCATTTGAACCCGTATTCGCAGGAGGACCTCTTACGTGCGCACGGCATTATGATGGAGAACTTAACTCCTGATGCTGGGCACTATCGGACTGGAAATGCAGGTGTATTTAATGGAACAGAGCTCATTCATATGGGTACGCCAGCTAAAGTTCTCCCCCAGGTGATGACATCACTTTTTGAGTGGCTGTCCTCCGACACCTCCCACCCTGTCCTCCGTTCATCTATTTTCCACTATGAATTTGAGTTCATCCACCCGTTTTCTGATGGGAATGGGCGTATGGGTCGCCTCTGGCATACATTACTGCTTTCACAGTGGCACCCTCTTTTTTGGTGGGCACCTATTGAATCGGGGATTCTCGCGCGGCAAGAGGAATATTATTCTGCTTTGATGGAAGCGAATCGGTCAGGGCCCTCGGAGAGATTCGTCGCCTACATGCTAGAGGTTATCCGCGATTCCCTCCTATCTTTCCAATCGCAAAGCAAAGAATCGCCGTAGCAGGAAAAAAAGATCTCTTCGCCTATTTGCTAGGGTCAAGACTATGAGTCACCCAGCAATTCAACGGATTGTCCCTTCACTGTGGTTTAACCGCAATGCTCAGGAAGGGGCAAATTTCCATATTGACGCTTTCCAGAGCGCTTTAGGACCCCACGCAGTGACTCCATCATCAACAGGCATTACTCATATTTCTCATTACCCCACTAAAGGCCTCCCTGACTTCCAAAAAGACTTCGCGGGCGAGGTATTAGAAGTGCGTTATAGCATTTGCGGATTTGAGTTGTCAGCAATCAACTCTGACGACTCTTTCACCATGGACCCATCAATTTCCCTGGCAGTCGTTATCGATCCCTCTATTGTCGATCAGGCAGAAGAGCGAATTCACGCTTTGCATTCTGCGCTCATTGCTGGTGGCGGTCGGGACCTTATGCCACTTGGGGAATATCCATTTTCTCCACTCTATACCTGGGTTCAGGACCGCTATGGAATGACATGGCAACTCTCCTTACCTTTCGCTGGTGAGGTTGTCGCAAATGCCGCAGCCAATCATCCTGATCCTGCACACACTGCCCCTTCCGCGTTGGCACCAGTAAAAATCATTCCCACGCTTTTATTCCCTGCTCACAGATCGCATGGGGCTGAAGCATTACAGCGGTGGAGCGAGGTTTTTGACGCGGCATTTGGCAACTCGGCTCTAGGTGTTCTGTCTTTCCAATCGGATCACACTGCAGGCGATGAGGGAACACCTTTGGGCGACAGTAATGCTTTGCTTTATGGGTCAACGCTTCTTGCTGGAACCACTATTGCAGCAATGGAGAATCCGGGGCAGCAGGATTTTACTTTTTCTTGCGCTTTGTCGTTCCAGATTATGTGTGACACACAGGAGCAGATTGATCTGGTGTGGGAGGGTCTATCTGCCGTTCCCGAGGCAGAGATCTGCGGGTGGCTTCAAGACAGGTTTGGCGTGTCGTGGCAGGTGTGTCCGAGCAATATCACTGAACTGATGTCACGGCCCGGAGCATTTGAAGCCATGGCAACGATGAAGAAGCCACTATTGGCAACCTACGATGCTTTACCTTCAACATGAGATCGCCGGGAATTCAGAACAGCCACTTCCATCATTGTGAGCACCCGTGCTGCGGATACTCCGATGGATAGGTCTTTGGCCATTGCAAGATAACGGAGGCCCACTTTTAGACGTTCTTGTGGGCGATCCAACCAATAGTCGATCCTATGCGCCAATTCGGCGACTTCACCGACGGTATAGGTGTTACTTTGGGTCATCGCATAGGAAGAGGTAGCAGACAGTCCACCATCGCTAATCACAGGCACTACTCCTCGGGCAAAGGCTTCCATACAGGACATGCCTTCAACTTCTACCCGCGCACAGTGCACATAAAGATCGGTCTTATCTATTTGAGCGCGAAGTTCTTCCTGAGCAAAAAAGGCCGTTGACAGATTAACGCCGTGTTTATCTGCCAGTGCTTTATAGTGTGATTCCAGCGGGCCATGGCCGGCTAAAACTAAGCGAATCCGCTGTGGATCGCGGGTGAGCGGGATGGCGCGAATGAGCGTTTCCTGGTCTTTTTCCCGCGCAAATCGACCGACACTCAAAATCGTGTGGGGACCTTCGCTGGGGGTATTTTGGGCGACCGATTTCGCTATTGCTTCGCGAGGAATTCCATTGGAGATAGTCTGCAATGTTGTTTTATAGCCAGCTGCCGCAAGGCGTTTTTCGACATGCTCGGTAGGGCATTGGATGACTTGGCAATAGCGGTAAACTGAGCGATAGAAATAACGCAACATTGCGTCATTCACAATGCCCTGTTCCAGGATAGGAACCGAAGCGGTCATATTTTCCGGATAGACATGGAAGGTCCCGGTAACAGGTTTTCCTTGAGCCCGTGCTGCTTTTGCCGCTTGAGCACATACCGGGAATGGAGTTTCGACATGAACAATATCTGCCCATGACACTGCTGCGTCAATGACAGAATCGACCGGACGGGCGAAATTAAAGCCCTGTTCGGCAATTAATCCAGCAACTAGGGGGACGGTAGCAATAGGAAGGGGATAATCAGGTTCCCCACCCGCATGCGAGGCGAGCACACGAACCTCATGTCCAAGGCGGCGGAATTCCGTGACAAATCGTCGCGTTGAGATCGACATCCCATTTCCGCCATTGAAGTAGTCGTCGATAACAATGAGGATCCTCATTCGGCGTAGGGTGTCGCCGAAGTGCGCGTCTTGAGGCTCCAACATGTCACTGACAATACGTCCGCAGGAAGCTTATACACAAATCCAAGTGACTGGACATTTCCGACAACCGAAAGCGTTCCTGCAACTCAGCACCGTTTGCGTGAGCAGTTACCTATACTTTTGCGCGTAATAACGAGGGCGAAGCCAGGCGTTTAAATAATGACAATGTTATTGGGGGCGAGAATTATCATTAGTAATAACCTCCGCCCATATTTGAAATAGAGGCGGAGGTAGGGCCTCAGATGTTTATTCCTCGACGTCTTCGAGGAAGACATACTGGTCGTCGATCACCTTCTGAAGGTACTCATCGAAGCTATTCGCAATGACGCTGAGATCATCTGGGTCGTGGAGAAAACGGACGATTTGGCCGACTGTCCCCGTTTGTGACGGTGTGAAGTCAATGAAAAGTTGCGATGTGCCGCCGTTATTCATGCAGTCAGAGAAATGGAGCCAGCGGGTTTCCTTTGAGTTATTCCCAATACTCGGATCAACGGTCACCCAGTCCAGATGCTCATATTCGCGGTCAATATAGCCAGCAAGATGGTGCGCAGTATCTTTATTTTCGATGATTTCTGTGGCAGAAAGAAGATAATAGGGATAGCTTCCATTCCCGACATCTGAACTAAGGCAAAGAAGATCAGGGACTCTCTCGTCAGAGGGTCCGCGCCCATTGGTGCCATTGAAACGGGCGAGAAGTTCTAAGAGAGTTTCGGGCACAAGGGGATAGAGGTCGCGAATGGCCTGAAGTTCCTCTTCACTGGCCTTTTGCGGGCCGGTTTCCTCGATAAACTCGTCCCAGACATCATCAAGGTCATATTCCTGATAGGCGGCTTTAAGCCCCGCAAGATAACGATCAACAACAGACATTCGAGACTCCTTTGTGGTGCAACATCAGCGGTCAAGGGCAGACATGAATACGCAGACAGGATATTAGGTAACCCAGCGCATTTACCATTCATTCACGAAGACGAAGCCATCATCGATGACCTGGCAGAGATACTTCTCGAAGCTATCCGCAATTGGCATGAGTTCATCTGGATCATGCACATAACGCACTATTTGGCCTACTGTCCCCGATGGCGATGGGGAGAAGTCAATGAAAAGTTGGGATGTGCCGCCGTTATTCGTGCAGTCGGCAAAATGGAGCCAGTGGGTTTCCTTTGAGTTATTCCCAATACGCGGATCAACAGTGACCCATTCTTCGCCCTCATATTTGCGATCGATATATTCGTGAAGGTAAGTCGCTTCGTCTGTGTTTTCCACAATCTCGCGGGCTGATAGGAGGTAGTAACTATAGGTGCCATCTGGGTCAGAGCTACTCAGAGTCGGGATCCCTATCGCGAATCCGCCACCTGATAGGTCAGTCGTATTGCTGCCGTTAAAGCGAAAAAGGAGTTCCAAGAGCGTTTCGGGCACCAGCGGGTAAAGAGTGCGAATAGCCTCGATTTCTTCGCTGGAAGCGGCGTGTGGGCCGGTTTGCTCAATGAATCGATCCCATTCTTCGGGTAAGTGGGAGGCACGGTAGGCGCTCTCAAGACCCGCAAGATAACGGTCAACTACTGACATGGATAGCTCCTCCTAGGGGTAAGCATCACCGTAGTGGATAGGCGCCGCTAAACGCAGTTTTTTGAGGTCGCAAAGTTGCGACCTGCCCATGGCCTCTAGATACCCTGCCTCTCACTAGAGTTGGATGGGTGAATGACAACGACCATCCCTTGGCACCAAACTCAGGCACTTCTGGCGAAGCCCACCAACTTCCGGATTATCGAGCCATTGAGGCCAGGTTAAATGAGGAATTCTCTTTAGATCGTTGGTTTTACAACCCCAAAGACGGAGCCTTCTACTCATTCACACCAATAGGCGTTTTCCTTTCAGAGATAAGTCCTGGTCACTGGGTTGAAGAAGTGCGTTACTACGACGGGTACGAATCGGAAGGCGATATTGAAGTTGAGGGTTCACTTGATGACGCAATTACCGAGATTGTTACCCAAGTAACCTTTTCTTCTTTTGAGGGCCATACCTTAATCCATCCGAATATATCGGTAGAGACAGAAGACGCTATTGTCTATTACCCAATCACGCCGCTACAGCGCCACGAATATTGGGAACCGTATGTCACCAACAGCACCGAAACCACCATGATCCTTGGCCACCTTATTGCTCTTGGTCAGCATGATCTGTCACAAGAACAGGCACTGGACTTTCTAAATTCGCTCCTCGATACGTCCGAAAGTCCAGTGATTCTACCCGTTGCTGAATACATCGCCACGGCGCTACTTACGCATATGGACCTCGGTATAGATATTCCCACCGAGGAAAAGTTATTTACCTGGCTTATCAAAGCCGCAGAACTTGAGGAGCCACGACCATTGAGTGTCTTTGCAGCCCTTCTTGGCAACCGCGAAACCCAGGGACCCATTGAGCAAAAGGCCTGTGCAATGGCAGCCTGGACACCAGTTCAATATGAAGACGCCTTTATCGAGGCCTTGGAAGCCATTGAACCCTCAAATAACAATGAAAGAAGAGAGTTCTACACGAGCCTCTCACACTCGGTGCCTGATTACTTCAGATCAGCAATCGCTCAATTCCTTTCACGCACGCGCAGAAGGATGTGAGCGCACCATAATGAAGTCTGTTTCTTGCTCTTTGAGGACGGTAAATCCACAACGCTCATAGAGACGTACCGCGCGGTTATCTTTTTGGACTGAGAGGGATATTTTCTCTACCCCGTCCTCGTCGATAAGGCGAAGGAGGGCCTGCATGAGGCACATTCCCACTCCCCTGCCGCGCTGATCTGGCAGAACAGATATTGCGAGCTCAGGAATATCGGGCGCAACGGAACCATATGAGTGGCAGATTCGCACCCAGGCAATCCCGATAATTTCGTGACCATCATGGGCAACCACTGCCCGGTCATAAGCACCACTACCGAAGCCCTCGAATAAAGCCCGGAGGAAAGGCTCTTTAAGGATAGAACGCTCGGGAGGAGTTTCCCCCTGGGGAATATGAATAGCCCAGTAGGTAAACTCCTCCAAAAGCGGAGTCTCTTCGGCAGATATCGGGCGAATGGAGATGGACTCCAATTGCCTCATTTCGCCACTCCTATTTAGTAGTCTGCATGAATAAAATTGTAGCCGCTATCGATCACTTGCCGAAGGTACTCATCGAAACTATCGGCAATAGATGACAGGTCATCTGGGTCGTGAACATAGCGCACAACTTGCCCTACAACTCCACGCGGTGACGGCGTAAAGTCAATAAAGAGCTTAGATGATCCACCCCCATTCATACAGTCCGCAAAATGGAGCCACAGCGTTTCTTTGGAGTTTGTCCCGATCTCCTCACCGATATCAAGAAGTTCTTCCTCTGGATCGTGAAGCCTATCAATATAGTCAGCATAGTTCTGGGCACTGTCTTTATTTTCTACGATTTCACTCGCGGAAAATAAGTAGTAGGGATAGGTCCCATCATCAACGTCACTATTGAGACTAAATAAGGAAAGGCGACCATCTTCTGGATGTTCTTGCCAATGGGTGCCATTAAAAACGGTGAGCAGATCCAGTAGTGTTTGCGGCACTAAAGGATAGAGCTCGCGAATAGCCTGAAGATCTTCCTCAGCGGCTCGCCTCGGACCCATTTTTCGGAAATAGTCATCCCATTCGTCGCCCCTACCAACTTTTCGATAAGCGGCTTCGAGGCCCGAAATGTACTCATCAACAATACTCATGGCTGGCTTCCCTTAATCCATCACATCGAGAGAAAACTAGATACCCTGTCAGGGTTATTTTTTGGCCATCCCACTACCGCGTGCGGGAGCTTCCCCGGGCCGCGCATTTGGGCCAACAATCTCGTGCGGCAGATAGAGTTCCTCAAGGTAGGCAACATCTTCCGCACTCAATTCCACATCCAGGGCACGTACCGCATCATCAACACGACTTGGTTTTGAACAGCCAACAATAGGCGCTGCAACTCCACGGGCCCAATGCCATGCAAGAGCGACATCAGCCATAGGAACCTCTAGACGCTGTGCTACTTCAGCGACACGAGCAATAACAGGTAACCCGATTTCTCGATCGCGATCATATTTCGCTTTCATTGTGACATCAGTTGTCGAACGCAAAGAATCCGAATCCCATTCCGGTCGCGTTAAATGCCCCGAAGCAAGAGGCGAATAGGGGGTCAGAGCCATTCCAAATTGCTGACATACAGGAATTAATTCCCGCTCATCTTCCCGGTAGAGCAAATTGTAATGATTCTGCATACTAGAAAATAAGGTCCAGCTATTCTCTTTAGCGACATTCTGCATATTGTGCAGCTGATAACCGTACATTGCTGACGCACCCAAGGCCCTGACTTTACCAGCTTTTACCAAGGAATCGAGGGCCTCCATAGTCTCCTCAATAGGCGTGGAGTAGTCATAGCGATGGATAATATATAGATCCAGATAGTCTGTATCCAGCCTGCGAAGAGTCCCGTCTATTTCACGCAGAATCGCTTCACGCGACAGACCACCTTCATTAAAGAAGACCTTAGAGGCAAGAATGACATCCTCGCGCTTAACGCCAAGATTCTTCAGTGACTGCCCGATGAATTCTTCACTCGTTCCACGCGCATAGACATTTGCCGTGTCAATAAAGTTAATTCCATGCTCTAATGCGCGCTCAATAATGGCCTGAGTGCTTGGTTGATCCACTACCCATTGGTGAAAGTCAGGGAAAACCTCTCCAAAACTCATTCCTCCGATACACAGTCGAGGAATCGTAATTCCAGAGATGCCCAGTGTTGTGTGTTCCATTGTTTCTCCCTTGAATACGGCTGCCAATGTGGTGGCGCTTGGTACTACCTTCACCGTACTCCGAATAGCGTTTTATGTCAGTGGTAGGAGTAGCGCGTACCACATAGTGAACATATAGGGAAGCAACGAGGGCGGGGCACGGGTTTTAAGAGAAACTACGGTCCCAGAACTCCAAGTGGCACCACTAGGACGCCATCATCCCGCCGATATGCAGCCGCACCACCGGTCAGGACCATAAGGAATGAGGCCCTACCCATTTTCTGGGCGTCAATCCGCTCAGCGAGCTTTTTGAGGTTATTTGCCGCAGGCTCAACCTGTTTCTCCCCAAGTTTCACTTCAATTAGCCCCCAGCGACCATCACGCAGAACGATAACAGCATCAGCCTCACTACCAGTTTTATCGCGATAATGGAAAACAACGCCATCAAGGCGCTGAGAATAGACACGTACGTCGCGAATACAGAGCGACTCGAACATTAAACCGAATGACTCAAAGTCCCGTAAAAGTCGAGCGGGAGTCGCTCCAAGGATAGCTGCACCTAAGGAGGGATCAATGAAGTGCCGCGTGGGTGCGGTTCGGATTGCCGTCGCTGAACGTAAAGCAGGATTCCACGCTTCTAAGTCCTCGATAACAAAGGCGCGACTGAGGGCATCCACATAGTCTCGAACAGTGTTCGCAGACAGCTGCCCCACCCCCAGTTCAAGATCAGAGGCAATAGTGCTGAGTGACGATTGAGTTGCGATATGGCGAGCATAAGAACGAACCAGGGCCCGCATCCGCGTGCTATTCCGACTCACCCCATCCATTCGTGAGACATCGGAGTCAATTAGCCCATCAATGTAATCGACAGCCTGCATCAATGCAGATTCCTGATCTGCAGCAGTAACCGCAGCTGGCCAGCCACCTCTACACAGAAGATGCGCTATTGACTCGATATCAATGTTGCTAATGGCGCCAATATCATGCTGACCATTAAAGAGGTCACCTAGAGAAACTGCACCGCTGGAATCCTGCGATTCCATTAAGGTCATTGGCCTCATGACTAGACGCGAAATTCGTCCCACACCAGAATGCATACCCGCTTCTAGTGGCGTCGAAGATCCCGTGAGAATAAATTGCCCAGGCTTTTTCCGTATATCGACTGTTGTGCGGACTGCATCCCATAAAGAAGGGGCCATTTGCCATTCATCAATGAGACGAGGGGTAGCACCCTCGAGCAATAGCGATGGCTTTGTTTCGGCTAATCCAAGATAGGTGCGGACATTATCTGGATCTTGTAGATGCAAAACACTGGAAGCCTTTTGTTTGGCTGTCTCTGTCTTACCGCACCATTTCGGTCCTTTAATCTGCACCGCCCCAGAGCGCGCTAAGGCTGAGTCCAGCAAGCTGTCAAGAATCCTTGGTAGGTAGTCCACGATTACACCTCACTTTTCTCGCCTACTAACAGGCAATACTATACCTACTGCGCGAGTTGGACCGTTTTCACTGCGCGAGTTGGCCGCCATGACCAGCGCTACCCCGCGTCACACCAGAGGCGCAGAGGAAAACAGCTGATGCCACTTCGTGCCCCGCCCTCGCGAATAGAAAACACTGTGCCCCGGGAGAAGATTAGACAGTCCATCTCACCCCTTCGCCCAGGACATCCTCGGTCATTAGGCCCGGGAATAACGCCTAGCCCTGTTTTCGCCATGGGAAACGACAAGTCTCTTTTCCATAAGGGTGTTGAGTAGACGAATCGTCTTCGCCTTTCCAAAGCCCAACGTGCGTTCTAACTCTGCTCGTGAGTAGCGTCTCCCAATCGACATAGCGGCAAGGAATTGCCCTTCATCTGAGGAAATCCCGCCCTTCGAACCGATAATAGGGAGCGTTACCGTAATAGAATTCTCCATCACCTCGAATGAGGGAACTTCAAGATAGTTGTGATAGGACTCCCTTATTCGCAGAACTCCGGTCCCGAACTTCTCGATGAGGCCAAGACGGAAAAAGGCCTCCGCAAGGATTGGGTTCCTAAGGACAGACACCCGCCCCGCAAGGTACTCTGCCTCGGAAAGTCCGGTTGGCAGGCCGCCCGGAGAGGAAACTTCAACGCGGTCAGGGAAGATAGCAACACGTACACGGGAATCCACATCCCATGTCCTGTGGACCAAAGCATTGGCGACAGCCTCCCGAAATGCCTCACGAGGAATGAGTTCCTCAATGAGCCTACTTTTTCCCTCAACTTTCTCGATACTGAGGTGCCGGCGGAACATCTCTATAGCAGTATCTAACTGCGATAACACTGACACGTGCTCGACCGTTATACGATCTAACATTTCACTAATAGACGTCCCGAACCTAACAATATCAATACCGGGATAGGGGTTTTCGTCTGCTAGGAGTGCTGCTGCGCGATTGAAGCCCCTTGAAGTAAGCAAACCAAGTGTCTTGAGCACATCATCACTCGTTGACGAAACACCTATAGTGTCACGGAGCGCCCTCGAGAGTAGTTCAAAGGTGAGATCCCCCTTGGGCGACTCAAGCCCTTCAAATGTAATATTCCCACCTTCCAGGACCAGGCGGTTAAGTTCTACTCGGTCAACCTCAACACTGGAAGTGCCACTTCTCCTATAAGCTCTGCCGCGATAGAGGTAAGGCTTATCAGGTCCCTCCTGAACGTCTAGCCTGACAGTCTTTTTTACCTCGTCAACCTCGATTGAAAAGCGCGGGCGGGGGCTGATCGCATCATTGATCTTATTCTCGATTGACAGGCAAACCTCTGAGGGATTCTCCAAGCCGGCAACAGTTCCATCATCGGCTACTCCAAACAGTATCGTCCCGTCATGGAAGTTCGCATAGGCACTCACGGTCTTCAGGAATGTGCCAGTCACCTCGGACTTGAACTCCATGGTTGCGGTTTCTCGCATTCGCCATCCCCTTTCCGTTGTGCACACCGTACAACTTGCGAAACGCAGATGCAACGCAAA
>JAUNHH010000013.1:73947-79357 GCA_030524055.1 Actinomycetaceae bacterium | reverse complement strand
CCCTCCCAGGGACCTTGGACGCTGCGGGAGCGTGCAATAGAGACCGAGTGGTCTTCAGCCGTGCCACCTTCTGCGGTGAGCAGGTAGTACCAGCCATTGCGGTGGTACAGGTGAGGGCCTTCAGCCCACACTGCCCCTTCAACGGCGCCATGCCACAAGATGGTTTCCTCGCCAGTGAATTGGCCTGTTTCCAGGTCTACTGGGCGCGTCCAGATTTCCGTTTGTTGAGGCCAGAGGGGATTTTCCGCCAGGCGGGTTCCGGTCCACCAGGTCACCCCGTCCTCGTCAACGAAAATATCAGGATCAATGCCGCCAGCTTCCTCAAGGAAAATGGGGTCGGTCCACGGCCCTTCGGCATGAGGTGCGGTGACAAAGAATGAGCGTTGAGTGTCTCCCACAACTGTTGTACATACGAGGACGAAGCGCCCATTGATATACCGCAATGTGGGGGCAAAAATGCCTTCTGAGTCTTTCGCGATCTCTAAACCCAATTCACCTGAGTGCTTCAGGGCATAACCGCATAATTCCCAATTCTCGAGGTCGTTGCTGCGGTGAATAGGTAAACCTGGAAGCCATGTAAAGGAGGAGGAGACAATATAGGTTGTCTGCCCTACCTGAACAACGGATGGATCGGGAAAGCAGCCGGAGAGCAGTGGATTTCGCATAATGACCCCTTTTATCCTTTCACTGCGCCCGTCAAACCGCCCACAATTCGGCGCTCAAAGAGCGAGAAGAAAATAAGGGCAGGAATCATGGACAGTGAAGTAAATGCCAGGACGCGGGCGGTATCAACGGAATACTGCGATGCGAAGGCCTGAACACCCAGAGGAAGGGTGAAGAACTCTTCCTTTGTCAGCACGAAGAGGGGCAACATATAGGAGTTCCACGAGCCAATAAAGGCAAGGATTCCCGTAGTGATAACACCTGGTGCTGATAGGGGCAGAACAATCCGCCAGAAGAATCCGAGGCGATCACAACCGTCAATTGAGGCTGCTTCTTCCAATTCGCGTGGGATTGTGCGCAAGAAGGGCACCAAAATAATCACCGTTGTAGGTAGAGCAAAGGCAATACCAGGCAGGATGACGCCAAGGAAATTATTCGTCAGACCCAGTGACTTAATGAGGATATATAGCGGAGTAATTGCCACCGTCATTGGGAACATGAGGCCAGCTGCGAATAGTGAATACATGACCTGAGCCCCTTTAAAGGGGTAGCGCGCGATGACAAATGAGGCCATCATGCCCAGAATGACCACCCCAATAGTGGTCCCCAGGGCCGCCACTGTGGAGTTGAAAATCTGTCGCCAGAAAATGGGACTGGAGAAAACCTCGGTGTAGTTTTCGATCACCCAAGGGCCAGGCAAACCTGCTGGATTCGCAGTGATCTGAGCGTTAGTTCTAAAGCCACCAAGGATGACATAAACAACGGGTGCCAGAATCGCAATAATGGTCAGTGCTGCCAGAATATAAACTCCAGGATTACCCCAGGGTAGCGGCGGGCCACCATTATTCTTTTTCTTGAGCAGGGACATTATCGACGGCCTCCTGTCAGGGCCCCTTCAGTATCGCGCCTCAGAACGAAACGCTGATAAAGCAGGGCAATAGCCAGGGAAATAATGAAGATAACGACAGCGACAGCATTACCGTATCCATAGTTTCCAGCCAGGCGACCATTGACCACCATATATGTGGCCATTGTCGAGGTGCCAGCTGTAGAGGCAATATATTGGCCCCAAATAATATAGACCAGGTCGAAAAGCTGTAGCGAACCGATAATGGATAGGAAAACCCACATGCGAATAGTGGGGCCAAGCAGGGGAAGTGTAATTTGCCGCTGGATTTGCCAATAGGAGGCACCATCGACTTTTGCAGCTTCCATTAATTCGGTAGGGATGCCCTGCATACCTGCCAGGAAAATAATGACAGCAAAGCCGACATATTTCCAGGTCAGAATACCCATTAGGGTGGCCATAGCGATTTGCGGGTTCGCAATCCAGTCTGAGGCGAGTGCGCCAAGACCAATATCAGTCAAGAGCCTATTGACACCGCCTTCAGTCTGGAGCAACAGACTCCATGCAGTACCAGCGATCACTTCTGAAATGACATAGGGAATAAAGATGAGCACCCGAATAAGGGACTGGCCCTTCATTTTGGTGTTCAGCAGCAGTGCAATCAGCAGCGCAATGGGCCCCTGAAGTACTAGTGAGGCCACCAAAATAATGGCGTTATGAGCCAGAACATTATGAAATTCAGGGTCAGTCAGAATAGCGACATAGTTGTCGATGCCCACGAAGTTCGTGGGGATTCCAAAACCTTTCCATTTGAAAAAGCCGTAGTAGGCGGCCAACACCACTGGAAAGATGACGAAAGTCAAAAAGAGGAGAATGGCCGGGCCGGAAAGAATAGCGATCTCAAAGCGATCTTTATTTTTGAGTGCACTTCCGGCCCGGGAGTTGCCGCGGGAGGCTTTTGCCGAGCCTCCCGCGGCCCCTTGTTCTCCGCCATTTGACTCTTTCTTAGTCAAGGCGGCGGTACTCATTGCGAGGGATCACTCCTTAGCGGCTGCAGATTCTACAGCGGTGAGAACGCCCTTGGCATCGCCCTTACCAGCAAGCATGTCCACAACGCCAACATTGAGGGCGTTGCCAACATTCTGACCAAGGAGGGTATCGAGCCACACTGAGACATAGGGAGCATCCTTGTAGGACACGAGGATGTCCTTGAGAGCTTCCTGCTTCACAGCACCCTGAGCTTCAGTGTTGGCGGGAATGGTTTCGTAAGCGTCAGCGTAGAGTTCGGCGTATTTCTTCTGAGAGAAGAAGTTGAGGAACTCGGCGCATTCCTTGGGAGCTTCTGCAGAGCAGGAGTAGGCATCAAGGCCACCCATCATTGCGCCAGCACCGCCCTTGCCACCGTCAACGGCGGGGAAGGGGAACCAACCGAGGTCGGACAGTGGCTTTTTGTCTGGGGTGAGGTCAGCAATAACACCAACATTCCATGCGCCCATGAGTTCCATGGCAGCCTGATGGTTAGCAATGAGACCGGCAGACGATCCTGCACCCTGCTGTGCGGAGGTGGTCAGGAAGCCCTTATTGAAGGGCTCAGTACCAGCAAAGTCCTGCAGATCCTTGGCAGCTTTTTCCCAGCAGGGATCAGAGAAGTTGCCTTCAATCGAGGCAGTAGTGAAGACATCCTGCGGGCACTCGCGCAGAGCGAAGAAGTAGAACCAGTGAGCGGCTGGCCATGCGTCTTTAGCGCCAAGAGCAATGGGCTGGATTCCAGCAGCCTTGAGCTTATCGACAGCTGCAGACAGATCCTTCATCGTCTTGGGGGTTTCAGTAATGCCGGCCTTGGCGAAGAGATCCTTGGAGTAGTAGATACCACCGGGCAGAACTGCGGTGGGCACACCGTAGATCTTATCTTCAATGGTCAGGGCACTGAATGCAGCATCACCGATGGCCTTCTTGGTTTCATCTGTGATGGTGGTAGTGATGTCTTGGACCTGGCCAGCATCGACCATATCCTTGAGTTTGCCGCCACCACGGGCGAGGAATAGGTCTGGGGCATCGCCAGAGTTCATGGCGGTCTGAAGTTTGCCATCAAGCTCTTCATTCTGGACGGCGACAACTTCAATGGTGACTCCAGGCTTTTGCGCCATGAAGTCTTTGGCGGTCTGCTCCCAATAGGCCTTGCCATCACCTGTTGTGGAGTTGTGCCATAGGGTCATGGTGACCCCCTCGCCGCTGGCGCCACTTTGGGTGCCACCGCCACCACAGGCAGCCAACATGCTGACTGCGGCAATGGTCGATGCCGCTACTGCGAGAACTCGTTGACGTCGTCTCACGATAGGTACCTCCGGTGCAAGTTGCTCCGGTCGCCCTCGACCGAAATCTTTCGCAAACTTGCCTTGTCGAAGTTTAGTTTAGCTACGCACGAAAAGCTGTCAAGTCGCGTTTCGATAACGATCCCATGACTGATAAGCTGTCTCGCGCATCCCGAAAGATTTCGCTACTTTTCTCACTTACAGGAGGCATCGTGGCCAACTCACGGGCTCAAAAAGGCGTCACTCTTGACGTCATTGCGCAACAGGCTGGAACCTCTGTTGCCACCGTGTCCAAAGCTCTCAATGGGCGCACAGATATTTCTGGAACAACCCGACGCAAAGTCTTAAAAGTGGCGGCAGAGTTGGGCTATACCCATAGGCGCATGGTTGAAACATCCACGCACGTCGCCCTCGTTGCTGATGCCTTCGAGACCCTCTACACCACGGAAATCCTGCGTGGCGCTGCCCAAGAATGTATGAGGCAGGACCTTCTACTCACTGCGGCACACGTCACCACTGATGAGACTATTGCTCATGGGCCACTGACTGAGGGCTGGTTAGCCACCGTTGCTCCCACTCATTTAGGGCTCATATTGGTGACCTCTACTGTCGAGGACACTTTTGTGCGCACCTGCGCCAGACTGAATCTGCCTTTTCTTGCCGTGGACCCGAGGTCACATCCGCAAAATGACGTCTTTTCTATTGGTGCCACTAACTGGAATGGGGCACTAGACGCGACCCGACACCTCACTGGACTTGGCCACCGAAAAATTGCCTTTGTTGGCGGCAAAGAAGATTCTTTCCCCAGTATCGAGCGTTTTCAGGGGTATTTATCTGCCTTACAAATGTCGGGATTGAAAACCCGACCAGAGTGGCGCGATGGCGGCGACTACACTTTCGAGGCCGGGGTAAAAGCTGGGACCAAGTTCTTTTCTTTACCGCCACATTTACGGCCCACCGCGGTATTTGCTGCCTCTGACTGGATTGCTTTAGGCGTGCTCGATGCGGCGCGCAGTCATGGTTTATCTGTGCCCGAAGATGTGTCAGTAATTGGCTTTGACGACACGCATATTGCAGCCACCTCTTCACCTCGACTCACTACAGTCCGCCAACCAATGGCGGAAATGGGAGCCGTTGCTGTGCGGACACTGGTGGATATGCACCAGGGATTAACACCGATTGGGCCATTGAAACTCAATACTGAGTTAGTCAAGCGCGCTTCGACAGCTCCACCGCCAGTGATCGAGGAGAAGTAGACACCTGTTGGCAGGGGCGCTTTGGTGTGGCCGGTGATTCTCAAGGCATAGTTTGGTGTTCAGGGCACATTTTGACGCTCAGGGCATACTTATGAGCTCAAGGCAGCGTTAATTCGCCATTTAACGGTGCCTTGAGCGCGGAACTCTGCCTTGAGAACAGAACTATGCCCTGAGACAGGGCGTTGCCATGAAAGGTGAGACCTACATCTGGGCCAAATCATTCATATTGGCGGCCGCAGTCAAGGAGTTCAGCCAGCATTAGCCAACCCCACTCCCACTCGTTCTCAAGGTCATCCCACGCAGATAGGCCACTAGAAAGAATGTCTGTTGCC
>JAUNHH010000013.1:68450-73847 GCA_030524055.1 Actinomycetaceae bacterium | reverse complement strand
GGCCTGGCCGGATCATATTCTTTCCGCCACGAACTCCACGGATACTCCGGCGGAACAACATAGGAATCCCACTGGGGATCAAAGGGCACAGGGTCCGCAAAAAACGACGCCTCCAACAGACCAAAAAACGCCTCCTGCGTCACCGGCTCGCAGGCAGCACCGTCCACCAACCCATACAAAGCCAAAGCCCACTGAGAACCCACACGATCCCCATAACGCTGACGAAACTCAAAAGCACACTGCTCCGGATACGGATAAACAAACCCCACCACTGAGATCACGCCACCTCCAATCAGAAATCAGTCTTTTAAGCCATCGCTGGGAAAGCACGGTTCATCGCATCGATAGCCCTATTGGTCCATAAGCATTAGCGGCCATGCCGGATTTCCTCTAAGACCTCGCGATAGGCCTCTCCTGATAACTCGTCAAGGCGCTCCTGTTGCCCCTGCTCAGTCATCCACTCCAGTTTTTCTCTTCGCACCCGAATTAAATTCTCTTGATATGCCATCAAATCCTGCAGTCGAATTCGACGATGTGCGCCGGGCTGAGCAAATGGGAGAGCCCCCTCCTCCAAACGCTTAACGAACGTGGGGCGCGAAACGCCAAGTAAACTTGCTGCCTCCTCAGTTGTCAGCCATTGATCTTCTGTTGCAACCTGAACACGCTCTCCATTTTTGAGCGCGCGAACAACAGTCGCCATAAAGGTCCGAAGCGCACCAGGAAGTTCAACAGCATCACCATCGCCACCCACAATAAGTGCAGACCTATCGGCCACTAAGGCCGACTCAAGTGCTTGCAAACTCCTAGCCTCATCAACGTCATCAATGGAAATAGCAGTCTTCATATCTCAAGCATGCGCGCAAATCGAAAAAATCGCAAACGCTACCGAACTTCACCCGGGTTTGACAACACCTCACATTCAGGTGCCTGTTTACGCGCTCACCGCTATACATTTAGGCGGCCGCAGTCGAGGAGTTCAGCCAGCATCAGCCAACCCCACTCCCAGTCATTTTCAAGATCGCCCCACGCATCCAGACCGCCAAAAACGATATACGTTGCCGAAAAATTCGCCCAGGTATTTCCTGTTGGCGACAGCACCCCAGCAAATGGAGCCGCATCAAGGGAACCAAAACCGCGTTTTTCGATGCGCTGCAGGTCGGCGGCCATGAAACGCAGCATCTCTAGCGCGTACCCACGATCATCTGGACCCGGCGGCGGATTAAGACGCTTCCACTGAGACGGAGGCCTGGCCGGATCATATTCTTTCCGCCACGAACTCCACGGATACTCCGGCGGAACAACATAGGAATCCCACTGGGGATCAAAGGGCACAGGGTCCGCAAAAAACGACGCCTCCAACAGACCAAAAAACGCCTCCTGCGTCACCGGCTCGCAGGCAGCACCGTCCACCAACCCATACAAAGCCAAAGCCCACTGAGAACCCACACGATCCCCATAACGCTGACGAAACTCAAAAGCACACTGCTCCGGATACGGATAAACAAACCCCACCACTGAGATCACGCCACCTCCATATAAGATAACGATCCCTACTCAGCAAGCGAACTCAGAAAATTCGCGGAATCAATCATCTCCTGCTGCCCGGATTGGCGCATCTTATCTAAACGATTCTGCCAGCGGCTGATTTGTCCATTATCACGCGTGGAAAGAAAATGAATGAATAGAGAATCAGACGCCTGCGAAAGAAACTCTTCCGTGTCAAGGCCACCGAATTGCGCCACGAGAGTTTTGGCGAACTCCTGTTCTTTTGAAGTCCTGGCCACTTTTGCCAGCTGTTTTAATAGATCAATAGTGGGTGACGATATATCACCCAAGCCACCGATTAGCCGCAATGTCGTGGACGCCTCCCAGCTATTCTCGATACTGCCTTTCAGCAGAAGAGCAAAATCATTTTCTGTCAGCGGGCTTGTACTTCGATGCCAGCGTGGAGAAATAACTTCATCGAGCCACTCTTCATACCAGGTAAGAAAATCAGTAGCACAGAACTGAATTCCCAGACCTTGATCCAACAAATCAGGATCGATACGTATAACACTCCCTTTATGCACTCCACTCAGACATAAAGCCGTAAACGTGGAGGAAGAACCATGAGAGACTGGGAGAAGTCCCCGATATTCGGGATCCTCACCCTCTACCCTTTCATAAGTACTCGATTCCATTAGCAAATTTAGTGCTCCCGGACTCTCGGTACCCTCAGGAAAGAATATGTTGATCGGTTTCGCCATAGAAGCACAAGCCCCGATGGACTCAAATTGCGTCTCATCACCAAATGAGTAGAGGCCTTCATCAGGTCCAGCAGCAAAGTAGTGATCTGGCCAGTCAGGATGCTCCGAGTTGCCACCATTACCTACCTCACGAAGAAAATGATGATACTCAGTCGGAATCAAGATGCCCCAAGCCTTTTCAACCTCGCAAATTGCCTCGTCACTCAGGCAAGCACCTAGCGCATAGTCATGCACATCAGCGCCGTAATATTCGCGAAAATAGTCAACATGGCGGGCAACCGCTAACTTTCGCTGGATCCTTTCGGTGATAGATGGAACTTCGGATAAGAATCGCTGCACGACAAAATAGCCTATAACGCAATTGCGCCTTCATGTACTACCCGAGAGATCGGCGCACCTGTACTAATGACATCGACATGAATGCCGAGAAGTTCTTCGAAATCCAGAGTTAATCCAGATAAGTCAAAGATGGTCACACCTTTACCTGGAGTCACAAGTAAATCGAGATCAGACTCCGTGGTGTCTTCACCGCGAGCTACTGAGCCAAAAATCTGAGGGGAATGGAAACCGCGATTGATAATGCACCGATAAACCTCATTTCGATACTCGTCAAGCGAGTCTGATGGACGGCGCCTCATGAATCGATAGTAGCGGGTTTCCTCAGGTGCTCTCGAGCAGTGAAAAATATACGTGTAGGACCCGTGTCCACCAGGTGGAGGATGCAGATCTGGACACAACACCCTAGGTTTGTGAGAACAATGCCTACTCTCAGCAAAGCCTTCCCCACAGGGGCAAGTAATCAGATTCCCCTGATCCAAATGCTCACATGGATCAGTTGTTTCCTGACGGAAATCATGCTTGGCCCTCTTGCCTACTATGACTATCTCATTCACGAGCGCGATCAAGGAAGAATTCCTACTGAATTAAACTGGGGCATATGGGCCTTGATTATCATACCGATAATCAGGGTCACTCTCCTCGCTTTTGCTCTGCGCAGAGAGGGAATTTTTCTCGCGGTATTGACATTGATTTTCGGGTTTACCTCACCTGTTTTTACCCCTTTTACTCCGCTTGCAGCAAGTGCACTTATAGGAATGCGCTTAGGGCGTAAAGGGCTATATATTTGCCTACTGCTCACCATTCCTTGCCTTGCTATTTCTTGGTATTTTTACCCCTTTGGCACAGGAAGCAGTTGGCAAGCAAATCTTGTGGATTCCTCAGAGTGGTTTATTGCTATTACCGCGACCACCCTACTTGGCATCCTTCTTCGGCGCCAATCTCTATTTACGCAAACCCAATACGCCCTGGGCCGCTCGGAAGAACGCGCCAGGATTTCACGAGAGATGCACGATGCTTTAGCGCATCACTTATCCCTAATCTCGCTCCATTCAACAGCTTTAGCGGGCCGAGAAAATCTTAGCCCAACCACAATTGCAGATATTTCCTCACGCATTCATACTGCAAGCACACAGGCAAGTAATGAGCTACGCAAAATCCTCCACCTCCTCCATAAGGACGGCAGCGGCGACCATAGCAATGTGCATTGGGAAGACATCCAGGCCATTATTGATAGTGAAAGAGCAGCAGGATTCACTATTGATTTACGCCATGGAACCGACTGGCCAGATCCTTTCCAGCAGGCTACGTCACAAGCACGCCACACAGCTTTACGTTTCACCCAGGAGGCCTTAACAAATGCCTCAAAGTACGGAGTTAATAAGCAGATCAGCCTTCTTTTTGCCACAGATGGACACCACCTCATTATTGAATGCACCAATCCCACTGCTCGCTCCCCTCTTCCCACACCACAATCCAGCAGACTTGGACTTGCCGGCCTTCAAGAGCGCCTGGAACTCATTGGCGGCGACTTATCTATTCGTAGACGCAAACGTCATTTCACTCTTCAGGCACGAATCCCTATGACAGGCAGTAGCAATGAATGAACACACAATCAGTATCGTTATTGCTGACGACGAGGACCTTGTTCGCAGCGGAATTCGCCTCATCCTCGAAGGCGATCCATCTTTAGCCATTATTGGCGAGGCCGGTGACGGCCAGGCCGCATTTGATGCAGCTCGCAGACTGAAGCCAGACGTCATTTTGCTTGATTTACATATGCCAATCCGAGACGGCGTCTGGGCATGCCAGCGCATTACCCAAGAGGCCCCCAATACAAAGGTCCTTGTTCTCACCGCATTCGACACCGACCACTTAGTGCAAAAAGCCCTGAATGCCGGAGCCGCGGGTTTCCTGCTGAAAAATAGCTCAATGACGGAGATCCTCAGCGCCATTCATAATGTTGCCTCCGGCAGGAAAAGTTTCTCTGAGAAAGTCCTCGACTATTTAGTGACCACTACTGCTTCACAGGCACCCAAGCGCCCTATCCCAACAGATATGACAGCCCGCGAAAAAGAGATTGCCATTATGGTGGCTGACGGTTTATCCAATACGGAAATCGCTGAGGAATTAGGTATTGGCGCAACCACTGTCAAATCTCATGTATCAGCACTACTCACCAAATTTGAGGTACGTAATCGCATTCTGTTGGCGGTGGCGGTGATTGAGAGCGGCTTGCAATAAGTCCGCAGCGCCGCCACAGCCAGCCCTACTCCGCCCTCGTCGATAATAACCATGAGCGATAGGCGTGCAGGTCAGCACGAATCTGCGATGCGGTACTCATCGGATCGTAGTCCTGGCGCTGATACCACAATTCCATCCGTTCCAGCGCCGCGAGCGCCAGATCCACCAACTCCAGCGGGACGCGACCCGTAATCCGCACCGCCCCCAGTGCCGTTGCCACAATTACCTGGTCACATTGCAGCAGCAAAATATCCCCGAGCGCCGAATTTGCTTTCTTCGCGTCCTCAAAGTCGCGCTCGAAATGCTCGGCAACCCGCCCAGGAATGGGGCTGCGGAACCACATTTCCCACAGGTCCTCAACGACATACCGGGGGAAATCCTCCAGGCTAATGGGCTTTTTGCCACGCATAGCTGTAGCTAGTTCACTATAAGTGTCAGATCCTTCATCGGACCCGAAAGGTGCTTCCTCTTCGAACGCTTCCCTATAAAAATCGCCAGTAAAGAAACGTCGGTAATGTGGATGGTCGGTCAGAGGATGCAGACCATACTCATCCTCTTCAAAGTAGAGGTG
>JAUNHH010000013.1:59124-68350 GCA_030524055.1 Actinomycetaceae bacterium | reverse complement strand
CAATGAACGAGGGCGGGGCCGGCCTGAAAAACCGAACCCCGCCCTCGTCAATGGGAAAAGGCCAGATGAGCGCCCACGAGGCAGGCACGCGAAAGTACCTCACAGGCACCAACGCAACCAGCGCAAAAGCAGCGCACGCTACCGCACACCGCCCGCCCAGCGCGCAAGCCCTCAGCGCGCCACCCGCGCGCCCCGCAAGCCAGTCACCTTACCGGCCGATCACCTTGGCAGCCTGCTTCGCTGCGCCCAGAGCCACATACTCCCCAGCCGCCGGGAAGGAAACTTCCGCGTCGAGGAATTGGGCCGCGAGCGCCTGCACCGCCGTGGACTTGGCGCCGCCACCAACAACCATGACGCGCTCGATCGGCACGCCCAGGTCCCGCATGGCATCAAGGGCGAAACGCATGAGTTTCAGCAGGCCTTCCACGGTTGCACGCGCCACATGGGCACGGTCAGAGTTCGCCAGGGTCATGCCGCGCAACTCTGCGGTCGCATCCGGCAGATTCGGGGTACGCTCGCCCTCGAAGTAGGGAATGAGTTCCAGCCCGGCTGCGTCCTCAACGGAGAGCGCCGCGTCGTCGAATTCGTCGTAGCCAAGTCCGGTCACGGCCATCATGGCGTCAATAATGCGCGAGGCATTTAGCGTGCACGCCAGCGGCAGCCAATTTCCGGAGGCATCGGAGAATCCGGTGACCAGTCCACTGGGGTCTTCCACAGGGGTGGCCGATACGGCAGAAACAACGCCTGAGGTGCCCAAAGATAGGAGGGCAACGCCGGGTTCTAGGCCAACGCCGAGGGCTGCCCCGGCATTGTCACCAGCGCCCGGACCGAGGACAATATCGCCCCAGCCGCGCGCCTCATCCCCGCGCCCAGCCTCATCCCATGGCCCGAGAATCGTGGGCAGCACAATGGCGTCGGCGGCAGCCTCGTCAATGCGCAGGGCGAGGGCCAAAATGTCCCGGCGATAGGCGGTGGACGCACTGCCATCGGCTTCGGCCCGCGCTGCGTATCCGGTGCCAGAGGCATCCGAACGGTCGGTGGTGAGGTCTTCAAGGCGCCCGGTACCCTTGATTTTCCAGGTCAGCCAGTCGTGAGGCAGGCAAATGGCGGCAATCCGGGCGGCATTTTCGGGTTCATTATCGGCAACCCAGCGCAATTTCGTTGCGGTGATTGAGGCGACGGGGACTGATCCGGTTGCCTCGGCCCACCACGCGGCGCCTTTTTCTTTGACAAGGTCGGCGGCGGCTCCTGCAGAACGGGTGTCATTCCACAGCAGAGCGGGGCGGATCACCTCGCCATTGGCGTCGAGCAGAACCATGCCGTGCTGCTGACCGCCAACGGATAGGGCGGCAACATCATCGAGCCCGCCAGCTTTGTCTACTGCCTCCAAGAAGGCGTCCCACCAGGCATCGGGGTGGACTTCGGTGCCGTCGGGATGGCTTGCTTTGCCTTGGCGGACAATCTCGCCGCTAGCAGGGTCATAAATAACAACTTTGCAGGATTGGGTCGAGGTATCGACGCCAGCAACATAGGGACGCGAACTCACTTTTTCCTCCGGAGATGTAGTGACGAGGGCGGGGCGTGGATTAAATGCAGAAACCGTGGATAAATGCGGGGGTAGGTGGGTAGAGTGCCGCAAAGCCAGGTTGGAGGGAGCAACCGTGTCCTCCAACCTGGCTAGCGAAAATGTGGTGATCAGCTGGGTGCTACCCAGCGATCAGGTGTCAGCCGATGAGGTGACGCATTGCCTGGTGGTAGAGCTCCACGAAGTGGTATTCGCGGGCGCCCTTAGCGTCGGCGTCGAAGTCTTCCCACGCGCTGGTGTCGGCCAGAAGATCATCAATGCTTTCGCCTTCAGCCAGGGTGGGCTGGCAGAGCTCATCAATGGAGGCGGCCTTCATCAGTTCCTGGGTCACCGGGTCGGCGCGGAATGCGCGGGCCTTTTCAGCAAGCATCAGGTACATTTCCATATTTGCGGCTGCGGATTCCCACACGCCTTCCATACCTTCGGTACGGCTGGGCTTGTAGTCGAAGTGGACAGCGCCCTCGTAGCGAGGACCGCCGCCAGGGAAGCCATTGACCAACAGGTCAACGGTGAAGAAGGCGGAGGCAAGGTCTGCGTGACCGAAAGCCTTGTCCTGGTCGTACTTCACGCCGGACTGGCCGTTGAGGTCGATGTGGAAAAGCTTGCCGGACTGCAGTGCTTGGGCGAGGCCGTGGTTGTAGTTCAGGCCAGCCATTTGCTCGTGGCCAACTTCTGGGTTGAGGCCGACAATGTCGCCATGCTCCAGCAGAGCGATAAGGGCCAGAGCGTGACCAATAGTGGGCAGGAAAATGTCGCCACGTGGTTCGTTGGGCTTGGGCTCCAGGCCGATCTTCAGGTCGTAGCCCTTGTCTTTAATGTAGCCAGCAACAGTGTCGAGGCCTTCACGGTAACGCTCGTGGGCGGCGTGTAGATCCTTGGAGGAGTCATATTCGGCGCCTTCACGGCCGCCCCACATGACGAAGGTGCTGGCACCAAGTTCTGCAGCCAGGTCAATATTGCGGAGCAGTTTACGCAGACCGAAACGGCGGATGGAACGGTCGTTATTGGTCAGGCCGCCGTCTTTAAACACGGGGTGGGTAAAGGTGTTGGTGGTGACCATTTCGATGGTCAGTCCGGCAGCGTCTGCTGCTTCCTTGACGCGCATAACGCGGTCGTGGCGCTCAGAGTCGGAAGCGTCGAAGTCGAACACGTCATTGTCGTGGAAGGTAATACCCCATGCGCCAAGTTCTCCCAGGCGTGCGGTGTATTCCCATGGGTCAAGGACCGGACGGGTGCCGGTTCCGAAGGGGTCAACAGCATTCCAGCCCACGGTCCACAGGCCAAATGAGAACTTGTCTTCAGGGGTTGGCTTACGAGTCATGTCATCCTCCATTGGGTGTTGAGTAGCAGTGGTGAGTCAGTGCAGTAATCGGCTAGTGGCGTCAGCGCCCACCTATTACGTTTCGCTCCGCAACTAAATCTACAAGCGAGGCGGAGTACAGTCAAGACATGGAACGACGCACGACTTCCCCAGCATTACCCTCGCGCGCTCCAGTTGCTTTGGGCGAACGTTCACGAACTGGCATGCGTATTCAATCTCTTCGAGCCATGAATCTTTCCTTAGTTTTGCGCGATATTCTGGCTTTTCCTGGGGTCGCGACGCGGGCGTCAATTTCTCAGCGGACAGGGATTACTCCTGCCACCGTATCGCGACTTGTGGATTCGCTTATTGATTCTGGGCTTGTCACTGCCCTTCCGCCGATTGTTGAACCGACACGAGGGCGGCCAGCGACCCCCCTCATTCCTACACAGGGGCGCGCCATTGCTTTGGGCCTTGAGGTGAACGTATCGGGCCTTGATGTGCGTTTAGTGGATCTTGCGGGGGATATTCTCGCTGAAGAAACAGTGGATATGGATTTAGCTGGCTCTGATCCTCAGATAACAATGACGCATTTAGCGCGTTTAGCTCGTCAGGTTTTACACAATGGACGCAATGCGGATTCTCTTTTTATTGGGTCAGGTTTAGCAATTCCGGGCCTAATTTCTGACCACACATTAACTTTAGCCCCGAATCTCGGGTGGCGAGATATTCCCATCGCGGAGTTAACCGCGCCTTTGCAGGAACTCGCGCCTGTTGTTATTCGTAATGAGGCCGATTTGGCGGCGGTCGCAGTTTCTCACCCGCGGCCAGGGGTACCCGACGGTCCGCCATCTTTCGTTTATGTTTCTGGCGAGGTCGGGGTTGGCGCCGGAATCGTTATTAATCATGTGCCTTTAACGGGGGCAAATGGCTGGTCCGGGGAAATCGGGCATGTCTGCGTTGATCCTCAGGGACCGCAATGCAGTTGTGGCGCCCAGGGGTGCTTAGAAGCAATTTTAGGGCGCCGCGCATTAGTGCAGCGTGCGGGATTAGATATGAGTGCCTCCAGTGGCGACATTATGCGGGCGGCAGAAAATGGGTCCGAAGCCGCACGTGCTGCTTTGCACGAGGGCGGGGTCGCTCTTGGCCGGGCATTATCGTCAGTCATTAACCTGGTGGATATTCCTCTGGTTCTTCTTGGTGGGCATATTGCTGAGCTGACGGACTATATTGCCCCTATTGCGCTAAAAGAAATGCGTTCGCGCATTTTGCAAGCCCCGTGGAGCGATCTACAGATTGAGTCTATTCCTGATTCCACATGGTTGGCCGTCAATGGCGCCACCCACGAAGTGCTGCAAGCCCTTGTTGACGACCCTCTTGCCTGGATGGATGAGTAGACGCACACTCATTTACCGTCATAAAACCCTGATCCTGCGTAGGATTTTCGGGTGGACACTAAGGACAAAGTGCGCCCTCGTCTTGTTGATGTTGCGCGCGAAGCGGGGGTGTCAGTTTCCACCGCCTCACGGGCCCTTGGCAAAGGCTCTGAACTCATTGGAGCATCGACGCGCGACCATGTGCGCGCTGTGGCACGACGCTTGGGCTACCAGGTCAACCCCATTGCGCGTTCACTGCGCCTTGCCACGACGGGCGCTATTGGCATGGTGGTACCCAGCATTTCCAACCCTTTCTTTATGGAACTGGTCGAGAAAGTCGAGCATTCTTTAGCTGCACGTGGCCTGTCACTTTTACTCTCCGATTCACGGACATCAATTACCGTTGAAGATCAACAATTGCGATCTCTAGAATCTGGAGCAGTTGACGGTTTACTTATTGTCCCCTGCCACCAAAAGTATTCTGCGCCGGCTTTAGAGCGTACATCCCTGGCTATTCCCACCATCCAATTGGATCGCGTTGTCCATTCCCTCCCCTTACCAACAGTTGGGGTCGATGATGTGCACGGAATGCGAGCCATATTGGACCATTTAAAAGCTACTGGGGCGACACGTATTGCCATGTTGGCAAATACAGGAAAAGATGTGTCCTCCGATACCCGTGTGGCCGAAGTTCTCGCTTATGCACCACATATTGGCTTAGAACTGCGCAAGGAAGACTGTATGGAATGTGCTTTTTCTGTTGAGGCTGGTGCCAGCGCTGTGGCGACATTAATAGAACAAAGTCGCCTCGCTGACGCAGTCGTTTGCCTCAATGATTTGCTGGCCATTGGCGCCATTACTCAATTGCGTAAGTCTGGAGTGGCAGTACCCGAAGAGGTTATGGTGACAGGTTTTGATGACATTCAATTCGCTGCGTTAATGCGGCCGTCAATCACTACTCTGCGTCAGCCGCTTGAGAATATTGCTGAAGCAGCAGTGGATATTTTATTTTCTGGAGATCTTACGGCACGCCATATTGCTTTCCAGGGCGAATTAGTCATTCGCGAATCCACTGCTGGACAGAAATAGGGAGAATACTCTGTAGCACCACAGGGCCCGGACACAATAAAAAGCCGAAGCCTCCACCTATTCTTCCCACGGCGGACAATCGGCCAAGAGCTCCTCACGAAGTCGCGGGGCAACAGGTCCCATTCGCCAGCAGCGGTAAGCACTTGCCATTAGAGCAGCAGCCCGGGCTGGGGGGACCTGCCCATATCCAGTGCCAAGGCCCGGGCAGACGAAAGAAGTAATCTGATCACCAGCACTAACATGCCCGTTGTGGCGCGTTATCGCCGTCAGGGCCGCCCAAAACGCGTCATGCACCGCTGTATCACGACCATCAGTCAATGGCATTGGGACGCGCATCGTGGGGGCATAGATTAACCAGCGGCAGTGCGCTTCGCCGGTCGGCACGATCTCGGCGGTGCCCACAGGTTGATAACCTGTAGTACTGCTCAGCAATCCGTTGCCACACCTGTTTTTGCACCTGTGGCAAGGCTGTTGCGAGGGCAAGGTCAACGCCTCCATTCATCTCGCCGTAACTATTGCCAGCAGAAATCACTGCATCAACGTCGTGGAGTGCTGACTCAATAGGGGTGGTGCGGATATCGACATCGGGCGCCCATTCCTCAAATTCTTCAGCCCATGCGTGGGCAAGCGCCTCGTCGCGAGTGACGAGCACTCCTAAAGGAGTTGGGGCGGAAGTCATCCAGTGAGTCTACGTGCACCGCCCTCGTGAATTGACGAGGGCGGGGCACACTCAAATCCCCTCCTGCACTGACCTAATAGGCCAGCCCCTGAGGTTGCGGAGCTAAATCAGCAGATCCGGGATTAGGCACCTGGAAACCATTGGCTTTATAGGCTTCATAATCGAAGTTTTCGCACTCTTCCCAGCCAATTTGGTGATATTCCAAGAAGCCCGGCCAGTCTTCATAGCCGCTACCTAAATGGGATTCTAAAAAGGCGTCTGCCATGGCCATTGCCGCTGGAGCGGCTGTCCAAAATGCTCCCATTGCCAGCAGATTCGCACCATTTGCTGCAGCTGCTCGGCGTGCTGCTGGTAGCGATTCAGCAACAGCCGCATGGACATGCGGGACTTTTGAAGCGGCAATATGAATGCCCATTCCTGTGCCACAGAAGGCCAATGCGCGCTCAAACTCTCCTTCGGCAATTTTCGCGCCGAGAGCAAATCCCACTCGGTGATACATGGGGGCTGTATCAATATCCGGTGTCAGATCAGTAACCTGCCAACCGCGTTCCTCTAAATGCGCTTTAACAGCTTCTTTTAAGGGGAATCCGGCGAAATCAGCGCCGACAACAACATGTTTACTTCGCAGGGTTTTCATTTTCTGTCCTTCCCTTGCGCAGGCGCGCGAATGGATTGTCGATTTTCATTTCATTGACGGTAATGACGACGAGGAGAACGACTCCCCAGATCAGGGCACGGTAGAAGTTGGAGATATTCGTGAACATATTCAGTCCAGAAGACAGGACCTGAAGCATGAGAATAGAGAGAATAACTCCAGTTAAACGCCCAGAACCCCCATTAGGATTCACCCCACCCAGCACCACAATGAGGACAGTCAGCAGGGTATAGCTGGCCCCATTATCAGCTTTAGCAGAGTTATAGGCGGCAAGCATCACAATCCCTGCAATAGCGGCCAGAATGCCCGACATAATGTAGGTGCGCATGAGGAGGGACCGAATTTGCATCCCGGAAAAACGGGCCGCGGTTTCATTTGTTCCTAGCATGAGGATTTTCTTGCCAAAGCCAGTCACTGACAATATGAGGCCAGCAATAATAGCGCAGACAATAAAGATCAGCAGTGACATGGGAATAGCGCCGAAGAGTTTATGAGCGAAAACCGCACCAAAAGCCTTAGGCAGGCCAGACATCGGTTTTCCTTCAGTGAGAATAATGGCAATCCCACCGAAAAGTTCTAATGTGCCCAAGGTTGCCAAAATGGCGGGGATTTTCAGGCGGGATACGAGAAAGCCATTAAATGCGCCGCAGGCTGTACCTACCACTGCCGCAGTTGCCACAGCAATAAGAACACTGGTCAGCGAGGCCCCCACTCCCCCACTGGTGCCCACCCATGCGCGTAACAGCATTGCGGTGCAAATCCCGGTGAGATTAGCAATGGCCACAACAGACAGATCAATTCCCGCGGTAAACATGGTGACCATAACCCCCAAGGCTAATAAGCCATATTCTGGGAATTGTGTCGCCATAGAGGACCATGTGCGCAGAGAAAAGAATTGGCTGGGCCGCATGACAGCAAAAAATACGAGGAGCCCTGCCATGACGACGAGAAGTCGTGCACTCCATGGGTCACGGTGAATCAATGCCATTGGCGAGAAACGCGCCGGAATAGTAGATGTAGACATTTCTTCCTTCTCCTTATGCGGCGGTAATCCGCCACCCCTTTGAGCGCGCCACCTGCAAAGCAGAAACGCCAGTGCCGACAATAATCAGCAGACCTAAAGCGAATCCTTGCCAGAAGGTGGGGATGCCAGTGAGGATCATGGAGTTTTGGACGATGACAATCAGCGCCGTGCCTAACATGACGCCAGTTAGCGAGCCATATCCGCCAGTAATTGCCGTTCCGCCAAGAACAACGGCCGCAATCACCATCATTTCCATCCCCAGCAAATTCGTGGGGTGCATTTGCCCCATGGCGCTAGTACGGACAAGTCCAGCTAACGCGGCAATGACCCCAACAATGACATAGAGCCAAAAGCGAATCTGCCGGACGTTAAACCCGGCGCGCTCGGCGGCAGCTGCATCCCCACCAATGGCGAAAATGCCCCGCCCGAAAAGGGTGTAGCGGGTCACTAGCCAGGCGCCAACCACCACTGCCACAAGCAAGAGGAAACTCGCCGGCATGATCGAGCGCAGGCCCGAGGCACTATTGGTCACCTCAAAAAGTGAGGCCGAACCGAATGCTGCCATTGACGAGGGAATATTGGGAATCTGCACCGAGTTCAATGCGCCCTGCATAATCCCAGAAAACACATTTGTTGTGCCCAGAGTAATAATCAGGGTTGGCACAGTCAGACGCGAGGTGAAAATGCCATTAAAGGCACCAAGCAACGCGCCCAGGAGCATAGCCAGCGCAAAAGGCACAATAACAGGCCCGTCAAATCCCTGATCAACAAGGAATCGCGTGGTGGCATAAACCGCCAGAGACGCTAGAGCAGGGAAAGACACATCAATGCCACCAGAAACAATGACAAGGTATGCTCCGACCGCAAAAATACCGGGAACAACCATGGCATTAGCCAAATCCACCAGATTATTGGGGGTAAAGAACTGGCCGGAGCGGATGTGAATCACCACCGCAAGGACAATAATGACCAGGAAAATCCAGAATTCATTTTTCCTCAGGAGACCCTTGGATAAACGCTGAATATCCATATTCAGGCCACCTCTTTCCCTGCAGTATCTGCTGCCATCATGTCAGCAAGTTCCTTTTCCGTTGTTGCAGTGGGATCAACAGAAATATCCAGGCGTCCACCGCGCATAATCATGAGGCGATTGCAATTCGTCAGCACTTCATTAATGTCGTCGGAGATGACAATAATGGCCATTCCTTGATGAGCAAGGCCTTGCAAAATCCTGTTGATCGTGTATTTCGAGCCAATATCAACACCCACCGTGGGCCCATTGAGGATGAGGACCTGTGGGCTGGTGGCCAGCCATTTCGCCAACACCACTTTCTGCTGGTTACCACCGGACAATGTGTTCACGGCATTATCGGGGGTAGGGGTGGCCACTGAAAGGTCTTCCACCCAGCGTTTTTCTTCAGCAGAAATCGCCTCTTTATTGAGGCGGCCAAGAGTGCCCGAAAAAGCATCCAATTCGGAGATGACAATATTGTCGCCAATAGTGCGTTCTAAAAAGAG
>JAUNHH010000013.1:55371-59024 GCA_030524055.1 Actinomycetaceae bacterium | reverse complement strand
AGGCCTTCCACTTCAAGAACGGGTTTTTCCGATAACTCGGCAATCTCAAAACGGGTATCGTCGAATTCGCGACCCGTCATATGGCGGGCAAAAGAACGCCGATCGAGCTCATTCGATGGGCAGGTAATGACTTTTTCACCTGAGCGAATAATGGTGAAGCGCTCGGAAATCTCGAAAACCTCTTCGAGTTTGTGTGACACGAAAAGGATGGCGATACCGCGCTTTTGCAGCTCAGCCACAATCTCAAAAAGGGCTGCGACTTCCTTTTTGGTCAGAGCCGTTGTCGGCTCATCCATAATAATGAGCTTGGCATCGCTCATGAGTGCCCGACAGATCGCCACCAACTGCTTATCAGCAACAGAAAGATCTCCAACCAGGGCATCTAAATCCACCTGGAAGCCGATTTTTGCTGCGGCTTCAGTGGCAATCGCGCGGAAACGCCGCCAATTGACAAAGGTACGCCGTGCAGCGACCTCAGTATTAAGGGCCAGATTTTCCATCACCGTCAGGTTGGGGAATACTGCAAAGTCCTGGTAGATCACCTGGACACCAGCAGCAATTGCTTCTAGTGGCGTGAGCCGAGAGTAGGTCCGGCCATTAATAACAATTTCGCCACCATCAGGCTGATACACCCCAGAAATGACTTTAATCAGGGTTGACTTCCCAGAGCCATTTTCACCAGCAAGACAATGGATTTCTCCTGGGGCAATATCGAGATCTATTCCTTTGAGAGCATGAACGCCTTTAAAGGACTTCGATATTCCTCTCAGGGAAATTAAGGGAGCCTCCATAAGAATGCGCCTCCTTAAGAGAAAAGAAATGAGTGGTGCACTCCGCCCTCGTCACTATGAACGAGGGCGGAGCATTCCCCGCGACCTCGCAAAAACGTCGCGTACGGCCAGGGAATTCAGGACTTAGAAACCGAGGTCATCGACATTGTCTTTAGTAATGGTGATCCAGCCATTACCTTCGAGAACCTTCGGGTTGTCCTTATTGAAATGCATCTCCTCATATCCCTTGACCCCAAGGTTGACACCATCTTTGATTTCTTCGCCTTTGAGGACTTTGGTGGCGAGGGAGGCCATGGCATATCCAGCATCAGCGGGATCCCACAGGGTCAATGCATGGACGAGGTCCTTTTCGAGGAGCTCTTTATTATCGGCAGGCATACCAGTTCCAGCGGTAAAGACCTTGCCTTTCAGACCAAGCTCATCAATAGCGCGGGCAACGCCAGGAGCATCAAAGGACGAGGTCCCCATAATGCCTTTCAGGTCGGGGTATTTCTTCAGCAATTCCTTGGCCACCTGATAGGCAGTTTCGCCGTCATCTTGAGATTCCACTCGGGGCTCAGCCTCTAAAAGCTTCATCTTCGGATATTTGGCTTTTGCATGGGCCACACCACCGTCTGCCCATTCATTGTGCGACGCATTTGTCACATGCCCCACCATTGTGGTGTATGTGCCTTCTCCACCCATTCCTTCGGCGAGGTTATCCATAATAAATGCGCCGTAGTCCGCATTATTAAAGGCCTCGATGTCATATTGGGTGTTTTCTTGGGAGGCACCTTCGTGAGTGATCACGACAATTCCGGCATCCATTGCCTCTTTCAAGACGGGTTCAATGGCACCAGGATCAACAGGGACCACACAAATGGCGTCAACATCTTGGGCAATCAGGTCCTGGATCACCTGGGCTTGCATGGTGGCATCAGTTTCAGCAGGGCCCTTCTGGAAAACATTCAATCCCGTGTCCGCTGCATATTTTTTGACGCCAACTTCCATGCGGACAAACCAGGGGTTAGAAGCGTCTTTAGGGACGACAGCAATGTCGTAACTGCCGTCGCCACCGGAGGCTGATGAGGAGCCAGATTGGGCACCACCGTCTGCACAGGCGCTCAAGCCCAAGGCGCAGGCGGCTACGAAAACGATTGCACTGCGGATAAAAGTGCGCGACTTCATGAGTCTCTCCTTAGTCCATCAACATTGATGAATGGGGGCGGTCACATCCGCGTGACCTATGCCCTTGAGGGTAGCCCCTTCGCGATGGATTCGTACAGCAAATTAGTCGCATGTTGTGCAATCGTTACCATCCAGCTGTGCCAAGGATTTTCAGGCCTGCCGTGAAGAGGAAAAAGAGGGCCCCGCCCTCGTCAATTCACGAGGACGGGGCCCACGTCAGCCCGCTGCTGCCCCTACTGAAGCGCAGCGACCCACTGTTCAAAAATCTCCCGCGTCGGGTAGGAACTTTGCGTACCACGTCCCGTGACCGATAACGCCGCATAGGCATTGGCCCGTTCAAGAGCAGCAGGAATCTCGGCTCCCCGAGTCAGCGAATCAACAAAGCAGCCAATAAAGGCGTCCCCCGCTCCAGTGGTATCAACAGCCTCCACAGATAAGGCTGGCACTAAAACATCTTCACCCTGCGGTCCCAACCAGAGGACTCCGCGCGAACCCAAGGTGACAATGACATGACGACACCCGCCATCCAAAAGGACCTGCGCGGCTGTGCGCACCTGTTCATCAGTGTCAGTTGGCAAGCCCGTGAGCAGCGCTAACTCAGTTTCATTGGGCACCACATAATCGCAGCGTGTGGCCCACGACAGATCTAAATCAGGGCTGGCTGGGGCTGGATTGAGCAAAACAGGCACGCCCAATTCATTACCCACTTCAATAGCGGCATAGACCGTTTCTAGGCGGATTTCTAATTGGAGAACAATAAGGGCACATTGCGCGATTTTTTCGCGAACCGCATAGACATCTTCTGGGAGGAGTCCATTATTTGCTCCCTTGACGATAATAATGGAGTTCCGGGACTGTTCATCAACAAAAATAGGGGCTACCCCGGAGGTACCAGACACCTGTTTGACGTAGTCAGTAGAAATCCCATTATCGCGATAGTTTTGCAGCGTCATCTGCGCAAATGAATCATCTCCCACGCAGGTGAGCATGAGGATGCGCGACCCTAAACGGGATGCGGCAATGGCTTGATTTGAGCCTTTCCCTCCACAGCCCAAGGCAAAATCTGGGGCTTCAATTGTCTCGCCTTCAACAGGCATTCGGCGAATGTAGGTAATCAGGTCAACGTTATTCGAGCCAATAATGGCAATATCTGGCATGGTGGCCTCCTTTGGCTTTGGTCCCCTTAGGCGTCACTGCCCCGCGGAGCACCCACGCTATCGCACTTGCGCGCGCTCTGCCGCTTTTTACGTGAGGAGGGTCTCGAAAGTCCCGCGTTCACACACGACCCGCCAATTGCAGGTGCCTCCCGACGTGAAAACGCCCATGAACTGCGGCTTTTTTGAGCTGAGGGACGGCGCATTTCCGCTGCGACAGATACGCGAAAAGCTGTCGCCATCTTGCGACACAGCAGCGATCACTTCGCCACATCCAATCCCTAAAGTCGAAGACAACCCAAGAACACGCCGGCCCAACAGCCTTCGTCCCTGGCTGTGGGTCGGTGCTGGAGAAACCGGCCCTACTAGTGTTCTCCGGTCCCACATTCGTGGGGGGTGCAATGGGTTAGCCCCGCCGGCAAGGTGTCTCGCTGGCGGGGCTTTTCCTTGTGACAGCGGGTTGTCAATAGGGGCCGATAGTCCAAAAAATCTGACCTGCGCAAATAGCTGCAGCCGCCATCCCGCGCGCGGACAAACCGCC
>JAUNHH010000013.1:37313-55271 GCA_030524055.1 Actinomycetaceae bacterium | reverse complement strand
TCGTTGTGGACGCGGGTTGTCAATAGACACCGATAGCCCAAAAAATCTGACCTGCGTAAATAGGGGCGGCCCTCAGGCCTCAGGCGCCCACCTGCATCACACAGGCGGACAAACCGCCACCACGACGCATTTCCGGCGGCAAAACTTCGTTGTGGACGCGGGTTGTCAATAGGGGCCACACGCAGAAATCACCCGCCAGGTCTACTGTTGATTCCATGGGCATAAAGGACCGCTTTTCTCGCGCTGCCAAGCAGTATGCACACCATCGTGCACCAATACGCATGTACATTGTCAATCTCTCGCCACAACACGCAGTCCAATTCGCTATTGACACCCTCAAAGAAGAAAAATTCTCTGTGGACACAAAAATCCCCATTGATTCTCGCCTTGCAGAATACGGGAACTACACGGGAGTGATTGTCCGTAGTGGCAGTAATGGAAAGGCATTTATTGGTGGCTTCCTTGACGAATATGCGACACCCATAATGTTAATCCCAGCAGTTGATAAAGCCTTCCAAGAGGTCGTGAGATTCGCGGTTGTTGCGGGTCCCTCCTCGCATTATCCAGGAACAACGGAACTTGGGCTTTATGACTATGACTTCAGTCGTTCAGGGACCTTGCGGGAAGCAAGCAATGAACAATTTGGGCTCAGAGATCGTGTATTTGACACTCTTTTACCATCGGCCCTCCACAATGGCGGCCATCTTTTAGCTGATCCCATCCCTATTGGTTTTACTCAGGTGCCGCAGACACATCCTTTCGCTCATTTTGCCAGGCTGGAGGCTTCAGCACGAATGGGGAGCATATTCGGGAAGAAATAGGAGATTCCCCGCCCTCGTATATTCCATTGACGAGGGCGGGGATCGCCATTACTACCCCTTGACACACACAATTGTGCGCAAGCGCTGGACGACTTCCACCAGCGGTGAAGGACCTTGCGTCTGAGCGGAAATCACCTGTTCCAGGTCCTTATAGGCACCCGGAATTTCATCGATGACTCCCGCATCCTTCCGGCATTCCACTCCGGCGGTTTGGGCGGCGAGATCCTCTTCTGTAAAGCGCTTTTTTGCAGCATTACGGGACATTCGCCGGCCCGCCCCGTGGGAGGCAGAACATAATCCAGTTTCATTGCCTAATCCGCGTACCACATAGGAACCTGTCCCCATAGACCCGGGAATTAATCCCAGATCTCCGGAGCCCGCGCGAATAGCGCCCTTACGGGTAACAACTAATTCGACGCCGTCATATTCTTCCTGCGCGACATAGTTGTGGTGGCACTGGATTTCCTCGCCGTATTTCACGGGCGGAATAACAGTACGGACAGCGTCTTTGACCAGGCGAATCATGACTTCCCGGTTAAGGCGTGCATAGTCCTGTGCCCAATAGAGGTCATGTAAATAGGCGTCCATTTGGGGAGTGTCCGCAATAAAAACAGCCAAATCCGGATCCGACAATGCCATATTGTGGTGCAAGCCTTTGGCTCGTTCAATATGCCATGCAGCCACCTGATTCCCAATTCCACGCGAACCGGAATGGAGCATAATCCATACCTGATCACTTTCATCAAGGCAGACCTCAATAAAGTGGTTTCCTCCGCCTAAAGAACCACACTGGGACAGCATCCGCTGTTCCTGCGTCCAGATTCCTTCAGCATGAAGGTCATCAAATTGGGCGAAAACAGAATCGGCATGTGTCCGCAATGCCGGATCAACACCTATTACGCCAGCGATTTCTTTATGGCCGGCGCGACCCACAGGAACGACCTTTTCAATAGCGCGGCGCAGTCGTGATAAATCATCCGGCAATTGGCTGGCAGTCAGCGATGTGCGCACCGCTGCCATTCCGCAGCCAATATCGACACCAACTGCCGCCGGGCTAATAGCCTTTTCCATGGCAATAACCGAGCCGACTGTTGCACCTTTTCCAAGGTGAACATCAGGCATAACCCGGAGTTTACGCAGCCACGGAAGCTCTGCAATATGGCGGAGCTGATCCAGCGCTGCATCTTCAACCTCAGCGGGGTCTGCCCACATGAGTGCGTCCGCCTCGCTCCCCGGCAAGGGGATGGGGAAAGTCGGACGTGACATTATTTTCTCCTATCTCGTGCGGATTTCTCTGGGTGCACCTGCACCTGTGGGAGTGCATGGTGACAACTTTTCGCTCCGGGACTAGCGAAAAGGGGAATGGAAGGCGCACAAAAGCAACGTGGATCAGAATTCACGAGGCCGAAAGCGCGCATAATGAACGCAAAAATAGTGCGCTAAAGAGACCAAAAATGGTGTGGAATCAGAATATGGAGAGGTAATCTCCGAGGCGATAAATCAGCGTTGACGTCGCCTATCGAGGACGACATCAGCGGATTGCCGGGCGCGATTATTGTCGCGATTGTGTTCTCGGCGCTCTCGTTTACCTACTATGGCGAATTCTTTGCGGGGCATTGTCGTCCTCCTTTCAGATTTCTCGTTGCCGGTAGTGATTTCCCGGCTTCGGGCGACAATGCTGCCACAGACCAGCGAGTTCACACAAGGCCTGTGTTGGGAGGCACATTATTTAATGCCGGGATTCTGGCTGTCGGCATCCGCGAGGAGTTTTTCGCTGATGGCCGCGTCAGCCACTCGCATCTGTTTGCGAATGGTCCCTAACGCACATGCGCCAACACATAAAGCCGCCACAGCAAAACCAACAATGGTAAGGAATCCACCCATTGACCCCCGGGCATCAATCATTGCACCGGCTACAAGATTCGCTGTTGATATACCAACAACCCACATAGACCCCTGCAAGGCCATTCCTTCAGAAAAACGCGCAGACGGCACAATACGCACGAGAATCTGATTGAGATTAATAACGGTGGGTGCTTGAGCTAGGCCCGCACAGAACATCACCAATCCAGCCATCCACATTGAATTGACGAATACTAATGTCGAGCAGCCAATGGCTAAAATAACGAGCCCTATAGCAAAGCGCAACCATAAGGGACTTGTCCATACTCGTGCCCCGTATGCAATAGCGGAAAGCATTGAGGCCACGGAGAAGCAGGCAGAGACAACTCCTGCCCATTCTTGGGCACCCATTTCTTGGGCGAAGGCCACCACAGCAACACCCGTTGTTGATTGGAATGCTCCATAGAAAATCAGGATGGTCATCAGGGCAATAAAGCCCGGACTATAGAGTGAAATTCGACGAGTTTGTGCCGTCTTTACAGCAGATTCTCGGGCCGCTTCATCACTGGTAAAGTCTAACTCAGACTTTCTTTGTACCTGGATGTCTTTTGTTGCTGGCGGCTCGCATGCACGGTCACCAATAATAGACCACATGCCGATAATAATCATGAAAACTGACACAACTAATGGGGCAATAGGTGAGATCAACGTTGCTAGGGCAGTGGCAACGGGAATAGAGAAGACCCACATAAACTCTTCAAGAACGGAGGTCAGTGAGAGGGCACTCCCCATTTTTCCTGGCGTATCTTTAAGCGCCATTGTCCAGCGCGCTCGAAAAATCGAACCACCCGGAATATTGACGCCCAAGAGAATGACCGCAATAAAAAGCATCCATTCAGGTACACGCCAATAAATACAGGCAGCAAAAATCGCATGGCATATCAGCCAGAAAGTGCCGACCACACTAACCACGCGGGATTGTCCCCAATAATCAATGGCCCTCCCAATTTGCGGCCCCATAATGGCACCAGAAATTGCCTGGACCGCAGCCAGGATGCCCGCCAAAGTGTATTGGCCATAGCCATCGCGCACACCAATAAGCAGCGCGATCCCAACCATTCCGTAGGGGAATTGGACAATGACGCCACCTAAAGCAAAACGTGCAACATGTGGTAGACGCAGGAGATCACGGTAGACGGCAAGTCCGGCACTATCGGTGGACATTATTTCCTCTCGGGCCGGGATGGGAGTTCAGGGCGACCCTCACTAAGAGTACTCCGCGAAAGTTTAGGCAACTGTCGTTGTGCCGCGAATAATCAATTCTGTGGGGATAAGAACTTGCTGGGCAGTGGTGTCCACACCATTGGCTACCTGATCAAGAACGAGGCTCACCATTTCTTCGCCAGCCCGCCAAAAGTTTTGGCGCACTGTTGTCAGGGGCGGAAAACAGTATTCGGCGAGGGAAATATCGTCAAAACCCACCACTGACACATCGTGGGGCACGCCCCGCCCTCGTTCATGAAGGGCACGAATCAACCCAATGGCGACCTCATCATTGGCACAAAAGACAGCGGTGACTTCTGGATCATCAGCCAAACGCAGCCCTGCCGCATAGCCGCTAGCCGCTGTCCAATCTCCCGGAATCGGGGCAGGCGGGTTAATCCCCGCTTCACGCAATGTCGCTGCCCACGTTGCCGAGCGAATCAAGGCCGACTGCGAATCTGCCGGGCCCGTGACATGGTGAACCGTGCGATGCCCCAAACTCAAAAGATGCTGCACTGCATCGCGCACGCCCTGTACCTGATCAGCTGAAGCGGAGGGAAAATAGCCCACAAGGGCCGAATCTGACACCGCAACAGGTACGCCAGGGGGCAATACCAAATGCCGATGATCGGCCCGTCCGGCCTGGACAACAACCAGCCCGTCCACCGCATGATCCGTTAACCGCAATACTGCCGTGCGCATATCGGCAGAAATCGGGCGCTCAACCTGAATCATGGCGCACATATAGCCCGCTTTCCAGGCCGCAGATAAAACCCCTTCTGTTGTCAGGGCTTCACCGGAACGCTCAATGTGCTGCGTGACCACGCCAATGGTGCGAAAACTGCCACTGCGCAGCGCCCGGGCAGCACGGTTCGGGGTATATCCGAGGCGTTCCATTGCGCGCAACACCTTCTCACGAGTATCAGGGCGCACATTGGATGCACCAGCAGAAACTCGGGAAACAGTTTGGGTAGAAACGCCAGCAAGTCGGGCAACATCAGCAACCGAAGGAGCTCCACTTGAGCGCCCCGGTAGCGACTCTTGCCTCCTGCCCATGAATAGGAGGCTATCAAGTGCTGGTATCCACATCTCTGCTCCCCTAAATGTTAACGATAGTGCCATAATTCGCTAACGCTAGACAAAGGCCGGAGCAATGGGCGTATGATCAAGCGTTATCGACGCATGACGCCGCAATGAACGCTGTGTTAACGTTGACATGAGATCCCTTCCACTTCGCGTGACAGCCATGGAGGTCGCGGGGAGTGTGCCAGCGTCGTCACACCACTACCTTCATCATCGCTTCGGATAGCAACAGGAGCTTTTTATGGCTATCATTCCTCGCCACTACGACAATCTCAGTGTTCTTCACGAAAACACTCTTAGCCCCAGGGCGTATTACATTCCGGGTCCACCATCAGCTGCTATTGCTGACTTAGCTGGGGCCGAGTCCCGCGAAAAATCACCACGGTGCCGCCTCCTGAATGGGACATGGAATTTCCGCTTCTACCCCAGCGTTGGGGATATCAGTGAGGAATTTTGGCGGCACAGAATCGACGAGGGCGGGGCACGAAACCCACAGACCACCCGCGCTGCGGTGGCAGGCGGCGCGGGTGCTGACACTGCCAATGCTGGCGCAAGTGCCACAGGTGAGGCGAGTGGATATGCACCAATCACGGTGCCAGGCTCATGGCAGCACCAGGGATATGACAAGCATCAATACACCAATGTGCGCTATCCCTTCCCCTTAGATCCACCGCATATTCCCCACGACAACCCTGCTGGCGCTTATCTGACCTCATTTGAACATACGCCCAACAGCGATACTCCGCGAACAACTCTGCTTTTTGATGGAGTCGATTCCTGTTTTTATGTCTGGCTCAATGGAATCTATATTGGCTATAGCCAAGTCGCCCACGCCACAGCCGAATTTGATATTAGTGATGCCCTTTGTGAGGGCACGAATTCCCTGGCTGTTTTAGTACTGAAATGGTGCGATGGTTCCTATTTAGAGGATCAGGATAAGTTCCGCACCTCCGGCATTTTCCGCGATGTCTATCTTTTAGAGCGGCCGAGTGTGCATCTCTATGACTATATGGTGACCACGGATATTGAATGGGCAGATAGCGAAAAGCCCGCAACAGGCGAGGCACACAACGCTGCCACCTCCGCCAATGTCACTATTACCGGACAGTTTAGTGGCGGCCATATTCCCACAACAGCCACCCTTTATGACGCATCGGGTACCGCTATTGGCAGCGCAGATCTGGCCCCTTTGGGCACACTTGCCATTCCTTCCCCGCTTGGCCACACACATGGGGCGCGTTTTACTATTACTGACCCCCATTTGTGGAATGCCGAAGACCCCTATCTTTACACCCTGGCTTTGAGTACAGCAGATGAACTTATTGCTGATCGAGTAGGCATTCGCGAAGTAGCCACCTCTGGGCCAGTACTGCTATTAAATGGCACGGCCATAAAGATTCGAGGCGTTAACCGCCATGATTCCGATCCAGTCACGGGCCCAACAGTGGATCTGGAGCACATTAAACGCGATATGCGCTTAATGCGTGAACACAATATCAATGGGATTCGCAGCGCCCACTATCCGAATGACCCTCGCTTTTACCAACTGTGCGACGAATATGGCTTCTATGTCATGTCAGAGGCCGATAACGAAAGTCACGGCACCCAAACCCAGTTCCTCACCGACGATTCCTGGCCCAATGTTGTCGAACACTGGAATGAGCGGATCGCCAATAACCCAGACTGGGCTGAAGCCACCCTCGATCGGGTACGCCTGTGCGTTCTGCGAGAGAAAAACCGACCCAGCATTATTTCCTGGTCAGCCGGCAATGAATGCGGCTACGGTTCCACCTTTGAGCTGGCCCTCCAGTGGATAAAAGAAACTGATCCCACCCGAGTCACCCACTACGAATCCGCCTACTACCGCTCTAAAGATCGCCGCTACGACTACTCCAATATTGACCTGTACAGCCGCATGTATCCGGGGCTAAATGAGATCGAAGCCTACCTTAACGACAACCCCGATAAGCCACTCATTCTGGTGGAATATTGCCACTCAATGGGTAATGGACCGGGTGACCTTGAAGATTACTGGCAGCTGATCCATTCAGAAGAACGTTTATGTGGCGGTTTTGTGTGGGAATGGTGCGATCACACGGTCCGCGCGGGCACAACTGAGGATGGGCGCCCCATCCACCTTTACGGAGGCGACCACGGCGAGAAAGTCCACGATGGGAACTTCTGCGTTGATGGCCTCGTCAGTCCTGAACGCGAACCACATAATGGTGCACGCGAATTATGGAATGTCCAGCGACCTGCTCGCGTCATTGACCTCAACCAGGACGAGGGCACATTTACCCTCCGTAATGACTGCGATTTCACTGACTTAGCAGACTATGCCGACCTGTCCTGGGAGCTGTCCTGCGATGGAGCGGTGATTGCCAGTGGCACCGTGGATCTTCCCAATGGTTTAGCCCCTCATGGAAGCACTACCCTCCCCCTCCCGAAAACGAGGTAAAGGCGCAACTTCCTAGCTCCGGACGCTGCTTCTTTACGGTGTTCTCTCACCTGAAGGAGGCAACCGCACTGCTGACTGCTGGCCATCCTCTGGGCTTCGATGAATGCCCACTCGCTACTGAACACCCCCATTACCACCGGGCAGCTGAGCTTTTTGCCGCCTATGAACCGGGCGCCGCCCTCGTCCATGGCAATGACACTGCCTCGCCTATTGACGTGACAGAATCTGGGCACGTCCTCGGTGTGAGCGGCGAGAATTTCCTGTACCACTTCGATCGGCGTACTGGCTTGCCGTCACGTCTCATGATCGGCGGCAAGGATCTGCTGGAACGGCCCACCGAACTGAATATTTGGCGGGCACCAACAGACAATGACCGCGGCATTCAAGTCCAGTGGCAGCGGGCACGCTATGACCAGGCCTATACCCACGCCTATTCCTGCACCCCCTATTTATACGAGGACGGGGTAGTTATTGATGCAGACGTGGTTATTGTTGCACCCACAGTGCAGCCTATTGTACGGGCAAAATGCCAATGGCGGATTTACGGCGACGGGACGCTCCATTTCACGCTAAAAGCAAATAAGGAAAGCGAATATCCAACGCTGCCCCGCCTGGGATTACGCCTTTTCCTCGCCGACAATATGGAACAGGTCCGCTACTTTGGTTTAGGTCCGCATGAGGCGTATGTGGATAAACATCGTTCGTGCCGCCATGGGGAATATGAGGCCACAGTAGATGAGCTTTTCACCCCCTATTTGCGGCCACAGGAAAATGGCAGCCACGCAGGCACGGATTTTCTGATAATTTCCAGCGGAGACGCTGAACTACGTGTCGCAGGCGCCACGCCATTTTCCTTTAATGCCTCGCGTTATACCCAAGAGGATATGACCCTCACTTTGCACGATATTGATCTGAAACCCTGCGGCCATATTGTTCTGTGTCTTGACGCTCAAATGGCGGGTATTGGTTCCGCCAGTTGCGGCCCGGATCTTTTAGAGCAATACCGCGCAGATGGCACACATGTGAACTTTTCTCTTGTCCTATCTCCTTCTACACACTGAGGTGATCTCTATGAATGAGAAACGGTACCTGAACTGGTACAACAAGGTGGGATATGGCTCTGGCGATGTCGCTGGAAATGTGGTCTACGCCTTCCTTTCCGCCTTTGTCATGATTTATCTGACCGATACTGTCGGCCTGAAAGCCGGCATTATTGGGACCTTGATGCTGGCGTCAAAATTCTTTGACGGCGCATCTGACTTGGTTTTTGGTCGCCTCCTCGATAAGACCAATACACGCATGGGTAAAGCACGGCCATGGATGTTCTGGGCATTCTTTGGCTGCGCCGCCATGCTTATTGCGATTTTCGCCATTCCGCCGGAAATGGGCGAATTTGCCCAATACGCCTGGTTCTTTATTACCTACACGCTGCTGAACGCAGTGTTCTTTACGGCAAATAATATTGCCTATTCCTCACTGACAGCCCTGATCACCAAAAATGCAAATGAACGCGTCCAAATGGGCTCGATTCGTTTCATGTTTGCATTCGGCACCAACCTCCTCATCCAGACCATTACCGTAGAAGGGGTCAAGCTCTTTGGGGCCGGAGCCGAAGGATGGCGCACTATTGCCATTATTTACGCCCTTGTTGGCCTGGCCATTAATAGCCTGTCAGTCTTCTCTGTACGCGAATTGTCCCCGCAAGAGCTACTGGAAACTGAAGATGATGAAGGTACCGATGCAGCAGAAAAGGTGTCCCTGCGCGAATCTGGCAAGATGTTGGCTGCCAATAAGTACTACATTCTTATTCTCGTCATTTTCCTCCTCACCCAGCTCTTTACCGCAACGCTGAATATAGGTATTTACTTTATGACCTATATTCTTGGTGACGCGAACCTCCTTGGACCATTCGCCTGGGCCATTAATATTCCGCTGATTGTCGGCCTACTTTTTGCACCCGCTATTGTTTCCCACTTTGGCGGAATGTACACAGTGAATATTGTGGGCTACGGCATTGCAGTCTTTGGACGCCTCGGCGTGGTTGTCGCTGGATATATGGGCAATCTGACCCTCATGCTGATTTTCTCGGGTATTGCCTCGCTGGGCATGGCACCACTTCAGGGGACACTGAATGCTCTCATTGCCGAAGCCAGCGAAAATACCTTCCTCCGCTTTGGCAAACGCATTGATGGTCTCATGTTCTCCTGTACGTCATTTGGCGTGAAAGTCGGTTCTGGCCTGGGAACCGCTTTAGCAGGCTGGCTTCTTGATGCTGCAGGATATGTCAACCCCACTCCGGGCGTCGAAACTCCTGCCCAACCAGAATCAGTCATTTCCATGCTCTACTTTATGTATCTGTGGATTCCGACCATTGCTAATGCGTTGATCATGCTGCTCCTGTGGAAACTCGATGTCGAAAAGGCCAATGAGAAACTTCGCGCCCTCGACAAGAAAGATCGGACCCCAGAAAAACTCAGCACACAAGGAGGTAATGAATAGCTCGATCCACAGTCACTTCACCGGGATTGGAAAAGGGCGGGGCTCTGCAGGTGTTTTCACCTACGGGCCCCGCCCTCGTCAATAGAAAATCAGCGCAACGACCGCCTTTTAGCGCAAGGATTCCATTACGCGAACGCCATCTAAAACAGGCAAATACGGTAAAGGATCAATTCCTGCATCCAATACATATTCGGTCAACTGATCACGAACGACGGCAATAAGATCCTCTTTTGCCCAGGGTTTGGCAATGTAATGGTCCAATTTCGCCTGGTTTACTGCGCGAATCGTGTCATCCTGATCAGCCTGCCCCGTCACCAAAACCGTGCGAACCCCAGGAAAGCGTGTGTCCGCAACTAAATCGACGAGGAAATCTACCCCCGATTGGCCCGGTAAACGATGATCAGACAAAACCAGGGCAAGCTCGTCACCATCTGCAATAACGGCCTCTAACGCGGCCCATGCATCATCGACATCTTCAGCGGTTTCCAGGCGAATACGGTCCCAGAAACCCTCAAGATCACGCTCTAAAGCGTCGCGAACCTCGGCCTCGTCCTCAAGGGAAAGGATGGTTAACGTCATTGTTTATTCCTCCTCAATAGTGGATGCCCCAGCTATAGGTATATGAACGCGAATATGCGTTGAACCAGGGTGAGAATCGACGGTGAGGGTCCCACCATGATCAGCCACAATTGTGCGACAGATCGACATTCCCATTCCTAAGCCATACCGTACTCGCCCCGCCTTAGTTGTGAAATGCGGTTCGAAAATTTTCTCTAGGAGAGCATCGGGAATTCCTGGCCCATTGTCATGAATATCAACGAGGACGCCGCCAGCAGATTCCTGAACGGAAATATCAATTCGTGGAGCCGCCTGTCCGCGCGCCGGAGCCACTCCCCGATTTTCACAATCCTCAACCTCATCCTCAATGGCTTCAGCGGAATTCACCAGAAGATTCGTCCATACCTGCTCTAACTTGGAGGCGTGGCCCAGAATCTTGGGGACCTCAGCGAAAGCAGTTTCCACGTGGATGCCATGAAGGCGATAGTGAGTCAGCCGCAAAACGTCATCAATACCGGCGCGAATATCAATATCGCGCGCCTCGTCAGCTTCTGGGCGAGCATAGCCTTTGAGAGAAGTCGTCAGCGAAATAACACGCTCGGAAGCAGCCAGGATTGAACGCAGGGACGAGCCCACCCGCGCGCCCGCTTCCAGGGATTTCAATTCCCCTTCCTTAGAGCGGGCTAGGCGTTTGGCCTGAGCAGGGTCTGCAATGCCTGCGCGGACCAGGCGGCGCGCAAGAGCCCGGTCATTACCTACGGCCGGCAAAATCGCCGCAATGGTGGCGCGTTCTTCCGCCGTAGAACGGGGCGCGGCCGCCAGTGAGCGATCCATCGCATTGGCGGCTGTCGCCGTGCCTGGGGAAGCGCCGAGAAGACTCGCAATATCTTCTGCGAGGTGTTCGGCCGCGCGGGCCAAGGCTGTCACTGGATTATTGAGTTCATGGGCAATACCGGCCGAAAGTTCGCCAAGCATCGCGAAACGGGTTTTATCGACAAGTTGGGCGCGGGTCGCTTGAAGGGCCTCCAGGGTTGACGCGAGTTTTGCGCGCTCTTCTTCGAGGTCGGCGGCCAGCTGATCCTTTTCCATATGGAGGTCTTCGGCGCGGATCAGGCGCCGCGTCAGGGACTGGATAGCGAGGACCGCCAGGGTTTGGCGGGCGCCCGGCTGTTGGGCGAGCACCATTTTGAGCTGCTCATTGGAGAGGCGCACCACCGTTGTGGGGGTGGTGGTTGTGGAAGTGAAGAAGGCATCTTCGCCGCGGGCCAGGGACACCAGCCCAATCAGAGGTCCCGATGTGGCGTGGTGGAGCAGGAGTTCGCCGTGTTCAGTATCGCGGTGGAGACTAACCCGTCCGTCCAGGACAAAGTGGACCGCAGCGACGGGTTCTCCTTGGCGGGTCAGGTCTACCCCAGCTGGAACTTCGACGCGAGTACGCGGCCCAAGGACATCTTCGGCCCAGTCCAGAAGGCGTTCCATGAGGTCATGTTCGCGGTGATCCAGGCCTTCAAGGAGGGGACCATGAACGGCGGTGGGCGGGGGCGGGCCAAGGAATTCGGTGATAAAAGTGTCGGTGACACCCAAGCAGTGCAAGCGTCGAGCCATCACCGAATAGGCCTGCCCGAAAAGCAACGGGCCTTTCCATGGGAAACGCACCAGGGAAGCCGCCCGCCCATCGGAGGTGGTTCGCCCCAGGTCGGTGTGCACTGCCCGGTCGGTGAGGACCAGCCAGGAGGTATTTGACAGGTGCGGCATGGTCCGTGTTGTTGCCAAAGTCCAGTCAATATCGGGGACTTCGGAGGTCACCGCGCCCATAATATTGAGGTCTTTAGGGCCGAGGGTAGTGTTGTAGAGGACCAGTGCGTCAAGGTCATTGACGCGGTCAATAATCAGGTGTGGGAATGCGACCCCTAGGTCCTTTTCTAGGGTGGTGGCGATATTGCGTGAGTCGTCGCCAACAATAACGACGCGAATACGCATTTCCTCTGGTGGGAATTTCATTTAGACCACCCCGAATAGACCCCAAGTCAGTGGAGCAAGAATGGTCAAAAGAACCACGCCAACGACGCCCACGACAACACCGACAATCACCATCTCTTTAGTAGGTGTTGTGCCTGTGGCATAAGCAATGGCGTTGGGCGGGGTGGAAATTGGTAGACACATACCAAGAGAGCATCCCAAGGCGAGGACAATGGCCACTTCAATGGAGGATGCCTCGATAGTGGTGGCCAGGCCAATACCCATGGGGATAAGGAGATTTGCCGAGGCTGAGTGAGAAATAACGTTGGATACCACCCATCCAACGAGGGCGAGGACCAAAATCAAAAGGGCCACGGGGATGACTGACCAGTTAATGCCACCCAGCAGCCATTTATCCAGGCCTGTTGAACCTACGCCCGCGCCTAGGGCAATACCGCCAGCAACAAGCCAGAGAACTGGCCAGTCCAGGGCTTTCACATCATCGCCTGTCATAACACCAGTGACTAAGAGGACGACGACAGGCAGGAAGCCAACTGTATTAGAGGAAACACCGTGGAGGGGCTCAGTCATCCACAGGAGAATTGTGGCAGCAGCAACGATATAAAAAATCATCGCTTTGCGGTCTTTTTGGAAGGTGGCGGAGGTGTCAATAGTAAACTTCGCATCACCTGGGATATAACGCCATACGATAAAGAGCCAGGAAGCCAGCAGCGTAAGCAACATAAGAGGTACGGCAGCAAGCATCCAATCAAGGAAAGACACGGACATACCCACTTCTTCTAATGCGCCCAAAGCAATGGCATTTGGCGGAGTACCCACAGGGGTTCCCATGCCTCCAACATTTGCTGCGACAGGAATAGATAGGGCAATACCGGTGCGCGCTTTCCCTTCAGGTAGAGCCATAATGACAGGCATCATCACCGCAAACATGGTGGCAGTGGTGGCCGTATTCGACATAAACATACTCATTACCGCAGAAATGAGCATAATGCCGAGGATAGTAAGGCGTGGCGACCCAAGAAATGGCTTTAAGAGAACGGCTGATAATGCGCGATCTAATTTATATTTCGAAGCCCCGTCGGCCAACATAAATCCGCCGAGGAACAAAATAATCACGGGATTGGCAAGTGCCCCAAAGAAATGGCTAGCAGCAGCGGGTTCAGCACCAACAGGTAAGAGTGCCTGATCTGAAATGAGGAGGACCTCAAGGAAAATAATCAGCACCGCTGTGGCAGCCAAAGGGATTGCTTCTGTCACCCACAAAATAATGGCCGCTAAGAAAATGCCAAACATTCGGGTTCCAACCGGATCCAATCCCGGAAGTTCACCGAAAAGGCACGCGATAATGACAATGGCGGCCGCAATTCGCCCTATCAATTTCGGTAAAGGGAGGGAAGAAGATTGGGTTTTATCACCTGTTCCCCGCGTCGCGGAAGGTCGGGCGGACACATCAATCTTTGGGGTCCGGGAACGTCGGGCCATGGTTGAAGCACCTCTCCGTGCGCAAATACTGGAATCAACTGTAGGGGACCTAAGGGTGTGATCTGTGGGACACGGGTCCCAGCGCCGAGCCCGCAGCGGTGGTGACATGCGGGTTTATTTGGGGCGAGTGGCGGTCGGCGAGGGTCTGGGGCGACAGGGTCGGAGTCGGCATGCTGTGCGGGTAGCAGGGCGGAGTACAGGCGGAGCGAGCCCCGCCCTCGTGCACGGACTGAGTACACGGCGAACTCAACGACCCTATTGTGAGCAGATTCGCCCTGCAGCGCGGTCTGTACGTTTGACGCGAAGCCTCAGTGTTTCGTATCGTTGCACAGCACGCGCGAGTGGCGGAATAGGCAGACGCGCACGGTTCAGGTCCGTGTTCCAGTGATGGAGTGGGGGTTCAACTCCCCCCTCGCGCACCACATGCTTTGGCTTGAGACCAGGGCTTTCCCGGATTGTTAGCAATCCGGGATTTTTTATTGACGAGGGCGGGGCGCGATGCGGGCCAGCGCGCACGGTGGAACGCGAGCCAGCGCATGGTGGAACAAACACACCACCACGAGAACGAGTTTTCCAGTGGGCACGGTCATCCTGGAGGCGGTTTATCCGTTTGGAGGGCTCTGCCTAGAAATTCTGACCTGCGCAGATAGCGAGATCCTGCAGCCATAGAAGCACAACCCTCTGCGACGATGCATTTTCCAGCGTCGAAACTCATCCTGGCAGCGCTTTGTCTGCCGTGACCTGCCCACTGCAAAGCTGGCCGGCGAAAATAGGGCGTGGTTGAACAGATGCACGCACCAAACGGACAGAGGGCGACATTTTTGCCCGAAAATCGCCTCTTTTGTCGCCCTTTGCACGTTTGGTGTCACTACCCCTAAAGCAGGCCACTAGCCCAAAGACACACCTTTAGCAGAACGTGTTTTTGGTGGAAGAAATTCGTCGGCGCGAAGGTTTGTGACTCAGCAACTGTCGCTCAAGGCAGCGTTTCTTCCTCAAGGCATAGTTCCTGTCTCAGGGCATACTTCCGGACTCAAGGCAGCGTTAAATGGCGAATTAACGGTGCCCTGAGCGTACAACTATGCCTTGAGCGCACATGCAGCCTCCGGTATATTTTTCGGCATGAAAACGCCCTATCCGTCTCCGGAGCAGGTCAGCTCAGATTTTGGTCAGGATTTTCTGCTTGCCTTCATTGCAGCTGTCAGTGAGGCTGATCGAAATCTCGCTACCTTACGAAAGGAACATCCGGATTGGGCAGTGACATATTCGCAGCGTTTCTATGCCAACTTTCTGCACGAGCGAATTTGGGGACTCATGCTGCCCTTCCTTCTTAATGATCCACGATTCCATGTTGTCAACGAAGAACCGCATCGCGAATTTTCTCTTCAAGGGCGATATCGTGGCCGTTTTAAAAAGCATGATGATAGTGATGGGCTCCGCTCATATCCAACGCACAGCGCGATCGAATTTTTTCTTCAGCCCACCCCCCTCCCGCTTGACGAAATTGCCACATACCCATTGGCCTTCGGTTACAACTGGGACAGCGAGCTCAATCAGGTTCGCTATCCCCTATTTTCTTTGAGGGAGTCGCTAGGGAAAGCGACATGGGTTGAGCGCCTGCACCTCGACACCACCACTGCACAACCACAGGTATTGCACTCCCCTGTCGAACCGGAACTTCCTGGACTCGAAGTCATCCTCCATGAGATCCAGCAGGAGGAGGCGCAGTGAGGAACGTTGGGGATGCTATTCATATTGCGCGTGTCGCGAGTGGAATGACACAGAAAGGCCTGGCTGACTCAATCGGCGTCACTCAAGCCACCTTGTCGCGTTTCGAGCACGGCGATCGAACCCCCACTGATAGCGACCTCGAAAAGTTGGCAGCACCCCTTCGAGTCACGCAAGGATTTTTGTGCACAGAGTCAGGTAATTGGGCACCTTTAGCTATTGAATCTCATATGAGAAGGCGCGCTTCGGCCTCGCCACCCCAATGGAAGAAAGCAGAAGCGCAACTCAACCTTCTGCGCAAGCAACTGGCAGCGCTGGTGAAATTCGTTGATATTTCTCCCACGCAGTATTTACCTGCAGTTGATCCTGAATCGGTAGGTCCAATTGCTGCGGCACGACTCGTGCGAGAACAGTGGAATATTCCTATCGGCCCCGTTCACCATCTTTCCCGATGGATAGAGTCTTCGGGCGTTACCATTATCCAAACTCGTTTAGAGACACAGCGTATCGACGCCTTATCCCAACGCATTGGCGAATATCCCATTATTTTACTCAATGAGGCGGCACCCATCGATCGCAAAAGGTGGACTTTAGCCCATGAGCTGGGGCATCTTGTAATGCATGCTGAATACGCTTCGCTTGAGGCCGAAGCGGAGGCAAATGCATTTGCAGCAGAATTCCTTATGCCAGAAGCCACTATTCGCCCCTACCTACAGTCATTATCATTAAGCCGACTTTTTGACCTGAAACTAGAATGGATGGTTCCTGCGCAGAGAATACTTGAATGCGCATATTCACTCGGGGCGATTTCCGAGCAAACTCAGACACGCCTTTATAAGGATCTTCAGCGTAAAGGGTGGCGAGTAAATGAGCCTTTCTCAGAGGATCTTCCGCAGGAACAACCAGAACTCCTCTCTCGCATTCTGCTCTCACTATCGCAAGCAGGGTTGAGCAATGAGGAAATAGCGCAGCGGACACTCGTGGCAGATGATCACCCCCTTTCCCTCCTGAATTTCCGAAAGGATGCAGGACTGCGTTTGGTGTCATCACGATAACCGGGGGTGGACCCACAAGAGGGACCCCTCTTCTCGCTGTATGGTTGAGGGCCTAATAGGAGGATGTGGATATGCAGGGCGAGGATGCACGATTGATTGATTGGGCAACGCAGCAGGATCAGGTGTGGGAATGGGTTACTAGCGATGCCCACAGACACGGATGCTCAGCGCGTGACAGTGCGCTCGAGTGGGCGAAGGCGGCATCGGGGGATCATTCCTGGTGGGAAGCAGCAGGGTCGCTGGCCGTCGCTCTGGTGAATTCCGAGGAGCAGCGGGCACCACTCAATGACTATTTTGAGGCTGTTATTTCCCTTATGGAGGATCCGGATTTTCCTTTGTGGCTGCGCGCAGCATTAGCGTTAAAAGAATATGATCTGGCAACTTTTTGGTTCCCGTTGGAGTTCTCTACCTGGAGTGACGACGCCACTGAATATTCGCGTATACATCGACTTGTCGAACGATATCATGCAGCAAATGTGATGATATGGGACCAGTATCCGTGGCCTGGGTATATAGATATTCCCGAGAGCGAAATCGCAAATGATAACACTCTCCCTTTCCGGTGGAGCATGGCTTTTGATGACCAATTTCCCATTGGGGAAACTCAAATTGAGTGGTGCCGCAAAATGCTATATAAACCAACCTGCCGAGGACGCACATTAGGAATTGTTCTGCGAAAACTCATGGACAGTGGGGAGCTGCGGGTTGAGGACTTAAATTCTCTTGCACCGCAATGGAGGAGTCGTTTTCTTCGCAATATAGCGGAAGAGAAATACACCTTCCTGCCTGCGGTCGCAGTTTTTGGAATTGCACTGGCAAACTTCGAGATCCCTGGGCGCGAAAAACTCTTTGACCATATTCGCGCACAACGCCACAAACCACATATTGAAGACACTGTTTATTCACCCTTGAGTGGTTGGTATGGCACCACAGAAGAGATTACCGAAGTGTGGGAACGCGCTATTGGAAGCGAATGGGTTCCAATGGCAGTCCGTCTTGGCGCCTGCATGGGAAAGTCGCACATCTTAGGTATTTCTTTTGAAGAGGCCTGCGACCAGGCCTTCCGCGAGTCAGGAGGGAATACCGACTTCGTTGAATTAGCTGGCTGCTTTTCTCCATCCTATGAACGCCATTTATGGCATGGGCTTTCGATGCGCAGCACAGAATTGCACAGGAGAATAGAAGCAATCGC
>JAUNHH010000013.1:35155-37213 GCA_030524055.1 Actinomycetaceae bacterium | reverse complement strand
TCAACACGCGGAAAGCCTTTCGAGCACCCCTTTGAGCCACAAGGTTGGGCTATTTCCGCTGCAGGCACACCTGACGGTACTAGAGCCATTGTTTCCTATGATCTTGGCGGGGTCGATTTTTATGGCAATGAGAAGCTTCTTCACGAAATTAATACCCCAGAGGAAGCTTATGCCACCTCCATTTCTCCCAGTGGCAAATATATAGTATTGGGCTGCGATAATGGCAGCCTCGGAGTCTATGATTTTGATTCAGCCGAACTCATTCATCATCTCCCCTGGCATATCGATGCCATTAATGTGGCTTTATGGGGTCCGAATAATCTTGTGGCAACTGCTGGACGCAATGGGCAGCTGCGCATTTGGGATCCGCAGACAGGAAAACTTGTTGGCTACCAATTAGATTTCACTCCACCCAGCCGTTCCACCCACTACATTTCCCGCGAGCCAGGTTAAACTCACAGCAGTTATATTTTCCCTACACGGAAGAATACTTGGGAGGGAGGAATAGTCAATGACCACTGATCCTGTTCACTATTTCCTTCTTGCGCGCGATCACCGAGCTGACCGTTTGGTCCACCAGATTGACTTTGGTGAGGATTCAGACGCCGCCCTCGCAGCCTACGGAAAAATGGAACGCCAACACTGGGACGAACCATGGATGGATATCGTCCTCATTGGGGCAACGTCGATTGACTCTATTCGCATCACTCACCGCAACTACTTCATAAACAGGTCCTCCTTTGAAGAGATCAACCGGCAACTCGCTGCACTTATGAGCTGACGCCCAACATCCCCACAATTCCACCACCAACTATCCGCTCAGTTAATTTCGCGGGATTCCTCACCTGTCGCACATCCTAAGAATGCGCTACGGTGGAGCATGTAGTTCCACAGTTTCATTGCAGTACATGCGGTCCCCGGGTGGTTGCAGGAGGTTGAGTGACTATGCCGGGACCCAACCGGGCCCGGTACCCGCCCCGCTCCTCGGGGCCCACTTGATGGGATTTTATCCATGACCACTGGTGTCGTTAAATGGTTCAACGATGACAAGGGCTACGGCTTCATCACCCCTGATGATGGCTCAGCTGACGTTTTCGCTCACTTCACAAATATCGAGCAAGACGGCGGACGTCGCACCCTTTTTGAAGGCGAAAAAGTCGAATTCGATATCGTTCAGGGCCCCAAGGGCCTCCAGGCAGAAAAAATCTCGCGTCTGAGCTGAGTTTTTCTCCACCACCTTCCGGTGCCTCGGCAGTGTCATTCTGCCGAGGCACCGTTTTTTGTGCGGTTCCATTGACGAGGGCGGGGCGCGAGTATTGAGACGCACGTTTTCATGATTTCACGCCCCCGGCCTCGTCAATAGGGAACTGAAACCCCAGCAAACCCCAAATTTTACCAACTGGTGTGTAGTCTGGCACAGAAGTTGGAGTCCTCATAGACGCAGGACTATCGTTGCTATTGCAGGATAACGGAGCGATCCTCTACTCCTACACCTCAACACATTGCCGTGCGGGACACGGTCTGTGGCTCGCTGGCCCTGACCGAAAGGAAACATCCCATGCGTCACATTGTCGATCCCACACCCGCCACCCCCACTTGGCAGACCGGTGCTCACCTCATTGCCGTCGCAATCATCCTGGTTATTCTGGGCACTTTTGGCGCCCTCGCCGCCGCACAGGCTGACGCTCCCCTGAGCATCCTTCTTGCTTCACTTCTCACCATTGGCGCTGCTTTCCTCCTTCCCTCAATTAAGGCCTCATTCCGTAGCGACGCAGCCTGAGATAATTCGGGGCGCGCGAGGAAGCGCGCCCCCATTCGTTGTTAAGAGCGCGATGCCGACAGCAGTCGCGCTCTTCGTGTTTTTGATACGTCACCGCCTATTCGGGTTATAGGATATTTCGTGTTGGCGTGATGAAGGCTTTTTGCTGTTGCGGCGCGGAAAAGTCGGGTTTGGAGTTGGGCGTATTTGTCCTTACCAAGAGGGTATTGGTCCTTAACGCTATCTTTACCTACCTGCGGCTTAGGAATACCTCCAACAGGGAGGGGGCTTCGCAGATC
>JAUNHH010000013.1:6732-35055 GCA_030524055.1 Actinomycetaceae bacterium | reverse complement strand
CTCCATGGCGACAGGCTGACAAACCGCCGCCAGGACGCGTTTGTGACGCCAAATCTACGTTGTGGACGCGGGTTGTCAATCGGGGCTGCACGCCAAAATTTCTGACCTGCGCAAATAGGTGCAGACTTAGGCCCCAGGTGCCTATCTCCATGGCGACAGGCGGACAAACCGCCGCCAGGACGCGTTTTCACGCAGCAATTGTCGTTGTCGCGGCGGTTTATCAATTCCGCCTGTCGGCCTCCGATTGTCAACCTGTATACATAGCGGCCCCCGCCGCAACGCCTGGCCCCACCAACACATTTTGCCCTATCACCCGACTATTCTAGGCTGGTGACCCCATCCTCCACCGCCTCTACGCCATCTCCGCGACTGTCGCTCACTCTTGGCTTGGGATGCTACATTATTTGGGGATTTTTCCCGCTCTACTTTATTCAGCTCTCCCCTGCAGGCTCTTTAGAAGTCATTGTTCACCGCGCCGTATGGGGATTGATTAGTTGCCTCATTTTCCTCACCATTTTAGGCAGACTCCCCGAACTAAAAGCGCTCATTCGCAATAAAAAGGCTATTCTCTACCTCTCTATATCCGGAATATTAATCGTCCTGAATTGGACATTCTATGTTTTCGCCATCCAGTCAGGACGGACCTTAGATGCTGCACTAGGCTATTACATTAATCCCCTCATGACTGTTGCCGTTGGCATGATTATTCTCCGCGAGCGGATTTCTTTCTTCCAAAAGATCGCCCTCTTTTTCGGCGCAGCAGCTGTTGTGGTCATGGTCGTAGGCATGGGCTCTTTACCCTGGATTTCCCTTATTCTTCCAACCAGCTTCACCCTCTATTCTCTGGCGAAAAAGCAGGTAGCAAAAATGGCTGGCGCCATTGAGGGTATGACCATAGAAACCGCAGCAGTCACCCCCATTCTCCTTGGCTATTACGCCTATTTAGCGCTGAATGAGGCAACGTCATTCCACACAATCAACGCGACAAATACACACACTTCATGGCCAATTCATTTACTGTGGCTGATTGGCTCAGGATTCCTGACTGTCTTATGCCTATGCCTTTTCGCTCAAGCATCAAAGGGCCTCAGCTTAGGCGTCCTTGGTTTTATTCAATACGTCGGTCCATCTCTGCAAATGATTATTGCGGTGCTGATTTTCCATGAGCATGTTGAACCGGGACGTTGGGTGGCCACCGCATTGGTATGGGTCGCCCTCTTTTTCCTCACTGCAGAATGGGCGTTAAAGGCACTGCGTGCGCGGAGAAAATACGCGGATCAGCAATAGGAAAACCGAATAGGCCAACAGCCATATCAATGCGCGGCACACAGAGATAAAACACGGCCCCGCCCTCGTTCATTATTGACGAGGGCGGGGCCGCACAAAGAAAGCTCACTGCGAAGCGATCATGGCGTCCATTTCTTCCCATGGTCAGCCTCGCAGGTCCCACCCTGAGCATCTGGATCGAGGAAACCGCAGGTCTTGCCGCTTTGGTGGAGAAGATGGTCCTCGGGAAGTTTCTCAGCAAAAAGGGAATCGCAGGCGGTCATATCGCCCTGGATGCACTTATTGTTGAGGTCTTTTTGCGCAGGGGTAGCATCCTCTACTTTTGGCGCTTCAATAGGAGTCCCATTATTTGGTGAACCTTCACCGATTGACCCCGAGGTCTGCGTACTTGATGAACTCTGCGCCTCACTTTGCCCAGCGGCACCGGGATTGCCCCCACCGCCAAGGCCACCAACAATGGCAGTAATACCCCAGGCCAGGACAATGAGCGCCAGGACAACCACAACCGCAATAATGCCGATAATGGTCATCCTCCGCTTCTTGTCTGCCGCAGTAGATGTGGATTTCGCGGATTGTTGTTGTGACCCTGCGGGGAATCCTCCCTGGTAGCCCTGAGGGAATCCGCCCTGGTAAGACTGCTGTTGGGTGCCAGCAGGGGGCTGGCCAGGCCCCGCACCGGGGGCGCCTGTAGAGGGCTGGCCCGAGGGGCGCTGTCCAGCCGAAGTGCCGGGACCACCAGGAGTAGACGGTGAACGGTCGCTGACGGGCCCACTGGAGGCAGATGCTCCTGGGGGAACGAGGCCGGGGCCTGCTGTTTCCGAGGTATCGCCTTTGTCGCTGACGGGCGTTGCCGCGCCCTCAGGCCCGCCGCGATCAACGGCGGTGGCCGGTGTTGACTGGCTGGTGCCTGCAGGAGGGGCAAAACCGGCGGGAGCAGCAGATGCGGCGGGAGCAGCAGATGCGGACGCATCTGGCACTCGGGCGTCGCCTGACGTTGACGCGGATGCACCTGTTCCAGCAGCAACACTGTGCGTGGGTGCAACAGGTGGCTCACCGGTAGGTGGCGCCGGGGTGCCCGTAGCCGCCGCAGTGCCTGCGGCCGCAGAGGTGCTGGTAGGTGCGGCGCCGCCGGAAGCGCTAGAGGCAGTCGAGGCACCAGCAGGTCCGGCCTGCGCTTCTTGGGCGCCTGCCGGTTGATTGGCAGGCGCAGCGCTGGAGTCTTGCGGACGCTGCCCCTGCGGAGAGGGTTGGCCTGGTTGTGTTGGCACCTCCGGCCGCTCAGCAGAAGGTTCCGCACCCTGTTGTCCGCTGGCAGGAGCAAAGGGACTGCCCGATCCTGCGTTGGCGTACGGCGCTTGGGTATAGGGGTCAAATGGCGCTGGAGCAGCCTGTTCAGGAATCGGAGGCTGTCCGTCCTGCGCTGGCGGGACCGTGCCTGGAGCGCTGACCTGCGGAACGGGCGCGCCAGAAGGGCCTTGAGGGCTGGACACATAGGGCACCGGGCTACCCGATGGAGGCGGTAGTGGTGACCCAGTAGGCACTGAAGAAGAGGGAGTTACACCAGGCGGCGGCACATTTGGCACAGCAGGAACGCCCGTTGGGGCAGCCCATCCTCCACTCGCGCTACTCGGAGCGCTGTCGGGTGCGGTCTCGGGGCCAGCAGTAGGCGCGCTTTCAGGCGCACCAGTAGGCGCACCCTCGGGCGCACTCGCACTAATCGCCGCATCTGCTGGGGGCACAAACTCGCCAGCACCCGCATTAGGAACCGCAGGCGCCCCATCGGCACCCTGCTGGGTTTCCCCAGACAGCCAGGGGGAGGGCCCCCACTCGCCACCCGTGCTCTCCTGAGCAGGCGGTGCAGCAGTCTCCTGGGCAGCAGGTGCACCAGTTTCCTGCGCAGGCGGTACAGCAGTTTCCTCTTGATGAACGAGGGCGGAGCCGGCTCCCGAAGCATCTACTGCGGGCGGGAAACGGCGTGGTAAAACTCGAGTCGCCTCATCATCAACCGGCCCGTCAGAATCCTGAGCACTGAGGATCGCACCCCACGAAGGACGCTCAAAAGCCACTTGATCAGGCGATTCAGAGTCACCTGAATCAGAATTTACGGGAGGTATTTCTGGTGCAGCGGAGGTTTCAGCAGGCGCCTCTGCTGCCTCACTGGCAGCAGGAAGATCCGCCTCATCACTGGCAGTCTGGTCAGTCGCGGGTGCACCTATTTCATCCGCAGTCTCTGCAGAAGCAAACGCTTGATCCTGTACGGCATCAGGTGCTCCCTCAGTCGCCCTCTGATCAGCGGGGACGTCAACCGGAACGCCAGTGGCCTCCACATCAGCATGACCACGATCAGTCATGGCGTTCTGGGCTGCGCGCGCCTCACCTTCAGCCGCGAGCGCCTCAGACATAGCCTGCTCACCCGGAGTTTCATTCCCAATTTGAGCAGCATTAACAGGCGCGGTCACATCATCGCCCGATTCACCTAGGGGCACCCCGTCAGTAACGGCAACTTCAGCAAATCCGCTCTCATCAGCAGACACGCCTTGACTGTCGCCACTAGGAACGTCACTCGTTAGTACAGACTCGTCGCCAGCAGGGATTTCCGCGCCACCAATAGTGGGAGCCGCAGCCTCATAAGCGCTAACCGCATGCTCAGCGGCAGTGTCATCAACAAAGACGTCACCCTCTGCGCCGTGAATATCCGCCGCTGCTCCGCCCTCGTTAATGGAAATGGAGTCAGCAACAACACTGTCATCACTGCTTTGACGTGGCTCTTCAGTGGCTTCAGAGGCAGTTGGTGGGGTCCAGGCGATCTCTTGTTCACCAGCAGCCGCGCCATCACCGCCACCCGCACCTTCACCTGCAGCCTCAGGTGCAGTCCACACGCCCTCAGCCGTCCCCTCCGCTGGTGGCACGTCAAATCCGGCGCTGTTCGGGTCAAAACTCGGTACCTCAACGCCCGAGTCTTGCTCGGCACGCGCGGGAACATCCATGCTGCCTTCAGCAAAGGCTGGCACATCTACCGGTTGTGCCCAGTCAGTATTGATCTGATCCTCACGCGTCGGTTGAGTCCACCCTGACGTTGATGGCACGTCCTCGCGTGGAATATTCCATTCGGACGAGGGCGGGGCTGCCTCTACACCAGCACCTTCGGATTCATTCAGGGTGGGCAGATCAGCAGGCGGCACCTGGAAGTCAGGGGCGCCGGGGGCCTGGCCGCCGGCTTGCACGCCAAACTCGGACACAGGCACCTCGGTAGCAGGCTGACCTGCCTGAAGGGTGGTGTCAGAAAGTGAAGAAGAGGGATGGTCCTCAGCTTGAAGAAGCTGTGTGGGTTCCAGGTCATCATCGCTATCCGCGAGCGCACCTGGATCTTCACCAGCAGCATTGCCACTGTCAGCCCCCGCTGGCACGGGTGCGGTCGCATTGATGGCGGCACTTTCCGCCAGTGCCTCGCCCTGAGGTTCCGCTTCACCTACAGGCACACCTGCATCAGGTAAATCTACCGAGGTGGGCGGTATTTCAATGGGCCGACGCATCATTGATAATTGGACGGTTTCTTCGGCATTGCCCGCGCCTGCCTCGACCTGTCCACCAAATGTGTCTCCTGCAGGAGTGGCCCCGCCCTCGTTTATTGTGCTGCCCGTAGTGCCAGCAGCACCTTCCGGGGGTAGCGCACTATCGGGTGAGGGGGAAGGCACGTCAAGGGGGCGGCGCATCACCGATAATTGCACGGTTTGTTCGTGGTCACTGGGAACCCATTCGCTGGCTGGCTCCACTGCACCATCGGCGATGCCAGCACTGCCAGCACTGTCCGTCGCAGGCGTAGCGTCGCCTAGCTGACCAGAAGCATTGGCTACAGCATCTTCCGCACCGACCCCAGCAGCTTCTACGCCAGCGTCAACAGTCCCAGCGTCTCCAGAAACTGGCGCCTCGCCCTGCCCGTCACTGCCACGTCGGAATTCTTCAAGAGCGTCTTGAACTGCTGGGTCAGGGCTGGTTGCCAGCCACGCGCGTAACTCATCAGGGAGGGCAGGGTTCTTTGCGAGGAGGGCATGCAGATCGGGGCGTGTTGTCGCAATACGAACGAGCACCTCAGTGGCAATCGCAGGGTCGGACGCCATTTCAGGTGTGAACGCGGGTTGGTCGGCCAAGGGGCCACCTCCTCGGTGGTGGAGACGCTTTAGGAATAAGCCTGACACACCCGCGGCAATCGGACATGTCGTGGACACTCTTTTGGGGCGATCGTAACTGAAAATTACTTGTGCGCCCCGCCCTCGTTTCTACAAATATCGACGACGACGATTGTATGCAAAGAGCTATTCTCCAGGCTCTTCCCGCCCCGTGAAGTTAGCGAATCGCGCCAAATGCCCCTGGAATAATGCGCGAATTGTGGCGGTGGACCCATTTCTGTGTTTCGCGACAATAATGTCAGCTTCACCGGGACGATCACCCTCTTGGTAATACTCCGGGCGGTGCAACAAAATAATGAGGTCCGCATCCTGTTCTAGTGACCCGGATTCACGCAGATCCGACATCATAGGTTTTTTATCGGTGCGCGATTCTGGCCCACGGTTCAGCTGCGCCACCGCAATAACGGGCACATCCAACTCTTTGGCCAGCAACTTCAGGTTTCGCGACAGGGCTGAAACTTCCTGCTGACGCGACTCCACTTGCTTGCCGGACGTCATCAACTGCAGGTAGTCCACAACAACCAACCCAAGATTATGTTGCTGCTTAAGCCGCCGGCATTTCGACCGGATTTCCGTAATCGTCATATTCGCCGAGTCATCCACAAATAAGGGGGATTCCGCAATGCGCGCTGTCGTGTCAGAAACGGAGCGCCAATCGCGGTCAGTCATTTCTCCGGCCATCATTTTGGACAGGAAAACTCCCGATTCGGCGGCCAACATACGCATCGCGATTTCATTTTGGCTCATTTCGAGGGAGAAAATCACGGAGGTGACGTCATGGCGAATAGATGCTGACCGGCAAAAATCTAGGGCTAAGGTTGATTTACCCATGGCAGGACGGGCGGCAACAATAATCATTTGGCCGCCGTGCAGCCCTTGAGTGAGCCGATCAAACTCAATAAATCCGGTAGGGACGCCCCGCATTTTCCCTTTATCGCTTTCAATGCGCTCAAGTTCAGCGAGGACGTTTTCGGAGATTTCCGACATGGGCGCATAGTCGGTGGTGGCGCGTTTTTCTGCGACGGCGAAAACTTCCGCCTGGGCTTGGTCCACAATCTCATCCACATCGCCGCCAGCGTCGGCATACCCGAGTTGGACCACGCGCGTCCCGGCGGCCACCAGGCGCCGCAGAACAGAGCGTTCGCGGACAATACGGGCGTAATACCCAGCATTGGCGGCGGTGGGGACGGAGGCAATCAGACTGTGGAGGTAGGGGGCGCCACCGACGCGGGCCAGCACACCTTTGCGTTGGAGTTCCCCGGCGACAGTCACAGCGTCAGCCGGTTCGCCACGGCTGGACAGTTCCACAATGACGTCGTGGATGGTTTCGTGGGCGGGTTTGTAGTAGTCCGAGCCTTTGATTTCCTCGATGACATCAGCAATGGCTTCGCGCGAGAGCATCATTGACCCGAGAACTGACATTTCAGCTTCGGTGTCCTGAGGGGGGACGCGGTCAAAATCCTCGTCGCTCATTGTGTGTCTTTCTTCTTTGGTGGTGAAGGGCGGGGGCGCCTGCGCACACAGGCGCACGGGTGCGCATGCGCTCACGCGAGGGTAACGCCTCCGCGGCAGGGGTAGTGACCAACTGTTCTGTGGATAGAAAATGTGCATGGTGTGGATAGCGTGTGGATACAGGGCGGGGTTGTGCACACACACTGTGGAATTACATTTGTGCACTTCAACACCTGAAGGAGGGCTTCTGGCACTTCACTGGCGGATCTTCTAGGGGAAGAAAAGGACACTTGTCCACAACCTCATCCACAAGCTGTGGATCCACATGTGGAGCTGTGAAGAGACTTAGGATCTGCATCACACTACGTATTTAGGCCGATCGTAGCGACGAGGGCGGGGTGTGATCCTCACATAACTGCGCGGTGCTGAATGTCCCATCCACAGCTTTAACGCAAGAGCGCACAATTGAAAGGCGGAGGCCCGGTAAAAACCGGCCCCGGCCTCGTCAAATCCGGCCCACTCCCACAGCCGCCACACCACCCACAGGAGACTTGTGACTTCCCCACCCAACCTGACCCGCCGCATCCTGGCCCTGGCCATCCCTGCTCTTGCCACCCTGATTACAGAGCCGCTTTTTACGCTGATTGACTCGGCAATGGTGGGGCATCTGGGGACAGCGCAACTGGCGGGGTTGTCGGTCGCCTCACAGGTGTTGGCCACGGTGGTGGTCCTTTTTATTTTCCTTGCCTATTCCACAACCTCCCTGGCGGCTCAGGCCCTAGGCCGGGGCGACCAACCTGGAGCGCTGCGCGTAGGCATTGACGCCATGTGGTTGGCTGCCGGGCTGGGTGCTCTTGCTGCTGTGGGAATGGCTGCGGGCGCCCCATTTTTGCCGGAACTCCTTGGGGCGAGCGGCGAAGTGGCTGACCATGCGCGCGCGTATTTGTGGGCATGTGCACCAGGATTGGTGGGCATGTTGGTAGTGCTGGCGGGGGTCGGGACCTTCCGCGGGCTGCAAGATACGCGCACGCCCCTGTGGATTGCCACAGGTGGGATGATCTTTAATGTTGCGGCCAATGCGCTATTTATTTACGGCTTTGGTATGGGCGTGGCCGGTTCCGGGCTGGGGACAACCTGCGCTCAACTGGCAATGGCAGCGATTGTGTGTGCCCTGGTAGGGCGTAGTGCGCGGCAACTTGGGGTTGGGTTGAGGCCCTCCGGGTCGGGGATTTTGACCGCCGCCGGGCAGGGGGCGCCCTTGATTGTGCGTGGGCTTGCGCTACGCATTGCTGGGCTGGCAACGCTATGGCCAGTGGCGCGCCTAGGGGCTGACGCCGTGGCGGCCTATCAGGTAGTCCTGGTGATGTGGATGCTGGCTGCTTTTATTCTTGACGCTTTGGCGATTGCGGCGCAGTCCATGGTGGGAATGGCGCAAGGAGCTGGCGACAAAGGGGAATTGCGGGCTCTGCTGCGGGTATTGACCCAGTGGGGTCTGTGGGCCGGCGTGGCAGTGGGAGTGGTGATTGCTGCTTTATCGCCGTGGGTGCCCTTGGCTTTTGGCGGGAATCCGACCATGTGGGGGCTGGCTACCGTGGCGCTGCTCGCCTGCTGTGTGGGAATGCCTCTGGGTGGAGTGGTCTTCCTCTTGGACGGGGTTCTGTTGGGAGCTGGGGATAACCGCTACTTCGCGTGGGCAGGGATTGTGCAGCTCGCGGTCTATTTGCCAGCGCTGGCCCTGCTGGAAGTGGCGCGAAGCGCGGGCGCAAGCGACGTAGCGATTGTCGCGGGAGTGTGGCTGGTCTATTCCTTGGTTTATATGGTGGCGAGGACCGTGAGCAATGTGTGGCGCACGTGGTTTTCGGCGGCAGCACTGGTGCCTCGCGAAGAAAAAGTGTGACGAGGGCGGGGCGCGGGCCGGTGTCAGCCGATCGGCGCCACACAAACCGCCGCCGCGATGGGGTTGCACGCCCAGGAAACACGTTGTCGCAGTTATTTGTCAGCTCCTGGCGGTAGGGCTACGCCTGTTTGTGCAGGTCAGTTTTTCAGTCCGAAGGGCCTGGATGGACAAAGCGCGTCCACGACGAGAATGCGGCCAAGAAAAAACATCGTCGCGGCGGTTTGTCCATCTGGTGTGCGGCAGGTGCTTGTCCTCAAGGCAGAGTTTCACGCTCAAGGCATACTTCCGTGCTCAAGGCAGCGTTAAAGCTGCGAATAACGGTGCCTTGAGCAGCAAACTATGCCTTGAGAAAAGAACTATGCCCTGAGCACGCCCCGCCCTCAAAAACCCGCGCCCCGCCCTCGTCAATAGGGATCACGAAGGGCCTGTAGGCTGACAACACCACAGTTGCCCACTCAGCCATAGGGAAGCAGTAGGTCGATGCTCTTCTTTTACAACGGCATGTATGCCCAAGATCCCTATCGGATGACCCTGACTCGCGAAAGACCGCATGTGCCCGTATGGCACAGCGTTGGGTTACCTGAGGCTTATCAGGCCGCATTTTCCGACGACCTCCAGCAATTGCGCGACCTCGAACATTCTTTTGCCCCGCTATTTACCGCCGCACAAGACGTTATTCCTCTGGCACAGCGTTTTTCTGTCCCCACCGACAATCGCACCTGGATGGCGATTCTCAATGAGCTGCGCAGCAAAGATCTTGACGTGCTTAGCGTGAGCAAACGCGCCACAGTGGAAAATGCTCTGGCTCAGGCAGCAGACGCCCACCTGTGGATCACTCAGGTTGGTTTGCCTTGGCTTGCCCACCGTGCAGCCCACTACCTGGGAAAATTTGACGGTCTCACTGTTCTTTTAGGCGACCCACCGCCCCTTGTGCGCGATTATGCCCCGCCTGAAGTTGGACAGGCGGGTCGGGTCAGTATTTTCCACAAACACCAGCTGCTCGTGATCGAAGAATGTTATGCCGCAGGTAGTGAACCGACTGGCGACATATTGGCTCGCGCCGCAGATCAACACGTCGCCAGTCGCGGATCAGCAGCTTATGTGCGCGAAATTCTCGCAGGTCCCTCAAAAGATCCTCGGATTTACCAAGCCCTGATGGACACCCGTATCTCGTGCCCATCTTTCTATGCTGCCCTTGAAGCAGGTCGGGCACAGGTGGCTTACCGTCATGTGGTTGTTGACCAGAGTGGCGGGGTACATCTGGGATGGTGCGACCTTGGCGGCATCACACACTTACGACTCTACGGCCAGACCCTAGAACTCGTGTCAGAAGAGGAGAGGAGGCGCACATGGTGACCTGGGCACAAATATGTGATGACCTTTCCGAATGGGTAGAAGAGCTAGGCAGTCATAAGTGGCCTGTCCTTGTCGATCAGAAGCCGCTCTTAACGACATTGACCGTATTTTCTGATGACGCACTTCGAGATATTCACATTGGCCATACCGCTTTTAACGAGGTGGCCTTTTATTGTCTTCACCTCGTTGAACCTCGAGACATTGTCGCCAAAGATCCTCTTTCCCTTAATGACGCCTTCCACATTCTCACGCATCATTGTGAGGATCGTTATGGCAAGCATATTCGTCTTTATGGAGGAGAAATAGCGCGGGCAGCATGGAAAATCCATGGGGACAGCATTCTCGAAATTCAGCGCGGTAATACCGCAATTCAGGTCACCTATTTCACCCCGCAGGGACGACGCCTATTTTTTGGCACAACACATACCAGAACCCATACTCTTCAGAGGCCCCCAGCATCAAGCTGGGATCAGTTCCATGCGAATATTATTCACACGCTACTCACTATGAACCACGGGATTATTCTGGTGATTTCTTCACCTGAAGGAAACCCTCCTTTTGTCCAATTTGCCTCCCGCGGGGCTTACGAGGGCGAGGAGGATCTTAATGTCGCTGAGATTTCACTAATGGGTCCCACAGGCGCACCTTTTCCCTTATCCCCAGAGCATCTGAAACAACTCGATATGTTGCGCCTCCAGCCTGCAGATTCCTATCGCCGATATTGCGTAGAAAAGCCAACTATGTCTGGTGGATTCGCGAGAAATGTGGCAGATGCGTGGGTCTATTTGCTGCGAGATATTGCTGGCATTGCCTCCCCAGCGGAATTGGTCTATTCCGCCTGGCAGTACCCGCTAATCCGTTCGCAGCGGGGCGGGACGCAGTTCAGTCAAGGAGATCCCGTCACTATTGACGAGGGCGGGGCAGATATTGAGTTACCCAGCCTCGGGCTGCGCCGCATCAGCAATGCGCAGGCCAGAAATGCACAGAGTTAACTTGTGCTTCGCTGACGCCTGTACTTACAAGCGCACCCCACCCTCGTAATGGATATGCTCCTGTAAAGCGGAAGTAAAGCCGCCAACAAATCTGGGGGCGGAGTGCTCTAGACGGCGTGGCGTAAAGTACTCTGCCTCAACTGCCCAATCCCAGACTCCCTGGTCAAGCGGATAGCGAGTGAGTACTCCCGTCAATGCGTGATCTGCGATCCACTCTTCAGCTGAAGTAACGCCAGCAAAAACTCCTCCAGCAAATTGTGCGCCTTCGCCGTGGAAGACCCACACAGAAAGATCCTCTTCCAGCTGAGATCTCATCAAGGCCATGAGCAGTTCTACTGCGCATCGTCGGCGCGATTCCTCTTTTTCTGCTGCTGCCCACTGCGCCACATCATCCACACTCAGATCGAGGTCACGCAGTCCAGCGTGCACTTCATAAAGCGCACCTGTGGACGGGCTACTCGCCTCCCAATGCGGAGTGAAAATGGCCTGGCGGAAGCGTTCGCGGTCTTGGCACAGTGAAAAAGCGCGGAGAAAACCGCCATTGAGATCAGCTGAGCACTGACCACCACGGTCAAGAAATGCCGATAGGTAGTGGTCGCGCAACCCACGCTCATTCAGCGTTGCCACCAACACGGGGAGAAACTCAGGAAATTCGCGGGCAATCAGACAGGTGTCGAGAGCCTCGCGAATCTGGTCCTGAATATCGCTGCAATCGCGCCCGACCAATTCGAGCGCTGCTTCGCGCCCCTGTTCATATGTTGGTGGGTGGCAGGCGAGGTCCAGCAGAGCGCGATTAGTCATCGGTGAATGATAAGCGCGCCCCGCCCTCGTTGATTATTACTCACTCACAAACCTGTAATGTCCTGGATATAACGACGCGCCTTAATCGCGTACTCCAGAGGATTGGCCTTGGCCGGATCTTGTTCCGCCTCAACGACAAACCATCCCTCGTAGGCAGAGTCCACAAACAGACGTGTTACTGGCTCAAAATCCACACAACCATCACCGGGCACTGTGAAAACTCCATGTCGCACAGCATCCAGGAATGACATGCGCTGCTGGCGGGCCTCGGCAAGACGCTCTGGGCGAATGTCCTTGAGATGCACATGGGCAATGCGGTCAAAATGTTTGCGCGCTACCGGCAGAGGGTCCTCACCGGAAAAAGTGAAGTGGCCGGTATCCAAAAGCAGCGACACCTTATCTGGGTCGGTCTGCGCCATCAGACGATCCACCTCATCACTGGTCTGAATGCCGGTACCCATGTGGTGGTGGTAGACGATCTTCTGGCCGGTCTCAGCCGCAATCTCTCCAAGGCGTTCTAAGCCACTGGTCAGGCGCTGCCACTCCTCATCAGTGAAAACAGGCTTGGCTTCCAGGACGGGAACATCCTGTTTACCCTGGATCGAATGCCCCTGTTCAGAAACGACGATAACCTTGGCTCCCATGGCATGGAGGAAGTCACGCTGAGCACGGAAGGCTGCTTCGGTGACCTCAAAGGGTTCGGTCGTAAGAAAAAGACTGGTCCACGCCGAGGCGACGGACAGGCCGCGCAGCCCAAGGTAACGCTGTAGAACCTGTGGGTCACGCGGGTATTTATTGCCAACCTCGGTGCCAACGAATCCAGCCAGCGCCATCTCAGATATGCACTGCTCGAAAGTGTTCTCTCCGCCTAATTCAGGCAGGTCGTCATTCGTCCACGCAATTGGTGCGATGGCCAGGCGGATATCGCTCATTCGTCCTCCAGGATTACTCAGCCCAGGCAGCTCCGCCCAGGAAGGTGAGGCCACGACCTCGTGACCTATCTTTGTACTGACATATCTACTCTAACTCTTTCAGGCGCTGCCGGGAAGACTCTGGCAATATGCGCATAGATATTGACATTCCAGCCCGGCTATTTGTCGCGACAAAGCTTTCCTTTGAGTGTCCCTACTCGTTAGGATGGAGCCCACAGGCGAACCGGAGGAACCGGAAGCCATACACAAGGAAGTGTTACCAATGCTCAGATTTGGACTCATTGGCGCCGGCCGCATCGGAAAGGTCCACGCACGTTCCATTAGTGCCCACCCCGGGGCAACCCTTTCCCTTGTTACTGACCTCAACGAGGCGGCTGCCGCTGCTTTAGCCCAGTCCTACGGGGCCAGGCACACCACTGACATTGACTCGGTGTTCACCGATTCCGACGTTGATGCCCTGGTTATCTGCTCGCCAACTCCCCTGCATGTCCCCCACATCCTCGCCGCAGTAGCAGCCGGCAAACCAGCCCTATGTGAGAAACCTGTGGCGATGGAGACCGCTGCTGTTGAGGACCTCATGGCCAAACTTGAAGGCACCGAGCCAATGGTAATGATGGGGTTCAACCGCCGCTTCGACCCCTCATTCCGGGCAATCCATAGCGCCATCGAGGCAGGACAAATAGGCACCCTAGAGCAACTGACCATTATTTCCCGCGACCCAGCGGCCCCTCCAAAGGAATATATCGCCGTTTCAGGCGGCATCTTCAAGGATATGACTATCCACGACTTTGACACGGCCCGCTACTTCCTGGGCAGAATCGTCGCTGTCCACGCGGTGGGCCAAAATCTGGATCCCGACTTGGCTGATACCGGGGACTTTGACGGGGCAGTCATTACCTTGGTAAACGAGGACGGCCATACCGCCACCATTACCAACTCGCGCCACTGCGCCTCCGGTTATGACCAGCGCCTAGAAGCTTTCGGCACTAAAGGTGCCATGCTGGCAGAAAATATCCGCCCAACAACTGTGCGCCTATCCACTGCTACCCACACAAATGCCGAGGACCCCTACCTCGACTTCTTCCTTGAGCGCTACGAGGCCGCTTACACCGCTGAACTGGATGAATTTATCCGCGCCGTGTCCGAAGGACGAGCCCCCTCTCCTTCAATCGCCGATGGTGCAGCCGCATTGCGCCTAGCAGAGGCAGCAGCTGAGTCTGCCCGCACCGGGTGCACAATACGCATTGACTAAGTGCCCTCCTCATCGCCAGGTTTAGCCCTGCCATAAACGTGGCCCCGCTGGGATGCGACAACATCCCAGCGGGGCCTGTACTTGCAGCAAAGCAGGCCGTACGGCCCGGAGCCGCAGCCCAGAAAGCTAGTGCCTTGGCTCAGTTGCGCTCAGTCTTCCCGGCGGAAGGACATGGTAGCCGCGTAGGTCTTTTCTGAGGGCCAGCGGGAGGTAATGGCCTTGGCTCTGGTGTAGAAGCGAACGCCTTCAGGCCCGTGGATATGGGTATCACCCAGCAGAGATTCCTTCCACCCACCGAAAGAGTAGTAAGCCACTGGTGTTGGAATCGGGACATTAACGCCAACCATGCCCGCCTCGACATCCAGGGTGAAACGGCGAGCCACTCCCCCATCATTGGTAAAGATCGCTGACCCATTACCAAAGGGCTGAGCATTGACAATCTCTAGTGCCTCCTCGTAGGTGTCAGCATGGACAATGACGAGGACGGGGCCGAAAACTTCCTCCCGGTACACGGGGGCATCCAGGGGTACTGCGTCAAGGATCGTTGGCCCAAGAAAATATCCGCCCTCGTAACCTGGCACCTGAAGAGAGCGCCCATCCACAACTACTTCGCTTCCCCGCTGCTCGGCATCATCGATGAGCGCCGTAATGCGTGACTTGGCCGCAGCGCTAATAACTGGCCCCATCTCCACGCCCTCATCCATGCCGTAGCCAACTTTAATCTTCTCAGCATGGGATTTAACCCTGTGAGCCAGGTCAGATCCAATGCCACCAACCGCAACGACAACGGGCAAGGCCATACAGCGTTCACCTGCTGCCCCAAAAGCTGCGGCACTGATGTGTTCGGCGGCAAAATCCAGGTCGGCGTCAGGCATAACAATGGCATGGTTATTCGCACCGCCAAGGGCCTGGACTCGCTTACCCGCAGCGACCGCTTCCTGCTGAATAATGTGGGCAACCGGGGTTGAACCAACAAAGGAAATGGCATTCACACCCCGGTGGTGCAGGATTGCCTTGACCAGGTCATTGTCCCCGGAGATCACCTGGAATACGCCATCGGGTAAGCCAGCTTCCTTATATAGGCGCGCAGTAAGGAGCGCAACTGAAGGTGCCTGGGCAGCAGGTTTGAGGATAAAGGCATTGCCAGTGGCAATAGCTAGCGGGTGCATCCACATAGGAACCATCGCCGGGAAATTGAAAGGGGTAATGCCCGCAACCACGCCCAGCGGCTGGCGAATGGAATGAATATCGACGCCAGTTGAGATATCGACGGAGTGCTCTCCTTTGAGGGCGACATTAATGGCGGTAGCGAAGTCCAGGGTTTCACGTCCGCGCTGAATCTCGCCAATGGCGTCAGAGTAGTTCTTACCGTGTTCGGCCACAATGAGGCGAGCCATCTCATCCTGGTGGTCCAGAACCAATTGGCGCATACGGAACATTACGTCCACACGCTTTGCCAAAGGAACACGTGCCCACTCTTTTTGTGCAGCGCGGGCTGTTTCAACAGCGTGGTCCAGGTCCGCAGCGGAGGCCTGGAGGAGTTCGGCGATTTCCTGGCCCGTACCAGGGTTATCAACAGGCAGGGTACCGACGGGAGTCCCGACGTACTCGGCTCCATTCATCCAATGCGCAATGGTGGTCATCGTCCTCGATCCTTAGTGTGCTCTCGTGCCCGTGGGTAAAGGGCAGTAATACCTGGGACGACACGACGGTCCTGTCAGAAAATCGGCGGCCCGCGCGCGGCTTCCGTAGACCGGGGACGTCCCTATGCGGACTCCGTCGCCCACACAGTTTCATGTTAGCGACATGAAGGTGATATGTACATACATATTGGCGAGGGCGGGGTATGCACGAGGGCGAGGCACCAGCCAAATACACACCGGCAGATATGGGTACGCGCCCCGCCCTCGTCACCCCTATTAGTGCAGGTAATGACGCTGGAAGGAGCGGTCACGCACATACTCTTCATAGGCACGCTGGGTGGACTCCACGCGGGATACCTGAGAAACGGGCACATCCCACCACGACGACGAGGGCGGATTCGGCCCATAGAGGTCCGTCTCAATGTGGATCATTGTCGCCTTAGGCGACGCCACGGCTGTGCGATAGGCCTCCTTAAACTGTTCAATCCCCTCAACCTCAATGACGTCAATCCCCCACGAGCGCGCATTCGCTGCAATATCAACCTCCAAGGGCTCCCCCTCTGCACGATGGTCAACTCCTGGCCCGCCCTGACGGAAACGTGTACCAAAACGCTGCGACCCGCGAGATTCTGACAGGGCACCAATGGAGGCAAATCCGTGGTTCTGCAAAAGAACGTAGATCACCTTGATCCCTTCCTGGGCCACCGTCGCAAGTTCCATGGGCAGCATCTGGTAGGTGCCATCACCAACAATGGCCACCACCTCAGAGTCGGGCAGGGCCAGTTTCACCCCCATTGCCGCGGGAATCTCGTAGCCCATACATGAGAAGGCATATTCCACGTGATACTGGACCGGGGTACGCGCCTGCCACAGCGCCTGTAGGTCACCCGGCATAGAACCGGCCGCATTGATCACCACATCGTTATCGCCCATTAGTTCATTCAGTGCCCCAAAAACTTCGATTTGGGCTGGCAATGGGCCGTGCCCCAGGTGGGTGCATTCGTGGACGCGCGCTTCCCACGCCTCCTTCTCGGCGGCAATCTCTGCCGCGTAGTCAGCATCCACCTGGTAGTCCGACAGGGCCTCTGTCAGGGCGCGCAGAGTTTCGCGGGCGTCAGCCACCAGCATTTCGGCGCCATGTTTGACCGCATCAAAAGCCTTGACATTGACGTTGACGAAACGCACCTCCTCATTCTTAAACTGCGTATGTGAGGCCGTAGTGAAGTCTGACCAGCGCGTACCCACACCAATGACCAGGTCAGCACGGTCAGCCAGGTGATTCGCCGCGTCACCGCCAGTGGAGCCCACCCCACCAACAGACTGCGGGTGGTCGAAGTTAATCGCTCCCTTGCCCGCCTGAGTATCCGCCACCGGGATACCCGTATGCGCCGCAAAATCACGCAACTCCTGTGCGGCCTCGGAGTAGATTACGCCACCACCAGCGACCAGGAGGGGCCGGCGGGCGCTGCGGATCATTGTGGCCGCACGCTCCAGGCACTCACGTTCCACAGGTGGGCGACGCACATGCCAGACCCTCTTGCGGAACATCTCAACGGGGAAGTCCCAGGCCTCCGCCTGCACATCCTGGGGCAGTGCAATGACCACAGCCCCCGTATCAGCTGGGTCTGTCAGGGTCCGCATGGCTTGCATAAGGCTGGGCAGCAGCTGTTCGGGTCGGTTCACCCGGTCAAAAAATGCGGCGACCGGGCGAAAACAGTCATTCACGCTGATGTCCAAGGTGTGGGCGACTTCGACCTGCTGTAGAACAGGGTCAGGCGTCCGGGTGGCAAATTGATCCGAGGGGAAGAGCAGCACTGGCAGCCTATTTGTCGTGGCCAGAGCCGCCCCGGTCACCATATTTAACGATCCTGGTCCGATGGAGGCAGTGCACATCATCGTTTGCATCCGATTGGTCGCTTTCGCAAAGGCAGCGGCAGCGTGGACCTGACCCTGTTCATTGCGCGGCATAATGTAGGGCATTGAGCCGCCATCGGGGGTGGGGTCAATTTCGTTTTGCATGAGGGCCTGGCCAACCCCGGCGACATTGCCGTGGCCAAAAATACCGAAAGCGCCAGCCACCAGCCGGTATTCTTTTCCGTCGCGCTGCGACCACTGGTTGACAAGAAATCGAATGAGGGCCTGGGCGACAGTAAGGCGCACAGTAGCGGGAGCGGGGGTGTTCATAATTCTCCTACGAGTTTGGGCTGTTGAGGGAGGCGGGAAAGTGCGGGTGGCAGCGTTAATCAGGTTGAAGTAACGAGGGCGGGGCTGCACTACAAGGGCGCGGCCCGGCCCGGGGGCTCAGAGCAAAGCGGGCAGCCCCGGGCCTTTAATTCATTGGTGTCATGGGCAAACGTGGATCGACCTCCTGGTCCTCCCACGTGCCGCGAACCCACGTGTGATGGGGATCGTCGGTCATCAACCACACCGAGTCTTCGGCTGGACCAGCCATCACATTGAGGTAGTACAGGTCGTAGCCAGGAGCAGCCACAGAGGGGCCGTGGTAGCCGTAGGGCATGATGACCATGTCTCGGGAGTGGACCTCGGTGCACACGTCAATATCATGACCGGGCGAAGGGTAGATGCGCTGGAGGGCAAAACCTTCCTCACCCTGATGACCTGGACGGATCTCGTAGTAGTAGATTTCCTCTAGAACCCTCTCAACCTCAGTGTGTTCGTCATGTTTGTGGGGCGGGTAAGAGGACCAATTCCCACCGGGGGTTAACACTTCACAGGCCAATAGGTGGGAGGTGGTCAATTCATTGCCCAGAGCGTAGTTATTCACCTGCCGCGAGCACGGTCCTGCTCCCCGAAGTGTTGTGTCCACCTTGTCCCGCGGGCAGTAGGTGACAGGTAGATCGCTTGTCGCCACAGCCCCTGGCAAGGCGATACGTGCGCCCTCGTCACTGGTGAGGCGAATATCTGTGCGTCGCGGAACGTAGAGATAGTCGGTGATATCGGTAAAGACACTGTCGCGGCCGGTAACGCTGTAGACCGTGTCCGCGATCTCTACATGGCAACCGCCAGCCAGGGGCAGAATGAGGAACTCGGCTTCACCTCCGGACACATCCACTGGAACACCGGGTTCGAGGGCGAGGACGCGCAGGGAGCACCACTGCCACCCTGCGCGCTCTACAGTCAGATCGCTCTCGTAGGCATGGTGAGCGGTCTGACCCGCGCGGATAACGTATTTCTCATTCACAGTAACTCCACTACGTTGTGGACGGCGCCCGCGCCGTCGTCATTCTTCAGATTCTCTAGTGACCTGGCATGGGCCAGTCCACGGATATTGGCAGGTTGAGGGTGTGCGCTCATGTATGGGTAACGAGGGCGGGGTACCAACCTCAGGCATTCCGGCGCACATCTCGGTCTCCCAGCGTTTACACCTTTTCCTCAATGGGGCATACCTCAGGGTGCTTAGACATCATGTGGAGGACTTCGATCTCTGTTGGCATGGCGGTAGCACATTCGAGGCGGGAGGCGACAATAGCCCCTGCGGTTGAGGCGAAGTGGATTGCACGGGGCAAATCCCACCCTTCTAGTAGGGCGTGACAGAGTGAGCCGCCAAAGGCATCGCCTGCGCCCAGTCCATTGCAGACCTCAACCTGGGTGGGCCCCACAACGATTCGCCTGCTCGTGGTCATACAGAGTGTCCCTAGTGGCCCCTGTTTGACCACGGCAATCTCGACACCGGCGTCCAGCAGAGCCTGAGCAGCACGTTCCGGGTCGGTCTCGCCCACGGCAATACGACATTCCTCAAGATTGCCGACAACGACATCCACGTGGGGTAATACGTCGCGGATCGCTTGGGTGGCGTCGTCCTCGCTCCTCCAAAAATCGGCTCGGTAGTCCAGGTCCAGGATTGTCCGCGATTTGCGTCCCCTAGCCTCCAGCGCGGCCATATGCGCCTCACATGAGGGTTGGGCGGATAGGCCTGTGGCAGTGAGCCAGAAGATTCTGGCAGCTGTAATGACATCCATGGGGAGGTTATCGGCCTGTAGTTGCAGATCAGGGGCGCTGGGCTGCCGGTAAAAGTAGAGGGGGAAGGTGTCGGGCGGGAAGATCTCGCAGAAAGTGACAGGCGTATTGAGATTCGGCACGGTGACAACATGCTGATCAGAAACCCCTAGACGCCGCATTTCACGGCGAACGAAGACTCCAAAAGGGTCATCGCCCACACCGCTGACAATGGCACATCTATCCCCCAGGCGGGCAGCTGCTACGGCGACATTTACGGAGGAACCTCCCAGGAACTTGCCGAAAGATGTAACCTCTTCAAGACCGATTCCAACCTGTAGCGGGTATATGTCAACACCGCAACGGCCGATCGTCAGTACATCGGGGGCACGGGTCATTTGCTCAGACATGAGCGAGTCCTTCCACAACATCGGGGGTAGGCTGACTCCATTCTGTAGCGAAAGGACACCGAACGTCAACGGTTTGTTCTGACAAATATGACCACCTGGCCCCGCCCTCGTACCAGAAGACGGAGTCGCCGATCCAAGGAGCTCTAGTGTCGCAAGAAACCATCGACGAACCCTTCGTCCTTAATGTCGTCCTCGACAAGGATTCATCGACTCCCCTCTACGGCCAGATCGCCACCCCCCTAGAAGAGGCAATCCTGTCCGGCCAGCTCAAACCCGGCCAGCTTCTTGAGGACGAGGTCTCTATGGCCAAGCGACTCCAGGTCTCCCGTCCTACCACTCGCCGCGCTATGCAGGACCTCGTCTCACGTGGCCTTCTCACCCGAAAGCGCGGGCTGGGCACCCGCGTCACAGGTATGCATGTCCGACGCCCCCTTGCCCTGACCAGCCTGAATGACGACCTCCTCAAAGCCGGGTTCACCCCGCAAACTGAAGTCGTGTCCTACAGTATCCGCCTAGCGGACGAGGACGATGCACTGGCTATGCAATGCCCGGAAAAAAGCGAGATTGCCGAGGTTGTGCGACGCAGAACCCTTGATGGGCGCCCCCTGGCGATCCTGCGGAATCTCCTCCTTGCCGAATCTGCACCGAGCGTCACCCAGCTCACCACGAATGGCCTCTACGCCTGTCTGCAGGACAAGGGGATCCATCCCGTCACCGCTCAGCAAAGCGTAGGGGCCAAGGCAGCAGACGAGGACGAGGCCGCTCTTCTTGATATTCCCGTGGATTCGCCGATCCTCACAATGGAACGCACGGCTTTTGACGCCCAGGGCCATGTCATTGAGTACGGGACGCATGTGTATAACGCGGAGCTGTACAGTTTCCACTTCACCCTCAATACTTCCTCTGGGTTGTAAACACCCCTCACCAACTTTGTCATCACAAGGCATTGACAAGTCAGGACAAATAGCCTTGACTGGGAGTGAGCTCAATGGGTTCACCGTCGAACCCGTCACCCTCACCCCTGGAGAACACATGAGTACCCTCGCATCCACGCCAGGTCCGCTCCTGGCTGCCACCCAAACCTTCCCCACCGCCCTCTGGAATGACTCCTCCGACCTTGAGGAATTACGTCAATCCATCTCCTTTGGCGGTGTTGGTGCCACCTGCAACCCTGTCATTGCCTACACGACGATCTCCAAACATCCTGACATCTGGCTGCCGCGGATCCGGGCCATTGCTGAGGCCCATCCATCGTGGAGCGAGTCCGCCATTGGTTGGCAGGCAGTCAAGGATATGTCCGTCGAGGCCGCCGCCCTGCTGGAACCCATTTTCCACGAGCACGGTGGACGCAATGGTCGCCTGTCGATCCAAACGGACCCGCGCCACCACCGCGATGCCCAGGCACTGGCCGACCAGGCCGAGGAATTCCACCATCTGGCGCCAAATATCGTGGTGAAAATCCCCGCCACACAGGTGGGGATTGAGGCCATTGAAGAGGCAACCTACCGGGGAGTCTCTGTCAATGTCACCGTTTCCTTCACCGTAGCTCAGGCCCTGCGTTCTGCTGAAGCCATTGAACGCGGCCTTGCCCGCCGCGAGGCTGAAGGCCTACCTGTCGATGACATGGGGCCCGTGGTGACCATCATGGTGGGCCGCCTAGATGATTGGATCAAGGCTGTTGTCGCACGTGACAACCTCTGGATAGACCATTCAGCCCTTGAATGGGCAGGGGTGGCCACCTTCAAGAAGGCCTATGGGATTTTCCGCGAGCGCGGCATCCGGCCCCGCTTGCTCTGCGCTGCCTTCCGCAACCCCAACCACTGGGCCCAATTCCAAGGCGGTGACGTCGTGGTTTCGCCGCCTTTCCAGTGGCAGGAGCTCATTAACGCCCACGATCACACTCCTGAAGCTCTCATGGATGTCCCCGTGCCTGAGGAGTACGTAGATCAACTGCTGCGTATCCCTGACTTCGTGCGCGCCTACGAGGAGGATGGGCTGGCGGTTGAAGACTTCGCTTCCTATGGGGCAACGTTGCGCACCCTGCGCCAATTCCTTGACGCTGATGCAAAGCTAGACGCGCTGGTCCGTGACGTTATTGTCCCTGCAGTCTGAGCTGTAGTGGCTGAGGCGGGCACATGACTCACTCATGCCACTTGGGGACATTACCTTCGACGCACACCGAACGGTCAAGGGGCGACATTTTCGCCTGAAAACCGGCTCTTTTGTCGCCCTTTGCACGTGCGGTGTCATGGTAGCCGATCATGGCAGCACAGTGTGCAAGCCACCCGTTGCCTCCTTGGCACTGTCTTTGCTGAGGCACTACGTACAACAGGAGTGAACCCGCCACCGGTATTCAGGTGGCGGGTTTACTGATTTCAGGGCCGGGCCTATAGGCGCGGTGCCGTGAGGATTGAAATGGTGTCTTCCGCTGGCACCAGGCGCAGCGCCCCGCCCTCGTATATCGCCTGGCAGGTCGGCGAGGTCACGCGGGACCAATCAAAACCTTCAGGGAGATGGCGCAGGTGTGTGCAGGTTGAGTCAACGAAAAGGGCGCAGTGGTCTTCGTGGGCTTTTGCCCGCGCCCACCCCTGGGCATCGTCGATAGTGCCTAGGGGCGTGCCGCCAACGAGTTCAGCCTTGCCACGGGTCATCCATTCTCCGATTCCTTCAAGGCAGTGGACCTGGTTGGCAGGAATCGTCCCATCTGCTTTCGGGCCTACATTGAGCAGGAGTCGTCCGCCGCGCGTGACGACATCGACCAGATGTCGCACGGCTTGGATGCTGGTCAAACAGTGTTCGTCGCCCTCGTTACGGTTATACCCAAAGGACAGGCCAACTCCGCGGCAGTTCTCCCACACGGCCCCGTCTTCGGAGTCACTCATGTGCTGGTATTCCGAGGTGAGGAAGTCATAATGGACTCCGCCGTAACGGTCATTGGTTACGCCTTCAGGGCACTCCTGGTAGAAGTGCTGTAAGAGCGTTCCCAGGCCATTTGCGCCGAAGTGTTTACCCTCATCAGGCCAGTCAATGTCATTCCACAGGACGTCCGGGTGGTATCGGTCGATGAGGTCCATACAGTGGACATAGCAATAGCGCGCGTACTCGGCGTCCTTTGGGCGAGCGAGGTCTTCGACGTCACTTTGACTCAGGATTGGCGGGTGGGGGCGGTAATGCCAGTCCAGGCCTCCAGAGTAATAGACGCCAAATCGCAGTCCGGCGTCACGTGTGGCTTGGGCAATTTCTTCAACGAGGTCACGGTGCGGGCCTCGATGCACGGTGTTACGCCGACCAGTTTCGGGGGCATCCCACAGGGCCACCCCGTCGTGATGTTTCGTTGTGGGGATGACATAGTCCGCGCCTGCACGGCGGAAAAGATCCGCCCATGCGTGGGGATCGAAGTCTACTGGGTCCCACATATCTAAAAAGGCGTCGTAGTCCAGCGACCCGTAGATGTCGCGGTGGCGCTGGGCTGCTGGCGAATCGGGGATTCGGATGGTGTTGAAGTACCACTCTGCATAGGCATTGTGGGTAAACCATGTGCGCCAGTTGGCCTCTGTGCCAAGTTCTCCATGAGGCTCGGCCCAGGCGGGCACTGAGTAGGGTCCCCAGTGGATGAAGATGCCCAGGGGAGCATCGACGTACCACTGTGGTGTGGGTCGGGTGAGCGATTCCCACTGTGTTGAGTTGTGAGTTGTCATTGTGGTTCACCGTCCTCCGAAGGCGCCTAGTGCGACGCCCTTCTCCAGTTGACTTTGCAGGAAGAACACAATCAGGATTGAGGGAATCGTCGCCATGGTGACAGCTGCCATCATGGGGCCCCAATCGGTGCCTCGTTCACCAGAGAACATTTGCAGGCCCAGGGGGATCGTTGCGAGTTCCGCGTCATTAACCACAATGAGCGGCCATAAGAATGCGGACCAGTAGTCAATGAAGGCAAAGACGCCGACCACAATGATGGGAGCCTTAAGTAGTGGGAGCAACACGTGGAGGAGGATGCGCACTTCGCCGCACCCATCGATTCGTGCGGCCTCTTCAAACTCCAGTGGCAGTTGCAGGATGAATTGCCTAATGAGAAATGCGCCAAACGCCCCAAAGGCAAAGGGGATGATCAGCGCCCAGTAGGAGTTAATGAGGCCGACCTTCTCGAAGCCAATGTAGAGCGGGATCACCAGAACTTCTTGTGGCAGCACAAGAGTGCCCAAGAAGAGCAAGAAAAGGTGGTCACGGAAGCGGAAACGCAGGCGCGCAAAAGCGTAGGCCGATAAGAGCGAAACGAACATAACGATAAACGCGCCTGCAGTTGCCACAAAAAGGGAGTTCAGAATGACTGTGGCAAAAGGGATCGATTCAATGGCCGAGGGGTAATTGTCCCAGCGCACCTCAGAACCGACGAGTTGGGTTCCAGAAGAGAAAACCTCAGCGGTTGGTTTGAGCGAGGTGACGACCATCCAGAAAAAGGGGAAAAGGAAAAATGCGGCAATAATGCCAATGAGGACATTGCTGGCGATCTTCCAAATGGACGAGGCTTTCCTTTTAGGCATTGAGTCACGCATCGTAGTTCACCCACCTCTTTTGCTGCGTGAACTGCAGCGCGGTTAATAACATGACGACAACGAAAAGGACCCACGCCAAGGATGAGGCGTAGCCGAGTTTGTCGAAAGAAAAACCATTGCGATACAGGTAAAGGACCATCATATTTGTCGATTCACCCGGGCCGCCCATTGTCAGGAAATACGGCTGAGCAAAGACCTTGAAGGCGCCAATGACCGTCATAATCGTGCAGAAGAAGACGGTGGGCGAGATCATTGGAAAGACGACCTGGGCAAAACGTGTCCACCCGCCTGCACCGTCAATCTTGGCGGCCTCCAATACCGAGGTATTGAGGCCATTCAAACCAGCGGTGAGCACGACAATGTTGTATCCCAGTCCCTGCCATAGGGACATCACTAATAAAGAGCCCATTGCCAGTGCAGGCTCATTAAGCCATGGCACCGCTTCAATGCCGAATGTCCCTAAAACCGAATTGACGACCCCTTGATCTGACAGAAGGAGCCGCCAAATCAGGGCATTTCCTGCCATGGGGGTGACAACGGGGATAAAGAAGATCACGCGGAGGATGCGAGAGTAGTTCTCTGGGATGTGCTGGAGCCAGTAGGAGATTCCCAACGCAATAATGAGGTTGAGAATCGTGTATGCGAAACCAAAGAAGGTTGTATTAGCAAGGACCGTCCAAAATGCGGGGTCTTCGCCGCTGAGCATCCGGGTGTAATTGTCGAAACCGATGAACTCTGGAGTCCCGTATAGAGACCAATCAAAGAAGGAAATAACCAGGGACGCCAGGAGGGGCAGGACGATAAAAAACAGGAATCCAAGCATCCCAGGAGACAAGTAGATCAGTGCTTTGAGTCCCTGGTGCCGGTTCGCGGTCACCGAAGCCTCCGGGGTGGAGCTTCGGCGACCGCGCTTCCTGCCCTCCCCACGCGCGCCCGCAGGCGAAACGGTGGCGGTGGTCACGGCAGTATCCTTTGGAATAGCAGACTTGACGGTCACTTTGACGAGTCCGAGATTGACTTCAGAATCTCCTCAGCGGTTTTGCTGCCTCGGTAACCTTCCGTCGAATACTGGATGAAGGACGTGTTGACCTGGTTCCACGCATTATTGGTGACCAGTGGAGCACCATTGGTCAAAAGGGTCTTGACGGCCTCAACATTGTCAGCAGGTTTACCTTCTGCCCATGCCTCCATCTCAGCCTCAATGGAGGGAACGGTGCCTTGCTTCTTTGCGACGGTGGCAATGGTCTTGGCGGAGACGAGCTTCATAATATTCTTGAAGGCGCCTTCTTTATCCGTGCAACTCTTGGCAATACCAAAGCCCGACCCCTGGATGACGCCAATGGTCTTGCCCGAAGGGCTGGGGATCACCGCAACACCAAGATCGTCCTTGAGGGATTCTGCCAGTGTTCCGTACATCCATGGGCCATCGAAAAGCATTGCGGCCTTGCCAGAGGTGAAAGCGCCCTGCGCAATGTCATCGCCATCAGAAGAGGAGGGGGCAAGGGCAACCTTGTGGACATTGACGAGGTCGAAGCTGAACTGGACCCCGTCAACGAAAGGCTTCTCAGTAATGGCCAGATTCCCGTCCTTTGTGGCCACACCACCAAAGGAGAAGGCCAGGGTGCCCGGAGCATTGTCCATGAGGCTTGGCTTGATTGCCACGCCATGCCGGTCACCTGTGGTCAGGGCTTTAGCATCAGCAAGGAATTGTTCTGTTGTGTATTCGGTGCCAGGGGCTTTCAGACCTGCTTCAGCAAAGAGTTTCTTGTTGTAGTAGAGCACATCTGGTTCGGCGTCATAGGGCAGAGCAACGATCTTTCCGTCCAGCGTCATACCGTCCATCATTGCCTTGTTGTAGACGGACACGTCCAGGCCCTCGGCTTTAATAAGGTCGTCCAGGGGAGTAAGGATGCCCTCGAGTTCCTGAGCGCGCGCTGCCTGGGTAGTAAGGATGCAGGGGGCGTCAGACTGCGTCATTCGAGTCTTGACCTTGGTCCAGTAATCGTTGAAGGTCGGGCCTTCAAAGGTGAGCGAGAAGTTGGGGTCCTGTTCCTTCGCTGCGTCAACGAAGGTCTGCCACTGGGCCCTGTCATTCTCATTGGAGACCCAGGCGAACATTTTATTCGCTTGGGAGGCTCCACCGCTTTGTCCTGCGCTGCCACCAGCGCAGGCGGTCAGTAGGAGGGTGAGCGCAAATGCGCTGGCAACAAATGCCTTGTACTGGTTCCTCATGATTGCATTGCCTCTCTGCGTCGGATCATGGGGCTCACAACTGCAATGTCGTGATTGTTAGGCCCTGCCCCACCTCTTCCACCGGACAAAGGCCTCGTATTTGTCATAGAAGCCACGCATGGGTCCACTTTGACCCCGGTCCAGAGGATTTGGTTGGTACCAGTGCGCACGGTCCTAAATGAGGTGTCGTCGCGCCAATACCATGGAACGATGGCACTAGAGTATCCGACCTCGAATGTGCTGACAAGCATTCTCATGACAGAACATGTCACGGATTCATATCGACTCCTTCACCCCCAAGAATCTCCGCGGTGAATTCAATGCACACATTTTTGGCGCACCTCTTTCGCTGGCGCCCCGCCCTCGTTGATTATTCGCCACAAAGGCCAGGTAGCTGCCCAGGTGGCGCACCGCTCACCGTAATCCCGGAATTTGAGATGACACCACACCCCGGAGGCGACTAAAGTTGACCTTTGGACTGTCCTCACCTACTCGGGCGTGGGCAGCCGGGAAAGAGCCAAGCGCCACCAGCGCTGACACTCCTTTCTCACAACGCATGACCCTCCTGTCACGGAAGGCCCGTGACCGCTGAGACCACAGGAGGTGGGTTAATACCGTGCGAAATTACGAATTGATGGTGATCCTCGATCCCACGATCGACGAGCGCACCGTCGCCCCCGCGATGGAAAAGTACACGCAGCAAGTTACCGCTGCTGGCGGCTCCGTTGAGAATGTCGATATCTGGGGCAAGCGTCGTCTCGCCTATGACATCCAGAAGCACTCTGAAGGCATTTACGTTGTCATCACCATGACAACCACCCCTGACATTGCTCTGGAAATCAACCGTCAGATGGGCATTAACGAAACCATTCTGCGGACCAAGCTTCTGCGCCCAGACGCTCACTGAGCCCACGCTCACTGAGCCGAAACCACTGACCATTCACCACTACACCGAGGAGTCGCTATGGCCGGCGAAACAGTCATTACCGTCATCGGCAATCTGACAAACGACCCCGAACTGCGTTTTACGCAATCCGGAGCGGCGGTTGCCGACTTCACGGTGGCCTCTACCCCGCGCACTTTTGACCGCAATGCCAACGAATGGCGCGATGGAGAAACCCTTTTCCTGCGCTGCTCGGTCTGGCGCGAAATGGCGGACAATGTCGCCGAATCCCTGCGTAAGGGGATGCGGGTCATCGTCCAGGGTCGCCTCACTCAGCGTTCCTATGAAACGCGCGAGGGCGAACGCCGTACCGTCGTTGAACTTCAAGTTGACGAGGTCGGACCCAGTTTGCGTCGGGCCAGCGCCAAAGTGACACGCAACCCCTCTCAAGGGGGCGGCGGCCAGGGAGGATACTCCCAAGGCGGCGGA
>JAUNHH010000013.1:0-6632 GCA_030524055.1 Actinomycetaceae bacterium | reverse complement strand
GGCCAAGGCGGCGGATACGGTCAGGGTGGTTATGGCGCTCCAGCAGGGGGGTCTAGCGACGATCCGTGGCGCACCTCGGATGCAGGTGCGGCCACCTCTTTCGGAGATGACCCTCCCTTCTAAATCAGCGCGTTCTGACGTTGCGACTGGTCGGCTAGCGCATGTGCTGCGTGGCGGCGCCACAGCGCCGCAGCTGGTGACAAGCCTGGCCCCGCCCTCGTCGTGATATTTCCAGAACCCACTGATGACTGCGACAACGCTCAACACCTATTGCTTGGGGCGGGATCTCGATTTCCCGCCCGGATCCTGAGGAGAACACCATGGCGAAGCCTCAACTTCGCAATAAGCCCATCAAGAAGAAGGCCAACCCACTGAAGTCGGCCAAAATCGACGTGATCGATTACAAGGACACTGCGCTTCTGCGTAAGTTCATCTCTGACCGCGGCAAGATCCGCGCTCGCCGCGTAACCGGCGTGTCCGTTCAGGAACAGCGCCGCATCGCCCGCGCCATTAAGAATGCGCGTGAAATGGCTCTGCTGCCCTACTCGTCCACCGGACGCTGAGACGACGGGAAGGAATAACGATTATGGCTACCACCAAACTCATTCTTACCCACGACGTCGAGCACCTCGGTTCCGCTGGTGACGTTGTTGAGGTCAAGGCTGGATACGCCCGCAACTACCTGGTTCCCCGTGGCCTGGCCACTCGCTGGACCAAGGGCGCCCAGAAGCAGATCGACCAGATGGCTGCTGCTCGCCGCAAGCGCGAGATTGCCACCGTTGAAGACGCCCGCGCCGTGCGCGATGCGCTGGCTGGCAAGACCGTGACCGTGTCCGGCAAGGTCGGCGCAGCTGGCAACCTCTTCGGTGCCGTGTCCTCTGCGCAGATCGCCGAGGCCGTCAAGGAAGAACTGGGCCAGACCATTGACCGCCGTCGCGTGGTGATTGCTCGTCCCATTAAGTCCACTGGCGATTTCACTGTGACCGTGAACCTGCACTCTGAGGTATCTGCAAACCTCAAGGTGCGCGTTGTGGCCGCTAAGTGAGGTAGCGCTGCGGCGCTGTGGCGCTAGTTTGCTGCTGACCGAGGGTTGGCTGGGGTTTTATCCCTGGTCAGCCCTCGGTTTTTGTATGAGGGCTCGCGGGGGCGGGGGCGCGTTCGCGCACTGACGAGGGCGGGGTGCGGGGCGAGGGCGCTTGAACTGTTGTTCTTCGTGTGGGCTCGGCGGTTTTCCTAGACTCACGTTCTGTCTTACGGGTGCGCCCCTTTTGTGTTGCTCGGGTTCTTGCTGTGCTCAAGGCAGTGTTTTTGTCTCAGGGCATAGTTCTTTTCTCAAGGCATAGTTTGTTGCTGATTTAACGCTGCCTTGAGCGCGGAAGTATGCCTTGAGCGTGAAACTCTGCCTTGAGGACAAGCCCCCCACTGCAAACCAGATGGACAAACCGCCGCGACGATGTATTTTCTTGGCCGCATTCTCGTCCTGGACGCGCTTTGTCCACCCAGACCCTTCGGACTGAAAAACCAACCTGCACAAACAGGCGTAGCCCTACCACCAGGAGCTGACAAATAACTGCGACAACGTGTTCCCTGGGCGTCCAACCCCACCGCGGCGGCGCTTTGTCCATCCAGACCGAGGGGATTGAAAAACCGACCTGCACAAACGGGAATGGCCCACAACAGCAAAGCAAACAAACCGCGGCGAAGACGTGTTTCCTGGGCTTGCACCCTCATCGTGGCGGCGCTTTGTCAATAGAAAACCCCAACCCAAAACACGACCCCCCCGAAAACACAGGCATCTGCAGCGTGTGGATGGAACAGGATCGACATGTCATCGCCTCAAGTTGCACATCACGAACACCAATGCGCTGGCACCGCCCCGTCGGATGCTTCTCCTCCGATTCTGGATACTCAGCTAACCGCGCGTCTAATTACAAGGAACGAGGTTTTGTGAATCGATCTGGATACTACTATGGAGGAAAAGTTACCGACCGCTGGCTACAGTTGAAGAACTAGTAGCGTTGATTGCAGTCACTGTATTGACTCTCCCCCTAAACCCTTGTCGCTCCATTTCTCAGATCAGCACTACAACAACCTCACCGAGAGAATTGGTCACAATGAGAATCCAGCCGTTAATTATGGTAATACCAGTAACAGCGTTACTTTTTTCAGGGTGCCATAGCCTTTCCGGCACAAACCCAAGTCAAAGCAGCGAAACATCGTCGCAAAGTGCACAAGCATGGGCGCCAGTTATCCAAGAAGAGCTCGAATTAGCGCGAGGTAAACCCTATGAAGAGTTTATGCGGACAATACTCGCTGATTATCAGATTTCCGAGGCTGAACTTGCAGAAACACAAAGTCGCGTATTGAGTTGCCTACGAGAGGTTGGGGTAGAGAATTTTCGTTACCTTGAGGGAGATCTTGGCTCTGAAGCTTATGGCATTGAAGGTGATCCTGACGGCTCGAAAGCGAGAGAGGCTGCCGATAAATGCGAAGAAGCACAGGGATACCCCGCAATTTCTGGCCTACACAGCAGCATGAAAATAAATCCATCTCGAGCTAACTGGGAGGATCTTATCGTCACCTGTTTGACGCGGAATAAAGCTGTCGATCCCGCCTATTCAACAGACGATTATCAGCGTGAATTGCAGAAGTACATCACCAACAATTCAGATGCCCAGGGGAATGTTGAAGGTGACCCCCGATATGCTATTGACTATATTGTCGATGAAGAAAAGGGGGTACAGATATTGAGTCACTGCCAGGAGGACCCCTCCTTTAATAGCAATTAGCGCACTTATATTCATCACTTCCGCCCTCGTAAATTTGCCACCAAGTATTTCCTCCACGCGGCATCACTCAGGGACCGGGGAGCCCCAAAAAGTAACTCAGTTCACAGGTTTTCCGCGGCGACTACCCTTTAGACTGCAATCTTTGCCAAATTCGCTCATGAGGGAGGTCGCCGATGGACAGCAGCATGCCACACTCCACCGCCCACGCCAATCATGTGGCCCGGTTGAAAAACAGCCAGGCGGCGCTAGATGCCGTTGTGGACGAGTGCTTCTCCGCTTTCCATATGGAAACTCACCCCCGTGAAACGCTGGATGTATGCACATTATGTTGCGCCCGCCCAGAACTTGAAGACGAAATTCGCCGCAGCAAACAACGCCATGTCAACGTGGATCAGGTTTATGAATACATCAGCGGCGCGCGTACGGTTGAAGAACCACCCTCGCAAGCATGGAGCCAGTATTTTTTACCTCGAATCGTAGAGATCTACGCCCATGGAAGAGAGTTACCCTCTGCTGACCCGCATTTCGGTTTGGGTATGGCAGGGTTGGAACGACTTCGAGCTCTGAATTGGAAGACTGAATTATTACCTCTACAACGCGAGGCGCTCAATAGATTCGCATTTGCCTGGCTAGAAAATCGCCTCGCCCACTATCCTTGGGAGCAGCCGGATAAAGGTCCTTTTACCGCCCTGGTCATATTGATCAATGGCGACTTTGACTTACAGCCCCTGCTTAATAGCTGGCTAAACAACGATTCACCCTCGGCGACGTTGAACTTTATCGATAGCTGGAACTACGAGTACTTTTGTGCCGGCCAGGTGCATAACCCTTTTTTATCCGATACACCAGCAGCGGTACGACAATTACACGATTGGATCCGCAATTCAACCGTGCGCGCCACATTCCGCAAGCGTATATCTCAGCTGGATCCGCACCTTCTTGAAGTGTATCGAGCCAAGGTGCATAGATGGATCTTTCTTGCGGACATTCACCCTGATGAATACGTCTTAGACTTTCTCACTACCAATAAAGATCTAGCCCCTGATTATCAACCTGATATGCAGCTGTCATGGACATAAATCAACAGAATATCCACTCGGAAATCGGAACGCAGTTAATAGACACCGCCCACGCCAATCATGTGGCGCGGTTAGCGGAGCGGCAGGCGACCCTTACAGCAGCGATTGAGCAGCTCTATGACACTTTCAGAGGCTTTCTTCCCGAGCGAAGTCTGGATTTCCTGACCGCCAAGGGCACTGACTTCCTTGAGCACCCTCACCCATATATGCCGCGCCTATTGCAGGCCTTTGCAGAAGGGGAGGAGGTCTTAGAAGACGCTGATATCTGCGCGCTTGCTCAAGAATCGCTCTACTCGACCTTGAGCACAGACTGGGATGGTGTCTTTCCCGCCATGGAGTATGAGGCTTTAGAAAACTATGGCGCCGCCTGGCTTCGCCACCGGCTTGCTCATTTTCCGTGGGAACAAGGGCATCAAGGGGCATTAAAAGCAGTGGTGACCTTAGTTAATGTCGGTTTTGACCCAGAGCCTCTTCTTAGGGCATGGCTGGAGGAAAACACAGCTGAAGCCACGTTGACCTTTATTCACGACTGGTCTGCCGCCTATTTTTATTCTGGGAAACTCTGGGATTCTGGCCTATATTCCCCGCGCCATATTGATCAATTCCACCAGTGGATTCGCAATGCCGCAGTGCGCGATATTTTCTTTGAGCGGATGGTGGAGCTCGACCCCGCCCTCGTCAGTGAATACAAAGTAAAAGGTCCGCATTTCGCATTTTTCGACCCTTTCACTCACCCCTATGAATTGGTTTCCACGTGTTTAGCCACAAATGCTGACCTTGCAGGAATAGAGGATTAATGAACGAGGACGGACCCGCTTTTCTTATAGAACAAAGCGCCGTATATGAAGCACACAAGAAAGAAACCCGAGCCGCACTCGATGCCGCCGTGGGCGAGTGTTTCGAGGCATTCCACATGGAGACCCCTCCCCCAGAAACGTTAGATGTGTGCACATATTGCTGTGCTCGCCCTGAGCTTGAGGGCGAAGTACGCCGCACCAGCCAAGGCGAAGTAACGGCCAGCCAGATTGAGGAATATCTTTCTGCTGCGCGCCGCGGCGACCAACCGTCGCGCGGGTGGACGCTATTTTTTCTTCCTCGGATTCTTGAGCTATACGCCCGCGGCCAGGAACCTTCTCATATTCCAGAAGTTGGCCTCATGCGAATCGCTGACCTGAATTGGCGCCAGACATTCCCCGCCCGCCAGAGCAAAGCTCTGGAAACCTTTGCCCTGGCCTGGATGCGCAACCTCTTGACGCACTACCCGTGGAAACAAACAGATGAAGGAGGCTTTGGCGCCCTTGTCACGCTGGCACTTGGCGGCTTCGACCTGCAGCCCCTTCTTGACGCATGGTTGACTGACATTTCCCCTTCAGCAACACTCAACTTTATACGCGATTGGAGCTATGAGTATTTTTCTGAAGGCGCTATTCGCCATCCTTTTTTAGAGGAGAAAAGCGATATCGTCGCCCAATTGCATGAATGGATTCGCAGCCCTATTGTGCGCAGTTCATTCTATTCGCGAATTATGGAATTAGACCCCGCCCTCGTCGCTGCATATGAGGACAATATCGTGGAGTGGACATTTCTTAATGGCAAAAAGCCCGTGGAATATATTTCTGATTTCCTCGCGGGCACAGCGGATCTACCAGAAAAAGAGGAACAATGAACGAGGGCGAGGCAACTCCTCACCCCGAAAAGGACAGTGCGCACGAAAGACGCACAAAGGCAGCGCGCGGCGCGCTTGATGCCGCTGTTGAACGCTGTTTCGAGGTTTTCGCTCAGCATTGTCCGCCGGTCTTCCCCATGGATGTGTGCAGCCCCTGCTGTGTTCCCGCGGAGTTTGAGGGCGAGATCCGCCAGATGACTCAGCGCGGCCTCACGGACTTCCAGATCAGCGAGTTTTTATTTGCTGCACGCACCGACTCCGAACCGTCGCGAGGGTGGACCAACTTTTTCCTCCCGCGGATTCTGCAGCTCTATGCGCGCGGTCAAGATCCCACGCCGATTGCTGAGGTCGGGTTGGCACGTTTGGGCGAACTCGATTGGCGGGACACCTACCCTCCTGACCAGGTGGAGGCTCTGGAGGCTTTTGGGCTCGCCTGGTTGCGTGACCGCTTGGCACATTACCCATGGGAGCAACCCGGTGAAGGTCCTTTTGCGGCGTTGATCGTGATGGCGATTGGTGGCTTTGACCTGCAGCAATTGCTGGCCGCCTGGTTGGAGGATGATTCGCCTAGCTCGACGCTGAATTTTGTGGACGATTGGTCCTATGGCTACTTCTACCGCAGCCGAGTTGATAATCCTTTTTTGGATTCGCCCGTATGGGTGCGCCAGTTCCACAATTGGGTTCGCAATCCGCGCGTGCGCGACACCTGGTTTGGGCGGATGATGGAGTTGGACCCCGACCTCGTTGATGAATACCGACAGAACAGCCATTTCAGGATGGACTGCCCCGACGAGTTCGTTGCCTACTTCCTCGCCACTGACGCAGATTTGTGAGGCATGGCGGCGCGGGTGCTGTTTCCTGTCGTCTCCCGTCCCCATCCACGAGGGCGGGGCGCGAATTCACATGGATGTGTCCAGCCTGAAGCTACCTCTTGGATGAGGTAGGCATCTGCCAAGCTGTTGTGGGTGGAGGTATTCATAGCGTTAGGGACAAACACCTACACTTAGGGACCAATCTATATACTTAGGGACAAATATCTATGCGTGTGATGTCTCAGGACATGGGTGACAGTTCTGTATCAAGACATGGGTGACAGTT
>JAUNHH010000012.1 GCA_030524055.1 Actinomycetaceae bacterium | reverse complement strand
CCGCCGGGAAAGTCGTCGCCAATTACTGGCTAGAAAAGGTCTATTCTGCCGAGGCTGCCCATGCCCATCGAAATGGTGACCTGCATATTCACGACCTGGATATGTTTGCCGGATATTGCGCCGGATGGTCCCTCAAGCGCCTCATCCAAGAGGGATTTAATGGCGTGTCTGGGGCAGTTGCTTCGCACCCTCCGCGACATATGAGTTCTGCCTGTGGACAAATCGTCAACTTCCTCGGCACCTTGCAAAATGAATGGGCGGGCGCTCAAGCTTTTTCCTCATTCGATACCTATATGGCGCCATTTATTCGTCTCGACAATATGACCTATGAGGAGGTCTATCAGTGTCTCCAAGAAATGGTCCATAACCTCAATGTGCCCTCACGGTGGGGAAGTCAATGCCCCTTTACTAACCTCACTTTTGACTGGACCTGCCCTGATGATCTCGCCGATGAATATCCCTTTATTGGCGGTGACGTCTGCGATTTCACCTATGGGGATCTCGGGCCCGAAATGGAAGTGATTAACCGCGCCTTTATTGAGGTCATGAGCGACGGTGACGCAGATGGGCGGGTCTTTACCTTCCCGATTCCGACCTACAATATTACGCCCGATTTCCAGTGGGACGGCCCCAATGTTGACCGACTTTTCGAGATGACCGCAAAATATGGCCTGCCCTATTTCCAGAACTTCCTGAACTCGGATCTGGACCCGCATATGATTCGCTCAATGTGCTGCCGCCTCCAATTGGATCTGCGTGAGCTCCTTAAACGAGGAAATGGGTTATTTGGGTCAGCAGAACTCACCGGGTCAATTGGTGTGGTCACCCTTAATATGGCGCGACTGGGATACCTCTATAAAGGGGATCTGCCCGCCCTCGTGAAAGAAATGGATCGACTGATTGACGTCGCTTCTGGGACTTTAGAAGCAAAACGCGCCACCATTGCTGAGCATATGGAAATGGGACTATTCCCGTATTCTGCCCGCTATCTGGGATCCCTTGATAATCACTTCTCGACGATCGGCGTCAATGGCGTCAATGAAATGATCCGCAATTTCACTGCAGACACCTTCGACATTACCAGCGCACCTGGGCAGAAGATGGCCGAAACTATTCTCGACCATATTCGTGACCGAATGGTGGAGCTCCAAGAAAAAACCGGGCACCTCTATAACCTGGAAGCAACCCCCGCTGAAGGAACAACCTACCGTTTCGCTAAAGAAGACCGGAAACGATTCGCCAATATTCTCCAAGCGGGTACCGACGCCCAGCCTTATTACACGAATTCCTCGCAACTGCCCGTGGCCTTTACGGAGGATCCTTTCGAGGCCTTAGAGCGCCAGGAAATCCTCCAAGGAAAATACACAGGCGGCACCGTCCTACACCTCTATATGGGAGAGGCTGTCAGTTCTGGGCAGGCCTGTAAAGAACTGGTCCGCCGCTCGCTGACCGCATTTAAAGTCCCCTACATCACCATCACCCCAACCTTTTCGATTTGCCCCACCCACGGCTATTTAGCAGGAGAACATTTCACCTGCGACAAATGCGCCGCTGCCCATCCGCAGCGCGAACCTGTCGAATGTGAAGTGTGGACCCGCGTCATGGGCTATTTCCGCCCCGTTGCCTCATTTAATATCGGCAAAAAAGGCGAATATGCCGAACGCACAATGTTCACCGAAAAGGCAGCCGAGGCGCACGGCCCCGTTCAAGGAGCCTTCGTGAGCGCCGGCGTCTAGACGCTGGATAAAAGGCAGGCCCGGCAGTGAGGGGCGTGATATGGCGATGACAACTACTACGACCACCGCAGATGACCTGCAGATAGCAGGCATGGTCCCCTTATCTACAGTGGACTGGCCGGGCCGCCTGGCGGCCACCCTCTTTTGCCAGGGCTGCCCCTGGGCCTGCGTCTACTGCCATAACCATGCGATTCTGGACCCTCGTACCCCCGGCGCTGTGCCATGGAGCGACGTTGAAAACCTTCTGGCCCGGCGCCACGGGCTCCTTGACGCCGTGGTTTTTTCTGGAGGCGAGGCAACCCGCCAACAGGCTCTGATCCCCGCTGCCCGCAGAGTGCGTGACCTTGGTTTCGCTGTGGGCCTCCACAGCGCCGGCATTTTCCCTCACCGCCTCGAAGAGCTCCTCAAGCAGCACCTGGTGGACTGGATTGGCCTGGATATTAAAGCCCTACCCGGCGCGAATTATGACGAGGTCACTGGCCAGCGCCCGCGACTCCAACAGAGCGCCCCGCCCTCGTCCTATCGCGCTGGCCACCTCGCCTGGCGCAGCCTGGAGATCTGCCTGGACCACCCAGAGGTTGACCTTGAAGTCCGTATTACCGTCTATCCCACTGGACCCAGAGATGCCCTCGATGTTGCACGCCGTGTTCGCAATATGGGCGTGGCCCATCTCGCTATTCAAAAAGCTCGCGCCTGTGGTGCCCCTCATGATTTCGTCGCTCACGGCCCCGGCTGGGACGAATGGTGTGAGGCACTTATCCCCGCCCTTGCGGACTGTGGATTTGACAGTCTTGTTCTCCGTTCCTGAGCACGGCCGGCCGGATTGCACCTGAAAACTCCCCGAAGAAACCCTGGCCCCGCCAAGTGCAAACCCCCGCTCAATAGCGTGTGACATGCAGAAATTCGCGGTCCGCCCTCGTGAATTGTGGACAGGGATCACCAATTTTTTCTTCACGAGGACGGGGGAGAACCATATAAAAACGAGCACATCTGAAATAACAGTGTCCATTTTGTTTCCCGAACTATCTTTTCCGCCGAGCCCTCCTCCGGCACTATGGTGGAGGTTCCTGGGACGCATCCCAGGGAAAGGACGGTGAGATAGTGAGCATGGCAAATGACCCGGTAGCCCAGGGTCTTGCGGCAACGGCTGCTAACCCAGCTACCGAGGCTGCAACTTTGCGCGAGATTGCCTACCACTACCCCCAATTGCGGCCACTGGTTGCGGCGAATCCGAGTGCTTACGCGGGCCTCGTTGATTGGCTCGCTGAACTGGGCGACCCCGCAGTTAATGCGGCAATTGCCACTCGCCCTGATCGACAGGTGTCCCAAGCCCACTACGCCGGGGGCCAGTACCCTGCTCAGGGACAGTATGGCCAGCAAGAATATGCTGGCAATGGCGGTGGGGCTGGCTATAACGGCGCGGGGGTTGCCGCGGGTGCTCACAATGGAGCCCAGGATGCGACACAGGTTTACCCTGGACCAGCCCAGGGCGGCTACGGGAATGACTATTCTGCGGGCGCCTCCGGGCAGGCTGCTTATGGAAATGGCGCACACGGCGGCGGCTACGGCGCCGAAGCTGGCAATAATGGCTATCACGGCCAACAGGCACACAATGGTGGGTACGCTCTGGCTTCGAGTTACTCAGCGCAGGGCGGGGCCGCGGGTGGCGCAGCAGCTGGCGGCACGGCCGCAGCCTCTGGCCAATACAACAGTGACGCCACAGAATACTTAGGACTACCCACAGCGCCGAGCCCTCACTCACAAGGCCAGCGCACCGTCATTCCACCAGGAAGCGCCGCCCAACATCCAGACGGCAAAGGCCCCTCCACTGGGCGTAGCCGCGAAGATAAAGGCATGTCCAGTGGCGTCAAATTTATGCTGATTGCGCTGGTCCTATTGGCTTTGGCAGGAGTAGTCCTGGTGTCCTTGGTGTTCTCCGGTTTCTTCGATCGGAATAATCCGGCTCCCGCGCCCGCGGACCCAGGAGCTCAAAGCGCCCCACAAAATACCGCTCCCAATGACGGTGCCCAATCCGCTGACGTTCCTCTGGCTTTCCCAGCACCCGAATCCGCTGAAGAAATGACAGGTTTCGCTTCGCCATCAGGCAATATTCGCTGCGGCATTGTCGATGGCAACCTGGCCTGCGCGATTACTTCACACGATTGGACAGCCAATGGCGACAAAGCCTGCGAGGGCTCATCGTCGTCCGTGCTCGTGCTGAATAAAGACCGCGCTGACGTTGACTGCGACACGGGTAATCCCGGAGGCGGGTCAGGAACCTTGGCCTACGGGTCTTACGCGAAGCTGGGTGATTATGCGTGTTCCTCCAGCCAGGATGGTATTTCCTGCTGGAATATGCGCACAGGAACGTCCATGGCTTTGGCCCGCGGAGGTTGGATGAGCGGAACTGGCGGAGAGCTCGGCGTCAACGACTTTGACTGGTAGTTTGTGCGTGCGTCGTTTTGGTCTTTGCGATTGACGAGGGCGGAGCGGCGCTGAACAAAAGGGGGCCCGGCAGCTATGTGCTAGCTGCCGGGCCCCGCCCTCGTCACTATTTATCAACCGGCCCAAGGACGACATTCGCCCACGCCGAATGCAAACTCTCCTGATCAGAAGGCTGGAAGAGGCCAGCCAAGGCATCCCGATACAGACGCGACAACTCATGACCCGAGAAATACGAGGCTCCCCCGCAGGCACGAATGCACTGCTCAACAGTGCGCAGGGTAGCCTCAGCCGCCGAGTTCTTTGCCGCCGACAATTGCGGCAACCAGATCGGGCCCCGATCCACGCCAGCATCAATATCCCGCGCGAGCTCACGAATCTGCGGGCCCACCGCATTCATCAGCAGCGCCGCTTCCGCCAAACGCCACCGAATATCAGGGTCATTAGAGTACGTCGTCCCATTCTTTACTGAACGCCGCTGCTTCACATGCTCCGCAGCAACCTCAATGGCGCGCTCACCAATCCCACAGTAGGTGGCAGCCAAGAGAATCTCGAAATGCGCGAAAATCCCGAACACCACGGGGTCCCCCGATGGGCCCGGCTCGCAGCGGGTCAGAATCTGCGGTTCAGGGGCGTGCGCACCCTCCAAAATGGTCGTGTTCGACTGGGTGGCACGCATTCCCAGCGTGTCCCAATCGTCTTTAATGGTGAAACCGCCGCGCTCGCGGTGGAGGATAGCGAAGACGGAGTGGGGCGTGCTGGCTTCGGCCCCGGCCTCGTGAGCTGACACCTCCTCCTTCCCGAAAGTCAGCAAACGGGTCCACGCTGGCGCTAGTGACGTGAAAATCTTCGTCCCGGTAAAGGAATATCCGCCCTGGCCATCAGGCACTGCCTGCGCGGTAGAGCCAAAAAGAACCAGGTCATTGGCGGGCTCTGAAATGCCGAAGCCAAAAAGCTCTCCAGCTGCAGCATCGCGCAAAATCTGCTCACCTTTAGGATTGCCATTGCGCACCAGATGCCGTCCGAGGCCAACAATAATCTGGTGCATATTGATACCCAGTGCCGTCCCAGGAGCTGCCTTTGCCAGACGGGTCTGTTCAGCTGCGACCTCGCTCAGGCTCAACCCCGCGCCGCCAAACTCGGTGGGCACCAGCGCTGCGTAATAGCCGGCCTCCCGCAGCTCCTCATAGTCAGCAGTGGGGAAGGTGTTTTCAGCATCGTGGGCGGCCGCCCGATCGTGGATCCGCGCCAGCAGATCGTCAGAAAGAAAACCCATGGCATTCCTCTCAAAATCACGTGAACTTCCAAGGTGGGGCCTGCGACAAATGCGGGCCAGCCACCAGGCCAACCTCCAGTATGACCCTTGTCAATGCGTGAGTACAGGTGCCGAGAGTGCCAACTGTGGACTAAGTTGTCATCTGTGAGTGATCAGCCAAACCCCTCCAGCCCGCGTCAGCGTTTCCGTGCCGAACGTCAGCGCCGCCAGGCCATCACCTTTTCTGTGATGGGCGCAATTTTGGCGGTTGTGCTTCTTTTCAATCTGGCGATTCTCACCGGCATGATCACGCTGCCTTTCCCATCGGCATTTAACGCGAAGATCGAGTACGCCGAAGCAGGTGATACTCCGTGCCCGACTCCTGGGGCCGTGCCCGTAGCTCCTGGAGATATTAAGGTGCAGGTGCTGAATACGACCGACCGTGCTGGGTTGGCTAAAGGCGCTAATGACATGCTGATTGCAGCTGGATATACGCCAGTGGAACCGGCGAACTCGGAAGAGGAATACCCTGGGCGCGTCCGGATTTCCAGTGGTCCGGCTGGCGTTGATAAGGCGTATACAGTGGCGCGTTTCTTCCCGAAGTCCAGTGTGAAACTGACAGATGCGACTGACGATTCGGTGTTTATTGAGCTTGGCACCTTCTATGACACGCCGCTTCCTCAGGAAGAAGTGAATGCCTTGGTGGCGGATGCGACGCCGTTGAAGGGCTTGGAGTCCTGCCTTGGGTTGAACCCTGACGGCTCGGCGGGTGAAGCGCCTGCTAGCGGAGCGCAGTCTGGCGCCCAGTCAGGCGCGGGTGAGGCGGCCACGGAGCCGCAGTCCGCTCAGTAGTTCTGTGTACGAGGGCGGGGCGGGGCGCGACATATAGTCGCGCCCTGTCTTTGTTTATGCCCGCGGCGCCGTTCTGCCCTGAGGTTTTGTCACCACGGCCGGGAAGTTGTGTAGGCGATTCTGAGTTATGTAGGCGCTATTCGGCCTTTTTTCGCTGCCAAATGTCAGTTTCGCCTACGCAACTTGGTGGGTGCATCCCCCTGTCAGGGACAAACCGCCGCCAGGACGCATGTGCTAAAGCCGCAACCTCATCGTGGCCGCGGTTTGTCATGTGGGTGTGCCCGCCCGTAATTGGCGACCTGGGCAAATGCGAGTGGCTGGTTCTGCAGCAACATACAAACCGCTGCGAGGACGCATGTACTAAAGCCGCAACGTCGTCTTGGCCGCGGTTTGTCATTGGTCAGTACTTGCCAAGGCAGAGTTCCGTGCTCAAGGCACCGTTGCGGTCTCAAGGCAGAGTTCTGCGCTCAGGGCACCGTTAAATTGCGAATTAACGCTGCCTTGAGCAGCAAAGTATGCCCTGAGCACAGAAGTATGCCTTGAGTGCTAAACGGTGCCTTGAGAATGTAGTGCTGAGTGATACGAGTAGATAGTTTCCCCACAAGAAGTTTTTGCCCAGTGGGAGCAGTGAGGTGCGTGGGCATTAAATAGCGATTGACGTGCAATAAAAGATCTCTATCAGGCAAATGGACGGGATTCTATCGGTAAAATGGACGGGATTCTATCGGGCATTTGGACGGGTGTGAATCAGGCAAATGGGCGGATATTCGCCAGGTGTTTCGACGAGGGCGGGAGCCTGTTCTATTGAACGGCAGTGGACAATTTCGCGCCCCCAGCCTCGTTTATGGGCCAAACTCTGCCGTGCTTTGCATCTCTAGATGGAAGAGGAATTCGCCCTCCAGGGTCTAGAGGGCAGTAGGCGCGCCGCCGAATAATGACAGTGGTCCGCGAGAAAACGCACCTAGGCAATACCGTCAATCTGGGCCAGGAGGAAATATGCGCACACGAACACTAGAGCCACTAGCAATTGCGGGAGCAGTTGGAACGGCGCTCCTTGCGCGGTATATCTGCCAGAAAGGGGGAGGCTCGCGGTGGGCTGCACTGAGTGTGTCTGATGTGCACCGCAGGCCGACTATAGCTACTGCACCCAGTAGGCGGAGTACGGCCGGTGCGCCTAATGGGTTCGGTTCGGCCATCGGGTCTAGCAGGCTGAGCGGGGCAACCGTGCCCGCCGGGAGCGGGGTACCCACCGGACCTTCTGGGCCTGACGCCACAAAAGCCCCCACCGCAGCCACCGCACTGGCCGCCCTGAGTTCACGCTTATCTCCACCAGTGCCTACCCCCGGCGGCGTTGGCCTTCTCAAAACCCGGGAGCGCCCCGCATTTCCACCTGTCACCACGCCTGCACCCGCCGCTGGCGCTTCTGTCCATGAGCTCACTGCAGAGGATGTCAAGACCTGGCTGGATGGGTATATGCCCGCCGCGCTGAATAGTCGAAAAATAGCGGGAGCTATTGTCGCTGTCGTGCACAACGACGATATTATTTCCACTCGCGGATATGGCTATTCTGATCTTGGTGGTCCCAATCAGCAGCCCACTCCAGTTGATGTGGAAGGCACTCTTTTTCGAGTCGGGTCGGTGTCGAAAATTCCGGCGGCTATTGCGGTAATGCAATTAGTGGAAGCAGGAATTCTTGACCTTGATGTGGATATTGAGGCCTATGTTCAGGTGCCAATTCCTCGCGCCTTTAATGAGCCAATCACATTGCGCCATTTGCTGACCCATACGGCTGGATTTGAGGAAGCAGCAAAGGGGATGTGGCCAAAGGAGGGGCCCTTTGATCTGGAGCGTTATATTATGACTGATCCTCCCCATCAAGTTTTTGCTCCGGGAACAACTCCCGCCTATTCCAATTACGGGATCTCGCTGGCCTCCTATATTGTCGAGCGCACATCGGGAATGCGTTTTGAAGACTATGTGCGCATTAATATTTTCGAGCCCCTCGGGATGGAGTCCACGACATATGAAGGACCTCTCCCTGCGCATTTAGCGCCGCGAATGTCAAAAGGGTATGTGGATGTAGCTAAAGAGGCTGGCACCTTTGAATTGCCTCCCCCTGCTGCTGGGTCAATGACCACCTCTGCTCCGGATTTCGCACGATTTATGGTGGCCCAATTGCAGCGCCGATCCGATATTCTTTCTGAATCTGGATGGGAATATATGTGGACGCCAGATGCACATAATGCGCCGGGTGCACCCCATAATGCCCCTGCTGTGGGACTGACCTATATGTGCACTCAGCGCCACGGGCACCGCGCCGTGGGTCACGGAGGCGACACTACTCAATTCCACGCGAAATACGAGATTTTCCCGGAGACAGGAATTGGCCTCTTTATTGCGGTGAACTCCAGCTGGACAAGCGAATTGGATGACATTCGCAATGAACTCTTCCGCGCATTCGCGGACCGCTATCTGCCAGAAATTGGTAGCGAAGATACAGTGCCCGCTGATATTTCCGCCACTCATGCGCAAGAAATTGCTGGCACTTATGAAATGTCGCGCGCGGCATTTACGAATTTCCTTTCCTTTATGTATGCCGCCGTCGCTCAAACAAAAGTCACCCCACGCAGTGATGGCACTGTTGAGTTCGCCCTTATGGGTGGCAGACTCAAAGGTATCTACAGGGAAGTTCGCCCCTATGTCTGGCGTGAAGTTGGTGGGGATGAGGAAATCTCCGCCACCATTTCCGACGGTCAAATCCGCTTAAATATTATGGGCATTATGACTTTCTTCCGCCAAAGGCCCAGCCAGGCGGCATTAGTGCCTGTTGCAGTGGCCTCTAGCTTTGCCCTGGGCAGTGCAGTGCTCGCTTGGCCCGCTGTGCGCGCGCTGCGCGTGGCTTTGTGCAGTAACGAGGGCGGGGCGGGACTTCTTCGCCGGAATTCACGGGGTCCGCTGGCTAAAGCGCCCGTGAGTGCTGCTGGGCGAGCGGCACGCATAGGCGGGGCTGTTGCTGCTGTGGCACCTGTGGCCTGGTTGGGAGTGATTTCCCGGATTACGCCACCGCACCAACCAACCCCAGATATTGTGATCCGTGCGCTCCAAGGAACCCAAGCACTGGCCTGCGCGGCCGTGATCCCTGCCGCGGCTGACTTCGCGCGTGTGGCCCGTGAAGTAAAGAGGGGGAAGGTGTCGCCATCAGATCTTGCCCAGGCAGCTCTGCTTCCATTGGGACTTGCTGGAATGACCTGGTGGGGTTTGGCGAGTAAGACTTTAGAAGTGGACATTAGCTACTAATGGCTGACAATAGAGTCATGACATGGTTGACAGCGCTCATACAACGTGTGGGCGTTGTTAACTGTGTGTTGGCGGCATTAACGTTGTTGACAGGTGTCGTTATTATTTTTGTCGAGCCTTATGTGGCGCTGCGGGAAGTTGCCCAAAGGCAAGATATGGCCGTAGAAATAACTGTCGATAGAGATGTGTATTATCGGTCGCTCATTGGTGGAATCTGCATTAGTCTTCAGGGAATATGGCTTTTCTTTATTCGCTTGTATCCACGTATGGCGCGGATTAATATTCTTCTCTGGGATCTCATTTGCCTTTTTGTGCTTTCGGGAATTGGGACCATGGGTACTTTTGCTGTAGCTTTTGTTCATGTTGAAATTGCGAGGAAAACTACTGTACGCCGGGGATTAATATTTACTGGAGCCTATGTCGGTATTAGCTTGATTGTCGCTTTGCCCCCTGTTTTTATATGGGGTTCAGATATTCTTATTGCGCTTTTGGCCATTGTGCTTCGGGGACTGACGTATCTAGGGATGGGTACGTGGGTTGGGATCTATTTGGCCAATCTGGACCGTCAACGCCAAATGCAGACTGAAAGAGAAATTCTCACTCGCCAACACCTTCTAGAGAGCGCCCTTATTGAAGAGCGTCGCCGCCTCGCCCGCGAACTTCATGACGTCGCTGCGCACCACTTAGCAGGAATGGTTGTCCAAACCTCCGTGGTCAAACGTCTTATTTCTAAAGATCCGCAGGGTGCTATTGAAGCCGCCGAAGAATTGCGCCTTCAAAGTAAAGAAACTCTTGAAGGGCTGCGTTCTGTTGTTACTGTCTTGCGTGACACAAGCAACCCTTTTGTCTCTATGGGGGTCGAGGATATTGACGCTTTAGTGGCCGATATTCGGCGCCTTGGGGTAGATATTGACGTGCATCGTAATGATCTATTCAGCGCCCCGCCCTCGTCAATTTCCCGCGAAGTTGGCACCGTTATCTACCGCGTGATTCAGCAATCCGTGAGTAATGCGTTGCAACACGCGCCCGGTGCAAAAATCTCAATTCACCTCTGGATTGATCAGCGCGCTATTCACGCCACTATTGTTAATGGTCCGCCCATACACCCTCCTGTCGAAATGGAATCCGGGGGTTCGGGCTTAGCGGTAATGCGCGAACGTGCACGCGATGTAGGTGGCACACTCCACACGGGTCCCGCCCCAGACGGCGGCTGGGAAGTCCTTTTGACCTGCCCGTTGGTGCCTTCAACAAAGTCGATAGAGCCAACTTCCCAGGACGCTCACATTATCCCTGAGACTGCCGCACTGCTCCCCGAAAGTGCAATGTCGCCACCAGAAGCCCCTGCTCCACCACTGGGACTCTCCGCCCAGCCCGCACGAAAGGCCCCACAATGATCCGCGTCGTTACCGTTGATGACCAGGCAATTGTACGCCGAGGATTCCGCATTCTCCTCGAAGAGGAGGGCGATATTCAGGTGGTGGGGGAGGCTGCTAATGGACCGGATGGCGTGGATATTGTCCTGCGTGAACAACCTGATGTGGTCTGTATGGACCTGCGGATGCCTGGTGGGGATGGGCTAGAGGCAACTCGCAGAATTGTTGAGGCTCGCGGGGACTCGCCAACCCCGGCTGTCCTGGTAGTGACCACTTTCGACCTGGATTCTGATGTTTTTGGAGCGCTCGGGGCGGGAGCTGACGGTTTCATTCTCAAAGACTGTGACCCAGAGGAACTCGTGGCTGCCGTGCGGCGTTTAGCCGCTGGTTATGGCTTGGTTGATCAGGCAGTAACCCGGCGGGTGATTGCCGAGTTTGCGCGCAGGCAACCACGAGCGGTGCCTCATGAGGTGGTTGATACGTTGACTCCCCGAGAAATCGATATTGTTCGCCGAGTTGCTAATGGAATGACGAATGCAGAAATCGCTGAGGAATTGTGTATTGAACACAGTACGGTGAAATCTCATTTAGCGCGGATCCTGCCAAAAATTCAGGCGCGCGATCGCGTGCAATTGGCTATTTGGGCGCACCGCACTGGTCTAGTTCATTAACGAGGGCGGGGTGTAAAAATTACGCGATGCATTACATCCCGCGATGTACATTTTAGGGTGGAAATAATTGCCAGCTAGTTTGATTCTTGCGGGCGATGTATTTTAGGGGCATTTCTCTGAGGATTGATCTGTCAGTTTTATTTGACGGATATTCCGAGGAGAATAATGAGATCACTAGCGAAAAGGTCGTTGGCGACATTTGCTGTATTAGCGGCGACCGTGCTTTCTGCCTGTGTGGGCGGGGGTGGGAACGCCAGTTCTGCCCCGCCCATCAATGTGGCGCCCATGAGTGGTGCTGCGCAAAGTGGTAGCCAAAGTAGCGTTACTTCTAGGGAACTCACAGCGGAGAATGTGAATACCTGGTTGGATGGCTATATGCCAGCGGCACTGGAGTCCCGCAAAATCGCTGGGGCAACGGTGGCTGTGGTCAAAGATGGCAAAGTTCTGACCACCCGTGGTTTTGGCTATGCCGATACAGGTAATGGTGGGGAAGGGAAACCGGTTCCGGTGGATCCGGATAAACATCTCTTCCGTGTTGGTTCCATTTCCAAGATTCCTACCTCTATTGCGGTGATGCAATTGGTTGAGCAGGGAAAGGTTGAACTGGATGCGGATATTAGTACCTATGTGGATGCGCCAATAAAACGCCGTTTCGATACCCCAATTACCGTGCGGCATTTGCTCACTCACACCGCGGGATTTGAGGAACATCTCTTTAATGCAGCTACAGGTCCGGAGTCCTACGACTTAGAAAAAGGGGTAATGCTTGATCCACCTGAACAGGTCTATGAGCCCGGGACAACGCCTGCCTATTCCAACTATGGGATGGATATGCTGGGCCTTATTGTTCAGAAGGTGAGTGGACAGCGCTTTGAGGACTATGTCCAGGCGAATATTTTTGATCCTCTCGAAATGGAATCGTCTACTTATGAGCAGCCAATGCCAGAAAATCTTGCCTCCCGCATGTCGAAAGGGTATATGGATTCCTCCCAGGATCCATCACCATTTGAGGTTGCCCCACAGCCAGCTGGGTCATTAACGACCTCAGCTCCGGATTTTGCGAAGTTCATGATTGCTCACACAAATCGCGATCCTCGGATTCTCAAACCCGAAACCTGGGAACAAATGTGGAACGCAGCCCCGAATGAAAAACTTGGCGGAATGCAGCAGGGTGAGCGCGTTGGCCTAGGTTATATGTTGAGCCAAAGAAATGGCCATCGTATTGCTGGTCATGGTGGTGATACTACTCTTTTTCATTCCTGGTACGATATTTATCCCGAGCAGGGAATCGGTCTTTTTATTTCTGTGAATTCCACAGGTACTGGGACGCACGATATTCGCGAAGAGATAGCTAAGCGTTTCGCTGATCAATACCTTCCTGATACAACTTCTCTTTCCGGACTGGGGTCGGAGGAACGTATTCAACATGCCCAGCAGATAGCAGGTATCTACGACTCTTCCCGCTCATGGCACTCGACTTTTTTCGTCCAGGCTAATGGTCCGCAGGCGGCGCATATCGGTGCAAAAAGTAACGGCAATATAGTCCTCTCCATTGGTGGAAAGAGCGTTGAATATGAAGAGATTCAACCCTATTTATGGCGGGAAATTGGTGGAGACCGACATATTAGTGCAGATCTTTCGGCTGGATATCCCAGGCTCAATCAAATGGGAATAATGACCTATATTCCCCAATCATCTGCGAATACTGCAATGGCAGTTCTGAGCACTGCTAGCTATGTTTTATTGGGCATTGTGCTTGTCTTGTGGGTGGTTGGCGGCCTGCGCTCTGCCATCGCGCGACACTATGGCGTTGCGCTACCGGTTCCGTTGAACTGGCAAGGACGCGTCGGCCGAATTGGCGCTATTCTCGCGGTGCCAATGCCGACTGTCTGGACCTTATTAGCGTCAGCAATTGCTCCAACTGTCTTCACCACTCGTATGCCAGATTGGTGGATTCGTGGTGTTCAGGGGTTGCAGCTTTTGGCTGTGTTGGCGCTGATTCCAGCCGTGTGGGATGTGGTGCGGGCTGTGCGTGAAAAGCGTGGTTGGCCTCGGGTCCTGGTTGCTGTCGCTCTCGTTCTGGGATTGCTCGCTATGGCGTGCTGGGCGGTCCTGGGCAACGCCTTGAATCCGGACATTTCCTACTGAGCCCTGTCCACTAAGCCTTAGCAGAAGAAGAATCCGCGCCCCGCCCTCGTGAATAAAAATCAACGAGGGCGGGGCACGCATCTAGCAACAACTCCCCGTGGGTCCGGGTTTGCTCAGGGCCGGTTACATCCCCCGATGTAGGTTTCATGTAGGGAATAAGCAGGGGATTTTTTGCTTCTTACGGGCGATGTGTCATCGTCGCATTTCTCCGAAGGTTGATCTGTCAGTTTTATTCGGCGGATATTTCCCGAGGAGAGTAATGAGATCACTAGCGAAAAGGTCGCTGGCATCTATTGCCTTAATTGCGGCCACCGTTTTGTCTGCCTGTGCGGGTGGGGGTGGTGGCACGTCAGCGTCACCACCGCCAATTACATCCGCCCCGATGAGTGGTGCTGCGCAAAGTAGTAGCCAAAGCGGTGCCACCTCCAGGGAGCTCACAGCAGAGAATGTGAACACCTGGCTAGATGGCTATATGCCTGCGGCATTGGAGTCGCAAAAGATTGCCGGTGCTACGGTGAGCGTGGTCAAAGACGGCAAGGTTCTGACTACCCGTGGGTTTGGCTATGCCGATACCGGTAATGGTGGGGAAGGGAAGCCGGTCCCTGTGGACCCGGAAAAGCATCTCTTCCGTGTTGGTTCTATTTCTAAGATTCCCACTTCTATTGCAGTGATGCAATTGGTTGAGCAGGGAAAGGTGGACCTGGATGCGGATATTTCTACCTATGTGGATGTGCCGATTAAACGCCGTTTTGACGCCCCTATTACGGTGCGCCACCTGCTGACCCACACCGCTGGATTTGAAGGCCACAGTGTCAATGCGGGCACGGGGACGGAGTCTTATGACTTAGAAAAGGGGGTGCTCACCGACCCGCCGGAACAGGTGTATGAGCCGGGGTCAACGCCTGCTTATTCGAATTACGGGCTGACTCTGGCAGGCTTTATTGTCCAAAAGGTCAGCGGGCAACGCTTCGAAGACTATGTCAAGGCCAATATTTTTGATCCGCTTGGTATGGATTCCTCCACCTATGAAGACCCTCTGCCAGAGAATTTACAGTCTCGCCTAGCCAAGGCCTATCCCGATTCTTCTCAAAGCGCCGCCCCGCTGTTAATCCCTCCTCAGCCGGCAGGGTCAATGACCACTTCCGCATCTGATTTTGCTCTCTTTATGAATGCGCAGCTATCGAAAGACCCGCGGATTCTCAAAGTCGAAAGCTGGGAGCAGATGTCAATGGCCGCCCCCAATGAAAAGCTCGGCGATATGCACAAAGGCGACCGCGTCGGTATAGGCCTTCTTCTTGGGCAACGCAACGGTCACCGAACGGCGGGGCATAGTGGAGGGCATCCGCCATTCTTCTCCCATTATGAGGTCTACCCGGAACAGAACATTGGGATTTTCATTTCAATGAACTCGGCGGGTACTAATCCGGCTGCCTCAGTAGAGGCATTCCCCCGCCGTTTTGCTGACCAATTCCTCCCCGACCAAACCCCCGCAATCCACCTCAGTGCCGACGAACGTAAGGCACACGTCCAGCAGGTGGCAGGCACCTATGAGATTGCTGGAGGGATGCTGTCCACCTTTTTGGTTCAGATGCATCCGATGCAAATTCAGAAGGTAAGCGCCTCGCCACAGGGGAATCTGATCCTCAGTGGAGTCGGGGAACCTACGGAGTTTGAGGAGATTGAACCCTATGTGTGGCAACACGTTGACGGCAAAACTCGTATCAGTGCCGATATCGGCGCTGGTGGGGTAAGGCTCAATTACGGCGGCGCGGGAACAATGCTCCCTGAGTCTCCAGTGCGCGCCCTCCTGACTCCACTGTCGCTCGGAGGACAGGTAGTGATTGCTGCGGTGGCCCTGCTGTGGATGGCAGGAGGTGCGCGTCGTATGATGGCCCGTCACTATGGAGCGCCACAATCCCCGCCGCTGCCCTGGAATGGGCGCCTTGCCCGTATGGGTGGGATTCTTGCCGGACTGATGCCCATGGCGTGGCTAGCCGTGATCAGCACAGTAATGGCCGCAGTGGCGACAGGGCGCTCCTCTGATTGGATGGTTCGTGGCGTCCAAGGACTTCAACTGTTGGCGGTTGCCGCAATTGTTCCTGCGGTGTGGGATGTGGTGCGGGCGGTGCGCGAAAAGCGTGGTTGGCCTCGGATTCTCGTGTCAGTTGCTCTCGTCCTGGGATTGCTCGCTATGGCGTGCTGGGCAGTCCTTGGCAACGCTCTGAATCCGGATATTTCCTACTGAGTCTCGCAGGAAAAGATTCCAGGCCCCGCCCTCGTGAATAACAATCAACGAGGGCGGGGCCCTGAGACTTGTTCAGGGTTGATTGCATCCGGCGATGTAGATTTCGGGTAGGGGATAACCAGGGAGTCTTTTGCTTCTTGCGGGCGAAGTGCTTTTGCACCGATTTTCTCAGGATTGGTCTGTCAGTTGTATTCGGCAGGTATTCCCCGAGGAGAATAATGAGATCAGTAGTGAAAAGGTCGCTGGCATCTATTGCCTTAATTGCGGCCACCGTTTTGTCTGCGTGTGCGGGCGGGGGTGGCGCGTCAACATCGGCACCTCCAATTACTTCCACGCCGATGAGTGGCGCTGCGCAAAGTAGTAGCCAAAGTGGCGCCATTTCTCAAGAGCTCACAGCAGAGAATGTGAATACGTGGCTGGATGAGTATCTGCCTTCGGCATTGGAGTCGCAAAAGATTGCCGGGGCGACAGTTGCGGTGGTCAAAGATGGCAAGGTATTGACTACCCGTGGGTTTGGGTATGCCGATACTGGTAATGGTGGGGAAGGGAAACCCGTTCCTGTGGATCCGGAAAAGCATCTCTTCCGCGTTGGTTCTATTGCTAAGATCCCGACCTCTATTGCGGTGATGCAATTGGTGGAACAGGGGAAAGTTGATTTGGATGCGGACATAAGCAGTTATGTCGATGTTCCCATTAAACGGCGTTTCGATACGCCCATTACTGTCCGGCATTTGTTGACCCATACCGCTGGGTTTGAGGATGCGGCATGGCGGTCTAACCCGCCAGAAGGTTTTGACCTAGAAAAGGGACTTCAGAGTGATTCTCCAGAACAGATTTTTGAGCCGGGAACAACTCCCGCCTATTCCAATTATGGGATGACTTTGGCGGGTTTTATTGTTCAGAAGGTCAGTGGCCAGCGGTTTGAGGATTATGCACGGGAGCATATTTTTGAGCCCCTTGGAATGGACTCCACGACATATGAGCAGCCTCTACCGGAGGCACTCCGCCCTCGTATGTCGCAAGGATATTCTGACTCAACGCAAAGCGCCTTGCCTTTTGAAATCGCTCCACAGCCAGGTGGGTCATTAACTTCCTCAGCCCCCGATTTTGCGAAGTTTATGATTGCACAGATGAATCACGACCCGCGAATTCTTAAAGCCGAAACCTGGGAGCAAATGCAGACCGCAGCGCCGAATGAAAAACTCGGCGGAATGCAAAAAGGTGACAGTATGGGATTGGGATATTTCGTTACCCAGCGTAATGGTCATAAAGTTGTTGGCCATGCCGGCGATACGCCGGCTTTCCATTCCCTTTACGATGTTTATCCTGAGCGTGGAGTGGCTGTTTTTGTTTCCTTCAACTCAATGGGTAATTCGCCTGAGCCTGCCTATAGTGATTTTGGCACTCGTTTCGCTGATCAGTTTCTCCCAGATGTGGCACCTGAATCTTCAGTGAGTCCCGAGGAACGAATTGAGCATGCAAATCAAGTGACGGGTACCTATATGGCATCGCAGCGAACAGAATCCAATTTCTTAGCCCAATTCACGCCTGAAATTAAAATTTCCGCGAGCAGTAATGGCAATCTCCTTCTGCCCGGCAACAAGGAGTTTACTGAAGGCGAGCCCTATGTGTGGCGTGAAGTCGGCGGAGATACACGTATTAGCGCTGACCTTTCCACGGGAAAACCTAGGCTCAATATTGGTGGCGCAGGTGTCGTTGACTTGCAGACTCTGAATGGGACCATCATGGGAATGAGTGTTCTCGCAGGAAATGTTCTCCTTGGTGGGGTTCTCCTTCTATGGATTATTGGTGGAGCACGTGCTGCTTTTGTGCGGCACCGCGGGTATAAGCCAAATGTGCTGGGCTGGCACGGCCGACTGGCGAGACTTGGCGGGATTCTTGCCATGGCAATGCCTTTTATCTGGACTACTCTGACCAGTATTGTTCAGTCGTCGATCTATATTGCACCACCTATCCCTGATTGGTGGATTCGAGGCGTCCAAGGGTTGCAACTTTTGGCTGTGTTGGCGTTGATTCCGGGCGTGTGGGATGTGGCGAGGGCTGTGCGTGAAAAGCGTGGTTGGCCTCGGGGTCTCGTGTCGCTTGCGCTCGTGGTGGGGCTGCTCGCTATGGCCTGCTGGGCAATCCTTGGCAACACCTTAAACCCGGATATTTCCTACTGAGCCTCGCAGGAAAAGAATCCGCGCCCCGCCCTCGCGAATAAAAATGAAGGAGGACGGGGCGCGCGATTCTGTGCCAACCGCCTTTTGGGTCCGGGTTTTTCAGGGTTTCAGGGTCGAAACCCTCCAACTGGAGGATGTGAGTCCCTCCCTCTTTTCCGCAAGCTGAATAGACAGATTAAACGCTTACTCCCTTGAAGGAGAACGATGAAAGCCCTCGTGAAGCGGTCCTTGACCCTAATGGCAGTGTTATCGATAGTGGCACTGTCTGCGTGCAGTGGTGGGGGTGCGGTGCCACCATCAACTGTCGCCACTAGTGATGCCCCAGCGAGTGGCGCTGCCACGGTTGAACTCAGTGCAGATAATGTCAATGCCTGGCTTGATGAATATATGCCTAAGGAGTTGGACTCCCGCAAAATCGCTGGTGCCACAGTGGCCGTGGTGAAAGATGGCGAGATGTTGACAACCCGCGGCTTTGGTCATGCTGATCTGGGCACTAAAGGTAATGATCCTGTCCCGGTGGACCCCGATAAACACATATTTCGGGTGGCTTCTATTGCTAAGATCCCGACCTCTATTGCGGTGATGCAATTAGTGGAGCAGGGGAAAGTTGATTTGGATACGGACATTAATAGCTATGTCGATGTCCCTATTAAGCGGCGTTTCGATACACCTATTACGCTTCGCCATTTGCTAACCCATACTGCTGGATTTGAAGAGCACCTTGGCTTGGGAATTGGGGCGGAATCATTTGATTTAGAGACGGGCGCGATGCATGAGCCGCCTGAGCAGGTTTATGAACCAGGAACAACTTATGGTTACTCCAACTACGGGATGTCTTTGGCAGGTTTTATTGTTCAGAAGGTCAGTGGTCAGCGTTTCGAGGACTATACACGGGAGCATATTTTTGAGCCGCTTGGAATGGACTCCACGACATATGAGCAACCACTACCGGAGGCGCTCCGCCCTCGTATGTCGCAAGGATATCCTGATTCAACGCAAGCTCCTTCTCTTTTTAGAGTCACAGGTCAGCCTTCAGGGTCATTAACGTCCTCAGCACCAGATTTCGCGAAGTTCATGATTGCTCAGATGAATCATGATCCACGAATCCTCAAACCCGAGACCTGGGAACAAATGCAGACCGCTGACCCGAATGAAAAACTCGGCGGAATGCAAAAAGGTGACCGCATTGGACTGGGATATTTCCTCACCCAACATAATGGGCATAAAGTTATCGGCCATAGTGGCGACTTCTCACACTTTCATTCCCTGTACCAAATCTACCCTGAACATGGCGTAGGTGTATTTGTTTCCTTTAACTCTACGGGTATCCTTCCGGGACCTGCTTATGCTGATTTTGGTGCTCGTTTTGCCGACCAGTTTTTCCCAGATATAACTCCCGAATCGTCATTGACTCCAGAGGAAAGAATCCAACATGCTAATCAAGTAGCAGGCACATATAAATCGTCAAGGCAAATGGAATCGACATTCTTGGCCCAATTTGAGTTTGAGCATAGGGTTGATGTGACAAATAATGGTATCTTTCTCGCCTCCAGGAATAAAGAATATATCGAAATTGAGCCTTTTGTGTGGCGTGAGATTGACGGAGATACCCGTATTAGCGCCGACTTCTCCACGGGTAAACCTAGGCTTAATGTCGGCAGTACCCGTGTTCTTGACCTGCTGCCTCCAGATAGAGCCCTCATGGGGCTGAGTCGTCCTCTTGGAATCGTCCTTCTCGGAAGTGTTCTTCTCCTGTGGTTTATTGGCGGAGTGCGTGTACTTGACGCGCATCACCGGGGGGATAAGCCAAATACGCTGGGGAAGCCTGGGAGGTTGGCCCGCCTTGGTGGCATTCTTGCTCTAGTGATGCCTGTTGTCTGGGTAGTCACTGCAGTTGTCATAACGCGCACAGTTGAGCAACATATCCCGGAATGGTGGATTCGCGGAGTGCAGGGACTTCAGTTGTTGGCTGTGTTGGCCCTGATTCCGGCTGTGTGGGATGTGGTGCGGGCGGTGCGTGACAAGCGTGGTTGGCCTCGAGTCCTGGTTTCTGTCGCGCTTGTGGTCGGTCTCTTGGCGATGGCGTGCTGGGCGATCCTTGGCAACGCTCTGAGTCTGGATATTTCCTACTGACTTTCGCAGGAAAAGAATCCACACCCCGCCCTCGTACATAAAAATTCACGAGGGCGGGATGCGCCTGCTTGCAGCCGTTCCTGTGGTTCTGGGTTTTTCAGGGTTTCAGGGTCGAAACCCTCCATCTGGAGGAGGTGAGTCCTTGTCTAGGTCCTGCACGATAAATAGAGCAGTGACAATCGCCTATTTGCTCGAAGGAGCACAATGAAGACTCTCATGAAGCGATCCTGGGCATTAATGGCAGTGCTGTCGATAGTGGCACTGTCAGCCTGTGGAGGTGGTGGTGGGACGCAGTCGTCAACACTTGCCAGTAGTGATGCTCCCGCGAGTGGCGCTGCCACAGTTGAACTCACCGCAGACAATGTCAATTCCTGGCTTGATGAATATATGCCTAAGGAGTTGGAGTCCCGCAAAATTGCCGGCGCCACAGTGGCTGTGGTGAAAGACAGCAAGGTCCTGACAATTCGCGGATATGGGTACGCTGACGCTGGAAATGCTGGAGAGGGTAAAGCAGTCCCTGTGGATCCAGATAAACATCTCTTCCGCCTTGGTTCTATTTCTAAGATCCCGACCTCCATTGCGGTAATGCAATTAGTTGAACAGGGAAAAGTGGACCTGGATACAGATATTAATGTCTATGTGGATGTGCCTATTAAGCGCACATTTGACACCCCTATTACCCTGCGGCATTTGTTGACGCATACGGCGGGTTTTGAGGATACGGCCCTTCCAGTAAATCGGCCTGACACCTTTGACTTGGAAAGTGCGGTAGTAGGTAATCCGCCTGAGCAGATTTTTGAGCCGGGAACAACTCCCGCCTATTCCAATTATGGGATGAGCCTCGCAGGTTATATTGTCCAAGAAGTCAGCGGCCAGCGCTTCGAGGACTATACACGGGAGCGTATTTTCGCACCCCTTGGAATGGACTCTACGACATATGAGCAGCCTCTACCGGAGGATCTCCGCCCTCGTATGTCGCAGGGATATTCTGACTCAACGCAAAAGGCGGGACCTTTTGAAGTCTCAGATCAACCTTCAGGGTCATTAACATCTACGGCTTCTGATTTCGCGAAGTTTATGCTCGCCCAGATGAATCATGACCCCCGGATTCTCAAAGCCGAGACCTGGGAGCAAATGCAGACTGCTGCCCCGAATGAAAAACTCGGCGGAATGCAAAAAGGTGACCGTATTGGATTGGGATATTTTCTCACCCAACGTAATGGCCATCCAGTGATAGGGCATGATGGCGATCTATACTATTTCCATTCCATGTACGATATTTATCCCGAGCAAGGCGTGGGTGTTTTTATTTCCTTCAACTCCATGGGTAACCCGCCTAAACCTGCCTATGGTGACTTTGCTGATCGGTTTGCTGACCAATTTATTCCCGAAAAATCAGCTGAGGTTGCAGTTAATGCTGAGGAACGAATCCAGCACGCCAATCAAATAGTTGGCACCTATCTGGGAACGCGGCGAATAGTAACATCCAACTTCCTCGCCCAATTTGCCCCTCAACAGAGAATTACTGTCGCTGCCTCGAAAGATGGAAATATTTCTCTGTTTGTTGGCGGACAACCAACAGAATTTACCGAGGTTGAACCTTATGTGTGGCGTGAAACTGGGGGGGATACGCGCATTAGTGCTGATTTATCCACAGGGCGTCCACGGCTCAATGTTAATGCCTCAATGACTTTGGAACCACAAACGCCTAAGTTAGCATTAATGGGAATAGGTGCACCTGCTGGGCAAATTATTCTAGCTGCTGTCCTTGTTTTATGGCTTCTTGGTGGCGCGCGCAATCTTATTTGCTCTCGCGCGGGAGAGGCACCAATTGTCCCTTTGAATTGGCAGGGCAGAATCGCGCGTGTAGGCGCGGCAATTGCAGTGGCGATGCCCTTCATTTGGCTTGCCCTGACGGGGCAAATTCTGTCCGCAGTGTTCCGCTACGAGGATTACTCGGGGTGGATTCGCGGTGTACAGGGGCTTCAGTTGCTCGCGGTTCTGGCGCTGATTCCTGCTGTGTGGGATGTGGTGCGGGCTGTGCGTGACAAGCGTGGTTGGCCTCGGGTCCTGGTTGCTGTCGCTCTCGTGGCCGGGCTCTTGGCGATGGCCTGTTGGGCGATTCTCGGCAACACCTTAAACCCGGATATTTCCTACTGACTCTCGCAGGAAAAGATTCCGCGCCCCGCCCTCGTGAATAACAATCAACGAGGGCGGGGCGCGACTTCTCGCAGACTTCTGTTGTGTCGCCAGCTACTCAGGGCAGCGTTTGTTCTTCAAGGCAGAGTTTGCGGCTCAAGGCACCGTTAAATTGCGAATTAACGCTGCCTTGAGCGCCAAAGTATGCCCTGAGCGCAGAACGCTGCCTTGAGCGGGCTACGCCAATGTCACGAGAGACTGGTTGTAAAGGTGTGCACCAAAGGTATGCACCAGACGGTCAAAGGGCGACATTTTTGGCCGAAAATCGGCTTTTTTGTCGCCCTTTGCACGTCTGGTGTCGAGGTCGAGGCCAAGGCTGAGGCCGAGGTCGAACGCAATCACACCCCGAGAAAACTCCTAGAGCTCCAGGGCAGAAGCCTCACGCCCAAAAGCCCTGGCCACTGGCTCATTGACCAAAAGGCCATCCCAGGTATTGACCCCCTCAGTCAGCGCAGGCGATTCGCGCAGTGCAGTCTCCACACCCTTATCAGCCAGATCCAAAACGTAACGCATGGTGGCGCTGGTTAATGCCGCAGTTGAAGTGCGCGGAACGGCGCCGGGCATATTGGCGACACAATAGAACAGGGCATCATGGACCTGATAGGTCGGTTCGGCATGAGTGGTCGGTTTCGACCCCTCAAAGCACCCACCCTGATCGATTGCAATATCAACGAAAATCGTACCTGGCCGAGTTGAGCGAATCATTTCGTCGGTAACCAACTTTGGCGCCCGCGCGCCCGGCGACAAAACCGCGCCAATCACCAAATCGGCATCCGCCACAGCGCTAGCAATCGCAGGGGCTGAACTGGCCAGCGTGGTGACCTGGCCTGGGAATTGAGCCTCCACAGCCCGCAATTTCTTCAGGTCAATATCAATCACCGTGACTTCTGCACGCAAACCCACCGCCATAGCAATGGCGCTTTGACCGGCCACGCCCGCACCCAGCACTACGACTTTGCCGCGAGCTGTTCCAGGAACGCCAGACAATAACTGGCCTGAGCCGCCAACAGGACGCATGCAATAGTGTGCTCCCACCATGACGCTGAGCCGCCCGGCAATCTCACTCATGGGAAGCAATAGGGGTAGCGAGCCATCGGCTTCGCGCACGGTCTCATAGGCAATGCCGCGAGTCCCTGCAGCAAGTAAAGCGTCAGTCAAAGGCTCGTCCGCAGCAAGGTGAAGGTAGGTAAAGAGGGTCAAGTCATCGCGCAGAAGCGGATATTCCGAAGCAATCGGCTCTTTGACCTTTAAAACCAATTCATTATCCCAGGCCTGCTCTGCCGTGGCGGCAATGGTGGCACCAGCATGGGCATAAGCGTCGTCGCTAATACCCGAGGCAGTGCCAGCCCCCGCCTGTACCGTGACTTGATGGCCGCGGCCGGTCAACTCAGCAACAATGTCAGCAGTTGCCGCCACCCGGAACTCATTATTCTTAACTTCAGCTGGTACGCCGATACGCATGATTGCCTCCGCAAATAGTGTGTGCTGCCACAACTGTAACGGCGCGGTAGTGGCCTGTCTTGGGACTCTTGTGGGCAGGGGAGGGGAAAGACAAACCCCGCCCTCGTCAATATCCATCAACGAGGGCGGGGCGCACAAAGACAACGGCGCGACTACACCGCCACCCCTATTCCGCGTCCTTCACGCGATGGCGCGACGAATAGGCCGGACCTTCCAATTCGGTTCCAGCCGGAGCGGAAGCTGGAGAAGCCTGCTCCAAATTGGTCCCGCGAATACGCGAAATCAAGCGCATCACGTGATAAGTCGCCAATGCGGCACCAGTTCCCAAAGCAATACCCTCGAAACTTACCCCGCCAATCGTCAGCGTAAAGTTGGCAATGGCAATCACCAAAGAAACGGCTGCCGTATTCAGATTCACCGGGTCAGAGAAATCAATACGATTTTGCACCCAAATACGCACGCCTAACATGCCGATCATGCCATAAAGAACGGTTCCGGCGCCGCCTAAAACGCCCTGAGGAATAGTGGCAATCAATTCGCCAAACTTCGGCATTAAAGACAGGATCAAGGCAAAGAATGCTGCCACTAAATAGGCTGCAGTGGAATAGACGCGAGTCGCGGCCATCACGCCAATATTCTCGGCATATGTGGTGGTACCGGAACCGCCACCAGAACCAGCTAAAACAGTGGCCACACCATCTGCGACCAGTGCACGCCCCGTGAGATCATCAAGATTTTCCCCGGTCATTGCCGACACAGACTTCACGTGGCCAACATTTTCGGCGACCAGAACAAAAACAACGGGAATAAATAAGCCCAGGGTAGAAGGATCAAATGCGGGGGCTTGGAAAGTCGGTAAACCCACCCAAGGCGTGCTAGCCACCCGACTAAAATCGACCTCATTTTGCATAATTGCTACCACGTAGCCAATAAGCACGCCAAAAAGAATCGACAGGCGCCCAATAATACCTTTAAAAAGCACGGTAATCAGGCAGATTGATGCAATAGTCACCGTCGCAGTAATAGGAGCTGCCTTCACATTATTCCACGCGGCCGGCGCCAAATTCAGGCCAATCAGCGCCACAATCGCGCCCGTGACAATCGGCGGCATTAAAGCATCAATCCACCGCACTCCAGCAAAATGCACAATCGTGCCAACCGCAGCCAAAGCCGCGCCCGTAGCAATAACGCCACCTAAAGCAAAAGGCGCACCCAAAGACTGTGACACTGCCGTAATCGGCGCAATCAGGGCAAAAGAGGACCCTAAATAGGACGGCAAACGCCCTGCAGTAATCAGAAAGAAAAGCAGCGTGCCGATAGCGGAAAAGAAAAGAGTAGTTGCGGGCGGGAAACCTGTCAGCAGTGGCACCAGGAATGTTGCGCCGAACATTGCCACAACGTGCTGCGCGCCAATACCAATAGTGCGTGGCCATGACAGGCGTTCACCTGCGGCAACAACCTCGCCAGGGGGAATATGTGTCCCGTCGCCATGCAGGGTCCAGCGGAACATTCCGGGGCGGGTTTCGCTCATAAGAGCACTCCGATCAGTTGATGGGCGGGCCGATGAACCGGTCGGGAGTTCAGAATAGCGACTCGCGCGCCTACCGCGAGGGACCCAAGGCCGCAAAGCCAGGCAATATGACGTATCCGTTATTTTCTTCACGAGGCCGGGGTCCGAAATAGTTAAAGCGGGTAATAAATAGGGGTGATGGAATTGGTGGGGTGCCCCGCCCTCGTCCATGGAAAACCTTCCCACCCCGAAAAGCAGGGTTTTATGCCATGCTGGTTTCCAGCGCATTGTCTCGGGCCGCCTGCCCACAATGCACGGGTACGCCCAATAAGAAAAGGAGACACCGTGGCCACAATGGAGGATCCCGGCGCCTATATGCGCGCTTCTGCCGCCGAGGCACCCGCTCTAGCCGCGCCTACCTTTTCTTCTGCTGCCCCGGTCAATCCTGAAGAGGTCTTTTTTGCCGCGGGATACACCAGCCCACCTACGCCAACGAACCGCCTCTCTCAAGCGGCGCTGTGGCTGACCCTCCTCTTTTTCTTTGTTCCGCCTCTTCTTTTTATTTCCGCAATTCTGGGTGGTGTGGGAATGTATCGTTCCCAAAGTTTGGTGGGGGTCGGCTGGCGTGAAGGCCTGGCGGCACTCGTTATCTCTGCGGTGGTTGGCGTTCTCTGGGTGATTCTCTGGGTGCAAATCACCGTCATGCTGAACTAGCTCAAGCGGATCTGGCTGGTTGAGGCTTGCCCGCTGAGGGGGCCGGTCCTGCTCTTTGGCTATGCCGGTTGCGTCCCGCCCGTGCGGGCCATGCCCATCCGCCGCCTGCGCCCTTTTTCGCGCCCTGCTCCTCCGCCCGTACCCCGGCTTCGTGAATTTTCCCTGACACTTGGCTTGCATTACGCCTTTTTCTTCCTCTGCGCCACCTGTCTCACATAGGTTTTCTCGCCCAACATGAGGGTGAATCTTTACGTATGCTTGACTCATGAAACCCTTCCTTCTTGTCTCCACCCGACCCGAAGACGAGGTTGTGGAGGCCGAGTACAGGAGTTTCCTTTCGGTCGCCCAACTTCCCCCCGGCGACCTTGAGCAAATCCGCCTTGACATGCTGGGTTTGCCGGATGTGGATGTGCGCGACTACGCCGGCGTTCTGGTGGCTGGCGCTCCCTACGGCACCACCACTCCTGATGACCATAAGTCTGCCTCGCAAAAACGTGCCGAGGCCGAATTGGAAACGATTTTCCGTGACGTCGCCACCCACCGTGTGCCCTGCCTGACCACTGGCTTTGGCACCGAGGTTGCGTCAGTAATGCGCGGCGGCCAGGTGACTACGCGCTGGGCCGAACCGCACGGCGTTGTGGACATTATGCTCACCGAGGACGGTCGGGAAGATCCTCTGCTGACTGGATTCCCCCGCGAATTTCCCACCTACGTGGCGCACCGGGAAGCAGTGGAAGTACTACCGCCGGGCGCAGTGGTGTTGGCAAAGTCTTTTACATGCCCAGTACAGATGATGCGCCTGGATGAGCGTTTCTGGGCGACCCAATTCAATCCGGAGCTGGACTCGGATGCGATTAGCGCGCGCCTTGCCCGTTATGAAGATGCCGGTTATCCCGATGTTGGCGATGCGGAGTCGCTGGTCATGTTGGGGCGGACCGGCCCTGGAACTCACCAGGGCGGGCAACTGGTCCGTACCTTTGTGCAGCTGTGCCGCCAGTGGGAAAGCGAAGAATACGCCGCCGAGTTCGGCGAGGATGACAACTGATCCGCTGGAACGCCAGTCGCAACTGAGTCTGAAGCCGCCGCGAGGTGAGGCATCCCACCTGTGTTGGCGCCTTCGAGGTTGGCGCAGGGGAGCTTTTAGCGGGTAAGCTGTACCGGTCGCTTCGCAGAAGAGACACCGGAGGATTCGCCTAGTGGCCTATGGCGCACGCTTGGAAAGCGTGTTGGGTGCAAGCCCTCGGGGGTTCGAATCCCCCATCCTCCGCCAGTAGCCCTGGGGTTCATCTGAGCCCCAGGGTTTTTTCGTTGTTCTCTTTCCATTCACGAGGCCGGGGCGTGCACACTCAATAGGGGAGCGGTGTTTCCTGTGCCAGCGGCGATATATCACGGACCGGAATGACGACCGCATAATGGCGCCGTCCTATTTATTAGATTGCCTTACCAAGCGGTAACTATTTGAGTTTCTTCGAAAGTGATATTGCTGTCTAAGTTGTGGGATAACCGGTAGCTGATTTGCTAGTCGTACCAAGCAAATGCGGTTTGATGTGCGCTTGGGCATGTTGCGCGGCGTTATTTTCTGACCGTAATCTGTGGGGTGATGATCTCTCACAATCGGTCAGAACATGGATATGGCGCGATTGATTGTGGGTGAGCATTTCCCATCTTCTTGTTGCGAAGGATGATTATGAGAGCATCTCGTTCCGCCCATGTGGGGCGCCGCGGGGTGGTTGCAGGTCTTGTCGCGGCACTGTCGGTGTTATTAACACTCGGTAGTTCGTGGCTCCCAGCTGGAACCGCCCAGGCGGTCAATCCCAACGTGAATGTGAGGCTAACCAAGTTAGTCGCATCTGACACGAATGGGGTGGCGGACCCTAACCCCACCATTTATGAGCAGTCGAAAGCTCGCCTTGAATTCGAATGGGAAGCTACTGGCTCTCCCTCTCAAGGTGACGGCTTTACAATTAGCCTGCCTGAGCCCTTCTACTTTATTGAAACGACTCCGGTTCCACTGATGTGGAATGACATTCAGGCTGGCACCTGTACCCGAACCAACAAGGAGATGACCTGTGAGTTCGGGCCTGAAGTCAATGGCAAAGTGAATGTTCGTGGTGCCGGCTTTGTGGTTCTGCTAGCCAACGCCACAAGCACCAATACGTCTTCTGACTTCACTGTTAACGGCGTAATTCAAAATGTTGCGCACCCTGACAATAAGCCGATTGAACCTCGTCCTGTTCAGCCCTGGTACCCCGTTGGTTTTGCCAAGTGGAATGAGGATCTGACCGGAGCCTCCACTAAGATTCAGTGGAACCTTGAGTTCTCAGGTCAGGACGCTCTTGAGGCAATTGCTGCTTCTGGTACCCCAAATAGCATTGTCCTCAATGACGTTCTTAGTCCGGGACACACCTTCATTCCTGGCCAACCGGGTAAGTTTGAGCTCATCGGGATGAGCAAGCAAGGTGACAGCACTCTTAACTGGCAGACTATTGCCACTGGAGATGGCGTGGTTAATGGCAACTGGGGCTCCTACACCATTATTCCCCAATTGTCAGATGGGAACCGTAAGGCAGCAGTGACTATTAATGGCCCATTCGAGGCCAGTATGAACTACATGCTGCGTTACTACACTCAGCCCACTACCGCAACGGGAACTGTTCAGAAGGGCTTTGTCTACGAGAACAATATCTCCTTGGCGGGTACGGCAAAGAACTATGTCGATACAGCATTCTTCGCGTCATCAGCTGAAGTCACCGTTCAGATGGAGGATGGTTCCGGCTCATTTAAGATCCGTAAGGCTCTTGCTGGTGAAGCCGCTACTAACGTCGATCCAGACAACACTGAATTTACTGTGAAGGCAGCGTGGACTCTTCCTGATGGAAAGACCGCTGATCAATTCCCAGCCTTCACTCTTCCCGCGAATAATCCTCAGACTATTACGCTCAAAGCTGGCGAGGCCTTCAAGGGATATAAATTCCCTACAGGGACTGTAATTACCCTGACCGAAGATGACCCAGCTCTGGCAGGCAATCTTGGGATCGAGAAGAAGTCCTTCGTTGTTGATGGTGCACCCGCTGCCGAAAACACCACGACCTTCACCATTGAAAACCTGAAGGCCACTGAGGTTGTCTTGACCAATACTATTGGTAACACTGCGCCTCAGACGGGTAAGTTCTCCATTACTAAATCCCTCGTGGCGAATGGAGCTGCAGCCCCGGCCTCGTTCACCTTCTCCTATGTGTGTGGCACTGACCCAGCAGTCACCGCAACAGTGACCCCAGGTAATACGTGGGAATCTCCCGAAATCCCCGCAGGTACCACCTGTACGATTACGGAAGATTCTGCTGCTGCTCAGGTCGCAGGATGGACCCTGGTGCCAACCCTGGACACGAACCAGGTCACCATTCAGGCGGGCCAGACCACCCCAGTTAACGCCACCAATACGTACACGAAGAACCCTGACCCCAAGGTTTCCGTTGGTGACTTCGTGTGGGAAGACACTGACCAGAATGGCGTTCAGGACGCAGGCGAACCTGGCATTAAAGATGTCTCCGTGACCATCAGCCGTACTGATGGCGCCCCGGTGACCCTCTTTGATGGCGGCGCTGCCACCACCACAGTGACCACCGGCCCTGACGGCAAGTACTCTTTCGATAACCTTGCTGCTCTACCGCCGAATACGCACTACACCGTGACCGTGACTGACCCGGCTGGCTACCAGCCCACCGTCACCACCGGCCCAGACCGCGCCACCAACTCCTCCACCGGTAGCGCAGAGTCCACCGACCTCGTCAATGAGGGCGATAAGGACGACACCCTGGACTTCGGTTACATCCGCAGCGTTCCCGCCATTGAAGTGGAGAAGTTCTCCACCGATCTGGGAACTGGCGATGCTGACACCGCTGGTGAGGCAGTCGAACTTGGTGCCGCTGCTGAACAGCCTGTCACCATTACCGTGACCAACAATGGCAACGAAGATCTGAACAAGTTGACCTTTGTTGATACCGCAACCGACGGCCCTGCCCTGAAGGACCTGAAGTGCACCATTGGTGGCCGCGAATTCCCCTCTGATGGCAATGGCACTGTCACCATTGATCCCACCGTGACCCTTGCTCGCGGAGCCTCCTACACCTGTACTGCCACTCTGCCCGCCCTCGGTGCTGGCAAGACTCACGCTGACACTGTCCGCGTTGGTGGCACCGGTATTGGCAGCGGCGTCCCCGTTAATGACGAAGACCCGTGGCACGCCAAGACCCCGGCCGCCAAGGTTTCCGTTGGCGACTTCGTGTGGGAAGACCTGGATCGCAATGGCGTCCAAGATGGCGGCGAACCCGGCATCAAAGATGTCACCCTGACCATCACCCGCACCGACGGCATGCCTGTGACCACTGCTGATGGCTCCCCGGCAACCGCCACCACCACTAGTGGCCCCGACGGCAAGTACTCCTTCACCAACCTGGCAACTCTGCCCGCTGGCCAGAAGTACATTGTCACCGTCACAGGCCCTGCCGGCTACCAGCCCACCGTGGACACTGGCGCCGACCGCGCCACCAACTCCTCAACGGGTAATGCCACCGCCAATGAACTGCCTAACGACGGCGACAAGGATGACACCCTCGACTTTGGTTTCATCAAGTCTGTCCCATCGATTTCTGTGGAGAAGTTCTCCACCGATCTGGCCACTGGCGATGCTGACACCGCTGGTGACGCCGTTGTTCTCGGCGCCCAGGTGGAACAGCCTGTCTCCATTACCGTGACCAATAACGGCAATGAAGAACTGAATAAGCTGACCTTCACCGACACCGCCACCGATGGCCCTGCCCTCAAGGACCTGGCCTGTGTGGTCGGCGGACGCACCTTCCAAGCCGATGCCGCTGGCGTGGTCACCATTGACCCCGCCCTGACTTTGGCTGTTGGTGATTCCTACCAGTGCACCGCGACCCTGCCTGTGCTCGGTGGCGGCAAGACTCACGCTGACACTGTCCGCGTTGGCGGCACTGGCGTTGGCAGCGGCACCCCCGCCGAAGATGAGGACCCCTGGCACGCAAAGACCAACCCCGCCAAGGTTTCCGTTGGTGACTTCGTGTGGGAAGACCTCAATAAGGACGGCATTCAGGACGGCGGCGAACCCGGTATTCAGGATGTCACCCTGACTCTTGGTCGTAGCGACAACCAGACTCCGAAGCTCTCCGATGGCACCAATGCCACGCTGACGACGAAGACTGGCCCTGATGGCAAGTACTCCTTCGATAACCTCGAAGCTCTGCCTGCAGGCACCCGTTACACCGTGGCCGTTACCGACCCGGCTGGCTACCAGCCCACGCTGGACACTGGTGCTGATCGTGAAACCAACTCCTCCACTGGCGTTGTTGGCTCCACCGATCTGGAAAATGACGGCGACCGCGATGCTTCGCTGGACTTCGGTTTCGTTAAGTCTGAGCCCGCCATTTCCGTGGAGAAGTTCTCCACTGACCTGGCTACTGGCGACGCAGACAGGCGTCCCGACCTTGTTCTCGTCGATGGCAAGGCTGAACAGCCTGTCACCATGACCGTGACCAATAACGGCAATGAAGAACTCACTGCCCTGACCTTCACGGATACCACTACTGAGGGCCCTGCTCTGAAGGACCTGAAGTGTGTGGTTGGTGGACGCGAGTTCACAGCTGATGCTACTGGCCTGGTCACCATTGACCCGGCTTTGAGCCTGGCTCCTGGCGATAGCTACACCTGTACTGCCACCTTGCCCGCCCTCGGCGCTGACAAGATCCATGCTGACACTGTCCGCGTTGGTGGCACCGGTATTGGCAGCGGTATCCCCGTCGAAGACGAGGATCCGTGGCACGCGGCGAGCCCCCCTGGCAAGGTTTCCGTGGGCGACTTCGTGTGGGAAGACACCGATAACGATGGCATCCAAGACGCTGGCGAACCCGGCATTAAGGACGTCACCCTCGTCATCGGCCGTACTGATGGAGTCCCGATTCTCACCGAAGATGACAATCGACCCATCATTCTCACCACGACAACCGATGCTGACGGCAAGTACTCCTTCGATAACCTTGCTACTCTGCCCGCTGGCACCCACTACATTGTGACTGTTCAGAACCCGGATGGTTTCATTCCCACCAAGGCCCTGGAAGGCAATGACGATGCTCTTGACTCAAGTACCGGCGCTGTAGAATCCAAGGATTTGGTCAATGATGGCGAGTCCGACCCAACTCTGGACTTCGGTTTCGTCAAGGCTGCGCCCGCCATTAACGTGGAGAAGTTCTCCACTGATGTGGCCACCGGCGACGCTGACACCGCACAAAGTGCAGTGACCATCGGCCCGGATGCAGAGCAGACCGTCACCATTACCGTGGAAAACACGGGCAATGACGAGCTCAACAAACTGACCTTCACTGATACCGCCACCGATGGCCCTGCCCTGAAGGACCTTCTGTGCACCCTCAATGGTCAGAACTACCCTGCCGATGACAAGGGTGTAGTCACCTTCGACCCGGCCATTACCCTGCCCGTTGGCGGAAGCTACACCTGTGTGGCTACCCTGCCCGTCCTCGGACATGGCAAGACCCACGCTGACACCGTCCGCGTTGGTGGCACCGGCATTGGTAGTGGCACCCCGGTTGATGACGAAGACCCATGGCACTCGCAGACCCCTCCGGCCCGCGTTTCTGTTGGCGACTTCGTGTGGATCGACACCGATAAGGACGGCGTCCAGGATGCTGACGAACCCGGCATTAAGGATGTCACCCTGACCATCACCCGCACCGACGGTGCACCGGTGACCCTGTCGGATGGCAAGCCCGCCACTGTCACCACAACAACGGATGACAAGGGTCTGTACTCCTTCGACAACCTCGCAGTTCTGCCTGCAGGTGTCCACTACGTCGTGTCCGTCACCAACCCGGCTGGCTACGTGCCCACCGTGGACACTGGTGCCGACCGCGAAACCAACTCCTCCACTGGTCTGGCCGAATCCACGGACCTGACCAATGACGCGCAGCGCGACGCGTCGCTGGACTTCGGTTTCGTCGAAGCCACCCCGACCATTTCGGTTGAGAAGTACTCCACCAACGTGGCCACGGGCGACGCTGACAGTGCACAAAGTGCAGTGGTCATCCCTGCGAAGACCGAGCAGAAAGTGTCCTTCGATGTCACCAACACTGGCGACGAAGAACTCACCGAGCTCACCTTCAAGGACGTGGCTGGCGACGGCCCGGCTCTGAAGGACCTGAAGTGCGTGGTTAACGGACGCGAGTTCGCAGCTGACGACGCTGGCGTGGTCACCATTGACCCGGCCATCAAGCTGGCTGTTGGCGCTTCCTACTCCTGCACCGCTGTTCTTCCTGAACTGGCCCCTGACACCACTCACTCCGACACCGCCCAGGTTGGCGGCAAGGGCGTGGGCAGTGGCAAGCCCGTTGAAGGTGAAGACCCGTGGAATGCCAAGGGTGTCCCCGGCAAGGTCAGCGTTGGTGACTTCGTCTGGTTCGATTCTGACGAGGACGGGGTCCAAGAGGATGACGAGCCTGGCATCCAAGGCGTTGTCCTGAAGGTCACCGGCCCGAATGGCGCTCCTGTCAAGGATGTTGATGGCAAGGATGTCGGTGAAGTCACCACTGACCAGGACGGTAAGTACTCCTTCGAGAACCTGCCCACCCTGCCAGCTGGCCAGCACTACACCGTGACCATCGCGAAGCTGCCAAAGGATACCTACCTGCCCACTAAGGCAGGAGCCACGGATTCCGATAAGGACTCCTCCACCGGCTCGGCAGAATCTGCCGATCTCACCACCGATGGCAACAGTGACCCGACGCTGGACTTCGGCTTCATTGCCTCCAAGCCCAACGTTGAGGTGGAGAAGTTCTCCTCCACTGACACCGCCGGTGACGCTGACAGCGCTCAAAGCGCCGTCCACGTTGAAGGCCCCACCTCAGTCAGCTTCACCGTGGGTAACTACGGCAATGAAGATCTGACCAAGATGACCTTCGTGGATTCGCGCATTGACGGCGTGGCCATGACCGACCTGAAGTGCACCGTTGAGGGCAAGGACTACCCTGCAGATGATCAGGGTGTTGTCACCATTGACCCCAACTACGTGCTCAAGGTTGGCCAGACCTTCCGCTGCGTTGGCACACTGCCCGCCATTCCCGTTGGGGACACCCACGCGGATAAGGCAACAGTGACCGGCCTGGGCGCCTCCTCTGGCACCCCGGTGAAGGGCGAAGACCCCTGGCACGCACGCCACACCCCCAAGGTGTCCGTGGGCGACTGGGTCTGGCTCGACGCCAATAACAATGGCCTGCAAGACGCGGATGAAAAGGGTATCGAAGGTGTCCGCCTTGGTCTGACCAAGTCCGATGGCACCCCTGCCACCACCGTTGACGGCAAGCCTGTTGCGGAAACAGTCACTGATAAAGATGGCTACTACTCCTTCACGGATCTCCCTGAAGGCAGCTACACAGTGACCATCCTCGGCACCCCCGAAGGGTACGCCCCGACAACGCCGGGCATTGGTGCGGATCGTGAATTCGATTCCTCCACCGATTCCGTCACCAGCCGCACCCTCAAGGGTGATGGAGACAAGGACCTGAGCCTCGACTTTGGCTTCGTCCTCGTCACCAAGCCCCCGGTAACGCCGCCGACTCCGCCAACCCCGGATACGCCGCCGTCAGTGCCGCCCACGCCAAATACGCCTCCGAATACTCCTCCCACGGAGAATAAGCCGGAGACGAAACTGGCCATCACCGGCGCCGCCACCATCACCATGCTGGCAACGGCCGCCGCAGCTACCGCCATTGGAGGTGTCGCCCTCGCAGCGCGTCGTCGCCGCGATGGCTGATCGCCTCAGCTGAGTAGCTCATAGCCAAGGCCCCTCGAAGGAAGAGATTCCGCCGAGGGGCCTTGTGCTATCCCGGCCCACGAGCAACAGTCATACCTATATATAGGGAGTAGTTCCGTCCTTCGTTGGATGGGCAGGTGCGCTCGCGGCAGTCATTCCTCATCGACGAGGGCGGGGCGCGTGTTCAAGGGGAGATGGGTCGAACCCTGACCGGATGGAGGGCACAAAAGTGCGTCGGCGCATATAACTTTTTGTACTTGGGTCGATGAAATTGTGACCCCGCCCTCGTGAGCCATGACATTCTTAAGCAATACACAGCCTGTGCTAATGACTATTTTGGCGAGGTCAGCGCCGTGTTTTTCGGTATCTATTTATGAATCTAGGACGGTGATAGTGGCGACAGCGCCGACGAAACGCTCTTGTCCAAGTGGTCGAATTCCTTGCTGAAGGGGGTGGGAGTACCTACCATCATTTCTGGTACTTAGTCTCTCGTAGCGTGCTATCTGGGGGGTCACCTCTGCCGCGTGCCACGAGTTACCTCTTGATCACCATCAAGACGTGCGAGTTGGGCACAAGCCCTCGCACAATCCGAAAGGGGAACCGAATGAGGACGCAATCGAGTCCACGGACCGCTCCGCGAAGGGGGGTGCTCGGACTGCTTGTGGCGCTAATGGCCTTTGCAATAGGCCTAGGAGGCGCCTTTAGCCCAGCATATGCAGCGGATAACTCGGGCATTAAGGTCACTGTAACGTCGCTCTTAAAGAAGCACTCGGATCACACCACATCCGATCAGTCTCTTCAGACCTGGGATGCCGCTGAACTCAAGTTTGACTGGGATGCACGCAAGATTGCTGCTCCTGTGAAGTCTGGAGAATCCTTCTCTATTGGACTTGGCGACTACTTTAAGGCTCGTTTTTCGCCTATTAGCACTGACCTGAAGGTCAAGGCTGGCGATAAAGATGTGACAGTTGGCCAGTGCACCGCTGACGAAAAGACCCTGGTCTGCACCTTCAACGAAGAGATCGAGAAACTCCAGAATGCTGGATTCAGGAATCTGCATGGCAGCGGCGAAATGCAACTGCTGGTGACTCGTAGCTCTGACACCAACGAGGTTCCCATGACCCTCAATGGTGTGGAAACCCAGGTTCGCCTGCCCGGTAACTCCCGTATTGTTGTTCCTGGCTACACCCCATGGGGATTCTCCAAGTGGGCACATGGTCTGGAAAAGGAAGGCCAAACTGAAGGCCGCTGGGTCATTGGTTTCGGTTCCCAGAAGATCCAGGAAATCCTTCCCGGCTTCAAGCACGATGGCGCCACCAAGTCCACCCTCGTTATTGAAGACACCCTGGGTGAAGGTCAGATTACTGATACGTCCGATAAGGGCAAAGAAAATCTGGTCTTCCAGCACTTTGCTGACAAAGAAGGCATTAAGGAAATCAGCCTGCGTAATGGTGCCAATAAGTCTTTGTCTGCTGAGGGCGACAAGTATGACTTTAAAGTCGAGTACCTAGAGAACAACAAGATCCGTATGAGCATTACGGGTGTGTTCCCTGCGAATCCGACGAACTACCGCATTATTATCCCTGTGAAATTCACGGGTGAAGGCGTAAAGAAGGGTGTCTATTACACCAATGCAGCCTCGGTCAAGGACGCCGGTATTAACACCGAAAATAAGGTGACCTACGCCGAAAGCCTCGACGTTAATGGTGTGATGGAAAACGGTTTTGGTACCTTCAAGGTCCTCAAGACCGTTGAAGGCGCTGGATCCTCCAATATTGCTGCAGGCTCGACCTTCCCTGTCAAGGTGAAGTTCACTCTGCCTGCTGACTTCAACGATGCCAACTGGAAGGCTCCCGAGGGCTACACCAAGAATTCCGCTGGCGCCTTTGAAGGCACTCTCAAGGTCAAACTTGGTGAAGAAACCGCCTTTGCTGAGGGTGTGACCCTGCCTCGTGGCACCAAGGTCACCCTCTCTGAGGATCTCAATGGTGTTGAGCCTGCTCCCGCACAGCCTGTGACATGGGGAACCCCGAAGTTCACTGTGGATGATGGCGACGATGCTAATGACAACGGCGAGACTGCCACATTCACCATTGGTGACCAGGGCGTGACCAAGGTTGAATTGGCCAATAGCGTTGATGGCCCTCCAAGTGGACCTGCTCCAAAGGTCTCCGTTGGCGACTACGTCTTTGAAGATGGCAATAAGGACGGCGTCCAAAATGATGGCGATAAGCCCATCGAAGGTGTCGAACTGACCATCTCTCGTAGCGACAACGCCGAGGTGAAGAACGCCGATGGCAAGAAGCGTGATGAGCTGACCATCAAGACTGACGCTTCTGGTAAGTACCTCTTCGATAATCTTGAGGTTCTCCCCGCAGGTACCAGCTACGTGGTCACCGTGAAGAACCCCGAGGGCTTTGAGCCCACCACCGCTAATGCTGGTGGCGACAGGGCCGCTGACTCCTCTACTGGTAGCGAAAAGTCCACAGATCTGACCACCGATGGTGCCTCCGATCTGACCCTGGACTTCGGTTTCGTGAAGAAGGATGCTGGAACTCCGCCGAATCCTCCCACTCCGCCGAACCCGCCAACACCTCCGGCACCTACCGGTAAGGTTTCCGTTGGTGACTACGTCTGGGAAGACGTTGATAAGGACGGCCTCCAGGACGACACCGACGATGCTGATGACGCCGACGATGACAAGCCGCTGGCTGGCGTCGAGCTCACCATTTCGCGCAGCGACAATGGCGAAGTCAAGAACGCTGACGGTTCTAAGCGCGATGAGCTGACCACCAAGACTGATGCTGCTGGCAAGTACCTCTTCGATAACCTTGAGGTCCTGCCTGCTGGTACTCACTACGTGGTCACCGTGAAGAACCCCGACGGTTTCGAGCCCACCAAGGCCAATGCGGGTGACACTGCTAAGGACTCCTCCACTGACAGCGCCACCTCCACAGATCTGACCACCGATGGTGCCTCCGATCTGACCCTGGACTTCGGCTTCGTGAAGAAGGACGCCGGAACTCCTCCGACGCCCCCCACCCCGCCGAACCCGCCAACACCTCCGGCGCCTGCCACTGGCAAGGTTTCCGTTGGTGACTACGTCTGGGAAGACGTTGATAAGGACGGCGTTCAGGACGACGCTGACGATGATGGCGATGACACTGATGACGACAAGCCGCTGGCTGGCGTCGAGCTCACCATCTCTCGTAGCGATGCTGGTGAAGTGAAGAACGCTGATGGTTCCAAGCGTGATGAGCTGACCACCAAGACTGATGACAAGGGCAAGTACCTCTTCGATAACCTTGAGGTCCTGCCTGCTGGCACTCACTACGTGGTGACCGTCAAGGCCCCCGAAGGCTTCGAGCCCACCACGCCCAATGCTGGTGACGACCGCGGCGACGACTCTTCCACCGACAAGGCAGAGTCCAAGGATCTGACCGCCGATGGCGATTCGGATCTGACCCTGGACTTTGGCTTCGTCAAGGGCGATGCTCCGACTCCGCCGAATCCTCCCACCCCGCCGAACCCGCCAACACCTCCGGCGCCTGCCACTGGCAAGGTTTCCGTTGGTGACTACGTCTGGGAAGACGTTGATAAGGACGGCGTTCAGGACGACGCTGACGATGATGGCGATGACACTGATGACGACAAGCCGCTGGCTGGCGTCGAGCTCACCATCTCTCGTAGCGATGCTGGTGAAGTGAAGAACGCTGATGGTTCCAAGCGTGATGAGCTGACCACCAAGACTGATGACAAGGGCAAGTACCTCTTCGATAACCTTGAGGTCCTGCCTGCTGGCACTCACTACGTGGTGACCGTCAAGGCCCCCGAAGGCTTCGAGCCCACCACGCCCAATGCTGGTGACGACCGCGGCGACGACTCTTCCACCGACAAGGCAGAGTCCAAGGATCTGACCGCCGATGGCGATTCGGATCTGACCCTGGACTTCGGTTTCGTGAAGAAGGATGGCGGGAACACGCCTCCTCCGAACCCACCGGCACCCGCCACTGGCAAGGTCTCCGTTGGTGACTACGTCTTCGAGGATCTCGATAAAGACGGCGTCCAGGATGACGATGACAAGCCACTGGTTGGTGTTGAGCTGACCATTTCGCGTAGCGACAATGGTGAGGTCAAGAACGCTGATGGCTCTAAGCGTGTTGAGCTGACCCAGAAGTCCGGTGGCTCTGGCAAGTACCTGTTCGATAACCTTGAGGTTCTGCCCGCAGGCACCCACTACGTGGTCACTGTCAAGGCTCCTGAGGGCTACGAGCCCACCGTTGCTGGTGCCACCACCAATGACAAGGACTCCTCCACTGGCAGTGCCACCTCGAAGGACCTCACTAAAGACGGGGACTCCGATGTCACGCTGGACTTCGGCTTCGTTAAGAAGGCTGACGCCCCCAAGCCTGGCGCCAAGGTTTCCGTTGGTGACTACGTGTGGGAAGACGCCAATAAGAATGGTGTCCAGGACTCCGGTGAGCCCGGCATCTCCGGCGTGACTGTCACCATCACCGATGTCGATGGCAAGTCCGTCAAGGATGCCGATGGCAAGGATGTTGGCGCCACCACCACCGACGACAAGGGTGGCTACGGCTTCACGAACCTGCCCGCAGGCACCTATGTTGTCCACGTCTCCGGCCCCGATGGCTACGTCCCCACGACCACTGGTCAGGGTGACCGCGCCACCGACTCCTCCACCGGCTCAGCGACCTCCGTGGTGCTGAACAATGATGGAGATTCCGACCTCACCCTCGACTTCGGTTTCGTCAAGAAGACCGAAGGCGGCGGCGATGATGGCGGTGACGACGGCAACAATGGCGGCGGTAATAACGGCGGTGGAAACAACGGCGGAGGCTCGACCCCCGGTGGTAACAACGGCGGAGGCAACGACGACGGTGGAAATAATGGCGGCTCCAACAATGGAGGCGGCTCCACCCCCGGTGGCTCCAACAAGGGTGGCGGCAGCAAACTCGCTGTCACCGGTGCCAATACCGAGATCCTCTTCGGCGGCGCTGCTCTGGCCCTCGTGGCTGGTGCCATCGCCCTCGTGATCCGTCGTCGCAACCGCGACGCCTGACGCACCATTTACTTAGCCTTCGGGCTTAAGTAACTCTGGGCCCCGCCCTCGTACATCCCAATGGGTGACGAGGGCGGGGTTCCTCTTTCTCTAGCGGATAACCAATGACCGAAGTCCTATCTCATGACCAATATCGCTTTTGTAGTTGGCCAATAAATATCAGTGGAATAGTGAGTGCGCACACTTAATGCGCCGAATTCGCTCTCAATGACGTACACTTTTCCCGATCCCCCGTGTGACGGTATCGCCCGAACCTCCCCAGGGCCGGAAGGCAGCAAGGATAAGGTCGCTCTGCCGGGTGCGCGGGGGGTCCTTTTTTATTGGGAATACGCCAAAGATGGCGCCCAACTTTTCTCCAGCGCCGAATCCCCATTCTCAAAAGTGGGCTGGCTGACCTTTTGGTAAATTCGGAAACACTGTCTGATCTGCACACTTGCGCAACATCCCTGTTCACCTATAAATTCTTGAGGGTGGTCTGACTTTGCGGATTCACTTTGCAGACACATCTCTAATTAATTCGGTGGCAGGCGCCACAATTTACTCAATTTGGGAGCCAGAAATGACAGGGTCACTTCGTTCCAAAAACCCTAAGGGGCGTATTTTCCCTGCCTTTTTGAGCCTTATGGTGACATTTCTTGGCAGCTCAACTTTGTCTCTTTCTTATTCGCCTATTGCCCATGCTGAAGATGGAACAAATTCATCCGGCCATACAACAATCACCGACATTACAGTTGAAAAATACAATACTGATTCAGGTGAGATCTACGCCGATGCGCCCAAGGGTGGTGACACAACAAAGGTGACCTGGGCGTGGTCTACCAATGGTGTGAACCCTGCGCCTGGCCAGCAGTTCGCCCTCGTACTGCCAAAAGAACTCGACCACTACCAAAAGGGCCTGTCTTTCCGTCTTGCGTGGACTGACGCCACCACAAAATTCACCTACGACATTGCTGAATGTGTGCCCAACGCTGCTGGCGCGGGCGGCCCTGCACGTATTGACTGCACGTACCTCAGCGACGCCGCCGCGGGTGGGCGGGGCTTGGAATCTGCGATCCAGCAAAATACCGACCTGCACGGCTCTGCCTGGTTTATCGCCCGCGTCGATAAGGCGGCTTCCACCCTGACTTCTGACTCTCTGACTTTCGGATTCGATGACCCCGCGACGGGCGCTACCGTTGACAAGGAAATCACAGCGAAGGTTGCTGGCGAAGCTTCCGGCAATGGCAGCGCGCCAACTGAGCGTCCCTGGGCACAGCCCAAAGAAATCACAAAGTCCGCAGGCAGCGTGGAAATTACAGAGGACATTCCCCGTATTTGGTGGAGCACCGACTTCACTGCCGCTACCTACAATACGGCCACCGGTGCAGCACCTGATGCACCACTAAAAGAAGTCTCTTTTACTGACACCCTCGGCCCGGGGCAGGTCTTCGACTCGGAAATCTACATCGCGTGGATGTCGTCCGAGGAATACCCCAAGGGCGAACGCAAAGTTGACGCCTCTGGCAATGTTCTTCTTGACGCCAATGGCAATCCCTCCGCTCACGATGGCGACGTTGATGACCGATCGACCGGCCGAGTCGTCCTCGGGCATTGCGCGCCCAATGGCACTGTCGCGACCGGGGTAGACACTGATTGGGAGCGCAGCGTTGCAGGCGATCCCACCATTACCTGCGAATGGAATGCCGAGAAAACTGAAGTGAAAGTCAAACTCGCCCAGAAGGGCGAGGCAACTTTCACTGCCAACTCGAATTACCGCATTTACTACCGCACCCAACTGCTGAATGAAGCGGGCACCCCTGGCGTCGTTGATGGGCAGACCTACACCAATACTCTGACCCTGCCCAGCGGCTTCGCTGTGGCCGCTGAACGCACCTTCCGTGTCCGTGCTGGAGGCGAAGCGCATCTACGCCGCGCCAAGGTATCCGTGGGTGACTTCGTCTGGCACGACCTCAACCGTGATGGCCTGCAGGGCAAAGACGAACCTGGCATGGGTGGCGTGGTTGTCATGATTAAACGCACCGACGGTCAGCAGGTAAAAAATGCAGCCGGTGCGCCTGTGTATTCCACAACCACTGATAACAAGGGCGCTTACCGTTTTAGCGACCTTGAGGTGCTGCCAAAAGACGTTTCCTATGTGGTGTCAGTGACTGACCCTTCCGGGTACACACCCACCACAGATGTTGGTAGCGACCCTGCACGTAACTCTTCGCGAGGACAGGCCACCGCAGCGGCCCTGACAAAAGATGGCGACAGCGACCAGACCCTGGACTTCGGTTTTGTCCGCCAGAAGGTCCGCGTTGGCGACTACGTGTGGAAAGACATTAACCGCGATGGCATTCAAGATCCCGGCGAACCGGGAGTTCCTGGGGTTGTGCTGGAACTGGTTGGGCCCGACGGGAAAGCTGTCACCAATGTTCACGGCAAAGCAGTGGGCCAGGTAAAGACAGATGGTGACGGTGGCTACTCCTTTACGGATCTGCCTGGCCTGCCTGAGGGCAAGCACTACACCGTGAAATTGGTGAAGGCTCCTGCTGGTTTGATTCCTACCATTGCGAACCAGGGTGGAGACCGGTCGAAGGATTCCGCCACCGGCTCCGCTGAATCTACCGATATGTACACCGACAATGCATTGGACCCGACCCTGGACTTTGGTTTCGTCCAGCCGAAGGTCTCTGTTGGCGATGTCGTTTGGGAAGACCTTGACGCCGATGGCATCCAGGATCCGGGGGAGCCAGGTATTCCTGGTGTCACCGTTGAGGTGCGTGGGCCCGACGGCGAATCCGTGGTGAATGTCAATGGCGAGCGTGTGGGTGCAGTGAAAACTGACCAGTACGGCAAGTACGTCTTCAACTTCTTGCCTGCTATGGCTAAGGGACAGACCTACCGGGTGATTGTGGCCGCGCCACAGGGCTACTCGCCGACTGTCGCAGGGGCTGGGTCTGATCGTGGAGTGGATTCTTCTAGCGTTTCGGCGGACTCCGGTGACTTGCTGAAGGATGGCGACCACGACGGCGGCCTGGACTTTGGCTTCGTCAAGGGTGCTGGAGTTGGGGCCGGCGGGCCATCAGTGACCCACCTTGGCAGTGGCGGCAGCCATTCTGCTGGTACTAATGGGGGCGTGATTCCTGGGTCAGGGCCGTCCGTGAAGTCGCTGGGAGGCTCCTCCTCTTCCGGGAGGACTGGCGCGTTGGCTGTGACTGGTGCTACGACCGGGATCATTATGGGCGTTGCTGCCGTTGTCCTGGTTGTTGGAGCTGGCGCATTCTGGCTGAGCCGCCGAGGAAAGTAATACTAGGGGGTCTGGGCGCGTTTGGCGCGGTTTGGCGCGCAGGTTCCCATTGACGAGGGCAGGGGGCGCTGTGAAGATCGCAGGTTGTGGTCTCACAGCTTCCCGCCCTTGTTGCTGCCTGTGGTGATGTGGGCGGTGCGCTGGGTTGGCGTGACAACCCGCCGCGAGGACGTGTCTGGTGGGCTCGAACCCGCGTCTTGGACGCGCTTTGTCCGGTGGGAGGGGGTGGCGGGAATTGATGACCTGCGGAAATGTGGGCGCCCTGCTGGCTTGGCGTGACAACCCGCCGCGAGGACGTGTCTGGCGACCTGGACCTGCGTCTTGGACGCGGTTTGTCCGTAGGGAGAGGCAGACGGGAATTATTGACCTGCGGAAATGCTGGCACTTGTTCTGTCTAGACTGACAACCCGCCGCGAGGATGCACCTGGTGGGCCTGGACCTGCGTCTTGGACGCGGTTTGTCCTCCCGTAAAAGAGCCCAAATAGAGGACAGGGCGCTGGTAGGTCTCCACTTGGGATTCCTGCCAGCGCCCCGCCCTCGTCAATGAACGAAACTAGCAGCACACTGGCCAGTGGACATCGGTCCGCAAATCTTCTTCCGCCACCTCACTTGGTTCGTTGAAGTAGAAGTTGAAGACCTTGCTTGCCAGTGCACCATCTGATGGTCGGCACAACCCGTCACGAACTAGACGTTCGGCAATCATCTCGTTTGCTCGTGTGATCTGGTCATAGGATCCGCTCACGTGGGCTACCAGGCACTCGCGCTCGGGCAGTTCGAGAATCTCCAGCGGCGCCGTGGCATTCACTCCATCTGCGACTGGCAAGAAAATTGACAGGTCAACGTCGCTTTCCTTGTATTCCTCGTCGTGCTCGATTGTCCCTGCAGGGCCAATCGGTTCGATCCCTTGCTGGCGAATCAATGGGACCATTTCCTCCCACAGGCGGCCCTCATCTTTATATGCGGGTACGGTGCCGCGCAGAGCGACGACCCGCATTGCAGGAATAGTGATGCGCTCGATCTCGATAGACATGGCTGGATCTCCTTCACAGAGTAGTTGGTCGATTAACGCCAGCCTGGCCTTGGCAGCGCTCAGTTCCCCGGCGAGGACCGTGCGTTGAAGGTGTAACGCGCTGGTCCATGCGGGGGTTCCGCGGACTGCGAGGAGAGCTGAAATAGCGGAAACACCAAAGCGTACATCGCGAAGTTTGCGAATATCAACGGCATCGCGCAGCTGGCTGGGCGAGTAACGTCGATAGCCCGTTACTGGGTCAATATCGGCGGGCACCAGCACTCCGTGAGCGTCATAGTGGCGCAGCATTCGCACGGAGATTCGGCTGAGCGAGCTGAACTCTCCAATGGACATGGTCTCTGGGGTTTCGGCCATATATCCAGAATGAAGGCTGACATGGTGTCAGAGTCAAGTCATGGTGGTGGGATGGGGCGCGTGTGTCGCTGGGCATCATTGACGAGGGTGGGGATGGGATGGCCGAAGGGCGCCACCGACCCGCCTTTAGTGCGCTGCGCCGAGTTCGATCAACAATACGCCTGCCATAATCATGACGATTCCAGCGATCATTGTGCGGGTAAGGGCTTCTTTAAAGAAGAAGCGCGACAGAAGAGCGGTTAACGCAACGCCACTAGCTGTCCATATCCCATAGGCAATGCTTAAAGGAACGCCTTCTTTCAGGGAACCGCTTAACAAACTAAATGCGGCAATATATCCAATGGCCACGGGAATATAGGCGATTCTTTTGCCGGAAGATGCGACTTTAAGAAGGAGCGTAGCGGTAACCTCACTGGCAATGGCACAGATAAGAAAAACCCAGCCCACGGTTATGCGTCCATATTCTGTGATTGGGTGTGACCGGCACGTTGTGAACCGATTTCAACGGTAAGGACCCCAGCAACAATGAGAGCAATGCCAATGCCCATGAGAGCACTGAGCGGCTCGTGGAAAATCAACGCAGAAAGTAAAGCAGTGAGGATAACGCCGATTGCTCCCCAGATTCCATAGGCAACGCCCAATGGCATGCCGTGCTTCAAAGAAAAAGAAAGGCAGGTAAAAGAGGCGATATATCCAATGGCGACCACAATATAAAGAAGGGGGAAGGTGAGTGCGCCTTTAAGGCTGAGTGAAGCTGTCACTTCTGTGCCTATTGCGGCACAAAGAAAGAGCCAACTTTTCACGTGTTTTATCCCCTTTCGGCGAGGGAAAAGTGTGATGGGTGCGCAGGCGAGTTTATCGGGTGAATGCTGTCGGGGAGAAAAGTAGTGTGCCGCGTCATTTTTATTGACGAGGGCGGGGTGCGATGGTGTCAAAGGATTGTGACGCCAGCCGGACAGGGCGCTGTTGACAATAGTGAAGCGTGGCAAACTTACGGGTTAGCCTGTGACAAAACTGCGAGTTGAAAAGATGCAAACCTGCGGGTAGGCCATATTCTCGCTGTACAGAGCGCTTTATTGCTACTTTGATAATCTTCCGTGGGATGTGATGATTGAGATGGCGGTGGGTGCTTCGATCCGTAGCGTCTAGCTCAACTGAATGGCGAAAGACTACGTGATGCTGATATCGACGGTGAGTTTTGCTTAGCCTTCTGACGGAGTAGCATTCACGAGCCAGCGTGTCCCAAATTGATCGGTAACAGAGCCGAATGCTGCACCCCATATCTGTTTTTGGAAAGGCATTTCTACTGTGCCACCTTCGCTTAGAGCGGTGAACCAGGAACGCGTTTCCTCAATATTGTCGCTCATTAAGGCTACGTGCATATCATTGCCGCGGACTAAAGAATGCGGCGCTACGCCTTCAGGGACATCTGAGGCATAAAGATGAATATTTGCTCCATGTAGAACGCCGTGCATAAGTAAATGAGCGGCGGGATGATCATCAGGGAGTGCGCCCATTTGACTGAAAGTCACTAAAATCAGCTCCCCGCCAAATATTGACTGGTAAAAACTCAGGGCTTGAGTTCCGTTATTGGTGAAGTTGAGATAGGGGAGTGTTTGCGCGCTCATAGACCAATCATGTCATAGTGTGAGCTTAAAATAGTCGGATATTGTCTTTTCGTTGGTGGATTGAGAGGCGGCCTTCCGCCCTCGTGAATGAAAATAGACGAGGGCGGGGCGGCCACACTAATACGGCTCCGTGTGAATATGGGCGGCGCCGAGTCTTTCGAGCATAGCCACCGTATCGGCCACCATTGCACCTGAACCACAGATATAAGCTTCGCTATTCGCCCAGTCAATTGTGGCCTGAGCTATAGCTCCAGTAACCCGACCAGCGTAGTGCTCGGCCCCAGAGACTTCTTCCCTGGAAATACAATGAATAGTGCGCGGGTAGGGTGAATCAACTAGCTGCGTGAGATCCTCTTTCTGCGTTTTAGCCCCAAAGAAGAGAAGATCACTGTCGCGCGTATCAGCGGCAAATATCGGCAGAAACGGCGCCAATCCTGTCCCTGTGGCAATAAAAACTCGCTGCCGATCAGCAGGTGTTGCCGCACCAAAAGTGCCTAAAGGTAATTCAATCTGAAGGCGATGCCCCGGCTTGGCCGATTCAACACATTGGGAACCCAGGCCGCCAGTGCGAGTAGAAATAAGAAAACGCAAGCTGTTCCCATTAACCCCGGCAATGGAATAGTCGCGCCACACATATGGCACCACTTCAATACGGGCATATTGGCCGGGAAGCCATGCAGGCATATCCCCATCAATCTGCAGATCAACTTCCCATATGCTGTCAGTGAGTAGGCGCTTGGAAATAAGAGTAGCCCGGAACCTTCCTTCTGGACGTGGAGCACTATCCTTACGCTCATTTGTCTTCCAGCCGTCTTTAGCTGCTTTCTTTATTGCGGCCTGGATTTGAGGGAAACCGCTCGGCCCTAATACTCCTACTGCGGCAGCAACGCCGCCCATCATTGCCCCAGCAATCCCTAGACTTAAGGCATCTTGCCCTGCCAAATACAAGCCTCCAACGGGTGTTGTTGGCCCACAATGTCCGGCTTTTAGCCGCTCTGGGGTAGCCGCTAAACCATAAAAACTTCCGCCCTCGTGCCCTGTGTAATGTTCATAGGTCAGGGGAGAGGAAACATCCATAAACTCCACCGCATCGGCTATGCCAGGAACTGCTTCATTGAATAAGGCTACTATTCCCTGAGCTGCCCGTTCTTTCAGCGCGGAATAGTCTGCCCCTCGTTGACCGCGATCTTCAGATTTCCATTTCTCGAATGCGCTGCTATTAATGAATGTTAGGAGCTCAACGGTATGGTGTCTGCTGGCCGACTTCAATGAGGAAAATGAGGCAAAGAGCCCCTGACAATGGCCATCTAACAGCTCCTGGACACCATTAGCTATTGCGTTATGGTCAGTGCTCCGATAGATCCACAGATTTTCTCCCTGAAGTCCGAAATCCCGTGGGTCTCGATTCAGGCGTAAATGCACGCTAATGCCCGAAGTACTATCCTCTAGATGTGCGAGTTTCTGGCGTTCACTGGCAGTGAGTGCGCCAATTCGCCCACTGGTAGGAAGGAGTTGGTTATAGGTTTTCTTCGCGCCAATAGAAGAGATAATGATCGGCGCATAGTAGATATTTTCGCTGGCAGCACTATTTCGTAAGTCGCGTACACGAACTCCAATGGCTCGTCCATTATTGGTGACTATTTCGCGCACATCTTGCGCTATTCTCACGGCGCCGCCACCGGCCTCTATAGTGCGTTCAATAGTGCGTGCAATACGGGAGGAACCCCCTTCCGGATACCAGGCGCCGTCGAAATAATGACTGGCGATGACAGCGTGCATAGCAAAGGCGCTACGCGCTGGAGGCAGTCCATAGTCACCCCACTGAGCGCATAATATGGCACGCAATTCCGGCGAGTGAATATGACGATTTACTACCTTTTCAGTTGGTGATGTGGCAAGGGAATGAAGTGGCATTTTTGCCATGCGAATAAAGGGAAGCGCTATCTTCGGCACCATTGTTTGCATGAAATGGAGAGTGGCCCAACGCGATGCGCGACGAATATCTTTGAAATAGGCGCGTATTCCTGTAGCTTCCTCCGGGAAAAGACTTGTGAGGTGGGCTTCTAAAGCTGGGGCGCCAGAAGGAAAAGTGGTGTCAATATTCGGCAGGATAACGCGGTCATAACCGCTGGGTAAAGGGCGCCACTGCAAATCCCCGCCCGATAGATAATCGAAATAGGCGCGCATTGAGGACCCGTCGCCAACGTCGCCAATATAGTGAACACCCGTGTCCCATTCGGCTCCGTCGCGCCTGAAAACATGAGTATATCCGCCAGGCTCAGAGTGTTTTTCGAGGACGAGGACGCGCTTATTCGCCACTTTAGTGAGGAGGCCGGCGGCCGTTAAGCCGCCGATGCCGGATCCAATGACGATGGCGTCATAGGTGTTGTCAGGTGTATTTCGGGATTGCGGGCTGGGAGTGAGCGCGTTGGTGCGGGTCATTGCATGCTCCATAACTAGACGGTGTCTAGTTGTTAGTATGTGGCTATGTCCTGACAGTGTCAAGTAAGTTGCGTCTAGATGTGCCTCACTGAGAATCTCGCTTGTTGCATGGAATGACGAGAAACCCCGCCCTCGTGAATGAAAATAGACGAGGGCGGGGCGGCCAAGCTAATAAGGCTCGGTGTGAATATGCGCAGCGCCGAGTCTTTCCAGCGTAGCTACCGTATCGGCAACCATAGTTGCCGAACCGCAGACGTAGGCCTCTGTATTTGCCCAGTCCAGCTCTGCTTTGGTCAATGCTGAGGTGACGCGCCCATAGTGGAATCCCAGGCCATCGACCTTTTCGCGTGAAATGCAATGGAGAGTTTCAGGAAGCGGGTCACCGATCAGAGTTGTCAGATCCTCGTTACGAGTTTTCGCGCCAAAAAAGAGAAGATCAGTCTTGCGGATGCCATGAGCGAATATGGGAATAAATGGAGCTAATCCCGTGCCTGTCGCAAGGAAAAGGCGATGTCGTTGCTCATTTGTGCGAGCGGAAAAGGATCCCAAAGGGAGTTCTATTCGCAGGCGTTGCCCTATAGGTGCTGACTCCACAAAATGGGAACCGTATCCGCGTGTGCGCGTTGAAATAAGGAAGCGGACTCGACGGTCCTGAATCCCCACAATTGAATAGTCGCGCCAAATAAATCGCGCCACTTCGAGGCGAGCATATTGACCGGGAGTCCACTGCTCGATATCGCCGTCGATCTCCACCTCAATATCCCAGATATCAGCTGTGACACGTCGCTTGCGCATTAACTGCGCCCAGTACTTGCCTTCCGGTAAAGGCCATGTGGGAGAAGGAGAGAGTGTGCCACTTGCGCTTGTCAGTTCCTTCTTGATTGCTTCTTGGATCTGCGGGAAACCCCTGGACCCAAGGAATGCGCTAACGGCAGCAACCCCACCCATTAATGCCCCGCCAATCCCCGTTGAAACAACATCTTGCCCAGCTAAATAGAGTCCAGAAATAGGAGTCTTTGGTCCGAAATGTCCCGCTTTAATGCGTTGCAAACTCGCCGCCATTCCATAGAACTCACCATTCTTATGTCCCGTGTAATGCTCATAGGTCAGTGGTGTGGAAATGTCCATAAACTCTATTGCCGCGGAAAAACCTGGAACTACCGATTCCACTAGCTCCAGCATTCCAGCGGCAATTCTCTCTTTAAGTTGGGTGTACTCTTCCCCGCGCGCACCAACAGGACTTCCTTTCCAGCGATCAAAAGCGCGAGTATTGACCAGGGTTAATACATCAACCGTATGAACGCTGGTCCCAGCTTTCAATGACCGGAAAGAAACTGTCGCATTATGGCAATATCCGGAAAGTAAATCCTCGGCAGAGTTTGCCGTGACCTCATGATCCACATCTCGATAGATGCACAGGTTCCCGCCATTTAAGCCAAAACTGCGTGGGTCTTTATTTAGCCGAATATGAAGGCTAACACCCGAAAAACTGCCATCAATACGGGCGATTCTTTTACGCTCCCCACGGGTAAGCGCACCCACTTCGCCGTCTTCAGGTAGTAAATGCTGATAAGTTTCTGGAACCCCAATGGCAGAAATAATCAGCGGCGCACGATAGATACGAAGGCGTGCCTTGGCGCCCCTTCGATCAAGAACTTCTATTCCAGTAGCGCGCCCGCCCTCGACAATAATGCGCTGCACTTCCTGGCAAACACGCACAGCTCCGCCGCTGGCCTCAATTCCCTCTTCAAAGGTGCGCGCTATGCGCGATGAACCTCCATCGGGATACCAGGCGCCTTTCGTATAATGCTGCGCAATCATTGCGTGAGTAGCAAATGCGCTACGCGAAGGCGGGATCCCATAATCCCCCCACTGGGCCCCCAATAATGCACGTAATTCGGGCGCGCGCACATGCTTATTAATGACGTCAATTGTGCGCGACATTGCAAGGCGTTCATACGGTAACTGCGCTAAACGAATGAAAGGTGCTGCCGCAGCTGGCAACATAGGCTGTGCGAAATATAAATCTGCCCACTGTGCCGCGCGCCTTTGAGCCTTCATATAGGAGCGAATCCCGGCCGTCTCCGCCGGAAATAGCCGGGTTAAAAGCTCTTCCAGCTCGCCGCCCGCTGAGGGCATTGTTGTATCGAGATTGGGTAGAATAAAGCGATCGTCACTGTCTGGAAGGCGTCGCCACTGCATATTTCCGCCCGATAGATAATCGAAATAGGCACGCATTGAAGAGCCCTCGTCAAGATCGCCAATATAATGCACCCCTGTATCCCATTCGGCGCCATCGCGCCGAAAAACATGAGTTAATCCACCGGGTTCAGAATGCTTTTCTACTACGAGAACCCTCTTATTCTGCATTCGCGCCAATAGGCCCGCCGCCGTCAGCCCGCCAATTCCTGAGCCAATCACAATAGCGTCATAACTGTCATTGGGGGTTGTGGTTGCTGCATGGGCTGTGTGACTGGTGGTAGCGGATTCCGCGTGCTCAGTCATTAGGTGCTCCTCAGATAGTTGACAGCTGTCTAATTACTATCCTGAGTAATTAATTAGACGCTGTCAAGAGCTTCGCTCTGCCTCTTTTGACCGGTCCTTTTTCAGGTGCGTATAGCCGGCATGACGGCGTGCAAGATCTGTGTTCACTAGCTGAGAGGGTGTCCCGGGTGCTGCCAGAGCGTAGGGTAGGAGCATGACGAAAAGCAGTGGTGGCCGCCCTCGTAAAGATGAAGGACGCGACCTCCGTTCCACCTTGCTCGCCCACGCTCGCGAATTATTGGACGAGGGCGGACCAGCGGCCCTCAGCATGCGCGAAGTTGCGCGCAGAACCGGCTGCTCACACCAAGCGCCCTATCACTGGTTCCGTAACCGCGAAGCCATTCTTGCTGCACTTATCGAAGAGGGCTTTAGGGAATTGCAAGCAAAAATGGCTGCCGCTCATGCTTTAGTGGAAACCCGAGGTGTTGAAGCGGCACTTGAAGCCTCCGGATTAACCTATGTGGAATTTGCACTATCCCGACCGGGAGTGTTCCGCATTATGTTCCGCCCAGATATGTGCGACCCTGCGGACTATCCCGAATTACGTCAAGCAGCAATTGATGCGCGGAATGAGCTTACCCAACTCGGAAAAATAGCTGATGGAGGTCAAGTAAATGAAGGAAAAGAATTGCTCTATTGGTCTTTAGTGCATGGCTTATCCTGCCTTTTCTTGGATGGTTCCTTGGGGTCTGATAGCGAGTGTGAACAGGACCCGTTAGAGCTGGCAAGGGAAGTAATTTCAATGAGTGTGCGCTTATAGGGTGGCAACTTTGATGCGCCCGTTGCCGCGCCCATTGCCGCTCAAATATGGGCGCTCTCGCCTACAGTTGTGGGCATGGTGGACTTCGACTATGCGGCCATTCAACGGGCTGCTGAAGAGCAGATTCTTGCCGCCCTGCGTGATGTGCGGGAAAAATATCCTGATGAGCATATTTATGCTGCGATCTACGGTTTGTTCTATCTCGATGGTGATAACGCCTATTGGCCACAATTGCGGATAGCCACAGAAGAATCACTCGACATTGTGGATCCCGAATATCGTCAAGAATCGCGATGGTGTTGGAATGATTACTACGGTGATGGGGAATTTTTGCCGCATCATTATGAACCAACGGATGCCTTGGAATCGCTTTCGCAGCAATGGGCTGATGCAACGGTGCACTTATCTGATGAGGATGACCCACAATGGGATAAGGAAGCCGCGAAATATCTCGGTATTTTCCCGGCCGCTTTAAAAGCCGCTAAAGTGCGCGCATTTGAGGAAGGTCTCGTTGAAGAGGGCTTTATTGTGCTGGCAAATGATGATGACGGAGAACTCATTCGTCAAAGCCTGACCCGTGAAGAATTGCGGGCCTGTTTCCCTGAAATTGCCGCAATGCAAGAGGAAGAGGAAAGGGTGGCGACTTTGCCCCAAAGTCAGCGCCTACCTTTATTAGTTGACTATGCGATCAGCGATCAATACGACCAGGCAATAGGGTCGGAACGCGCTGAGGAAATGCTCTGGGAGGACCCTGATGATTCTCCGGTTATTGCCGCCCTATTGGTTGAGGTGCTGAATGGACAGCGCACGGGGGAGAAGGACAGAGCGCTGCGACTCGCTGCCTATAATCGCTATTCCATGCCGGAGTTAGTGGCTGCCCTATCGGAATGCGCCGCCAACAAGTCGGCAAAGGATTACGAGCGAAATTGGGCAGCGAATGCCTTAGCAAATCTTGGGCATATGGATATTGTGGCGCAAGGTTATGGTTCCTTGCCGGATTCAGTGATTCAGAAAATCCTCTACCCCTATACGGCATTTCGAGAATATGGACATCGGGCACCGCTTGATTTCCGTCCACTAGAGCAGCTTCTCGAAGATTATCCGCATGTAGAACAGGTCCTCCTTAAGGCGAATTACTCAGAAGGTCGTGCTCTACCCGATGAACACGCAGAAGCTCAACGCGGCTTGAAATCTCAGTGGGCCGTTATCCGCAAGATTGCGGAGGAAATGCTGAGGTAGTTCTCCTTAACAACTCTGGAGCGCGGCAATTTTCATCGGGAACTCATTGCGGCGTGCGCTTGTAGGGTCGCAGTTTTGATACGCCCAGTGCCCCGCCCTCGTCACTCAAATGTGGGTGCCGCGGCCTACCCTTATTGTGCACACCCCGCACGTGGAAGGATCGCCTATGGCTGCACCACCAACTGAGCTGTGGTATGGCTACGCCGCGCCTTCCGCACTGACCGTCAAAGCTGGACAGGCCGATTTGGATTTGGCAACTTCGGGAGGAATAACACCCGACGGCGCCGCCGCCCACCCCTGGTTTTTCTCCGGTTTTGTCGAACACCCGCCAGCCATCGCGGCGGCCCTATTGGTCCTGGGCAAGGTGGCGCGCACCCGTTTCTATACGCCACCCGGAATGGTGGCCGCCATTGTGCGCGCGGCCGATCCGGTGGTGACGGCCAGCCCTGAAGGCCTGCGATTTGAGGCATTTTCCGTGTGTTGCGGGGTTCAGGCCAGACTCGATATTGACGCTGCGAATCTTGATGCTGAGCGTCTGGAAACCGGCGTCACTAATGTGGATCTGAATCCGCCAACTCGGCAGGCACTGGCCGCATTGCATGGGATGGATCCGCTGCACCTGAGCGTTGGCGCGAAGGAAATGCGTCTGCGTACTCTTGATGGCGAGGTGGCGGAAGAAAAGGTTGAACTTCCATCCCGCTGGCTGCGCAGTTTCGCGCAATCTCAGCACGTGGCGGCCTATATGCGTCCTGCGTTGGATCTGGCGCGACCCGCACTGATTCGTTTTATGCAGGCGTTGCCACGCCAGTCCTCAAGCTTGTCAGTGTCATGGGTGACGGCTACCGCGCGCGGGCACCGTTTAGCGAGTCGTCCCTCGCTGGGAGCAGTGTGTTTGGCCGGTCCGGAGCGTCTGCGCGTGTTGGATCCGCTGGTGCGGATGGCTACCCGCCTGCGGGCGTGGAGTCCGCCGGTTAATGCTGGGTCAGCGGCAATGGCAAGTGCGTGGGTAATGGATATTCCCGGCGGGCGAGTGCATATTCTTCTCAGCCCAGAAAAGTCACGCGGATTTTCCGGCGAGGGCGCCACTTTGGATCAATTAATGGGGGAGAATGTCGAATCTGATGCGGAGGAATTAGCAGCCTTATTATCTTTTGATTCGCGGATCAATATCGAAGAAATAGCGCGCTCTGCAGATATGGAATACGGCAGAGCAGAAGCTGCTATGGCTTTATTAGCAGATTCTGGTCAGCTGGGTTTTGATGTTGTTCAAGGCGCCTATTTCCATCGGCCTTTACCACTGCTGGATGGGGTATTAGAACGGCACCATCCTCGTCTTGTAAAAGCCAAGGAATTAGTTTCTAGTGGGGCAATTCAGAAGGTTGGCGAGGGTCGCTTCCGTATCGTCTCCACAACAACATGGCATGAAGTCCGCATTTCTTCCATTAACGAGGGCGGGGCTGCTCCGGAAATGTGTACCTGCGCCTGGTACGCCAAACATCATCTCAATAGAGGTGCCTGCTCCCATATTTTGGCGGTGCGAATTCTGCAGCGGGATGAAAAGGAAAAGGCGTAGGAGGGAAAGACAATGGAAAATCACGCGTGGATATCTGTGCAAGGAATACAGGAAGTAGCAGATCTTCTTGCTGACCCTGAGACAACGTTAGCCGATTTGCATGCGTATATTAAGGCGCACCCCTATAACGACTTTGGCGGCCGAGAAGCGGTAGAGCATGTGGCCCAGTTTTGGCCACAGCGACCTTACTTTGTCCCTGTGCGCTTATCGGAGATTATTGAGGGTGAGGAAATAGAGCATGATGACACCTATGTTTTGGCAATGATTTCTGCCCTGGGTGATCGTGGCGATAAATTCCCTATTCGTGAGTTTATGCTGCGCCATGATCGGGAGCTTCGTGAGGATATTTTCTGGCGGATTTTCGAGGTTGAAGGTGGGGGAGAAGTTTCCCTGGCGAATGTCGATAAGTTCTCTTCTATAGACGCGAGTTGGAAGACAACTATTGTGACCTTGGTTGTGGATGGCACTCTTGATCGTCAGCGGGTTTTACGCTCCTGTTTAGAGGCGCTGAATCGGGACTTTTCTGCCTATAGGGCGGGCTGGTTTTCTCGGATGTACACCGCGTTGAAACCCACTATTGAGGATGTTGAGCGTGATCAAGATGTGCTGATGCGCTGTTTAGGGTCCGTGATCTCCTCCACCGTCTCCTTTGCGATTAAAGAGGTGGCGCGGCTAGATAAGAATGGGCACTGTGATGAGGGCCTTTTCCTTGCCCATGTAGGGCCAGCATTGATGGCAGGTAAAGGTGTGGCCTTATCTGCCTTAAAGATCCTTCAGGGCTGCACGTCAGATCAGGCTGATCTTCTCATTGCTGAAGCAGTGGGGCATCCTCACGATGATGTTCAGCGGGCGGCGATTAAGGCACTGCGCGCGCAGGGACGGGAAGACCTCGTTATCAGTAGTGCTGATCTGCTGTCGCCACTCGTCGCCCAAGAAATGGGTCTGCATGCGGGGGCGTTTCCGCCAATCTCGGAACAGCCTGATCAAAGCCAGGAACAACTGGCACCTGGTGGTGACGCTCAAAAAACGGTGGGTAAGGTCGAACCCATCACCGATGAGAATGCTCTTGAGCGCCTTTCCGCAATGCTAGCCAGGCATAGTGAACCTATTGAATGGGAGCTTGCTTTGGCCTGGCTTGCCCAAAGCGATAATGCTTCTGAGATTTTAGAGCCCCTGAAAACACGCTGGTTAACCTCTCCCTTGCATATTCCTTTTAGTGTCGCAGTAAGAGCAGAGGTAGAGCCCTATCATTTACGACGATTGGAATGGGCCTATTCTTCTGAGATATCAGCTAATGTCCAGCATATTGTCTATTACTGCTGGCATAGTCGGCTTTTTGAAGTGGTAGATATTCTCCTAGGTGATGTGCCGCGCTATCCACTTGTCGCCACACCTACCCACGTAAATGGTGTCATAGATGGAGAAGTATTTCGCTTCCGAATCCAGCAGGCCTGCGAGGTTTTCGGATGTGCTCAACCATGTGAGTTGCTCGAGCATATTCCAGCTGACCTAATGGCAGCCAGTCTTCGCCTCTCTGATGCAGATCGACAGAAACTCTCTGAAGAAATGGGCATCGCATTTCCTATTCCCACAGCAGATATCAAAGTCCGCTGGTATCCAAGGGAATATGAAGATGCTGTGCCGGGCAAGGGGCTAGTGAAGAAATGTGTGTGGAGGGTCGCTCTCGCTCACCCTCAAGGCACGAAGTTCACAACGAAGCAGTGGGCTAGCGGAAAATACGCATGCTCTGAAAGAGGCCTCCCGTCTGTAGGCTCCGAAAGGGGAGGGGTAGAGATTTCTTTAGCGTCTATTTCCGCTCCATATTCTCCTGCATATTTCGTAAATGCAGCAATAGAATTCGCCGAGTTTGCTGTTGGTGAGATCTATTACCACGTTAGTGACCATATCCTTGCTGCTTTGCGCTTGATTACTTGTCAGTGGAGTCCTGAGGTTGTGCAGCTATTGGCTTTAAGTATGTCTTCTTTCCGAGCGGAAATTCGCGCCGAAGCTGCCGAGGTCTTCTGTGAGCTCCTTCCCTCCCGTGTTTCGCTTGATGTTGCTGCTCAGGGCTTTGCTGATTGTGTGCAGGGCTGCAAGGTTAACCGCTGGGCAAAAGCTTTAGAGGATGCAGCTTCGCTTTCTCCCGCATATGTTCTCGATTTCCTCATGGAGCTTCTGCCGCGTTTAGAACGGGCTCAGCATAGTATTGGTGCTCTTCTTAAACTCGCTCTCAATGAAATGCTCCGCCAGGGCCGTACGGATCTTCCTGCCCCATTAAAAGAATGGTTGTCTGGTTTCACAGGCTCGTCAGCCGCAGCCAAAACCGCCAGATCTCTGCGTGCTCTTGGTGTCTAAAACGGAACGAAAAGCCTATCTTGTTAACAGATCTCGAACTTACGCCAATCGTGGACCTAGAGGCGAGTGAGCGTATTTCTGCCATGCTCAGTCAACCGATTTCGCCGCTTGAATGGGAACTCGCGCTGAATTGGCTTGCTGAAAGGGAAAATGCGTCTTTAGTTTTAGAGATGCTGGAAACGAAGTGGCTAGCCTCCCCGTTGTCTCTACCTTTTTCTATTGCGATGGGGAATAGTGTAGATGGCGCCTATTCAGTGCACCCAAGCTGGAAATATTCACCAGAAATGCCTGCTACGACTGTAGATATTATCTGGCATTGTTGGCAAGCACGTCTTTATGAAGTAGCTGATATCCTCGTTGGGAATACCCCCCGGCGTTCACTTATTGCCACTCCAACACATGCAAACGGCGCAATTGACGGAGAGACTTTTTGTCGCCGCTTGGAGCGCGCCTGTTCTGCCTTTGGCTGCGCCAGGCCGAGTGAATTAATTCAGTACATACCCGCTGACCTCATGGCAGGAGCCCTTCGTCTTTCTGCTGAAGACCGCGAGGCTATCTCAAAGGAAGTTGATATCCCCCTACCTTCCCCCACGAAGAGAGTGTCCATTGGCTGGCATATGGAGAACCTGTCCATCATTGCTCCCTACGCTGCGCGGGAGAATGAGAAGATCTGGTTTCCGCGTTTTGATGGCAAAAAATCCAGCTCTCAGTTGGAATTTGGTGACAGCCTCACTCAAATTGCCATGACTTCCATAAGCACCCCAGAATCCACCGCATATTTGGTTGCCTCGGCCACTAACCGCCCAGACTATATTCTCGACTGGATTTATGAAGAGGTGGGGGTGTATGTGCTATCAGCTCTGCGTTTGGCAAGTGGCAAATGGACTGCGGAAACCGCTCAACTTCTTGCAGTTGCGTTTTCGGCATTCCGGTCCGAAATGAGGACCAAAGCTGCAGAAATCCTCAATGAAGTTGTGCCCTCTCGTGTTTCGCTCAATGTCATCGCGCAGGGTTTCGCTGATAGCGCCAGGGGGTGCCAACTCAACCGGTGGGCACGGAGCTTTGACGAGGCTACTCACCGATATCCAGTGCTCGTACTTGAGCTTCTACATGAACTGCTTCCTCGGCTAGAGCGTGGGGAGCGACATATCACCGATTTGCTCCGCCTGACCCTCAGAGAAATGCGGCGGCAAAATCGCACGGATATTCCTTTAGCCTTCAGGGAATGGTTAACAGGGTTTATTGGCCCCTCCTCATTTTCAGCCGCAGCCAAGACCGCCAAAACCCTCCTTGCTTTCGGCGCCTGATCTTCCTAGAGCCGCAGGTCCAACTAGCGCCCGAGTCCTTTATGTCGTTGCTGCGGGCCCGGTGGAGACATTCCTTGGGGTCGCTGTCTGGCGCCTTGCAACTTGGTGAGGTGGCTGCGGATCGATGCCTGCACGTCTGCAGGAGTGCGGCGAGGCATTGGTGCTGGTGGAGGGAAAGGCTTTTTCGGGCCGCGAGGAGGTGCTTCCTGTGTGTGGGTAAGAAAGGCTGTAAGTGCTTGTTCCGCTGGGATGGACGGTGGGTCGTGATGGAGAGCGTCGGAGACTTGACCGCTAATGGCTGGTGACTGGGCGCGCATTAAGGAACGGTGAGCCCCGTTGTGTGTCAGCGTTAGGTCAATATTGAGGGGGAGATCTCCATATCCTTGATCAACGGCTATCTCTGCGGCGTGGTCTGTAATGGCGAGATTGTCACGATGTTGTCTGCCAATGGAAGAGTTGACGTACCTGTCACCAAGTTTGGCTAGGCCGTCAGGAGTGACAGCAAAATCCGGGGACCCGCCAAATTCGCGATCCGGATTATGCAAAACCGCCTGAGATGACAAATAGATATGCGCTAATTGCTCAGCCTCTCTGAGGGAATATCCGTCTTCGTGTAATTGGTCCACGAGAAGGTCTTTAATTTCGTCTCGTGCCGCCCTATGTCGCGCATTCAAGTTAGGTGTTTTTCCGTCGCGAAACTCGTCTCTTCGCTGAAGATAGACTTTCGCGGGGATATCTCGTAGAGCGCTGAATTGATCATTGAGCTGTTCGCAATAGTGCTCCACTTTTTCCTGAGTGTTGGGCGTGTCTCCAATTGCGTAGGGAAGTTGAATGGGTTCGGCTGGCCAGGCTTGTGTGCTTTCTGAGCTGCTTCGCCAGAGGAGCGCAGGGATTGACTGAATTTCAATAGGTCGAAATCCGTGGATGGCCACGTCTTTCAGAGTATTCATCAGCGCGAAAGATGACTAAGGAAGCTGTCTATTGAAGCGCGATTTTCTGCTAGAAGGTCGGCGCCAAGAGTGCGTTTAGTGCTATTCGCCACGCCTATAAGATAGGGTATGGCATCAACAATAGTAAGGTTATCTAGATCTTCCTCTCCGCCTTTATTCAACGGAATGCTGTATGCGTACATTTGTCCGGGTTCTAGTTCACCGAGATTTCTAATAATGGACTCGATATACGTTTTTTTCTCGCTATCGTTCACATCAAGGCGGGGGTTACTTAAGAGAGAAAGCGCTTGCCTGTCCCGCCGAGTTGCGTTTTGAGCTTTTTCAGCTGCGTCGCGATTTGGCCATATTGTGCACACTGGGACGTTAATTGACAAACTCTTCCCTGTTTTTTCGCCCCAGAGTGCGAGGCGTCCGAGGGCGCTTTGGGTGAGGCAGTGCCAGGTGTCGTTGAAGGGCAGGTCTAATCCGTTGAGCCATGCGTCGATGGCGGGTGCGTATTCGATGGGGTCGGTGAGCCAGAGTTTGCCGTTGCTGAATCCGTCGAAACCGAAGCGTTCCCAGGCGCGCAGGATGGGACGGGGGAGGAGCCCGTTAAAGTGTTCGTAGTACTCGGCAGGGACGGGTTTGCCTATTCCCATTGGGCTCATGTGGTGGTAGCCAAGGAAATCCTCGTCGATGACCTGGTCGATTTCGGTGTCACTCAACATGGGCGTCAGTTTCGTTGATATGTCACCTCAGGTCAAGGTTCTTGCCGTTAAATCATTACGAGGGCGGAGCGCGATTTCCCCGTTGGAACGGATTAACCCTAAACAGTTTCCCTGTGGATTCCACGCAGCTTCTGCAAAGTGTGCCCCGTCCTCGTCAATTAATGGACTGCACGCACCGCTGGCAATATCGCATAACCAGACTTCCTGCGGGCTGCCTAAATCACTTTCCATTTCTAACGCTAAAAGGCCCTGTGATCCAGCAGAAATCCGATAAATATTGCCGCCTATAGGAATACTCTTTTGTAAGTTGCCAATGTGGGGATCCCAGATGCATAAGGAAAAGTCATCTCCACCGCTAAATAATACGTGCGCGTCCTCTATTCCACTATTGCCCCATTCCAATGCCCAGACGTGTGAATGTCTAAAGGTGTGTGTCAGTCTTCCCGTGTCTGCTTCCCATATTCGCACCGTACCTTCAAAGGTTCCTGTAGCAAGGAAATGCCCATCGGGCGACCATTGCAGTGAGGTGACTTCCTCCTCCGCGTGATCGGGGAGAATATGAGCGCCGTTGAATACATGCACCACACCATCGCAGAGAACGGCAAGTGTGCCATCCGGGCTGAAAGAAAGGGTATGAATAGGGCCGTCCAACTCCGGAAGAATTCGGATAAGGGTGTGCGAGACGATATGCAAAGAAAAAGACCCATCATCTGTCCCGACCAGCAATGAATCGCTCATCGGATTCCAAGCTAAATCCCATGAGGTGAATCCCAGGGGGAAAGACCATAAACGGGTAGCGGTATTCGCCTCATAAAACGCAATCAGATCTTTTTCCCGATCTAAAGAGGCAATAAAAGCGCCGTTGGGACTCCACGCGAGGGGCATGAGTCCAGAGCTTAAAACAGGGACGGGCATCCAGCGACTTCATTGTCGATAGTGAGAGCCGCATAGTCCGCGGTGTCGTCCACCCGCAGTGGCAGCGCAGCGATGACACCAAACGGTCAAAGGGCGACATTTTCGGCCAAAAACGCCGCTTTTTGTCGCCCTTTGCAGGTGCGGTGTTGGTGGTGGCTCGTAAACGGCGCTGCAGGAGCGCGCAGCCCCGCCCTCGTTCATGAAAAAAGTCAGCCATCAACGTGACAAAGCGCGCCAGCCGGAAGCCGGCCAGCGCGCTACAAGGCGCCAAATGCGCCCAGTCATCATTGTCAGTGCAAAGACTTATCCGCGGGAGTAATCCGCCAGGCGTGGAAGGGGACAGTCAGCCCTGCGCGGGTGGGCGCACAAATCATTGGCCCTGCCTTCACGGTATCGCTAGCAGCAAAAGGAAAAACGCGGAGCAAGCGTAGAGGCTGACCCACAATGCCGCCTCGCAGAGTAATCGCGTCATCAGCCCAACTGGCGCGGATTAGTACCCGCTGATTGAGCCAATCCAGTGCTGGCGACAATGACCAGTCCGAATAGTTATCTGTAACCACCGCGCCAGCACTGAGTAACCCATCAGCAAACTCGGTCCCCGCCTTTACCCATTTTTCTGGGGAGGCGCTAATAAAAAGTCCGGCCTGATCGAATTGCTCAGAAAAACGCGCCGTATATTCCACTTCAATAGCACTGCCCGGGCTAAAAGGGGCAAGAAGGGCGTGTTCAGTGTCGTGGATAAAGCCATAGGAGGTCAGGCGCCAGGCATCGCTGGACTCGACGGCAGTGACCAGAAGGTCATCGCCTTCGAGAGCAACTGCGGCGGGTTCATTATTCCATTGGCCATCTGACCAGGGGATAGGGGTGATCTCTGAAGATGACATGCGAAGTCCTTTCGTCGCGTCGCGTATTCGCGCGGGCTATAAAGATGCGCGGAAAATCCGATAATGACCCTATCAGTGCACCCCTCGTTTGGCTGTTTGGGAGGGGCCTACACTGAGGCGAGGGGGTTCTGTGGTGGGTTTCCCGCGCCCCGCCCTCGTCAAAGAAAAGTAAAGGAATCTCCATGCGTATATGGTCTCTTCATCCCCAGTATTTGGATACTGCTGGGCTGGCAGCGCTCTGGCGGGAAACTCTGCTGGCGCAGGCGGTGCTAGCTGGGAGGACTAAGGGCTATACGCGCCACCCGCAATTAGAGCGTTTCCGCGCAACCCCGAATCCCAGTGGTGCCATTGCTGCCTATCTCGATGGGGTCCTCGCCGAAGCGCAACGTCGAGGCTTCAACTATGACCCGAGCAGGATCGATGATATTCCGCGCTGGGAGGGAAGTATTCCTGTACAAGCTGGGCAAATCGCCCTTGAAGTTGAGCACCTTCGCGGAAAACTCGCCAAACGCGACCCGGGCCGGATCGATACGCTCATCTTGGCACCGCCACTGCTCCATCCCTTATTCCATAGTGTCGAGGGCGGGGTTGAATCCTGGGAAAAAGCAGTGATTGCTAGCTAAGGTCAACCGGGCTCCACTCGTATTCAATGAGGCGGAGCGCATTGAGATGGAATTTAGCTGCTCATGCCCATGGCTTTCTTTGTGTGCGCTTGAGAATTCGGTGCGTTTATCGCTGTGCCCCCGGTAAAGATGCAGCTCAACTCTTCTCCGACACTGGGTATCCCCCGTATGGTTGAGTCCCTCTCAGGGATCTCCCTGATTCGCCCCTGGATGGTCCCCGAGCTTTGTGAATTCTGCTGTTCACGCCTTCCTTAACCCCTTAGGCTTGTTCTCGTCGTCACACACTTAAGGAGGAGTAATGGCTGCTCGATCCACCCGTTTACAAACGGTTTTCTCAGCCGTGCGCATTTTTATCTGGGCAGTTATTGCTATCGCCCTCATCAAATTTGCCTTTTTCCCGGATAGGCCTGTTGATGAGGCGCAATCTCTCAATCCATCAGCGAACTATGCCACCCTGACCGTCGCACCAGAGAAGGGTGAAATTAAGAATACGGTCAAAGTAAAAGGAACTATTGCGGCTGACACCCCTGAACCAGCCAAAGCAACTCTTGACGGAACAGTGAGCGTTGTATTTGCTAATGATGGCGATACCGTGACTAAAGGGGCGCCGCTGGCAGAAATCCGTAAAGAGGTTCAAAACACGAATCCGCCCCAGGCGCAGCAACCAAGCGCTGACGGGGAAGAACAGCCTGCTGCGCCAGCGCGGCCTGAACCCACTTATGAATATGCAACGGTGTACGCCCCTGCTGATGGCGTCCTCGACATTAATATTCTTACCGGGCAGCAATTTGCCATTGGCGATCAAATCGCCACCGTTCAGCCCTCCACATTCTCGGCTTCTGCAAAGCTTTCTGCCGAGCAAATGTATCGCATTTCTGAAACCCCAAAGACAGCGAAAATCACCATTAAAGATGGGCCTGCCCCATTTGATTGCACAGAGGTGAAAATCGAAACTCCGCAAGGAACAACTCAGAACCCAGGCGCTAAAAATCAAGCTCCGCCCTCGAATGACTCTCCTAGCGGCGACGGCATTCAGGCTAAATGCAAAATCCCTGGCGAGCAAAAGGTCTTTAGTGGCCTGCAAGTCGATATGGAATTAGTAGCCGGTGAAGCAAAAGATGCTCTCCTGCTGCCTATTAGCGCCGTTGAAGGCCGTTTCCAAACGGGTTATGTCTACATTCCTGGTGATGACCCTGCTAACCCGGAGAAAAAGCAGGTCAAGATTGGTATCACTGATGGCAAGAAGGTGCAGATCCTCGAAGGCCTAGCCCAAGGCCAGGAAGTCCTTGAATACATTCCTTCCCCTGCCCAGAAGAAGATGGAAGAGGAACGCGGAGCTGGTGAAGGTGGCGCCCCTACTCCCGTTGAAGGGGGCGGCGCTCCCGAGGGTGCTGAGGTCGAAAAGAGTGGGCCCGATGCAGAGGGTGGCAACTAATGGCACTCATCGACCTCAATGGGATTACCCGCAGTGTGGTGCTTCCCGATGGGTCTGACCTCCACATTTTGCGTGGGGTTGACTTAAGTGTCGAGGCCGGGGAACACCTTTCGATTGTTGGTCGATCTGGTACAGGTAAATCCACCCTGTTGAACCTGATTGGCCTTCTGGACCGCCCAAATTCTGGGACCTACTTGATCGACGGGAAAGACGCCCTGCGTCTACGAGAAGGGCGTCGAGCCCGTCTTCGCGGCGATACTTTCGGATTCGTCTTCCAGCAATTCAATATCTTCAATGCGCGGACCGCATTAGAAAATGTTGAGGTGCCATTGCTTTATGCTTCTGGGTCACTGTTTTGGAAGCGGAAGGCATTATGTGCGCAAATGTTAGAGCGCGTCGGGTTAGGGGATCGTCTCGATTCCTACCCCACCGATATGTCTGGTGGTGAACAGCAGCGTATTGCTATTGCTCGTGCACTGGTCCGCCGCCCTCGTATTATTTTGGCCGACGAACCCACTGGCGCATTAGACCCTGACACTGGCCGACTGGTGATGTCCCTTTTAGAGGAAGTAGCGGCTGAAAATAATGCGGCACTGATTGTCATTACCCACGACTTTAATGTGGCAGCTCGGGCCCACCGCGTTCTGTCGGTTTCCGAAGGTGTTTTGCATGAGGTGGATCCAAGTCAGGCCTTAACTCCTTCAGCAGCAGCCACTATTTCTGATGGCGTTATTCCCCATGCTGGCCCCTCAGCTGGGCGTGAGAACGGGGCAGTGGGATCCTCGCGCGCAGCTACTTCTGACATGGCCGCGGCCGCAACCACACCCACTCCGGCTGTGGCCATACCAGAGGCAGGTGGCGCCGAAACTGCAGAATCGTCTGTGTCTGCCCGAGCCTCGGCCTCGTCCCCAACCAATCCCACGCAAGCACCAGAGGACATCACAGTCCAACGTGCCACCCCTGGGCGGCGCCGCACTGGACGCGACCAGCGGGCCGGCTCGCGCATACCCGAGGTGCGCCAGGGAGACCAGCGTGACTCTCGCCTGGAACCCGATCCCAACACGCACGGGATTCCCACGGAAAGGGGCCACAAATGAATTTCACGTCCCAAATAGTGGGCGCACTCGTTGAAGCCTGGGGTGAAGTCAAAGCCCAAAAGGCGCGCGTCATTCTCTCCCTGGTGGGTGTGGTCGCCGCCGTGGCTGCCCTCTCAGTGGTGTGGGCACTCGGTGATCTCACCGTCCAGTCCTTTGAGGAGATGAATGAGAAGACCATGGGACGGCCCACCACCTTGCGTTTCACGGCCCAGAAAGCTGCGGGCGGCGATAGTGCTGCCGATGAAGCAGGAGGTGCTGGCGGGGCAGAAATGCCTGGCCAGGAGGCTTCTTCTGACCCTGCTGGTGGGCAAGGAGATGCAGGGGCAAATCCCAATGGCGATGGCAGCGGCCAAGACGATAAAGCCGAGCAGGGTAGCGCCGAGGACCAGGCAGCGGCAGGTGCCTCCCAAGCTGACTCCCCTCAGTCAGCCCGAGCTGCAGCCTTAGAGAAGATTCAAGACCCTGTTGGCAAAGCCATGAAAACGGTGGCTCAGCGGTATGAAATTCCCTATTGGGCGCGTCAATCAACGGGCGCATTAGGGCTGAAAGAAATCGACGAGCTGCGTAAATCGGGAACCTATAATGGTCAGCCCATGCCGCCTCCTGGCTTTATGGGCTATATGGATCCCGAATTAAGCGCTGTTGACCCGGAATATTCCACCCTATTCCGCACGGTCCCCCTAAAGGGGCGCTGGCTAAATGATGCTGATAGTGATCAGCGGATTGTGCCCACCGTTATTAACAGCGTAATGTGGCAATATATTGGCCAACCAGATTTTGAGGCTAACCCTGTCCTGCTGCATTCCAGTGGCGATGATGAAACTGTCTATCGCGTCGTTGGCGTGCTGAAAGCCTCGATATATGAACAGCCGAAACTGCATATTACATGGGAGTCCTGGCAATTTATTCGGCCAGCTGGCGAACAAACCTCAAGCACCCTCATGGTGTGGGTCAATGATGAGCAACTCCCTGATGCACAAAAGAATGTTGCCCGCGCATTGGCATCATCTCTTGGACCTGACTGGACAGCAAATGGGATTTCCACTGCTGACTTTGGGTCCATTGGGGACCAGATGAATAGCTTCCGAATGATAATCGGAGCAATTGGGGCAATCGTCATTTTCCTTGGCGCATTAGGGATGCTCAATGTCGCTATTGTGACTGTGCGTCAACGCGTCAGTGAAATTGGTATTCGCCGCGCAATGGGCGCTTCTGCCGCACGCATCTCTTTCGCGGTGTTTATGGAATCCGTTGTTGCCACATTTGTGGCAGGCCTTCTTGGTGTTGGTCTAGCCGTTGTGTGGCTGCAATATATTGACCTCGACGCCTTCGGAATTACCTTGCAGGAAGCACCAGCATTCCCCATGTCCGCTGCCTTAACTGGCATGGCCATATCCCTGACTGTAGGGGCATTGTGTGGAATTATTCCCGCCGTTGCCGCTATTAGAATCCGCCCGATTGAGGCAATCCGCTACTAGTGTGGCCGCCATAAAAGTGGGTGTCAGCGTTCAGCTGGCACCCACTTTTGTATGCGTCAGTGGCGCTAAATCCGCTAAGCGCACGTAGCCACCGCCAACTAGATGGGTGTCGTCAGTTAGGGTCACGCAGTGCCTACCTGCCTTATGTGAGCGTTGGGAAGATAAGCCAGTGTTGGGAAGATATGCCAGCGTTGGGTAGGCCCCCGGCTCTGACATATGTTCCCAACGCCTACATATCACGTAGAGCAGATAAAAGGCGCAGCCAAGCAGCTCCAGTTTCACCCACCGCATCAGCTATGTGCCGGGCAGCGTCACCATTCCATCCGGGTGCACAATAATCAGACCGTCACGCGCCAAAGCCTCCAGTGCGCGCTCGGCCTGGGAAGCCTCAGCCCCAGGCAGTCGCCCAGCAGCTAGAGCTTCTTCGTGAGTAATGCCAGGTGGCGCACTTGCCACCGATGTACCCGCAGCTGATTCACCAACAGCTGACCTAGGCCCGGCCCCGCCCTCGTCAATGGGAACGCCATCCGCGGACTCAGAACCCCGAAGCGCCTTCTGATAAGCCTGACGTAACGCGGCCATAATCCGCCCTCGCGCTTGGCGATCCGTACCCGCCCAGGCTTGGGTGCGCCGAGCCGCACCCTCAGGTTGCCCAGCACTATCCCACGCACACCACTGCCGCACCGGACATTGACCGCATTTGGGTGACCGGGAGGTACACACCAATGCCCCAAACTCCATCAGCGCCAGATTCCACCGAGCGCACTCGGCCCCATCCGTTGGCAAAAGGGCCGTCGCGTGGGCCACTTCCTTTTTCGTTGGAGATGTGGACGAGGGCGAGCCCGCTCCCACAATCAAACGGTGGATCACTCGACGCACATTCGTGTCAAGAACAGGCACCCGCTGGTGAAAAATAAAGGAGGCAAGGGCGCTGGCTGTATATAAACCAATCCCCGGCAGAGCCAGAAGCTCTTCCAGATCGGCGGGCACTTCGCCGCCAGGCCGGGCGGTAATAGCCGCCGCACATTCACGTAATCGCAATGCCCTAGAGGGGTATCCCAAACGGTCCCAGGCAACCAAAATATCCGCCGGATCAGCGGCTGCCAGAGCCGCGGGGGTAGGCCACTGTGCCATCCACTTTTTCCACACGGGTTCAACACGCGACAGGGGAGTTTGCTGGCTCATTACCTCCATCACCAGCGCCCCCCACGGCGTGACATGATCACCGCGCATCGGCAGATCACGGATTTCCCGATCCAACCAGGAGTGCAGGCGGGCCCGCGCCGTCTCAGAAACCGACGCTGAAGGAAAGGTGGTTGCCACCAAAATGTCATTCCTTTCCGCGCACCGCTGAAGAATGCGCGACCTCCAAGGGTAACCAGGTTCGCCGCCGTTTGTTTGACACCAAACGGGCAAAGGGCGACATTTTTGCCTGAAATTCGCATTTTTTGTCGCCCTTTGCACGCGCGGTGTCGTGGCCGCCCCGGACACCAGGCGGACAGGGCCATCCCCCAATAATCGCGCCCCGCCCTCGTCAATGGGGAATAGTGGGCACAAGCGCGAGATCACCACAGACAACCACGAGATGGCCGCGCGCCAGCCTCGATACGCCCAACGCCACAACAGCCGCATTCCTCGCAGCAGGCGACCCTATGGAAGAATCACCCCATGCTCCTTAGTGACCGTGACATCGTTGCCGCCCTCGACAGTGGGCGGATTGCGTTGGACCCGCTTGAGCGTTCCTTTGTCCAACCGGCCAGTATTGATGTCCGACTTGATCGCCTTTTCCGCCTTTTCGACAATCACCGCTACTCGGTGATTGACCCCGCACAGGACCAAAGTGAACTCACCCGCCTGGTCGAAGTAGACCCAGACCAGCCTTTTGTCCTGCACCCTGGCGAATTCGTCCTTGGAGCCACCTTTGAACTTGTCACCCTTGGCGACGATATTGCTGCCCGACTCGAAGGCAAATCCTCCCTTGGCCGCCTGGGCCTGTTGACCCACTCCACCGCAGGTTTTATTGACCCCGGATTTTCTGGCCACGTCACCCTGGAACTGTCCAATACTGCGACCATGCCGATTCTGCTTCACCCCGGAATGAAAATCGGCCAACTCTGCTTCTTTAACCTCTCTTCCCCCGCGCAACACCCCTACGGTTCCGATGGGGCTGGCTCCCACTACCAGGGGCAACGCGGCCCAACTGCTTCCCGCTCTCACCAGCGTTTTACCCGCACCCGGATTGAGCGATAACGCGGGGCGACGCCCCACCAAGAGGCCCAGCCCTTCCAAGAGGCCCAGCCCCACCAAGAAGCCACGCGCCAACACAGGCCACACCCCACCGCGGACCCGACGACAAAGAGGATCGAGCGAAAAATGAGCAAAGAAGAACAACCTACAACCGCCGCCATTCCCGTGAATGCGCCCCCGCCATCGCCAGCGCGGCGCTCTGTTGTCGCCGGAGAAACCCCACCAAAACGCCGCTCGATTTCTGACCGCGTCAGTGAAGGCGTCGCGCCAAAGCCCGGCGATCTTGCGTCCTACGCCATTACTGACACCTCACTGACTACCGTCACCGCCCACACTTTTGGCGACGCGGCATTCCGTATTGATAACACTGGCATTATTGCGCCCGACGAGGTGGCTGCACCGATTGCCGCCCCTCTGGAACGCTCTGGCCCGCTGACCCCCATCGACCGGAAAACCGCCACCCAACACCACCTTCTCATTGTTGAAGATGAGGTGGAGGATGAAGAGATCGAAGCCCTGGCGGTGTCAGTATGGAGTAAAGCCTGCTGGATTGGCCCCGGTATTTTGCGCCTCCGCGGCGGTGCCCGAATGGAAGGCCCTTGGTCGCTGCCTGATGACCTGCGCGCAGAATTCGGTATTCCCGATGAAATGACCCACGTATGGGTACTGGTGTGCCGCCCCAAACGCGGGCCGAAACCCTCCGAAGATGCGATTCGGATGAATCGCTGGGCGCGTGCCTTCCCCTACGGCGTGCCGGTCGATTTGGAAATGGAAATCCTCGACGTTATGGAGCGGATGGCTCGCCGCCTTGCCGGCTGTATCCGCATTGCTGGCTCCGGTGAGGTCCTCCAACGCGACCCGGAGTCCGCCGTGTCGCTATTGCTGTGTTCCCCGCGGTGGGTGCCGCCAACGGAATTGATTCCGCTGTTGGCCGAGCCTTTCCCCGACGTCGTTGATTCTCGGGAGATCCCCACAGGTGAAATCCCGCAGCTCACCGACGATGAGATGAAAAAGATCGAAGCGGTGCGCTCGCGGGTGGGGGCAATGCCCAGTGAGGCCGCTCAGCGCATTGATGTGGATCGGCGTACAGCTGCGGCAGGCGAGCAAATTGTCGATGGGTATGCGCTGGTTATGTCCGTGGGGAATCGGTCTAAAGCGGTCCTGGAGGTCCGCCGAGCCGGCGTTTTGCCGCAGTCAGTCCGGTGGGAGCCCTGGGCGCGCGGTACAGTGATCGAGTATCGGATGCGGTGGTTGCCCGCAGGGAATCTGGGCAGCGGGGAAGTGGAGCTGACTCGCGCCGCCCGGATGGAGCGTTCCCGCGCCGCGGCTGATATTGAAACAGCCATTACGATTTTGGCGAATGCCGTTGGTGGGTCTGTTGTGGATGAGGATGGTTTCCTCGTCGCATTGGACTAGTCGGGGGTCGTCGCGCTTCCGTCCGCGTCACCATTTACGAGGGCGGAGCGCCACACTGCCTCTAGTATGCCCTCCACGGACCAGCCACAGGGCGTTTCCAGCTGGCATTCAGCTTTGCCCGCTTGGATCAGGGAAAAGAAGGAGCTGGCATGACACATCGGCCACCGGCTAGCGGTGACAACGAGGATATTCCCGAACTGATCCTACATTTCGAGGAAGACCCTGCCACTGGCACTTTTTCCCCTGCTGGCACTGATTCTGCGTCGAATTCGAGTGCTGCACAGGGTGGGTATCAGCAGTCGGCCTATTCTTTTGACGACCAGGAATCGGGGCGCCGCGGGCAGAGCCCTTCTTCCGCTGATTCACTGTCTGCGCATTTAGGTGATCCCTATTCTGGGGGGCCATTCTCTGCCGGTGCCACTGAGGGCTCCACGATTGATCATCGCCTGGCAACCTTTGCCTTATCGTCGGGCATTCTTGGCGTGATTGTGGCAGTCACTGCGCTTATTGGAATGGTGTGTGCGCGCCTCCCTGGGTCCGCCGTTGCCGCTCCGTGGACATTGCCCATTTCTTACGAGGGCGGGGCGCTGGCCACTATTGCCACCATTATTGAGGTCCTTTTCGGGCCATTGGGCATGCTTCTTATTGTTCTGGGCGGCGTCTATGGCTTGCGCCGATTTCTCCGCCGCTCTGCGGGCACCGCATTCTTTGTGAGTATGTGGCTTGCTGGCCTCGTCACCTGGACCGTTGGCCTTTTTACTTTCGGTGGTCACCCCTTTATTTCGCTCCCTATTGCCGGGGTGAGTGCCGCTATACTCACGCTGCTTTCTCTCAGTATTGCGAATGAACGCCAAGGCCGTATTCCTGTCATTATTACTGGCGTTGGCGTGGCTATTGTGGCTCTACTTTCTGGGATTCTTCTTGCCGCGGGTCATGCCACTGTTATTGGCATTATTGGGTCGATAGTGATCTCCTGTGCGGGCGCCCTGGTGGGCGCGCGCCTGTGGAATAAAATCGGCGCTCCGCTGGCAGCAGCAAATCAGCGGGCCGCTTCATTTATGGAGGATGTGCGCGCAGGCCGAGCGTCCCGCCTCTACTAAGTGGATGCTAGCCCCCAAATGCGGGGCTAAACATAGCGTTAAAGACAAAGGTCTACGGTTAGGGACTAATACCCCACGATATGCGCGTAGTACTTTGTCCCTCAGTGTGTGGGTTTGTCTCTAATAGTCGGAATACTTTCTCCGCTCCGCTTCCAGTCACCTGGATTATTGTGCGCTGGCGTGCGTATTGTCGGTGGAGTTTTCACCGCGCCGCACTGACTCTAAGAGCATGATGGCCACATCTTTCACCTCAGGCAGAGCTGCCCCGCCCTCGTGAGAAGACGTAATTCCAGCGCTAGCGCCACTAGCCCCACCGAGCATTTGTGTGCAGAAGGGGCAGGCGGTGGCGACAATATCTGCCCCCGTCCCAGCCGCCTCGGCAATACGCGCGTCAGCAATACGCACCCCACGAGTTTCTTCAAACCAAGCATGGGCCCCGCCTGCTCCACAGCACATGGCGCGCTCCTGATTACGGGGCATTTCCACGACATTGACGCCAGGTAGCGCCCCTACTAGCTCCCGGGGAGGCTCATACACGCGATTGTGGCGACCGAGGAAACAAGCGTCATGGTAGGTCACGGTCAATGACTTCCCTTCAGCGCCTCCGCGCGGCGGAGCCACCGGCTTCAACAACCCGTCGCGGACCAAACGTGAGAGGAGCTGCGTATGGTGGACAACCTCAAAATGGCCGCCCAACTGCGGGAACTCTCCGGCAATCGTATTGAAACAGTGTGCGCAGGACACCACGATTTTGCGGGCGTGAGCTTCTGTGAGTGTGTCAATAGCGGCGGAGGCCAGCATTTGGAAGAGGGGTTCATTTCCAGCGCGGCGTGCAGCATCTCCCGTACAGGACTCTGCGCCACCAAGGACAGCAAAAGAAACCCCTGCCGTATATAAGAGCTCAGCAATAGCAGCACTGGTGGCTTTAGCGCGATCATCAAATGCGCCCGCACAGCCCACCCAATAGAGCCATTCCACCTCGTCGGCAGATTCCACATCCTGCCCAATAACGGGCACATCAAAATCAAGGCCCTTCGCCCAATCCATACGTTTACGGGCGCTTTGATTATAGGGATTGCCTTTTGATTCCATTGAGCGGAATGCTTTACCAAGTTCACGGGGGAAGGCCGATTCCATTAATACTTGGTGGCGCCGCAAATCCAGCACATGATCAATATGCTCAATATCAACGGGACATTGTTCGACGCACGCTCCACACATTGTGCAATCCCAGAGCACTTCTTCACTGACAACCCCAGGAACCAGGGGCCCAGCAATGGCATCGACACCTTTGGGCCCAGTTGCCCCCGAAGCTGCTAAAACTTCCAGCAGGTCAAAGGAGTGGGGGAGGGGGTCAACGCCTTTTTCTACCAGGAGCTGCCCGCCCGCTTCTATTTCCTCTAAAGCTTGCACGCCGCCACCGCCGGGGATTTCTGCGTCAGTGACTTCCCGGGTGGTGACTTCCATATTGGAGGCTGATTCCATATGGTCGCGCATGGCCATGACTAAGAGTTTGGGCGACAGGGGTTTTTGCGTATTCCACGCAGGGCACAGTTCTTGGCAGCGCCCACATTCCGTGCAGGCATAAAGGTCGAGGCGATCACGCCAAGAAAAGTCGGCAACTGTGCCAATACCTAAAGTCGCATCCTCGGGGAGATCATCGAAATCATCGGGTGACGAAATGACCTTTTCGCCGACAATCATTGGGGCGGCTGGCCCTAATGATTTAGTCCCATCCGTATTTCGCCGCGAATACAAGGTGAGGAAGGCCGTAAAACGGTGCCAGGCAATACCCATGGAAGTGTGAATGCCAACTACCATCATCCAGGTCATGGACACCGCGATTTTGACCAGGGAAATGCAGACAATCGTATTGGCGAGCGCATCAGCAGATAGGCCAAGGCCACCCGCTCCTAGGGCGAAGGCCATCCACCAGGTGGTGGGGTGGTGCAGGGGAGCTGCCAGATGCGCTGTCTCGGGGCTGGCTGCCGCCAGCGCCGCATCTAAACCGCTTAAGATCACCACGCAGAGGCAAACAATCAGAATGACCCACTCAACAAAACGCGCCTGCCAGTAGGTGGACCCGAGGAAACGCGAGGCCATTCCTTGAGGGGAACCATCCCTTTTTATTGGCGAGGCCGGGGTCAGCTCCGACGAGGTCGGGGCGCGGCCGCTCTTAGGGGCCGGTGCCGCACCAGTGTCGCTCTTCGTGTCGTGATCTGGGGCGGAGGTGGGAGGGGTTTCGGGCTCCGCCCTCGTACCGTCACCGGAAAGAGCAGCTTCCTCAATACTGCCGCGCCCAGCACGCGAACGAAAACGCATAAGGGCGATAATCCCTGCAATGCCGAGCCACCCCATTGCCTCCACCAACCACTGCCACGGCGGGAAATGCCCCACAAGAGGCAGCGCCCAATGCGGATCCCGAAGGTGCGCATATGCGGCGATCAGCGTAAAGAAAAGGACGACGAATGAGACCATGACCAGCCAGTGCGCGGCTTTGACTAGTGGTCGGCCCTTAAACTCTCGGTGCGTGGCAATAGTGGCAAAAACCTGCCATAGGCGCCGCCCAACCGGGGCTAGGCGCCCAGGTTCATCGTGGCCCGCGCGAATTTGCCGCCACATATGGGCAATGCCGCGACAAAAAGCGATCAGACCCGCGAGGGTAAAGAAAAGTGCGAAAACCCAGCTCACAGCAGTGAGGGCAGGTGAGGGCATAGCGTTTTCTCCTTGGCCGACGGCCCTATCATTGTCCCACGCTTAGTCCAATGTGCCCATTTGCTGATCGGATTAGCAACCAGCAAGCAAGCTATGAGAAGGTGGTTCTGTGCGCAGCATCTCGCCGGACCTCGCTGAATTCGCGCCCCACCATACCGACTTGGGTCCTATAGACCCTTTCGATGATGATCATCCTCATGATCATTGCGGAGTTTTCGGTGTATGGGCACCAGGTGAAGACGTTTCTCGTCTGACCTACTTTTCCCTCTATGCACTGCAGCATCGCGGTCAACAGTCAGCGGGAATAGCGACCACAGATTCTTCCTCAATCCTGGTCTATAAAGATAAGGGCCTAGTTAATCAGGTCTTTTCTGAACAGACTCTCCAGGCCCTCAAAGGTCATATTGCTATTGGCCATGTCCGCTATGCCACAACTGGCGGCGACACCTGGCATAACGCCCAACCTACTTTGGGGCCAACCAGCCACGGCACCTTGGCACTGTGCCATAACGGGAATCTGACGAATACTGCTGAACTTCATGACTTGGCGGTGTCACTGGCTGACGAGGGCGACGACGTGACCCGCGGGGCAACCACAGACACCGCGATTGTCACGGCCCTTTTAGGTCTGGCTGAACGCATTCCTGGGCCATTGCCTTTTGTTGGTGCCTCGCGGCATACCCCTCATGAGCAGACGCCGGCTCCCACCCCGGATATTGCTGATGAGGATGCGACTACTGGGGCTCTTGTACCTGCCGCCCTGAAAGTGCTTCCCCGCCTGAAAGGTGCTTTTTCCTTTGTCTTTATGGATGAGCACACTCTTTATGCGGCCCGGGACCCGCATGGCTACCGACCACTGGTTTTGGGGCGGCTGTCTTCCGGGTGGGTTTTAGCCTCTGAAACGGCAGCGTTGGATCTGTGTGGTGCGACTTTTGTGCGGGAAGTGGAGCCCGGCGAGTTAGTCACTATTGATTCTTCCGGCGTCCATTCCCGGCGTTTTGCAATTACCCGCGCTAATACCTGTGTCTTTGAATATGTCTATTTGGCTCGCCCTGACACGATTGTGGGTGGACGCCAAATTGTGGCAGCCCGGAAAGAAATGGGCGCGGCACTGGCCCGAGAAAATCCTATTGATGCCGACCTGGTGATTCCCACCCCAGAATCGGGTACCCCCGCAGCTATTGGTTACGCCCAAGAATCCGGTATTCCTTTTGCGCAGGGCCTGGTGAAAAATGCCTATGTGGGGCGGACCTTTATTCAACCCACCCAGTCGCTGCGCCAGCTTGGTATTCGCCTGAAACTGAATCCCCTGCGTGAAGTCATTGAAGGCAAACGCCTGATCGTTATTGATGACTCTATTGTTCGGGGAAATACTCAGCGGGCCCTGGTAAAAATGCTCCGCGAAGCAGGTGCCGCGGAAGTGCATGTGCGTATTTCTTCGCCACCCGTTCAATGGCCCTGTTTTTTTGGGATTGATTTCCCGACGCGCGCTGAGCTTATTGCCTCCTCAATGACTATTGACGAGCTCTGTGCCTCTATTGACGCCGATTCCTTGGCTTATTTGTCGCTAGAAGGCATGGTGCGCGCCACCGGCCAGGGAACGCGTCTATGTCTGGGCTGTTTTAATGGCGATTATCCTGAAGCAGTCCCGAAAGGGACCCCAATTCCGGGGACTCCTGGCGCAACCTTGTAATCCTGCCCTTGGCAGATTTCCTGCCCCGCCCTTTCCCTTCTGCCGCACTCCACACTGCAATTAAGGACATCCCATGACAGAGTCATCCGAGCCAACCCCTTTGGATTATGCGGCAGCTGGCGTTGATACTGCCGCCGGAGATCGCGCCGTTGAGCTAATGAAAGAGGCCATTGGGCGCACCCATAATGCGACGGTCCTTGGCGCCACTGGTGGTTTTGCTGGGCTCGTGGATGCCTCCGCCCTTAAGACCATGACTACGCCGCTCCTGGCGACCTCCACTGACGGAGTGGGCACAAAAATCGCTCTTGCCCGGGCCCTGGATATCCACCACACCATTGGGCAGGACCTGGTCGCCATGGTGGTGGATGACCTCATTGTGGTGGGAGCTCGGCCGCTACTGATGACGGACTATATTGCCTGCGGCAAAGTCATTCCCACCCGGATTGCCGATATTGTTCGCGGTATTGCTCAGGCCTGTGAAGTGGTGTCCTGCCCGCTGGTGGGCGGGGAAACCGCTGAACACCCAGGCGTAATGGAAGATGATGACTATGACATTGCTGGCGCCGCCACGGGAGTTGTCGATCAACCGCGTCTTCTTGGACCGCAAAGGGTCGCGGCCGGAGATGTTGTGGTGGCGATGGCTTCTTCTGGTCTGCATTCCAATGGGTATTCCCTAGTGCGGGCAGTGCGCGACCGTGTGGGCACAGCGTTGGAGACCCATATTGACGACTTTGGGCGGACCCTGGGCGAAGAACTTTTAGAACCCACGCGCCTATACACCCAGGTGTGTGTGGATCTCCTTGATGAGTTCGGTGAAGGGCCTGACGGTATTCACGCGCTGTCACACGTTACAGGTGGAGGTTTAGGCGCCAATCTGTCCCGAGTTATCCCCACTGGGTCTGTGGCCACAGTCGATCGTGGCTCCTGGGTGGTGCCGCCTGTTTTTGACTGGGTGCGCCGCGGCGGCGACGTCACCTGGGAAGGCCTGGAAGACTCCCTTAACCTCGGGGTGGGCATGGTAGCTGTTGTCGGTGAATCTGCTGCTGAGAAGGTTATTGCCCGCACACGCGGCGCAGGGATTGAAGCCTGGGTCCTCGGTTCCATTCACGAGGCCGGGGCTGCGCCAATTCCTCAGGCGCGCCTTATCCAAGGGGCAAAGGGTGCTGATGGGGGAGCGGTGGCTCTGCACGGCTCTTACCGGGTGAACTAGAGGTTATAGGACAGGGTCTATTGTCGGCGCGGTCGGGCGTCACACGCCGGGCTGTGTCAGCGGGCAGTACAAACCGCCACCACAATGATGATTGCCGCGCTAAAACGCGTTGTCGTGGCGGTTTGTCAGAAGGCACTGTCAATACGCGATAGGCACACGCCTATTTGTGCAGGTCAGGATTTTCGGGGTGCGGCCCAAAAGCTACAACCCGCCACGACAATGATGATCGCCGGGCAAAAATGCGTCCTGGCGGCGGTTTGTCTGTCTGGCGCGACTCAGATAGTTGCCTGGATGCTCTCACAGCCCAATGGCAGAAAGCTTCTCACGCAGCAAAAGCTGTTGCCACAACAGGCCACCGGACACCAGCAGCCCTCAGAGCCAGAGAATCTGCCAGCTGAATACCAGAAGATGGCGCCCCGCCCTCGTCTATGACTAACGAAAAAGGTAGGGCAATGCCCGCAACTCAACTACCTGAAGGCCTGCCAGGATAGGGCAGAAAATGCCTATTTACTCGACGTAGGACGTAGCCAGGAATCTTCGTCTAGCTCGCCATCATCGTCGGCGTACTGGTCCGCGTAAGGATCGTCGTATTCGTCCTCATCCACGGCGTACTTATCGTACGGGTCATCGTCTGAAGTGCTGCCATGACCCGATGACAACTCCCTTTGGAGGGCATCTAAATCAGTATCTGGGCTGAAATACTTCAACCTACGTGCGACTTTGGTCTGCTTCGCCTTTTGACGGCCGCGCCCCATGGGGTCGACCCCCTCCACCTCGTGCGGGTCCGCCGAAGCGGTTCCCTAATCCGTTCAAAATGTGTCGTGGCACCATCATAGCGCTACCTGGGGCATCCCTCGCGCGTTGAAAGGATGACAAGGGACACCCCAAAACCTATTTATCCACGTCACGGTCGATTAGGTTTCTCACCGACCGTCCAGGTAGTGGTCACCGGCCAGGGCGGAAACGCAAGATCAGTAGGGCAACGGTGGCAATTGCGACGCCTGCGGCAATCCCGAGACGTTTCATTGCTTCGCGATCCCCGCCCTTGGCGTCCTCTACAGTCTGACGGGCCTGGGTAGCGAAATCTTGCGCCTTTACCTTCAGGTCAGCCTGCATAATCCGCGTCTTTTTCGCGAAGGCAGACTTCGCCTGCTCAATCTGATAGGAAGGCTGCAATTGCTCGACTAAAGCGTCAACTGTGCGCGCCATTTCCTCACGGGTGGCCGCTAACTCGCGCTCAATATCGTTAGCGTTACGGTTGTCCTGGCTCACTTTCCTAGCCCCTTCTTTACTGCAGCAACATCGGCGTCAATATTGCTTCGCAGGTCCTCTTGGAATGTCTCGCGATCGGAATTGGCCTTTTTAATATGCGATAGGCCAAGCAATGCGGCAATCAGGACAATCAGCAAAAGAATGCCTGTGACAATCAGAGCAGCTGCCCATGCTGGAACCACTAAAGCCAAAGCTAATTCAATAGAATGCAGTGTCCAACCCAGCAAATAGAGGGCGACAACCCCAGCAATTCCAAGGAAAACTCCGGCCTTCGAGTATTTCTTTCCAATGGACGTGACATTGACTTTAATGAGGTCAACTTCTCCACGGACAAGCGTTTGTATTTGCGCTGAGACCGCCGCAAAAAGCGTGCCAATAGATGGAGGAGCCGGCGTGGTGCCAGGCAATGAGGACGGCCCGGAAGCCTCCGGGGGAACCTGTCCAGAACGCGAGGGGTCCTGGAGATGAGGAGTGGACATGATCTGCTCTCCCTTCCTGATTTAGGTGAGCTGCGTAGCGCTACCTGATTGTCTCATTCTCCGCCCTATTGTGGGAGGGGGTGATCAGAATTTCCTTCATCGTTACCGGGGAAAACGGAACCAGGAAGACGAGAGAGCAACTGCTTCGCTCGGTCGATCACTTCTGCGCTTTCCTTATCGGCACTGTGCTGGTCACCCGCATGGGCTGGCGCTTCGGCAATCGGAGTGGAAGTCAACTCCTCGCGCAGAGGATCGCGACCCGAACCCAATGGCGCCGACGGGTTCACCACAATTCGCGACGACCCGCTTAAAGAGCCGTGACCGGGCAGTGGCCGGGAGGCCCCACGAGGCGGGGTTGCCGGTTGGAGTGGAGTACCCGACCGGGGTGTGGCCAGTGGCGAACCCATTGACGAGGACGGGGCTGCTACAGGAGTTTCAGGCGCGGGCGTGAGCGGCACTGCACCAGTGCGCACCCCCGAAACGGGCGTTGTCGCTGGTGTTTCTGGGCGTGCCCCGCCCTCGCTGGTGGGGAAAGAACCCGTAACAGGACGAATCGTCCGGATCGACCCAGTGCCGGGCCCCGAGGTCTCTGAAGGCACTGGTGATGCAGGCTGCGCGGTCGATGCCTGCGGCGGCACTTCAGGTTCACCTGCCGGGCTTAACGTCGCCCACTGCGCATTTGAAGCCACATAGTCCTCATCTACGACAGGCTGGGCAAGACGGGCCGCCGACTGGTTGGCAGCACTTTGCTGCGCGGGGGTTGGAGCAGGACCTGTGCGCGGTGTTCCCACAGAACTCAGAGGCGGTGCCACCGGCGTCGCGGGAGGCGGGACAGGCGAATCATCAACCTCGCGGGTCGCTCCATTCGCCTGCTCGGCTGGAGTGGGGGCTCGCTCCGGCTCAGGGGGCGAAGTGTGTGCGGTGTGCGCTGCAGCCTCAACCTCACTGAGGTCGCGCGCTACCGAATGCGAAACGCGTGACACTGACTCAGGCACCATATGGGCCGCTAAATGCTCCGCATAGGAATCCTCAGGTAAATCTGTTCGGCCAGCCGCCCGAATCAGAGGAGTCCTCTCCTCAACCCGTGCCACCGACGCCATCCGCCGTTCCAGCGGGTCTGGGATTGCCTCCTCTCCCTGCGGCTCAGGGGTTGCCGCATGAGCTGGCGGCGGGGTCGGCGCCTTTTCCGTGGGGAAAACTTCCGCCCAATCCGGCCCAGTATCCGCACGACCTTCTGAACGGGCAGTCTCCAAATCCTCCTGAGCCGGAATCCAATCCGTTGTCACAGGCGCAGCCTCGTCCTCGTGACGAGAATCCAAAGATAAATCGCCATTGACAAATGCTGGTGACCGCGAAGTAGCCGGTTCAGATGTGACAACGGCAGGGGGCTCAATAGGTGACGTTTCAGGCGCAACACGGGTCACCGGTTCAAAAACCGCTCCCGCACCTGATGGCCTCGGGTCCTGCGATGGAGCAGCCGCAGGGCCCGGCTCGGAAACGCTAGAGGTGGTAGACACAGCGGGGGTGTCCGTATCTGCGGGGCGACTCGTCTCGTCGGCCAGTGGTGACACCACATCAGGAGAATGCATACCCTGCACACCAGAACCGCCTGGCGCAAAGGCATTATTTGCTGGAATCAACGTGCGAATCACCTCAGGCTGGGGCGAAACCGTATCCAATAGCAGCCCATCCGGCCCCAGCACTACCGTCCGATCAACAGCGCGCCACAAAGCACCATCCAAAGTGGACGCAATAATGGCGACATCGGCGTCGGCAACCGCCCGCAACATGGCCAGTAAATCGTCATCCTCGGACCTAGCCAGCGAATGGGTTGGGTCCTCCAAAATAATGACCTGAGCACCCGCCAAGAGGGCCGCCGCAATATTGACCCGCAAGCGCCCACATGTGGGAATCTGCTTATAGGACACATCTAAATGGCGTTCCAGTCCGCAGCGTGCTACCGCATCATCAAAATCATCGGCCCGCGCCATCTGCCCCAATTGCGCTAAAGGCGACACAAGATTCTGGTGGACCGTTAATGTCGGATCCGGTGCAGCTGTGGCCGTCACCAGAGACACTGTGCCCGCAATACGCCCACGACGCGGCTTCACTGTTGTCACAGAGCCTTCAACAGGATTCTCTAGTCCGGCCAGCGCCAACATAATGGAATGCACATCAGTGCCATCATGGTGAAGCACAGCCGTAATCGACTTCGAGCGGAATCCGATATCAAAAGGCCCCTGAACGTGGCCCGAAGCAGAGCTAATAGACAGGTCTTTGGTCCACAAAAAGACCTTATCCCCAGGGCCAGGGGCGACGTACTCGCGGTGGCTTTGCCACCACGGCCTTGGCTCGCGCGCAGGAGTCGCCGGAGTGTGCGCTCGCGGAGTGGACGACGGTACGTTCATACCCACATTGTTACAGCCCGCGCACCCAAGGTGGTATACGTGCAGGTTTTCGGGCAAGCGAAATGACGAGGGCGGGGGCCGATGCGCCTTGAGGGCCTAGCGATGGACCTGGAATTACTTCGTCACCAACCGGCTGGGCGCGCGGGAGACATTATTAGTAATAGGCGTGCCCGATTGTGGCGATTCAGATATGCGCGGCGGTTTGGGGTGCTGACGCGGACGCTGACAAAAATCTGCACCTGTCACCGATGTCCTGAGGGCGCACAGGCGTTGGGGCGCGTAGGGTCTGGACAAACCGCGGTCATGATGCAAAGTGCCCTGTGAAAACCCGTCATGGCGGCGGGTTGTCCACCTGACGCGATTGGATAACTACCGGGATTACTGATCGGAGGTCACTCCTTGTGGAAGGTGCTCCTGACCCACAGGGGGCAAGCACAACGTTAGGGACAAAACTCTATAGTTAAGGACCAATACCCCCTGTGTGATGTCTCAGGACATGGGTGACAGTTCTGTATCAAG
>JAUNHH010000011.1:36450-81831 GCA_030524055.1 Actinomycetaceae bacterium | reverse complement strand
GGATAGGACAGGACTTCGTCAAGACCAGCCTCTGCCAGGCTACGGTGGAGTCCGCGGCGAGCGCGTTGAGCTAGGGTCAGGCCTCCTCCTGCCGGAGCCGTTGGCAATACCGTATCGATACGGTCATAGCCATCAATACGAGCGATTTCTTCGACAAGGTGAGCCGGACCGGTCAGATCGGGTCGCCACGAGGGCGGTGTTACCTCAAGAGCCCCACTGGCAGTAGTGGCAACGCGGGCGCCAATCATTTCGAGAAGTTCGACAATACGCTCGGGTGAGTAATCCACTCCTGTCAGGCGCTTAGCCTCATCAAGAGGGAAAATCAGAGGCTGGGTGGGGGTCAACTCATTGACATCACCCACTTCCTCGCCAATTGTTCCCCCGCCGTAGGTGGCGAGAAGTTCAGCCGCATATTGTGCGGCCACAGGCGCCAATTCGGGATCTACTCCGCGTTCAAAACGCTTCGACGCTTCAGAAGTGAGGCGATGGCGACGCGACGAGCGCGCTACCGAAGTGGGGTCGAAGTGGGCAGCTTCAAGGAGGATATCTGTTGTTGATTCTTCCACTTCCGAATAGGCGCCACCCATCACGCCAGCCAAGCCAATAATGCGGCTCCCTTGGCCGGAGGGTGAATCTGTAATTAGAAGATCTTCAGCATCAAGGATGCGTTCCACTTGATCCAGGGTGACCAGTTTTTCGCCAGGATTCGCGCGGCGTACCACAATCGGGCCCTGGAGTGCCGCCAAATCGTAGGCATGCATGGGTTGCCCTAGATCAAGCATGACGTAGTTTGTCACATCGACTGCGAGGGAGAGCGAACGCATTCCTGCGGCTTCTAAGCGTTCCACCATCCACCGCGGAGTGGGGGCAGCGGGGTTTACTCTCCGGATAATGCGGGTCGTAAACCGGTCGCATCCTGCGCGTCCATGGATTGGCGCAGAATCATCCAACACTACAGGGAAGGCAGTATCGCTTGGCTGAGGAACAGCTGTGACAGCGCCGCCAACAATCCCAGGATCAGTGAATGCGGCTCCTGTGGAATGGGAGTATTCGCGGGCCACTCCACGCATAGAGAAGCAATAGCCCCGATCCGGGGTCACATTAATTTCGAGGATTTCCTCGCCGAGCCCAAGGAAAGACAAAAGATCGGTGCCAGGGGCAGGAATTTCTCGATCCGGGTAGGCCTGGGTCAGAACAATAATGCCATTGTGGTCCTCGCCAAGGCCCAATTCCCTGGCAGAACAAATCATGCCATCAGAAATATGCCCGTAGGTTTTTCGCGCAGCGATTTCAAATCCGCCAGGCAAAACAGCGCCAGGCAGTGAGACAACAACCAGGTCGCCCTCGACAAAATTATGGGCGCCACAAATAATCCCGCGGCTAGGCAGGTCGGATTTTTCTTTCCCCGTTCCAGGGGCGTCATTGTATTGCCCGACATCGACGCGGCAATAGTTGACGGTTTTCCCATTTGAGGCGGTTTCTTTGACCAGCGTCAGTACCTTGCCAACCACAAGGGGCCCGATGACTTTAGCGGGGTGAATTGTTTCTTCTTCAAGGCCGACTTTCACCAGTGCGGCAGCTAAGTCTTCTACGCTTGTACCTGCGGGAACATCAACATGTTCTCCCAGCCAGCTGAGGGGAATCATTGGCATATCAGCGGCCCTTTCCATACAGTCCGAATTGCTGGGAAAAACGCACATCGCCCTCGACAATGTCATGCATATCTGCAATGCCGTGACGTAGCATTAGTGTCCTTTCAATGCCCATTCCAAAGGCAAATCCGGTGTAGCGCTCCGAATCAACTCCGCAGGCACGCAAAACATTAGGATTGACCATTCCGCATCCGCCAACTTCGATCCATCCGGCCCCACCCTTCTTTTGGGGGAACCACACGTCCAACTCAGCGCTGGGTTCAGTGAAAGGGAAATAGGAGGGGCGAAGGCGGACCCGCGCTTCGTCACCAAACATTGATTTGGCAAAGTGGTCGAGAACCCCTTTGAGATGAGCCATAGTTAGGCCCTCATCGACAGCTAAACCCTCGACCTGATGGAAAACCGGAGTATGGGTCGCATCGAGTGCATCTGCGCGGAAAACCTTACCCGGGCACGCAATATAAAGCGGGACTCCACGTTCGAGTATGGCGCGAGCCTGCACAGGTGAGGTATGGGTACGCATGACGAGATTCCCGTCTTCAGCACCGCTTCCCCCCGCTGAAGTGCCATCAATGTACAAGGTGTCCTGTTCCTGACGGGCAGGATGGTCTGCATTGAAATTCAGCGAATCGAAGTTAAACCACTCATGTTCAATTTCGGGACCCTGGGCAATATCCCATCCCATTGAGGTGAAGACATCCTCAATGTCCTCAATCAAGGTGGAAATAGGATGGCGAGAGCCTAGTGCCGTGCGCCGGGTTGGCGTGGTGACATCAACAGCTTCTTCAATGAGTCGGCGCGCTTCATCTTCCCGTTGGAGCACCTCTTCGCGTTCTTCCAAAGCGGCACTAAGGGTTTTACGTGCGCCACCAAGATTGCGCCCAGCAATACCTTTATCAGCCCCAGCTAATTGACCAATCGTACGGTTGGCCAGAACCAGGGGTGCGGAGTCACCAAGAAGGCGGTTGCGGACAGCCTTAAATGCGGCGAGGCTATCTGCGCCAGCAATGGCTTCTAATCCCTCATTTACGAGGGCGGACACCGCAGCCTCATCTAAGGGGTCAAGTGCAGATGTGGTCTCGTCCACGCATCTCTCCTCATCCTGGGTTTTGTGGCGCGATTGACGCCGCAAGACATCATAGTCCTCTGTCGATATATGAGCTCATAGTGGTCACCACCGTCATTCGGCGTGGTAGTTCCCTTCAGCGGGGAACGACCCCTCTCGTACGGCATCCACATAGGCGCGCGCAGCATTAGTGATCTCGGCTCCGACCTCGCCAAAACGACGGACAAAAGAGGGCACCCACGAGGACATTCCCGCCATATCTGACCACACTAAAACCTGGCCATCAGTGTGAGGGCCAGCGCCAATACCAATGGTCGTGGTTGAAACTTCCCGAGTGATTCGCGTAGCAATATCATCCGGAACCATTTCTAAAACGAGGGCAAAAACCCCAGCCTGATCAAGCGCATGGGCGTCAGCCAGGAGGCGCTCAGCCTGAGCACCGCGCCCTTGAATACGTGGCCCTCCAAGAAGATGATCGGACTGAGGGGTGTAACCGAGGTGCCCAACTACCGGGATCCCGCCCTCGATCAACATCCGAATAGCGTCAACACGAGGCGAGCCACCCTCTAACTTCACAGCATGAGCGCCCGCGCGCATTAAGCGCGCCGCAGATTCAAAAGCCTGCTCGGGGCTGGCCTCATAGGTACCAAAAGGAAGATCTGCGACCACCAGGGGCCGGCGCACAGAATGGGCCACCGCAGACGTGGCGCGTTCCATATCCTCCAGCGTGACGTTCAGCGTTGAGGAATGCCCCAGAACAACATTGCCTAAAGAATCCCCCACCAGCAGCATATCCACGCCAGCTTCTTCTAAAAGCGGTGCGGTGAGAGCGTCATAAGCAGTGAGCATTGTCAGCGGTGTGCCCTCCGCCTTGGCCTGCGCAATATGGTGAATACGTACTCGGCGAGGTTGAGACTGCGGCGAGGATTGAGCAGACACGTCTTCTCCTAGAGGAACACGAAAATGGGCGTGCCCATTGTCCCACCTTGGGCACATTTTTGGGTCATAGCCAACGAGGACGGGGCATATAGTCTTATCCTGTGTCTATGGCTACGCCTTCTGATCTCGCACGCCGTGCACCTTTAGGGACCTTGGAACCCGGAGTTATCTCCCCTACACGTAGTGTTCCCGAGCATATTGCCCGACCGGAATATATGTTCCACGATGGGCCTGAAGTGGTGACCACCTCAGATATTAAAGATGCGGATACTATTGAGCGGATACGCCGAGCAGGGCAGATCGCCGCACAAGCGCTCGCATCTGTAGGTGAAGCAGTGGCGCCCGGGGTGACCACCGACGAACTTGATCGTATTGGGCATGATTTTCTGATTGACGCTGGTGCCTACCCGTCTTGCCTGGGCTATATGGGATTCCCAAAGTCATTATGCACCTCAATTAATGAGGTGATTTGCCATGGGATTCCTGATAATCGTCCATTAGAAGAGGGCGATATTGTCAATGTCGATATTACGGCCTACATTGATGGCGTTCATGGGGATACCTGCGCAATGTTTGAGGTGGGCACCGTTGACCCCGAATCACACCTCCTTATTGAGCGCACACATGAAGCAATGATGCGGGGAATTAAAGCGATTCGTCCGGGCCGGGAAATTAATGTCATTGGCCGTGTCATTGAATCCTATGCCAAGCGTTTTTCTTATGGAGTTGTCCGGGACTATACAGGACATGGCGTGGGCGAAGCCTTCCACTCCGGCCTAATTATTCCCCACTACGATGCTGCCCCACTTCACAATGAGGTAATGGAAGTGGGGATGGTCTTTACCGTCGAACCTATGCTGACTCTGGGCGACATCGCCTGGGAGCAATGGGATGACGAGTGGACCATTGTGACCGCGGACCGTTCACGCAGTGCCCAATTTGAACACACTGTGGTGGTCACTGAAAATGGCGCCGAAATCTTGACTCTGCCATAGAGACTAGGTTCTAGGCCTTCTCACCTCACTCCCACACTATGTATTTCCGAGTCCTTCAGGAGGAACAATGACACGGGTCGCGTGCGGCATTGATATTGGCGGTTCCGGTATTAAAGGGGCCTTGGTTAACCTCGATACAGGCGAGTTCACGAGTGAACGCGTGCGTATTCCCACCCCAACTCCTGCCACCCCTGAAGCTGTTGCCCTGACCGTCAAAGAGGTCTTGTCTCAGTTAGGCGTTAAAGAATCTATTCCTGTGGGTGTCGCTTTCCCTGCGCCAGTAATTCACGGCCAAATTCCTTTTATTGCCAACCTCGACCAGTCATGGGCAGGAGCCAATATTCATGAGGTGATGCGTACCCATTTAGGCCGGGAAATTTGGGCGCTCAATGACGCTGATGCAGCTGGTCTTGCTGAAGTCGCCTTTGGAGCAGCTAAAGGCGTTGAAGGCACTATTATTTTGACGACCCTGGGTACTGGTATTGGCTCGGCCATTGTTGTTGACGGGACACTGGTTCCAAATACGGAATTGGGACACCTGGAAATTGATGGCCATGATGCTGAAAAGCGTGCGTCGTCCGGCCAGAAAACACTGCAGGACTTGTCATGGAAAAAGTGGGCAAAGCGCCTTCAGCGGTACTACTCCCACGTTGAAATGCTCTTTTCGCCAGACCTTTTTGTTGTGGGTGGCGGAGTGTCGAAAAATCACGAGAAGTTCTTGCCACTGTTGGATCTGAAAGCGCCAATTGTTCCGGCGCAGCTCTTTAATACTGCTGGCATTGTTGGTGCCGCCTATTTCGCGAGTGAGCACCAATGACGGGCGGGCGCAGCACTGGGGGAAACCAGAGTCATGAGGGGATGCCATTAACTGACCTTCCTAGTCATGGTCAGGATGACGGCCTGTCCTATAGTTCAGCACCTCAGATGTCTTTCTTTACTTCATCTGAGGATACTGGCAGTTTGACCGATGATTTCTCCCCGCCCCCACCTCCACTCGATCCGGGGTGGTCAGCTGCGCCCAGTTTGTCGTGGAGCAATGACGATTCGTCGTCAATTGACGAGGGCGGAGCCTGGTCAGCTTCGCCAAGTCTGTCCAGTGGTGCTGATCTTCTCCCCTTGGGCTCCATATCCGAGGAGTCTCTGAGGAATTTTTCTTCCTCGCCTCAGGCGCACACTGCTGCGCCTAGCGGGCAGAAAACCTCGTCTCAATCCGCGCCCCGCCCTCGTCCCACACAGTCCACACGGCCCCAACAGCAGGGCACATCTGCGGGCCAGTCAAACGCACAAAGCCCCTCCCCGACTTTTGCTTCAACGAACCCCTATTACACCGAAACGGGGCAGCCCAGGCCGCGGCCCGGCTCCACGCAGAAAAAGAAAAAGTCCCATGTGGGGACAATTATTATGATTGTCATCGCCCTTCTTATTCCCTTTGGGCGTTTTCTTTCGGATAGTGGCGATAACAATTCTTCCGAGAATGTCCTCGAACGCGAAAAAAGTGCAGAAATTGCGCGCCAATTTGAGCGGACGCGCGAACCAGCAACGCCGACGCTTCCCGATCTCAATCAGTCGGATCTGGATATCAAGGACATCTTCAAGGAATATCCGGTGCGGGAGGCAACCGATGAGGAACCGTACCCACCCCGTATTCGCACACTGAATTCAAGCGCACCTGACGGACTTGGCGCCGAAATATATAATCCTGCAGCGGCCAAAGACTGGCAAATCATCTTTCAGCAAGATTCAGCCGATACACAGCGCACCTATTTTTTTCAGTCAATCGGTGTTGACTTTAAGAATATTCCACAGTCAGCCCAATCAGATTTACCCGCTTTAGAATCCGCAGAGGGCATGACAATTATGTCTCTGCTAGTACATGAATACTCCTCTAATTCGCCCATACCGCAGGCAACATTGGAACTCAATAGCAGCGATCTTCGTTCATGGTCGCAATTGACGGCCCATACTCGCCCTACAGACAAGGGCTATACGGAAATCGTGTATGTATTCCTTGTTCCCACCGAAGATATTAACGAGATTAATACTGTGACCGTTGGTATTGCTCAGGAGAATGGGGAAATTACTCAGCCAGTGTATTGGTCGGTGTCACTCGAGGACCAATGAAGTGAGGACCTGACTTGGTGGATGACGATTCACGTGACGACGGGAAGAAAAACCGTGTAGCGCGAGGGAAGAATAGTCTTCGCGTTCTCTTTGCGGTCGCCTTGTGCCTTTTTATTTTGCTGTTTGGTTACGACAGACGAGGGCATCATGTTGACGGGCTTATTGAGCTGCAGCAGAAGCAGGAACAGCGCCTTGAAAATAAGCGGCAGCTAGAACAAGCCAAGGAAGCGGTAGAGCTACAAGAAGAGCTGCGGAAAAACTCTGATTCCACCCTCCCTGGAACCTCTATTGAACGGGAGAGACTTGAGCGGATTGCTCGGGACCGTCTTTTCCAAAGTGGAGCATTGGAGTCGCAAAGCGACGGAGTCGGACCCCAGAGTGAAGGGGCAGGGCCCCAGAGTGAGGCAGCAGGGGTGGATGAGGACTCTGAAGTTCCAACAGAGTAACTTCCGGAGGAGTGCAGGCCACGTGCGCTGGCTGTCAGGTGACGCCGCATAGTCCACCTAGTGATGAGTGGGCGAATGAGATAGTCGATACGCCGGGTTCTGTCCTGCGTCGCCGAAGCGACGCAGTGGCGACCATCCATCTGGGACCTGCGTTGCCGCAGGCCTCTAGCAACCTACCCGCAGACATTGGGCGGGCCACCCGTGGCGTCTGCTGCTCGGTCTTGCTCCAAGTGGGGTTTACCTAGCCGATGCGGTCACCCGCACCGCTGGTGGGCTCTTACCCCACCTTTTCACCCTTACCCCGGAAAATCCGTGGCGGTGTCTTTTCTGTGGCACTGTCCCGCGGGTCACCCCGGGTGGCCGTTAGCCACCACCTTGCCCTGTGGAGCCCGGACGTTCCTCGACGCAGCGAAGTGCGCCGCGGCCGCCTGACTATCTCATTCGCGGACCCTAGTTTACGCCAGTTCACGCGGGTGATTTACCGCGGACACAGGTACCCTGGGCGCCTGGTGACATTTATGCTGAGGTAATGCTGATGTGGTTACCCCCATCCGAGGGGAAAACAGCCCCTGTAACCGGGCCGACTTTAGATCTGTCAACATTGATTTTCCCTGAGTTATCTGATGTGCGTTCTCAGGTCATCTCTCATGTGGAACATTTGGGGAATACGCAGGAGGCCGCACAGATTCTTGGAGTGGGTGCACGCGGGCGCGAAGAGGCTTTAGAGGCGAATGCACGATTAATGGATTCTCCGTGCGGGCCTGCACGCCAGGTTTTTAGCGGCGTTCTTTTTGAGGCAGCAAACTTGGGGGATATTCCGGCGGAGATTTTATCCGAGCGTGTGCGTATTTTCTCTGGCCTTTTTGGTGTAGTGGCACCGGGGGACTATATCCCGAATTACCGTCTGGCGATGGGGGTCAAATTGCCGGGTGTGGGTGCAATGACGCAATTATGGCGGCCATATTTAGAGCGGGCCTTAAAAGCCGAAGTTACGGATCGAATTATCCTTGATTGCCGTTCTGGCCCGTATCGCCAAGCCTGCCCAACAGCGGGAGGGCATTGTGTGGAGTTATCCGTTGTTCGCGAGATAAATGGGCAACGCCAAACCATTAGTCATGATGCAAAGAAATGGCGCGGTTTAGTGGTGCATTCACTTTTGCGTCACGAGGGCGGGGCACAGGCCAGCGACCCTAATGACATTGCCCAGACGATCACCGATGTCCTTGACACTATTTCCTTTATTGACGCTAAAGGAGCGCCGCATGGCGCGCATAGTGTTGAACTTGGGGCGACGAAAAAAGTGGGCGGTGGCCTGCGCACTATTGCGACCCTAGTGACCACCTAAGCGACATAGGGAGCACACAGCGTCTCCAGGGTTATCGAGGTTTTGCCTGCGTCAATAGGCTTAATGCTGCCAATGTCATCCCGTCGAATCCATCGCCACCCAATTCAGAAATAGCTCTATCAACCGATACCCATGCAGATTCAGAGGCTTCATCAGGATCGAGGATTTCACCCTCGGGCGAAATATACGCAATATATACGCCGACTCGATTAGCGAGAATTCCGGAGTCCGGGTAAATAAACCCCAGAAATTCCAGCTGATGCGCAGATAGTCCTGTTTCTTCCTTCAGTTCACGAATGGCGGTGTCTTCAAGGGACAGGTCTTCAGGATCTCCCATTCCTCGAGGAAATTCCCACAGGTGTACACCGGGAATGGGACGAGGGTGCCGAATAAAAAGCACCTGGTCATTATGAAAGGGAATAACAACAGCTCCGTCACGCCCAGATGCTGTCAGTAGACGAATATAGGGATAGTGCCCTGAAGGTAATGCAGCAGTGAAAGAATCGAGGCGGACCAGACCGTCCAGTGCCGTAAATTGAGTTGTCGCCGTCCCCTCTTGGAGACCATTATTGTGTGCCCGCTGGGAAATAGGATCCATATCATTTCTCTATTCGTAGCGTTCCATGCATTTTCCATGGACTGAGGCGGAAAAGAAAACGTATATCACTCCATGGTAGTGCAGCAACAAAGCCGGCACATGCGCTGACCGTTGCAGTCATCCCACCGAAGGTATAGCCCATCATTTCCACAATAGCAATCACAGCCAAAGCGGCAACTAATAGGGAAATGCGCAAAGCCAATGTAATAACAATTCTCCCCCACCGCTGAGAATCAATTTCGTAATTCAGTGTCGCCATAGACAGATCAAAAAGTCGGGCTTTCGATGTGGGCTTTTCCCAAAATGACGTCACCAAACTACGCGTATGTGCAACGAGAGCGGTGTAGTCACTGTCTGAAATAAAGCTCAGCGTCTCAATAATTTGGCCCCCAATCACCACCTCAGGATGGCTGACAGGCAAAAGTTTGGGCATGAGCGCACCAAGAATGCCCTGTCGCCACGTGGGTCGAGTCACCAATCCGAGGGCGGAAGCAAGATTCTGCTCGCTTCCATAAGCTTCTTCGCTATAAGGGGTCAGCCGGATCATCTGATCGCCATTGACAGTGGCGATTTCTGCACACAATGTGCGATCCCACCAGTCATAAAGAATTCTCTTTTGTGCGTCAGATAGGGAGGTCTCTTCCTTGAGGGACGACAGAATCGCAGAGCGGCGGGTTCCACATGTGTCGCTCGCTACCTTAAATGACTCCCATAAATCACGATTCCGCGCAGTGATCGTGCGTAATACTTTTTCGTCTTTCAGGGAGTGAGAAAATTGCTCGGAGGAGACAACCGCCCAGGTATCTAATGTGAACCAGCCGTCTTCCATCGCCTGAAGCCATTCGGCACGCTGCGTCGCAATATCGACATAGTGAGCGTTCTGAGTGAAGACGACAGCATTTCGACGAAGTGCGCGCTGGAGTGCCTGATCATGATCGACATATACCCAGGACAATTCATCAGCAATATACTGTGGTTCATTGGCAATTTGGGCCGAAGAAACCCCTAATTGCTCGACCATTTCCTTCTGATAGGCAGTAAATACTGCAGCGGCATTCTGACGTTGCTGTAATCGTGTGCCGCCGTACTCATAGTCGCCATCTCCACTGGGCGCAGCGCCGCGAATAATCACGGGATTGGTCTGTCCAGGTTCCGCGCCCAAACATTCAAGGAGACGTTTGGGTCCTAGTGACAAAAGGATAATCCCGTCAAGAACCTGATTCCTGTCGAGGGAAATAGCATTGCCAAAATAGCGCGCCAATCGAAGGTAGCCAATAAAGGTATGGGTGGCTATTTCTGGACCGTACTCTAACCACAATCTGGCCTGTTCAACACCGCCAAATTCCTTGAGAGTAACAGTGACCATTTCCCCCGCCCTCGTCATTCGGAAGATGTACGCACCACGATTTGGCCAGTGGATTCTGCCCAATAGAGTTCATCTTCTGGCGTGCGCCGGATGTCCTCGAGTTCCGCGGGAGATAGTTCCGTAGCGATTCCTTGCGGCACCCCATCACGCACTTCAATAACGGCAAGTGCCCCATTGCGTTTACGTGAGCGGTCATATTCAGCAATCAGATCGCTGCCAATACGTTCAACAAGGTCCCGCCTGGCAGCAAGAACCTCACGAAGTTCATTATCGGTGGCCTCAATATCGGCAGCGAATTCGGCTTTCGCCTTATTCACATCGGTACGAATAGCCTCGGCTTCTTCTTTCATAGCGGCCTGAGCATCGCGTGCAGCTTCGGCTTTTTCTTCTGAGGCGAGTTGCGCATTTTCCAAAGTAGTCAGACGTGTATCCATTTGCGCAATTTCATGCTGCATTGGATTAATGTCACGCAGAGGCACTTCATTGCGATCAATACGACCCTGCTGCCGTTCCCGACGAGCGCGGACTTTCTCAATTTCTGCCTCGCATCGAGCAATTTCGCGTTCAATATCGGCAATGACTGCACTTTGGCTAATCGCCGCACGATTCAGATCTTCCGCGCGGCCAGCAAGTTCACGCACGGTAGCGTGAGCAGGATGAGAGTCGCGAGTATGACGCAGACGGGATTCACGCAGGTCTAGGCCTTGCAATTCCAAGAGTAGAAGCTGACTAGCAGCGCTGGCATTCACTGGGTTCCTCCGATGGTTGGGCGGTGGGCGGTCCATGGCTCGGTGACAATAGTAGAGACTTCCACCTCTAAGGACACCCCGCTTCGCGCTGCTTCGTCACGCAGTTGGCGAGCTAAGACAGGAAGCCATGGCCATTCTGTTGCCCAATGGCTGCCGCATAGGAGGGCAGGGCTGCCCCCTTCTAAGGATTCCGAGGCAGGGTGATGGCGCAGGTCTGCACTGAGGTAGACATCCGCCCTCGCGAAACGAGCAGCGCTAAGGAAATGGTCACCAGACCCGCCACTGACGGCAACGCGGTGAATGAGTTGTGATTCGTCACCGCCAACGAAAAGGCCATGTGGACCCGCAGGAAGTTTACGGGCGACTTCATCAGCAAAAGCACCTAATGTCATTTCGGGGACAGTGCCAACTCGTCCCAGGCCAATCGGCCGACCCTCACTATCGACGCCTGCCGGGGCAAGAACCTCTGTATCCGCTAGTCCAACCAGGTCAGCTAGAGATTGCGCAACTCCATGTGCTGCGACGTCAGCATTAGTGTGCGCTGTAAAAAGGCCAATATTGGCGCGAATAAGGCGGGCAACAAGGCTGCCTTTAGGGTCGCTTTCCGGGAGGAAAGATGTACCCCGAAGGTAAAGAGGATGGTGGGTCAATAAAAGATCAGCCCCTGTGGCAATAGCCTCATCAACAGTGGCAGCAACGGGATCGACAGCGAGAAGAATCTTGCGGATTTCCCGCACGGGATTACCTAAAACCAATCCCACACGATCCCATTCTTCAGCAGTGCTTGGGGGGAAAAGAGTATCCATATACGCCGTTAGGTCAGCGAGGGTCCACAGTGATGTCATGAGATAAGCCTAAGCGGGCTACCATATTTGGATGCGCATCATTGATTTACTTCCTCGGGGCCCTATTGCCTACCAGGAAGTCGATGCCCTTCAGCGACTCCTTCATGGAGAAGTACTGGCTGGCGCAGACGACGTCCTTATTTTGGCCGAGTTCACTCCGACGTGGACTGCTGGTCGGCATACACGCCCCGAAGACATTCCTGATTCTTCACTGCCCGTTATTCATACAGATAGGGCTGGGTCGGCAACGTGGCACGGGCCCGGACAATTAGTGGTGTACCCGATCGTGAAATTGAGCGAACCTGTTGACTCTGTGGCGTGGATTCGCAGTGTCGAGGGCGGGGTTTTAGGCGCTTTACGGTCCATTTGGAATATTCCAGCCGTGGCTATTTCTGGACGTGCTGGAGCCTGGATTGTTGAACCGGGTAAAACCGATAGGAAAATCTGCGCGATTGGCTTAAAGATTGCCCGTGCAGTGACTCTTCATGGCCTGGCATTAAATGTCAATATTGATCCGGAACTCGCGTTTTCTGGGATTATTCCCTGCGGCCTCACCGATGCTGATGTGACCTCTTTAGACCAAGAAGGTGTGGATACAACAGTTGCCGTTGTCGCGCGGAGAATGGTCCCCGCCCTCGTTCACTCTATTGATTCCTGCCTTGAACGCCCAGGAACCCCCCTTGTCTGGGAAGACGGGAGCGCAGATTTTGAGCGACTTGAAGCGCAGGCACCAACAACTTCACCTAAAGGAACCCTGTGAGCACTATTCCCGAACCTGAGGGCCGCAAACTTCTTCGTATTGAAGTGCGTAATGCGGAAACTCCTATTGAGAATAAGCCTGATTGGATTCGCCAACATGCGCGCTCAGGCGAAAACTATATGGATATGCGGTCATTATCGGCCTCGCAGGGATTACATACTGTGTGCGCCGAAGCGAATTGTCCCAATATCCACGAATGCTGGGAAGACCGCGAAGCCACATTCCTTTTAGGTGGGAGAATCTGCACCAGGCGCTGCGATTTTTGCAATATTGCCACCGGACGACCAACAGAATATGACACCGACGAACCGCGGCGTGTAGCGGAATCTGTTGCCGGTTTAGGTTTGCGCTATGCCACTATTACTGGCGTTACTCGCGATGATTTACCTGATGGTGCTGCTTGGCTATATGCCGAAACCTGCCGCCTTATTCACGAGAAAACTCCGTCAACAGGGGTGGAGTTATTAGTCGATGATTTCCGTGGGCAAATGGATGGCGTTGAGCTTATTGCTGAGGCTGGCCCGGAAGTTTTCGCCCATAATCTGGAAACGGTGCCGCGCATCTTTAAAAAGATTCGCCCGGCATTTCGTTTTGAGCGTTCCCTTGCAATGATTCGTCACGCCTCCGATTTAGGAATGATGACGAAATCGAATCTGATTTTAGGTATGGGGGAAACTCGCGACGAGATTCTTGAAGCAATGCAGGCGTTACATGAGTCTGGCTGCGATTTATTGACATTGACTCAGTATTTGCGCCCCTCTCCCCTACACCATCCTATTGACAGGTGGGTCCACCCAGAAGAATTCCTCGAATTGGCAGCTGAAGCGGAGGCTATTGGTTTTGCCGGGGTAATGGCAGGGCCGTTGGTGCGTTCTTCCTATCGCGCAGGAGCACTGTGGGCCCGCGGCATGCAGGCGCGCGGCCGCGAGATTCCTCAGCGTTTAGCGCATTTAGCGGAGCAGGGATCGACTTTGCAGGAAGCCAGCACTGTTTTGGAGAATCTACGCTCGCGCAGGGCTGCTCGGGCAGCGCGTGAGGCAGCCCGTCAGGCGGTGTCAGCCTAGGGCTGGGTTCCTCATGGACGAGGGCGGGGTTTAATTCACACCCCGCCCGCGCGGGTGGGAATACACCTGCCGTTTTATCTGCGTTTTGCCTTTGCTTTCCGCGTGCGTGGGGATCGTCACCTAGATGGCCCTATTTCAGGGCAACAATTTACGCTAATCTACCCTTCGCTATTTCTTTGAGGAGGATTCCGCGTGAGCAGGCATCGCATTGTCATTATTGGATCGGGTTTTGCTGGCCTTATTGCGGCACGGCGGCTGCGGCATGCAGATGCTGATATTACCCTGCTAGCAAAGACCTCCCACCACCTTTTCCAACCCCTGCTTTATCAGGTGGCCACAGGCATTCTTTCTGAAGGGGAAATCGCTCCTTCTAGCCGAGAAATCCTTAAAGGCCAACGTAATATCACCATTTTGCAGGCGCTGGTTGAAGATATTGATACGGACAATAAAATCGTCCATTGGCGCAATCACAATCGCGCTGAAACAACCTCCTATGACACGCTGATTGTGGCCGCTGGAGCCGGCCAATCCTATTTCGGGAAAGATGAATTTGCTGTCTTTGCTCCCGGAATGAAAACCATTGACGATGCCCTTGAATTGCGTGCCCGGATTTTTGGCGCCTTCGAGTTAGCAGAAATTGAATCTGATCCAGCGCAGATTGCGAAACTCCTGACCTTTGTTGTGGTTGGGGCAGGTCCAACTGGCGTAGAGATGGCCGGGCAAATCCGTGAATTAGCCTCAAAGACATTGCGTGGCGAGTTCAGGAATTTCGATCCACGCATGGCGCGTGTCATTTTAGTGGATGGCGCTGATCGCCCCCTGCCTGTTTTCGACGAACGCCTTTCTGAAAGCACCCGGAAATCGCTAGAGAAAATGGGCGTGGAAATCCTCACCGGACGCATTGTCACCGATGTGGATGACACTTCAGTGACGATTCGCGACAAAGAGGGCAATATCGAGCGAATTGAATCCGTGTGTAAGGTATGGGCCGCTGGTGTCCAGGCGTCGCCACTTGGCAAAGTCCTGTCTGAGCGCACAGGCTGCGAAATTGACCGCGCTGGCCGGGTTGTTGTTAACGCTGACCTGACTGTCCCTAATCACCCAGAAATCTTTGTCCTGGGCGACATGATGGCCGTCCCAGGAGTTCCTGGCGTTGCACAGGGAGCCATTCAATCAGCGCGTTTTGCTGCGGATTTAATTAAGGCTCGCCTTGTTGGCAGGGCTCCACGTCATGCTGCTTTTTCCTATAAAGATAAAGGCTCGATGGCGACCATTGCTCGCTTTAAAGCCGTTGTGCAGATGGGGAAGTTCCGATTGACCGGCTTCTTCGCCTGGGTGGCCTGGTGCTTCCTGCACCTGCTCTATATCGTTGGCTTTAAGTCGCAGGTGGGCACCCTTTTGCACTGGTTTATTAGCTTTATTTCTGGTGCACGTTCTCAGCGCACCACGACTAACCAGCAATTGGTGGGACGCTTGGCCTTGGAACGTTTGGGCGCATATTCCTCTGGGAAACTCGTATCTGGGAAGGAATAGGGCGCACGTGATGTGCTGTCATGCGGGGCTGTTTCTTTAAGGAGCGGCCCCGCCCTCGTCCATGGCCACTGAAGAACGGGCACTGCCGTTTTTCGCCAACCCTTGGCACTACTCAATCCACACAACTCCGCGTTTTTACTTATATCGATCGGATATAAGCGTTATCGTGGAGCCATGGGAATACAGTATGCGGTGCTTGCTGACATTGTGGGCTCTCGCCAACTTGCTGATAGAGCGGCAGCTCAGGAAGAGTTTCTCGCCGCTTTACGCAGGGCTAGCGACGGGCTTGCTCTCACTCAAATGCCCTGGGCGACCACTGGCGATGAATTTCAGTTGGTTGCCGCTGACTTGGCGACTGCTGTGAACGTGACCTTGCGGGCGCACCTTATTTTGCCGGAAGGTCGGGATTTACGTTTTGGGATTGGAGCAGGAAGCGCGAAGCCTTTGAATCCTGACCAGCCCACGGGCATTCAGGACGGCTCCGCATGGTGGAGTGCCCGCGAGGCAATTGATCACGTGCACGCAATGGAGGATTCAGGATTGTCATGGCTGCGTACAGGTTGGCGGGCCGGTGAGGATACGAATATTGATCATGCTTTAGTGGCGAGTGTGAATGCCGCTTTGACTTTGCGCGATCATATTATTGCCCGTTTAAAGCCGAAAGAACGGCGGATTACTGCAGGACTATTATTTGGGCGCACGCAGGTCGAGATTGCAAAAGAAGAACGCTCTTCTCAATCTGCTATTTCGCAGACCTTCCATCGTTGTGGTGGAGCCGCGTTACTACATTCCCGAGACTATTTTGCTGCGTTGATTGGAGGGGACAAATGATTCTCCCACTGATTCTTTTGGCGTGCGGATTGCCTTTGACGGTAGCTTTGGCCTTGCGAATATACCGTCCTACTCTGTCCCCTATTATCCAGATTACAGCGATAATTATCTCTGCTGTTCTTCTGGTAGGGCTGGGTTTTGGACCATTAGTGACACCAGGGCCTTGGGTTCTTCCTATTGTCACTATTGGCGCGTTATGGGCCATTCTGGTCAGGGACTTGCGTGGGTTGGCGTTGATATGGTCCTGGGCTTTAGTGCCGATTGCCGTCGTTATTCCCTATCTGGTGGGTAGCCCTAGCGAATCTATTCGAGGCAGCACCTTAATGACGATTATTGGGGCAATTCTTCTTCTTGCCCTACCCGCTAATGAATTCGTATCAGCAGTTTTGGATACGGCCACACGGAAAGTCGATACTCCTCCACCTCTGCCCTCTTTTCGCGGCGGACGGTGGATTGGCGCATTAGAGCGAATCCTCATCCTCCTATTGGCATTTACAGGTAATGGGATTGGTGTGGCCGTTGTCGTCGCTGCAAAGGGTGTAATCCGTTTCCCCGAAATTTCCAAGGACGAGGGCGGAGCTAAAGCAGAAGAATTTCTCGTCGGATCTTTAACCTCGTGGACTTTAGCGACACTAGGAACTCTGATCGTGATGACGCCAACTGTATAGAAGGCTACTCAGGCAAGCAGGCTTTCCTCTGGGGCCGGACGCTGTTTAGAAGTTCTTTTTGGCACGTTCTAGGGCCGCATGCATGGCATTTTTAGGGTCGGTAAGGACTTCACCATGTCCAGTGGCTAAATAGCGCACGGGGAGATCAGCCAGTATTTCTGCGCTGCGATAGGCACGGTGTTTATCCCAGGTGGCCATTGCGACAAAGGGGAATAGCGGAACCCTATCCCCTGCTACAGCAATAGTGGCTCGAGTTTGGAAAGCGTCACCGGCAAAAAGGGCACCCGTTTTTTCGTGGAAAAAGGAAATGTGGCCGGGTGTATGTCCTGGCGTGGAAATAACAGTCAGTTCGCCGACTTCTTCCCCATTGTCTACGAGGCGATCAGGTTGAGATTCAATAGCCTGGTAATTGCCAGGAAGTTCGCCGTTAACGGAATATTCCCCAGGCAGTGGGGCAATATCACCTGCGAGAAGAGGGGCTTCTCGTGTGGAGGCAATCAATTCGATATCAGGCACCGCCCTCTTCAGATGGTCAACGCCGCCAGCGTGATCATAATGCGCATGAGTGAGAGCAATTCTTTTAATCGGCGCACCAATTGTCTGTGCGCAGCGGAGAATATGACGCGCTGCGATTGGCACAGCAGTGTCGATTAATGTCAGGCCGTCATTTTCGCGAATAAAGTAGACATTCACAGGAAAGAGTCGAGGTAGAAGAGTTGCTTGCCAGAATCCCTCATATTTTTTGAGTCGCATTAGTAGGCTTCCTTATTTCTATAGAGGTCCACGATTTCTGAGTCAATGGTAGATTGGGTAAGGATTAAACGCCATGGGCATTTACGCGCAGGGTGATCGGAAATAGACACTTCACCACAAAGTGTTCAGCGGAGGAATAATGCAGGACTCACGGAAAACGCGATACACGAGGGAAGCGTTGAAATCAGCATTAGTTGAGCTATTACAAACTCAGCCTTTATCTAAGGTGAGTGTGGCGCGCTTATGTCGTCAAGCAGACTTGAGTCGAGGCACCTTTTATTTGCACTATTCCACCCCTGAGGAACTTTTTGCCGATCTTATTGAGGACCAAATTGGCGGCTTTCTGTCAGTTCTGGAAGCCCAAAAAGAAACGGGGCAGAGGGTCCCAGATTTAGCCAATGCGATTTTGCCGCTTTTAGCCGACAATCCTGCTATGGCCAATGCGCTTATTCAGAATTCCTCTAGCGTATTCGATCGGGTTTTTGCCGCTAAGCGGATGTATTTTGAGCAGCGCTGCCGCGAAAAATATCCTCACCTCAGTGATACAGAGGTGCACTATATCCGTACCTTTAAAGAGGCAGGCGTTGCCCACCTCATTCGCCAATGGGTCAGTGGAGGCATGAAAGAAAGTCCTGACCAGATCGCAGACCTCCTATCTGAGCTACTCTAAAGAGCAACGCCAGTATATGGAGAGCCTTTCCGTAATTAGGATTGCTCTTTCTGCGAGCGACGATCACCTGGAGGACTATATGACTCAGCAACGCCCCTTTGCTCAGGTTGACGTGTTTTCTTCGCGCCCCTACCACGGTAATCCGGTGGCGGTGGTCCTCAATGCGGAAGGCATTAGTGATGCCATCATGTTGCAAATCGCGCGCTGGACGAATCTTTCAGAGACGACTTTTATTCTTCCACCTACTAGGCAGGATGCTGATTATCGCCTGCGGATTTTTACCCCTGGTGGAGAGCTACCCTTTGCTGGGCACCCAACCTTAGGTTCGGCACATGCTTGGTTGGAAAATGGTGGCACACCAAATAGCACTGGCATGATTATTCAAGAGTGCGAAGCTGACTTGGTCCAGATTCTCCAGCGAGGAGACACCCTTGCATTCGAGGCGCCACCCACGCTGCGCAGTGGGGATATAGACGAAGACTATCGGAGCCGCCTTATTGCCGCATGTGGCCTCTTGCCACAACAAGTGGTGTCACATCAATGGGTCGATAACGGCCCAGGGTGGGCAATTCTTCGTGTGGCCACAGCACAAGAAGTTCTCGCTATTGAGCCTGATTTCTCTCTTGTTCCTGACGCTATGGTGGGTGTGATTGGCGCTTATCCACAAGGATCGCCACAGGACTTTGAGATTCGTGCATTCGCTCCACGTATTGGTGTGATTGAAGATCCAGTATGTGGATCTCTCAATGCTTCAGTAGGGCAATGGTTTATCCGAAGTGGCGTGGTCAATGGGAGTTATCGCGTCTCTCAGGGGCAAAAGCTCGGGCGCGCTGGAGAGATCATTATTACTCCGGATGAGTCAGGACATATCTGGGTCTCGGGAAGAACCCATACCCTTTTCCGTGGAACAGCGCGGATTTAGTTGGCGCTTTTTTTGGGCTGGACAGTGCTAATCTGCACTGCCCCGCCCTCGTAGATAAAAAAGCAACGATATGCGCTAGTTGGTGCTGAGCGGAAGCGCGTTATATACCTCGTCGCTGACAGGTTCTAGCCATTCGTGGCCAAGATCCTCCCCCGGAGTAATAAACACAAGGTGAGAAAACCACGAATCTGCTTTAGCACCATGCCAATGTTTCACCCCTGCACGAGCACGGATTACAGATCCTGGCTCTAAACTCACCACATCACTACCCTCTTCCTGATACCAGCCACTGCCAGCAGTGCAGATAAGGATTTGATCGCCTGCGCCATTACTGCCGTGGTGAATATGCCAGTTATTACGGCAGCCCGGCTCGAAAGTCACATTCATGACTGGAACTGTGCCGTCAACAAGGTGTGCAATAAAACTGCGTCCAGAAAAGTACTGACTGAGCGCATCATTGGGCTCGCCGGTTGGGAAAACCTGCTCAAAAGGAACCGTGCTCATCATTCCTCCTCGGGTGGTGGCAAATAGAGAAAGCCAACGGCAACACTGAAAGTGTAACGCTGATCTCAGATGAATTGGCGCGAAAGTTGGCAGCGCCCTCCTTGCCACTTGTGGTGGCGCGCCCACAAAGCTCCATCAGAATGGCCTTTGCGCACCAAAAATGCGTTCGTGGTGGTGGTTTATATTGCCGTACGAGGGCGGGGTGACTATTTATGCAGGTCACCAATTGCAGGCCAGCAGACCGAATTGATAAACCACGCCCACAACGACAATTGCCGCCTGAAAACACGTCCTGGCGGCGGGTTGTCCACCTGGCCCGATGCGAATAGGCACCCGGACACCAAGGCCCCACCTATTTGCCCAGGTCAGAAATTTCCGCCGCGCAGCCCCAACTGACAAAGCGCGCCCACAACGACAATTGCCGCCTGAAAACACGTCCTGACGGCGGGTTGTCCACCTGGCCCGATGCGAATAGGCACCTGGGCCCCGAGGCTCCACCTATTTGCCCAGGTCACCAATTACAGGCCAACAACGGGCTACCGGCCGAATTGATAAACCGCGTCCACAACGTCAAATGGCATGTGAAAACACGTCCTGGCGGCGGGTTGTTGTCCGGGCGGCACCAACAGGCCACGCCTACCTCGGCAGATCAGGTTTTCCGGGCCGGGACCTAAAGCACCCGGCGCCCCGCCCTCGTCAAAAAGAAAAAGGCGCGACCACAATGGGACGCGCCACCACGAATGAAAACTCAAGGAAAGTGGGCCCGGCCGGTCTCGAACCGACGACCTCTGCGGTGTAAACGCAGCGCTCTGACCAACTGAGCTACAGGCCCCATGCCATTTCGGCACCACGCAAGCATAGCGAGAACCTGGCGCACCATTCCAGCGAAGCACACATGGCACGCCGCACATATGAGCTATGTCAATAAGTGCGCCAAGTCCCCTTCTGTAGGTGTCACCCTCAGCGGCTACGAGGACGAGCCGTGAGACGAATCCCCGCCCAATCCTGGCCAACTGAGGCTGCAGAGGTGGAGCTCAGCCCTGCTACTTGGGCAGCTTCCTCAACATCGGATACCGGCACGGCTCCAGGCCGCTTGGGTTTAGGTATGAGCACCCAAATCAGCCCACCATCATCCAGATTGGACACAGCGTCAACGAGGACGTCAGCAAGATCATCCTCTTCGGCGTCTTCTGCCCGCCACCAGACAATGGTGCCGTCAACAACATCAGCATGATCGACATCAACTAATGCTGTCCCTGTTGCCTCTTCGACAGCTGACCGCAGAGTCTCGTCGCAATCATCATCGACGTAGAACTCCTGAATCACCTGACCAGGCTTGAATCCCAGATTCACTCCCATATCGACCCCCGGTGGCACGGCACGGAAGCGATTCTCTCCATAGTGCACTTCACGTCACCATCGTAGGACACCTTTGGGGCTTGTGGTGCCGGGTGCACAAAGTCACGCCTAGGAATTTTGAGTGGTTTCTCATTGCCTGCACCCCCCTTAGGGGGTCGCCAAGGAGCGTTTGAACGGCGACAATATTGTTGTCAGCACGCAGACGTGCACCCACGTCGAGTCGCAACGAGGAAGAGGAATTCGTGAGCACAACGAGCGAGAGCCATCCTGTCGTCAACGGACTGATTACCCAGGTTCCCGATAACGACCCCGCCGAAACCGCTGAGTGGATCGAATCCCTCTCCGGTCTCATCGACGAAAAAGGTGGGCCCCGCGCCCGGTACATCCTGTTACACATGCTTGACCGGGCACGTCGAGCTGGCGTTCAACTTCCCATGGAGTACACAACGCCCTATGTGAACACCATTCCCGTTGAAGATGAACCATTCTTCCCGGGTGATGAAGCCATCGAACGCCAGTACCGTCGCTGGATCCGGTGGAATGCAGCTGTTCAGGTCACCCGCGCTCAACGTCCCGGCGTCAAAGTAGGTGGACATATTTCCTCCTACGCCTCAGTTGCCACCCTGTACGAAGTCGGCCTCAACCACTTCTTCCGCGGCAAGGACCATCCCGGCGGCGGAGACCACGTCTTCTTCCAAGGCCACGCCTCCCCCGGCCCCTACGCCCGCGCCTTCCTTGAAGGCCGCCTCAGCGAAGAGGAAATGGATGGCTTCCGTCAGCAGGTCTCCACTGCAGCTGGCCTCCCCTCTTACCCGCACCCACGCCAACTCCCCGAATTTTGGGAGTTCCCCACCGTGTCACTGGGCCTAGGCCCCGCAGCCGCCATTTACCAAGCCTGGTTTGACCGTTACCTGCACATGCGCGGCTTGAAAGACACCTCCCAGCAGCACACTTGGGCCTTCATTGGCGATGGCGAAATGGATGAGCCCGAATCACGCGGCATGCTGCAATTAGCTGCCCAACAGGGACTGGATAACCTCACCTTCGTCATTAACTGTAACCTCCAGCGTCTTGATGGCCCTGTGCGCGGTAATGGCAAGATCATCCAGGAACTGGAAGCCTTCTTTAAGGGCGCTGGTTGGAATGTCATTAAGGTGATCTGGGGCCGTGGCTGGGATCAGCTGCTGGCTGCTGATAAAGACTCCGCCCTGGTCAATGTGATGAATGAGACCCTGGACGGTGACTACCAGACCTTTAAAGCCAATGATGGCGGTTATGTCCGCGAGCAATTCTTTGGCCGCGACCCACGGACCAAGGCACTGGTAGAAAACTGGAGTGACGAGCAGATTTGGGCACTGGGACGCGGTGGCCACGACTACCGTAAGGTCTATGCCGCCTACAAAGCCGCAATGGACCATACCGGTCAGCCCACTGTGATCCTCGCCCACACCATTAAGGGCTACATTCTGGGCTCGAATTTTGCTGGCCGTAACTCGACCCACCAGATGAAGAAATTGACCTTGGATGATGCCAAGGCTTTGCGCGATCGTCTGGAAATCCCGATTACTGACGAGCAGCTTGAAGCTGATCCTTACAAGCCGCCGTATTACATGCCGCCAGCAGACCACCCGGCACTGATCTATATGAAAGAGCGCCGCGAAAAGCTGGGTGGGTGGGTGCCAGAGCGCCGCGATAGCGCCGATCCTAAGCTGCCAGAACTGCCCGCACGCCCCTTTGAGGCTCTATCTAAGGGCTCAGGTCAGCTGGAAGTGGCCACCACTATGGCCCTTGTGCGCCTAATGAAGGACCTCCTCAAAGATAAGAATGTCGGCCCCTACATTGTGCCGATTATTCCCGATGAGGCCCGTACCTTCGGCCTTGATGCGATCTTCCCCACCGCGAAGATCTTCAATACTCACGGACAGAACTACACCGCTGTTGATGCTGACCTCATGCTGTCCTATAAGGAATCGCAGCAGGGCCAAGTTCTGCATACGGGTATTACTGAAGCCGGTTCAGCCGCAGCCCTGCAGGCAGCGGGCACGGCCTACACCACCCATAACCTGCCAATGGTGCCCTTCTACATCTTCTACTCGATGTTTGGGTTCCAACGTACTGGCGATTCTTTCTGGGCAGCTGCTGACCAACTTGCCCGCGGCTTCGTCATTGGTGCCACCGCTGGCCGTACCACGCTGACTGGCGAAGGCCTGCAGCACCTGGATGGGCATTCACCGATTATGGCGGCTACCAACCACGGTTTTGTTGCCTATGACCCGGCCTATGCCTACGAAATCCGCCACATTGTCTACGACGGTCTGCAGCGGATGTATGGGCCAGAAGATGGCCGCGACCCGAATGTCATGTACTACCTGACGGTCTATAACGAGCCCGTTTCGCAGCCCGCCGAGCCCGCAAACCTCGACCGCGAAGGCCTTCTCCGTGGCATTTACAAGGTGGCGGATCATTCTGGCAGTGGCCATAAGGTGCAGATCCTTGCCTCTGGTGTCGGTGTGCCCTGGGCAATTCGTGCCAAGGAAATGCTGGCCGCCGATTGGGGTATTGACGCGGCCGTGTGGTCCGTAACCTCGTGGACCGAGCTGCGCCGTGACGCTGTTGAGGTTGAGGAACACAATTTCCTCCACCCGAATGAGGAACAGCGCGTTCCCTTTGTGACTCAACGCCTCAGCGGAGCAGAAGGCCCCTTCATTGCCTCATCTGACTACGACAAGATGGTTCCTGACCTGATCCGCAAGTGGGTTCCAGGGAAGTACCACGTTTTGGGTGCTGACGGTTTTGGTGTCTCTGATACCCGTCGCGCAGCCCGCCGTTACTTCCACGTCGATCCAGAATCCATTGTGACCCGTACTCTTGCGGCACTGGCTGAGGATGGCGTTGTCGATCGCTCTGTTATTCAGCAGGCCATTGACCGTTATGACCTCTTCAACTGCGCGATTCCCGCTGAAGGCGAAGTCGAGGACTGATCGTTAAGTTCCGTCCAATATACGAGGGCGGGGTTCGCACCCAGATCATCAGGTGCGGGCCCCGCCCTCGTATTACGTCAGGGAAAGACCTGTGGAAGGCTACTTTCTAGCGCTGAGCGCGGTAGGGCAATGTCCCTCCAGCGCGCAGGTAGCACGCAGGGCATAAGGACTCATAACCGACTTCTACCCCATCAATAGCCACCTGATCGCCATCAAAAACGAATTTTCCGCCAACCAGACGCCCATTAAACATTGCTTTACGTCCGCAGCGGCAAATCGTTTTCAGTTCCTCTAAAGAATGAGCGACTTCAAGGAGACGCTGGGCGCCGGGAAAAGACACAGTACGGAAGTCTGTGCGAATCCCGTAGGCCAGGACCGGAATATCCAACTCAATAGCTACGTGCAGAAGATCATCAATTTGGGCGGGGGTCAGAAACTGCGCCTCGTCAACGAGAAGACAGGAAATAGCGGCCTCAGGAAGATCAGGTAATAACGCTTCGGCATCATGCCCCGACGCCTTTTCTTTCATCACCGCAAAAAGATCCTGCTCAGGTGGGACTAATAGATCTACCTGACGGCTCACGCCTAAACGAGACACAATCTGGTCGGAACCTTTCGTGTCAATAAGCGGTTTTGCCAGTAAAACCCGTTGGCCGCGTTCCTCATAATTAAATGCCGCTTGAAGTAGAGCCGTGGATTTACCGGAATTCATGGCCCCATAACGGAAATACAATTTCGCCACGTGCGGTTCCTTTCAGGTGAGCACGTCGATACTAGCGCCCGAAAACGCGTTGTGATTCCTCCTCAAGGTGGTTTCGGAAAGCCGCCTGGTCTTGTATTATTTCTGGGGTCGGTGGTGACGCAATCCCTGAGCTCAGTGACTGTAGGCCCACCACTCCCCATGTACACAGGAGGAAGCTTCGAATGAGGAAGATCGTTGCTGCCCTAGCAGCACTTGGTATGGGGGCGGCAATTGCGTTACCCATCTCAGGTGCTGCTGTGGCAGCCGACTCCCATATCACCATCACTGTTGATGATGAATCGACATCGGGTCAGTCTGGCGAGCAAAAGCCCTATTGGAAAGTCCCTGAGGGCACCTCCATTACATTTGCTATTGCTGGGTGCACCCCTGGGGGAACTTCGAGTACGCCGATTCCTCATTCCACCTCGGAAATGTCGCTGGACCTCAGCATTGTGGCCAATGCTCCCAGCTCCACTTCTGCGCAATCTGGAAACAGCGCACCCTCGGCATCCAGCACCTTTAACGCCACGATTGATATTCGCGATGATGGCTCAACAGCTGTGCGTTCAGGCAATGCAGGCACAGGAAGTTTTGCTGCAGCCACCCCCAGTATCGATCCAACTACAGGCAATCTGATAGTGACCATTACTGGTTTGGCACCAGGAACATATTCCATACCAGCCGCATCCTGCCAGGCTGGGGGGAAGGTTTTCTATTCCTCCGAGGGAACAATTGAGGTTTATGCTCAACCTGAACGTGCCGCTGCCCTAGAACTATCTACTCAGTCAGCAACACCAGGGCAGGTTGTCACTGCTCAGGGCACAGGTTTTACTGCCAATGAAGTGGTGACTTTTACTGCCCCCGGATTTGCTCCAGTCACAGGTATTGCCAATGACGAGGGCGCTGTCTCAGCGGAATTAACCATTCCTTCGACTCAGGTGGGCCCCACTGTCACAGTGACAGCAACAGGTGAGAAATCCGGTCGTACAGCGAGCGCTGATCTCACGATGAGCACTCCCACAGCCCCGCAATCAGGAGCCGATCAGGCACAGTCAGTAGCCGCAGATGCGGCGCAGTCTTCTGCGGTTCGGCAGTCCCCTTCTGCCCCACAGTCAGGGCCACAAAGCGGCGCTGTGGCCTCCGCACAGTCCGGACATACTGATGAAATATCGCAATCTGAGGGCGAAGTTCCTGCTGTCAGTGACGACGAAGCACAGATTACGGACGAGGACCAATTGTCTGGTGAGGTGATCCGCCCAGCGACCAGCCTAGCCAGGAGTGAAGAAGCAACCTCCTCAAATCAGGAAGATTTGGCGACTACTGGCGCTTCGGGCCTACCCATGCTGGGTTTAGCGGTGATTTTCTTGGGTGGTGTGGGCACTGCGGTCTTATCTCGCCGCACTCATCGCCGTTAATCCGTCTTATCTCCACCAGGCAGGTCATGACCAAGAAAACGCGGTGAGTTCCGGACAAGGGCGTTCGGGCCTCACTGTTTTCTTTATTCCATTCACGAGGGCGGGGCCCGCCCTCGTTGGCAAAAACCTGCGAATCAGCTTGTGGCCAGCATCCACGCAACAAAAAGCATAATCACGCCCACACATATATCCAGCCACTTCCACGTGGATGGACGATTCAGTGGGCCAGACAAAGCACGGGCAGCAAAGCCTAAGAGCGTAAACCACAGAGCCGAACCAACCATTGCCCCACCTGAGACCAACCACCGTTGTGGACCAAAGGAGTTGGCGAGTGTCCCAAGCATGATGACAGTGTCGAGGTAGACATGAGGGTTGAGAAAAGTCAGTGCCAGTGTTGTGGCCACAACCGAACGTGCTGATGGTGCTTCTTGGCTTTTCAGTCCCGCATTGCCCTTCATTGCCGATCGGAATGACGAAAAGGCAAACCAGAGAAGATAGGCAACCCCACCCCATTTGAGGATCTCTAAAATCCAGGGGGCGCCCTGCCCTAGCGCACCCACACTTAATGTTCCTACCGCGATAAGGGCAATATCGGAGACAATACAGAGGGAAACGACAATACCAACATATTCCCTCCGAATACCCTGGCGCATAATCCACGCATTTTGAGCGCCAATGGCGACAATCAAACCTAAACCCGTGAAAAATCCAGTGGCAAATAAGTGCATGTAGCGATAATAGAAAAAGCGGACAAGGGCTGATTTGCTTGTCCGCTCGATGAAATACATAGACACCTATAGCGAGAAAATAGACGTCCCTATATATATATGCTGCACTTATTCTTTTGTGTCTTGTGAAGCAACCGAAGCCAGCAGGTCACCTAAAGTCGTCCACGAATTGACGTCACTATCAGGGAATGTGACGCCAAGGCTATGTTCAATAGCGGTGACCATTGTCCATAGGCCAATACGATCAAGATCCAGATCCCCCGCTAGGGTCAGATCGTGACGGGCTGCGGCTGGGTCAAGATCTGTGTGTTCTAGCACTACAGCCATGGCGCGCTCTTCAGCGGTTTCCTGTGGGGCACTGTTGTTGGGTGACAACTGACCGGAGGAGTCCTCAGAAGAGGAATCCTCCGGCTCGTTAAAGGAATAGCCGAGGAGCTCACCAATAGTGCCCATCGGCCTCAGCCCACTCGATTCAACCAGCGCACAGCGACGCCAGCACCGGCATAGCGGAAAGGCTCCAATTCGTCATCCCAGGCCTGCCCGAGGGCAAGGTCAAGGCGCGCACGGAGATCTTCCATTGTGGTGGCATTTTCTAATGCCGCACGAACCCGATCTTCAGGGACCACCACATTGCCCACAGAATCCATTTGGGCGTGGAAAATCCCCAGGGATGGGGTGTGCGACCACCGGCCACCGTCAGCGCCCATAGAAGGCTCTTCAGTGACCTCGTACCGAAGGTGTTCCCAGCCGCGCAAAGCTGACGCGAGGCGTGCGCCTGAGCCTGCGGGGGCAACCCACGAAAACTCGGTGCGCACCATGCCAGGTGCCGCTTCCTGAGCCGACCATTGAAGGTGCAGCTCTTGACCCAACGCCGTTCCTGCAGCCCACTCAATATGTGGGCACAGCGCCGGTGGCGTTGAGTGCACGAAGAACACACCACGGGTGTACGTCCCTCTCATTGTGACCTCCAGTCGGTTTTGAGGATCGTCTTCCCCTACGTCCTCTCGACATGTCACATCGAGTCGCAGCAATGCTGCGCGTGGTTATGTGCTGATTGTGTCATGGTTGGCAGTAGTTGCGCCACTCGGGCACATCCACTGCATAACTTCCGCACAGCCTGCTGTCTGTGAGGGCCGCAGCCGGACGCGGCCCACCTGGGCATAACCCGGCGGTAGGCCGCTAACGGCTTGCTGAAACGCAGCGCAGGCAGCGAGGCGCCAACCAGCAATACGCAGACTAGAAACCGGCGTTGCGAATATCGCGCAGCGCCTTTTTCCGCACCTGCCGCTCAAGGCGATCAATATAGAGATGCCCATCAAGGTGGTCGCATTCGTGCTGTAGGCAGCGAGCCATTAACTCTTCGCCTTCGACAACCACGGGTTTGCGATCGAGGTCTATTCCTTCAACTCGGGCATACCAGGCACGCCGAGTGGGATACCACAATTCGGGCACTGATAAACAGCCTTCGTCGCCGTCTTGGTAGTCCTCTTCCGATAATGCGGTAATTCGCGGGTTGAGGACGTACCCAATGTCGCCGTCAATATTCCACGAAAATGCTCGCAGGCCCACACCAATTTGGTTGGCAGCAAGGCCTGCGCGCCCATCCATATCGACAGTTTCCAGGAGGTCCTCGACCAGAGATTTCACGCGAGCGTCAATATCGGTAATCTCATCGCAGGCGGTGCGCAAAATGGGGTCTCCAATAATGCGAATATCACGAATACCCATTTAGAAGGTCACTTCCTCGCCGCGAATTAATGCTTGATGCGCCTCAGAAATAATGGTGGAGGCCTCGGCAATAGGAACTTCTTTACGCGCACCATTGGTACGCACGCGGATTTCCACTAGCCCATCGGCAAAAGAACGGCCAATCACCACAGAAATGGGAATGCCAACCAGCTCAGAATCAGCAAATTTGACGCCTGCGCTGACTTTACGGCGGTCATCGTAAAGAACATCCAGACCAGCAGAATCTAAAGTGGCAGCCAAGTCCGCAGCCGCAGTGAAAAGGTCATCGCCCTTGCCAGTGGCCAAAAGATGCACATCAAAAGGAGCAATAGGAGCTGGCCAGGCCAGGCCCCGATCGTCATGGTATTTCTCTGCCAATGCCGCCATCACGCGGGACACGCCAATGCCGTAGGAGCCCATAGTGACCACACGGGCTTTGCCATTCTCGTCCAACACGCTCAGGCCCAGGGCATCAGCATATTTACGACCCAAAGCAAAGATATGTCCGAGTTCGATTCCACGCTCTAATTGCAGCGGGCCAGAGCCGTCCGGAGCAGGGTCACCTTCACGCACTTCAGCAGCTTCAATCGTGCCGTCTGCGTTAAAGTCGCGGCCTTTGGTCAGCCAAAAGACGTGCTGGTCAACCGCATTGGCACCAGTAATCCACGTAGTGCCATCTACAATGCGCGGGTCGAGCAGGTAGCGGACACTGCCCGTTGGGGCTCCGTCCTCGCTGGTGGTACGAAGCGGCGAATTGGGTCCGATGACCTGCGGGCCGATATATCCTGGAACTAACTCTGGGTGTTCGGCAAGTTCAGCAGCGGTCGCAACATCTACTTCTGCTGGGGCTACAGCAGCCTCCAAGCGTTTCATATCAACATCGCGATCCCCTGGCACGCCCACGACGAGAAGCTCCTTGGCGCCCCCCGGATGGGTCAGCGTGACCACCACATTCTTCAGAGTGTCGCCAGCCTCCCAGGGGCGGTCGGTGCGCGGGTGTAGCTCATTGGCCAGGCGCACCAAAGATTCGATAGTGGGTGAATCCGGGGTGGGCAGTACAACTGCCTCGGGAATCCCATCAATAGGCAAAGCCTGCGGGACAGGGGTTGTCACCGCTTCTGCATTGGCGGCATAGCCGCCACTAGAGCGCACAAAGGTATCTTCACCAATGGGGCTGGGATGGAGGAATTCTTCTGATTGTGAGCCGCCCATTGCCCCCGACATTGCCGACACAATGACGTAATCCAACCCAAGGCGCGTAAAAATACGCTCATAGGTGTCACGTTCGCGTTGATAAGACTGAGCTAAAGCCTCGTCGTCAATATCGAAAGAGTAGGCATCTTTCATGACGAATTCGCGTCCGCGGATAATGCCAGCACGAGGGCGGGCTTCATCTCGATATTTCGTCTGGATCTGATACAGGGTTAAGGGCAGGTCCTTATACGAGGAAAACATGTCCTTGACCAGGAGGGTAAACATTTCCTCGTGCGTTGGCGCTAAAAGATAATCCGCGTCTTTACGGTCTTTCAGAGTAAAAAGCGTGGGGCCATAATCATCCCACCGTTGAGTGGCCTTATAGGGTTCTGCCGGAAGAAGCGCAGGGAAATGCACTTCGTGGGCACCCATTGCATCCATTTCTTCCCGGACAACGTCTTCTACTTTACGCAAGACGCGCAAGCCTAAAGGTAGCCAGGTATAAATACCAGGAGCCGTGCGACGAATATATCCCGCACGCACTAAAAGTTTATGGGACGCGACCTCCGCATCGGCGGGATCTTCTCTTAGGGTCCGCAGAAAGTAGGACGATAAAGTTCTCAGCACAGGTTAAGCGTAGCTTAGGTGCCGAAGTGCCGTGTGCCAGCACTCAAGAGGTGGATTGGGCGGAACATCGTGAAGGTCCCGCCCCGCCCTCGTGAAGGAGATTTGGGCGCTATCTGCATTAGCGTGCTGCTATTGCCTATTTAGACGGCAGCAGCGACCTCGGCAGCCTTTTTCACGTCATTCAATAGAGCCATTGCTGAGGGCAATTCAATGGCTAGCGCGGCGCGTACTTTCCATGCGGGAACTGTTTCAGTGGACAGGTGACGTTCACGCAAATGGAGGCGGGTACGACCATTAGCCATAGGAAGGAGGACAAATGCGCAGGTGGAGGGGAAAGTAGTTTCTTCCGCAGGATCCCCAGCCAAAGGAATCTTAACCACCAAGCAATCACGTTCTTCACGGATGACAACCGGGCCTATAGCGTCCGACCCTCCGCGTTCTTCCATGCCGATTTCGATCTTGCCCACCAAGTCATCGACGATGGACCAGACAATACTGTCTGGGGCCTGGATATCGACACTGCGATCAACCACCACGTCAGCCATGGGCACTTCCATATCCCCGGGTAGGGAAATGGCGGCTTCTGAGGCGGTCATCCCAATACGGGTAAGCCCGCTAGTCGCTTTGGCCAGCGCAGCGGCGCCAGCAAGAAGGCCTAAAGCAATGAGGGTTCGTTTACGCATAGATCTATATCCTCCACAGATGTGGTTTACCTCATTGAGGTGCCAGCACGACGATTCCCTCTCACCGTAGCGCACCCACTACTTTTTCGCCTGATATCAGGTGGAGTTGCGAGGGAAGTCCTCCCCTGGCCTCGCCACTGTCAGCGCGTAACGGGCAAGACCTCGACTGCGCCTTCCCCTGCTTCGAGGCCCATTTCTTCGGCGAGTTCATTCGCGCGACGAATCAAGGTTTCGACAATCTGGTCTTCGGGCACAGTATCGACAACGGTTCCGCGGATAAAGATCTGTCCCTTGCCATTACCGGAGGCAACCCCAAGGTCAGCTTCCCGGGCTTCTCCTGGCCCATTGACGACGCAACCCATAACGGCGACACGCAGCGGAACGGTGAGATCCTTCAGGCCTTCGGTGACATTTTCGGCCAGGGTATACACATCCACCTGAGCCCGGCCACAGGATGGGCAGGAGACAATTTCTAGCGTCCGTTCGCGCAGGCCCAAGGATTGGAGGATCTGGATCCCGACTTTGACTTCCTCAACGGGTGGGGCGGAAAGGGAAACCCGAATCGTGTCGCCAATACCCTGACGCAGCAGCGCACCAAAGGCGGTCGCAGACTTAATAGTGCCTTGGAAGGCTGGCCCAGCCTCAGTCACACCCAGATGGAGCGGCCAATTCCCCTTTTCTGAAAGGATCTCATAGGCGCGGATCATGGTGACAGGATCGTGGTGCTTAACCGAGATTTTGAAGTCGTGGAAGTCGTGCTCTTCAAAAAGGGAGGCTTCCCAGATGGCGGATTCAGCCAGGGCTTCGGGAGTGGGACCACCAAAACGCTCATACATGCGTTTGTCGAGCGAGCCCGCATTCACACCAATACGAATCGAGGTGCCATGGTCACGCGCAGCGCGGGTAATGGCTTCAACCTGGTCGTCGAATTTGCGGATATTCCCCGGGTTGACGCGTACTGCACCGCAACCAGCCTCAATAGCGGCAAAAACGTATTTCGGCTGGAAATGAATATCGGCAATGACGGGGATATTGGATTGCTTGGCGATAATCGGCAGAGCCTCAGCGTCTTTATCTGTGGGGCATGCGACACGGACAATATCGCAACCGGTAGCAGTAAGTTCAGCGATTTGCTGCAAGGTGGCGCCAATATCGTGGGTTTTTGTGGTCGTCATCGATTGGACGGATACAGGTGCTCCCCCACCAACGGGCACATTACCCACCATCAATTGGCGTGTGGGTTTGCGCGGGAAGCCAGTGTCCTTGACGGTGGGAATACCAAGATCGATCTGAGTCACCGTGCCATTATCGCGCAAATGGTGCTGCCCGCGTGCATTCACTGATGCGCAGCTGACCACATGGTTGAATAGAAGGAGCGCCCCACACGACCGATGGCGCAGCAAATCAATGATGATGGGATTGACAGATGGAAAAGCGGACCTTAGGTTCCAGCGGCTTTGAGGCATCAATTATTGGTGTTGGCACATGGCAATTGGGCTTTGACTGGGGTGATGTCACCGAGGAAGAAGCACATGAGGTTTTGAGCACGTCACTGGAGTCGGGGGTCACCTTTATTGACACCGCAGATGTGTACGGTGATGGACGCTCGGAGTCGCTGGTAGGACGTTTTGTGGCGCGCCACCCGAATGAGGGATTGGTTGTGGCCACAAAAATGGGGCGACGCGTCGAGCAGCGCCCTGAGAACTACACGCCGGAGGCAATGCGGACATGGAATGATCGCAGCCGGGAATTGCTGGGGGTAGACACCCTGGACCTGGTGCAATTGCACTGCCCTCCTACCGAGGTGCTGAACAACCCCGCAACCTGGGAGACACTGCGCGAGATGGTAGATGAAGGCCGGATCCGCGCCTTTGGAGCGTCGGTAGAGACCTGCGATCAAGCACTATTAGCAATCGAGGGCGGGGCGGCGAGTATCCAGATCATTCTGAATATCCTGCGACGCAAACCCATTGAAGAGGTCTTGCCTGCCGCCCGCGAGGCTGGGGTAGGCATTATTGCTCGTGTTCCACTGGCTTCAGGTTTACTGTCAGGCAAGTACCGTGCCGATACGACTTTCCCAGCATCTGATCATCGGACCTATAACCGTGATGGGTCGGCTTTTGACATTGGGGAAACCTTCTCGGGGATTCCCTTTGATGTCGGTGTCGAGGCCGGGGCCGAATTTGCTCGACTCTGCGGCGAATATGGGCCCGAGGGTGCAACACCGGCACAAGTAGCCCTAGCGTGGATTGCTGGCCTTGAAGGGGTGACTACGGTGATTCCTGGAGCACGTAATGCCGAGCAGGCCCGTGCGAATGCGCAGGCGGCGAATCTGCCAGCGTTGAGTGAGGATTTCCAGGCGGCTTTAGCTGATCTTTATGACCGGTATGCCCGTCCTCACGTGCACGACCGCTGGTAGAGCACTAACTGTGCGGGGTGCACTACGTCGGCGTTTCGAGCCTGGCGTAGTGCACCCCGCTAAGTGAGGTTCTATTGAGGGTTGTCCTGACCGCAACTGCCGTCAAAAGCTATTCCCCACGCGCGGAGCCTTCTCTTTGTTGTTTTTGCCGTGCTTTATGCGCCCTATCAAGATCATCGCACCAGATAAACAGAAGAGCCAAGAGAAGAACAACAGTAAGGCTGACACAGCCCTGAGCAACGCTGAATGCAAACCCCTTACTGAATCCAAGGGCGGTGAGAACGGAAAAGTCCCGATACTCTTCGATAGAGGGATATATGAACGCGCTGAGTAATGCGAAACCTAAATACGCCCACATTGTCCACGTCAAATGCCGTGGAATTGGGCGCTCGGAGGCAAATTTTTGTGACCGAGAGGCACAAATCGCAATGATCAGGTGAATCACCACTTGGAAAGGGGCAGCCCTCAAGAAAAAAATCAGAATCTCCCAACCTGCAGCCCCATCAACAACCATGACGAGCAGTTCCAGTACAGGAAGAAAAATAAGCAACCATGCTGCCATAGTCCACGCTGTACGCACCTCATTAGACTGAGGTAGTTGAGCAGGTTGTGTTGTCATGCACATAGCCTAACTCACACCTGCAAGCAACACTCAACGACTGCCACTGAAAGTGACACGAATGTTTCAGGAGCGGAGCAGTGCCAACGTTAGGAATACTAGGAGATTCTGGACAATCCAGATAATAGGATCGCTATCCCAGAGAAATAGGCTTAATAACGTCAGCAATAATGAGGATCACGCTCATCACTAATAGTGTTGCGCCAACTGTATAGGTTAAGGGCATGAGTCGGGCAGTATCGCTGGGACCAGGGTCAGGCGCTTGACGTAAACGCGCGAAGGCGCGTTTTCCGCCCTCGTAAAGGGCACCCATAATGTGCCCACCGTCGAGCGGTGGCAAAGGAATCAAATTGAAGACAAATAAGGCCATATTGATTGACGCCACGAGCATGAGGAGAACTGACCAGATTGCTCGAGGATCTTCGATTCCGAGGGCGGAATCCTCGGCTGTAATTTCGCCAGCGAGTCGGCCCACGCCCACTACGGAAACCACGCCAGAAGGATCGCGTTCTGCATCGCTGAAAAGAGTGACAACCACATCCCACACGGCCATAGGCAGACGTGCCACCAATGCCGCGGTGCCAAAGGCCATATTCCCCAAGGTTTCTACCACTTGAGTTGGCGAGGCGGGAACATACTCTAGGTGGGATCTAATGGCCAGACGACGCGCGTCTTCACTGACCATTGGGGTAGCAGTGAGATTCAGGGTTTCGCCGCCGCGCTCAACAACAACAGTGACATCGCCTTCAGTGGATGCCAAAACGGTGCCAATATCGGCCCATTCGTCAATTGGAGTGCCTGCCACGGAGACAATACGGTCACCCTGGCGAATACCAGCAGCATAGGCAGGCCCAGGAACCTGTCCGGCCTCTGTCGTTACCGTTTCAGGAGCGTCTCGCACAGTAGTCGTAGGCTGCTGATGGCCAATCCCCATCATGGTGCCCACGGTGAGGACCACCGCAAGAATCAAATTTGTCAGTGGGCCAGCAAACATGACCATGATTTTTTTCGGAACGCTCAAACGGTAAAAAGCACGCTCTTCGCCCCAGGGTTCGATTTCTTCTGCACTTTGGCGGCGAGCTTCTTCCGCAAGTGTAGGATTGCCTTTTCGATTAGTGGTTCTCACACCTTCCCGAGCGGGAGCAAACATACCGAGAATACGGACAAAACCTCCTAAAGGAATAGCGCGGAATGAATACTGGGTTTCGCCAATAGTCTTCTTCAGGAGAATCGGCCCGAAGCCGACTGCATATTCTGGAACTGGCACACCATAACGCTTAGCGAAATACATATGCCCGAGTTCGTGGATCGCTACCGAAATAACCAATCCAACAACGACTACGGCAATACCCAGTAAAGACCCCATAAACTCCCCTACTTACTTGCAATACGGTGATGAGCATATTCTCGAGCCCATTCTTGAACGCCAAGGATAGCGTCCAAATCTGGGTCAGTAATACCCTCGTGGGCTGCGACAACGTCACGCAGATTATCGACGATATCGAGCCAGCGAATAGTCCCCGCAATAAATGCATCGACGAAGACTTCATTGGCGGCATTAAAAACAGCCGGGTGCGTAGCCGAGGCTGCCACCGCTTCGCGTGCTAAATCCACTGCTGGGAACGTCGCCGAATCGATGGGTTCAAAAGTCCACGACTGGGGCGTATCCCACGTCAATGGCTTTTCAATATCGTCGAGGCGCCCAGGCCAAGTGAGTCCCAGAGCAATCGGCAGACGCATATCAGGCGGTGATGCCTGAGCAATAGTTGCCCCATCTTTCCACGTGACCATGGAATGGATAATGGACTGCGGATGAATGACCGTTTGAATATCGGCTGGCTCAATGTCAAAAAGAATCTGGGCTTCAATCAGTTCCAAGCCCTTATTGACCAGTGTTGATGAATTAATGGTGACTACCGGTCCCATATCCCATGTGGGATGGGCCAGGGCCTGCTGGGCAGTCACTGCGTCAAGTTCACTGCGGTTGCGGCCCCGGAATGGGCCGCCGGAGGCTGTCAAAACCAGGTGCGCCACCTCGGATTTCCCGGTGACGACAGGACTGGTCAGGCCTTTTTCGTGGACGCCACTAAGAAGCGCCTGGGCAATTGCAGAGTGCTCGGAATCTACCGGGATAATCTGGCCGGGGCGCTGGGTAGCAGCCCGGACCAATGGGCCGCCCACCACGAGGGATTCTTTATTTGCCAGAGCGAGGGTGGCGCCGCAGGACAGTGCTGCCAAGGTGGGCTCTAAGCCTACGCCTCCAGTAATTCCATTGAGGACAACCGCTTCTGGATGGGAACCTGCAATCTGGGTGGCTGCCTGCGGCCCAGAAAGGATTTCTGGCAATGGCTGACTTGGTGCGTAGCGTGTTATCGCCTGCGCTAAATCCTCAGCGCTACCGCGAGCAATCCCCACAACCTGGGGACGAACCTGTACCACCTGACGGGCAAGAAGATTCAGGTCGCCGCCGCCAGCAGCCAAAGCCACCACGGTGAAACGCTTGCTGTGCTGGGCAATCACCTCAAGTGCCTGGGTGCCAATAGAGCCCGTTGACCCAAGAAGGACTACCGACGTCGGGTGATCAGAGGTAGCCAGATCCGTCATTTAATTCACCGCCAAGAGGATGTCGATAGCGCGCCCTAAAAAGGCATCAACCGGACCTTCCGCGTAGGCAGACTTAGCGCGAGCTATCGGGAAAACACTGTGACGGATATCTTCGACGCCAATATCACCACGGTCATCGAAAAATGCGGCGAGACGATCAAGGAGTTCATCAACTGCTTCTGTAGAGTAGCCTTTCTCACCAGCTGCAGGACGAGAAAAGCGCTCCCCATGAGGCCGACGCAGGCGCGGGTAAAGGGTGGTGGCGCGTTCAGCGACCTGTTCATACCAGGCCTGTTCGCCATGGGAGGCAATAAAGGCCGCCCGGTCACGCTGAACAAATGCAGCCTCCAGGCGGCACATCGCAGAATCAACCGAGTCGATTTCATAACCATTGCGTTTTAGGAAGAATGTGGCCCGTCGAACCTGGTCGGAGCTGAATTCTTCGGGTGGGGCCCCGCCCTCGTACGCATGTCGGGCATCGACGAAGAAGTCATCAACGGCACTGGGATCGTATCCGCGGCGCAGAACGCCCACGCGGGGGAAGGCGTTACTCATGTGTCCTCCTTGGAACTCGAACCCCGGGACGGGGCGGTCGGGTGAGGTAAAGGACGACGACGTCCCTCTTTAACTGCAGTGGCTAATTGCCCGCACGCACCATCAATATCTGATCCACGGGTATCGCGAATCGTCGTAGAAATGCCGTTAGCGCGCAGGGTAGAAACGAATTCATTTTGTGCATGCTGCGTAGAGGCAGTCCAAATAGAACCCGGCGTTGGGTTTAACGGAATCGGATTAACATGAACCCATCCATGTCCTCGACGATTTAATTCATCGGCGAGAAGTTGTGCCCTCCATGCTTGGTCATTCATATCCTTAATCAGGGCATATTCAATGGAGACTCGTCGCCCTGAAGAAAGGAAATACTGCCGAGCAGCATCAAGAAGTTCCCCAACTTTCCAGCGGGAATTAATGGGAATTAATTCATCGCGTAAATCGTCATCAGGGGCATGGAGTGACACAGCTAATGTGACAGGTAAGCCAGGAGCCGCAAGTTTCTCGATTCCAGGAACTAAGCCAACTGTGGAGACGGTAATTCCACGCGCTGACATTCCAAAACCTTCTGGGGACGGTTGGGTGAGGCGATGTAATGCGCCCACTAATGCGGGCCAATTCGCTAAAGGCTCACCCATTCCCATAAAGACAATATTCGACAGTCTCGTGGGGCCACCATCAAGTTCACCATTAACGCATGACAGGTGGGCGCGACGAACTTGATCGATAATTTCTGCGGTGGAGAGATTACGAGTTAATCCCATTTGTCCGGTAGCACAGAAAGGACATGCCATTCCGCATCCTGCTTGGGAAGAAACACATAATGTTGTGCGCCCAGGGTAACGCATTAAAACTGATTCAACGCGGGCCCCATCATAAAGTTCCCAGAGGTGTTTAATCGTCTTACCTTGGTCTGCACGCAGGGCCATGACTTCAGTAACGAGGGCGGGGAAAAGCTTTTCGGAAATCACTTCTGCTGCGGAAGCCGGAATATCTGTCATTGCTTCCGGATCGGCAATGTAATGATCGAAATAGTGCCGGGATAATTGGTCCGCACGGAATGCAGGCAGACCGATTTCTTTTGTCATGGCACGTCGGGTCGCGCTGTCAAAATCCACTAAATGCGCGGGAGCCTTTCCGCGCCGCTTGGCAGTAAAGGAGACCACTGGGCGTGCATCAGGAGTGGTTGCCCCTTCCGGCAATTGGTCGGTAGGGCGCACTTCCCGGCGAGCGGTACGCGACACAGTCACTGAGGTCCTCCGAGTGCAAGGATGAAAAGAAAATAGAACAGTGGGGCGGTTAATAGTTGGGCATCAACTCGGTCAAGAATACCTCCATGGCCGGGCAAAAGATTCGACATATCCTTCAGACCCACTTCGCGTTTTATCAGGGATTCTGTGAGGTCTCCCAAGGTACCCACGATGGCAGTGAGAACCCCCGCAATTAGACCCCACCACCACTGGGCACCCAGCAGCATAAAGGCCGGAATCGCCATAGCGATACAGGTAAGAACCGAGCCAATAAAGCCTTCCCAGGATTTCTTAGGTGAGAGGCGCGGCGCCATCGGGTGGCGCCCAAAAAGTGAGCCGGCCAACCAGCCGCCCGTGTCATTAGTGGCCGTCACAATGACGTGCACAATCAGCACCCATGGCGTGGGGGCATCACGCAGCATGAGGGGCACAAAGGAGGCAAGAAAAGACACGTAGACAGCGACGAATATTGACGCCGTCGCTTCTACTCCACGAGGGCGATCACGATCCCCTAAAAGCACCCAGGCGAGGACGGCAAAAAAGGTCATCAGGAGGGCAGCCATTAGGGCTTCGGCGCCAAGAGTCCACGCACATGTCAGCATCCCTAATGCGCCCACATACAGCGGTGGGACAGCAATACGGATACCGACCCTGGCGAGGGCTCCTGCTATTTCCCATGTCGCACTCAGCGCTAAAGCGGCAACAAGGACCACAACAATGGTTGGGGCAAAGGCCAGGCCGAGGACCACAAGAACAACCAGGGCAATGGCGGTAATGACTGCCGCTGGAAGGTCTCTTCCCCCAGCTCCTGTTGGGGCTGGGGGACGTTCTTGGGTGGGCTGGGGCGAAAAGATATCCCGCAGCCCGGTAAAAAGAGAACGCGATGCCATTAGATGGTCAAAAGCTCGCTCTCCTTGGTGGCGAGGAGTTGATCAATCTTCTCAACGTGGCTCTTGGTGGTTGCTTCCAGGGACTTTTCTGCGCGATCGACCTCGTCTTCTCCGACCTCGCCATCTTTCTTCAGGCGATCAAGCGATTCCTTGGCTTTGCGGCGCACTGCGCGCACAGCCACGCGGGCATCTTCTGCCTTGGTTTTCGCTTGCTTGACGTACTCCTTGCGGCGCTCTTCAGTGAGTGCTGGCAGAGAAACGCGGACAACATTGCCGTCATCGGTAGGGTTGACGCCCAGATCTGATTCGCGCAGAGTGCGAATGATTTCTTGGGTCGCAGTGCGATCAAAAGGAGAGATCAATACTGTGCGTGCTTCTGGGATTTGGAAGGAAGCCAGTTGTTGCATGGGGGTTGGGGCACCGTAGTAGTCAACCAAAAGCTGCTCGAACATGGCAGAGTTGGCGCGGCCAGTTCGGATATTTCCAAACTCGCCTTGGGCGACCTGGACTGCCCGGTCCATTTTCTCTTCGGCTTCTAATAAGATGTCGTCGATCACTTTTGCTCCTGTGACTCGTGGTTCTCGGCAGAGACAAGCGTACCGATTCTTTCGCCGCAAAGGGCCGCCGTGACATGGCCAGGTTCAGCCATCCCAAAGACGCGCATTGTCAAACCATTATCTTGACACAGGGCAAATGCGGCGGTATCCACCACTTTAAGGCCCTGGGCCAAAGCATCTGTATAGGACACAAAATCCAATTTGCGTGCCTCGGGGTTAATGCGCGGATCCGCATCGTAAACCCCATCTACACCATTTTTTGCTACCAGAAGCTCATCGCAATGAGTTTCCAAAGCCCGCTGAGCCGACACTGTATCCGTCGAGAAATAGGGCATTCCGGCGCCAGCACCAAAGATGACGACCCGGCCTTTTTCCATATGTCGAATGGCTCGCAGCGGAATATACGGTTCAGCGACTTGCTGCATAGCAATAGCACTTTGCACACGAGCAGGCACGCCAGCCTGCTCAATAAAGTCCTGCAGGGCGAGGGCATTCATAACAGTACCCAACATGCCCATATAGTCTGCGCGCGAGCGGTCTAACCCTGAGCGGGACAGTTCTGCCCCGCGGAAAAAGTTGCCGCCACCAACAACAACGGCCACCTGGACGCCCTGGTGAACTGCCTGCGCGATCTGCTGGGCAATATCGCGGACAACAACGGGGTCAAGGCCAACGGCTCCGCCGCCAAAGGCCTCTCCAGAGAGTTTAAGTAGAACACGTCGGGGCAACGTCATAAGGATCCTCCTCGCAGCAGGTCAGGGTTATACGATGGCCCCGCCCATCTGGGCGGGGCCACGATCACAATGTCAGGCGCCAACGTGCACACGCACGTAATTGGTCACCACAGCACCGGCCTCGGACAGAATCTGTCCAACGGACTTGCTGGGCTCCTTGGCGTATGCCTGATCAATCAGGCACTGCTCCTTGAAGAAGCCTTCCAGACGACCCTGAACGATCTTGGGAACGATAGCCTCGGGCTTTCCTTCCTCAAGGGTGATCTTCTCCAGGGTGGCGCGTTCCTTCTCCAGCACATCAGCAGGGATGGAATCGCGGTCCAGGTAGGCGGGGTTGTAGGCCGCAACGTGCATAGCGATGTCGCGGGCAATGGGGGCGCCAGCAGCGTCCGTCACGACGAAGACACCCACCTGCGGGGGCAGGTCGGGGCTGGTCTGGTGCAGGTAGAGGTCAACATTGTCGCCCTCAACGCGCACAACGCGACGCACTTCCAGCTTTTCGCCAATAACAGCGGCCATTTCGTTGAGGGAGTCCTGAACGGTGCTCTCGCCCAGCGGAGCAGCCAGAAGGGCCTCAAGATCGGCAGCACCGGAAGCAACAGCTGCGTCCAGAATGCGTCCAGCGAAATCGATGAATTTCTCGTTCTTGGCAACGAAGTCAGTTTCAGAGTTGACCTCAACGAGGACGCCAACCCCGCCCTCGACACGAGCAGCCAGAAGACCAGCGGAAGCCTGACGGCCTTCACGCTTGGACAGGGACTTCAACCCCTTGAGGCGGATAATTTCTAGAGCCTTTTCGGCGTCGCCATCGGCCTCGGTCAGTGCCTTCTTGACATCCATCATTCCGGCGCCGGTCTGCTCGCGCAGAGCCTTCACATCAGCAGCGGTAAAATTCGCCATGTGGCATTTCCTCTCTTAACTAATCCCTACTCAGTCCTGTTTTTCGGCATCTGCTTCAGCAACGTCAGCTGACTCAGCTTTTTCTGCCTCTTGCGCGGCGGGTGCTTCTTCCTTGGCAGGAGCTTCGGCCTCGTCCTTTGCCGCTTCTTCCTTGGGGGCTTCTGCCTTTGCGGGCTCTTCAGCAGCAGCGTTGTCAGTGCCTTCAAGGAGTTCGCGTTCCCATTCGGCCAAAGGCTCGGCCGCGGGAGCATCGTCCTGGCCGGACTTACGGGGAGCCGAGCGGGACAGCAGACCTTCGGCCACAGCTTCGGCAACCACGCGGGTCAGCAATTCGACAGCGCGGATGGCGTCGTCATTGCCGGGAATACGGTAGTCAACTTCATCCGGATCCGCATTGGTATCAAGGATGGCCACAATCGGAATATTGAGCTTGCGTGCTTCAGAAACAGCGAGGTGTTCCTTCTTGGGGTCCACAATCCACACGGCGGAAGGAACCTTAGACATATCGCGGATGCCACCCAGGGTGCGGTCAAGCTTGTCGAGCTCACGACGCATCATGAGCAATTCCTTCTTAGTGTGGCCAGAGGCGGCAACATCGTCGAAGTCAATCTGCTCAAGTTCCTTCAGGCGCTGAAGACGCTTGGCAACAGTGTTGAAGTTGGTGAGCATACCGCCGAGCCAACGGTGGTTGACATAGGGCATTCCCACGCGGGAGGCCTGCTCGGCGACAGCTGCCTGAGCCTGCTTCTTGGTGCCCACGAAAAGAATGGTGCCACCATGGGCAACGGTTTCTTTTACGAAGTCATAGGCGATATCAATATCAGCAATGGTCTGCTGGAGGTCGATAATGTAGATGCCATTGCGCTCGGTGAGAATAAAGCGCTTCATCTTCGGGTTCCACCGGCGGGTTTGGTGTCCAAAGTGGACGCCAGATTCCAACAGCTGGCGCATGGTAACGACTGCCATGGCTCATCCTTTCCCCGCAGGGTGCGGGTATATATGGGCTCATAGAGCCCGGATTCGGTTCTTCCCTTTAGTGGCACTAAAGGGCCTGGTGCCATAACATTCCGGCGCCCACGTGGGGACCATTGCCGGATTTGCCCCGCACCCGTGCCGCCCTAAAAGCGGAGTATGCGGAAATGGCACGCGAAGTCACCTGCTGGGCAGGTGCACAGGAAGTCTAGCGGAAATATTGGCCAGCTTAGAACCTACAGAATGTGAAGCGCATCCCCGTCCTCGTCCACAATTGGGTTGAGGTCGAAAATGCGCTTTCCACAGGTGCTTCTTTCTCCCATTTACGAGGGCGGGGCGCTGGTGGACAGTAGGGGGATGAGATCTGCACTACCTCCAGAGCCTTCTCCCCTATTTCTTGCCTCGGTGAAGACGCCTTTCTGGTGCTCTCTATTCTGGCGGGCACTAATGGGCGCCATCATGTCTCTGTGTCTTGGCCTGGTCTGGAGTGACGCCGCGCTATCGGCTAATACCAGCCCAGCCGCGAGCGCTGCACGTGTTGCCGCTGTTTCTTCTGATCAGCGTCCGTGGTCGTGGCCAACTGGTGGGCCGGTGGCGGTGAGTCGTGCTTTTGATCCGCCTGATCAGCCGTGGTTGAGTGGGCATCGTGGGGTGGATTTGGATGTGCCTGTGGGTGCGGTGGTGGTTTCTCCTGCTGATGGGGTTGTGGTGTATGCGGGGTTGGTGGCTGATCGTGAGGTGGTGTCGGTGGAGATTGATGGGGTGCGTGCGACTTTTGAGCCGGTGTCGCCTCGTGTTCGGCGTGGGGATCGGGTGGTGCGTGGGCAGGAGTTGGGGGTGGTGTTGCCTGGGCATGTGCCGGGTGGTTTGCATTGGGGGGTGCGTGTGGATCGGAAGAGCTATGTGAATCCTTTGGGTTTTTTGTCGTCGCGGGTGGTGTTGAAGCCGTGGGATGGGTAGGTGGGTGGGGTTATGCGCGGGGGTGGGCTTGTTGGTAGATGGCGGAGAGGCGGGCGGCGTCGACGTGGGTGTAGCGCTGGGTGGTGTGGAGTGAGGCGTGTCCGAGGAGTTCTTGGACTGCGCGTAGGTCTGCGCCGCCTTGGAGCATGTGGGTGGCGGCGCTGTGGCGGATGGCGTGTGGGGCGAGGTCTTTGATTCCGGCTTGTGTGCAGGATCGGTGGACGATGGTGCGGATAATGCGTGGGTCGATTCTTCGTCCTTTGTCTCCGACGAAGAGGGCTTTTTCGCCGGCTTGGGCGAGTGCGCCGCGTGGGGCGCCGAGCCATTGGTGGAGGGCGTCGAGGGCGGGGTCTCCGAGGGGGACGATGCGTTCTTTATTGCCTTTGCCGTGGATTCTGAGTGTGGCGGTGGCTGGGTCGAGGGAGGTGGTGTCGAGGTTGGCGAGTTCGGAGACGCGGATGGCGGCGGAGTAGAGGACTTCGAGCATGGCCCAGTTGCGGATGGCGGTGGGGTTGTTGTCGTGGGTTTGTTCGTGGAGGTAGTTGAGGAGGTGTCGGGTGTTGTCTACGCCTTCGACTGCGGGGAGGCGTTGGTCTGGTCGTGCTGTGACGAGGGCGGTGGTGACGTCGTGGGGGATGTGTCCTTCTTCGTGGGCCCATTTGCTGAAGGAGCGCAGTGAGGAGGTGCGTCTGGACAGGGTGGATCGGCTGGCGCCATGTTCGGCGGCGTTGGCGAGCCATGCGCGGAGGTTGCGGGTGGTCATGGCGTGGGTGATGTCGGCGGCGGTGGCGGTGTTGTCAAGACCGAGGAAGGTGAAGCATTGGGTGAGGTCGGTCCAGTAGGAGCGGATGCTGTTTTCGCCGAGGCCTTTGCCGTGGGTGAGGTGGTCGCGCCAGGCATGTAGTGGTGGGCGGGGGTTCATTACTCCAGACTACGGGGTGTGGGTGTTTTCTTGGGGGTGGTGGTGCCGAGAGGCTGGTTCTGTGCGGTTTTTAGCGTCTGGCCCACCCGGTGGCGTCAGAGCGGATCAGGCCGCGCAATTCGAGGTAGCCAAGGGCGCCAAGGATTATGGTTCTTGGTTTTGTTGGCGTTGGTCGTAGTGGGCTCTGGCGTTGGCGATTGTTTCTTTGTGGGTGAGGGACCAGTCGGCGAGTGCTTTGACCAGATGGGTAAGGCTTGCTCCCATTGGGGTGAGACGGTAGTCAACGTGAGGGGGCACTGTTGGGTAGACGGTGCGCAGGATGAGTCCGTCTCGTTCGAGCCTGCGTACCGTGAGGGTGAGCATGCGCTGGGAAATGCCGTCAAGTGCGCGGTGGAGTTGTCGGAAGCGTCGTGGCCCAGATACCAGTTCGACAATGACGAGTACTGACCATTTGTCGCCAACTCGATCGAGGATGTCACGCAATCCGCAGTCGGGGTGTTCGGTTTTTCCGCAGGGTTCGAGTTCTGCGGCGTGGGCGTTGTCGGTGATGGTGACATTAGTGTTCGTCACTGACATGAAAGTGCCTCCTTGTGGGGTCCTCTGTTGGGTTTGAGGATGTTTCAGGGTAGCCAGGGTGGTTATCGACAACAACCATAGGAGTATTGGAATGATCTTGGTAACAGGAGCGAGTGGTCAGCTTGGGGGTCAGATCCTTCGG
>JAUNHH010000011.1:30580-36350 GCA_030524055.1 Actinomycetaceae bacterium | reverse complement strand
CTTGGGGTCCATCATGAGGATTTGGCTATTCTTCTTGGTCGTACTCCAGTGGACGGTCTCGCCACGGCACTAGCGGTGGCGCGGGCGTCCATTAAGTGACCGTGGAGGCACGGCTAAGCGGCTGGTTCTGTGCGGTTTTTAGCGTCTGGCCCATCCGGTGGCGTCAGAGCGGATCAGGCCGCGTAATTCGAGGTAGCCAAGGGCGCCAAGGACTTCGCTGCGTCCTAACCCTGAGGCGCGGATGAGGCGGTCGAGTGTGGTGACGCTGCGTGCGGGGAGGGCTTCCCAGACGCGCCGTTGTTCTGCGGGCAGAGCGTTAATGCCGTGGTCTTTTTCAACGGGCGCGCCAAAGAGCGTGGGGTCTCCTGTTTCGCCGATGGCGCCGAGGAGTTCGAGGGCGTCGTCGCTGTGTCGGATGAGTGTGGCACCATTACGGATAAGGTCGTGGCAGCCCATGGAGGCGGAGGAGCTTAAGGGGCCGGGGACAGCGCCAACGTCGCGTCCGAGGTCCATGGCGCGTCGGGCGGTGGCCAGCGCCCCGGAGCGGTGGGAGGCTTCAACGACGATGGTGGCTCCTGCGAGGGCGGCAATAAGTCGGTTGCGTTCGAGGAATCGCCATTTGGCGGGGCGCCATGAGGGTGGGACTTCACTGATGAGAGCGCCTCCTGAGTTGAGGATCTGCTCGTAGATGTGGCTGTGGGCTGCTGGGTAGGGGTTGGCGAGTCCACCTGCGAGGATGACGGTGGTGGTGCCTCCGCCGTCGAGGGCGCCGGTGTGTGCGGCAATGTCAATGCCGAAGGCACCGCCGGAGATGACGGGGATGTGGTGTGCGGCTGCTCCTGCGGCGAGGTCTCGTGCGGTGCGTGTGCCCTGTGGTGTGGCGGCGCGGGCGCCGACAATGGCGAGGCTGGTCTCCACTGGTGGGGTGCCGCGGACCCACAGTGTGGTGGGTGCGGCGGGTCCGAGGTCGTCGAGCCCAGTGGGCCAGTTGGGTGAGGTGGGGATAAGAAGGTGTCCGCCGAGTAGGTCAAGGTCGGCAAGGTCGCTTTCAGGGTTGGCAGCAATCGCCCGTGGGTGCCACCGGTTCCACGCGCGTTCCCAGGTGGCGTGGGGTTGGCGGCTGGTGAGGATGGTGGGCAGTGGACCAGGAGGGTCGGTGAGGATCCACTGTTGGGCGTCGTCATCGCCGAGGGCGAGGCGCAGGGCGTGGATTTGGAGGTCGGCGGGTTCAGCGATGGCGGACCACCAGGCGTGGGTGAGGAGTTCTTTAGGTGTGGGCATGGGGTCCTCCTGTGCGTAGTGCGAGGGCAAGGGCGAGGTGGGAATCGTGGGGGTGAGCGGCCTCGTCCAAGTCGGCGAGGGTCCACATCAGGCGCAGGATTCTGTCGGCGCCACGCATAGTCAGGTCGGCGCGTTCTAATGCGTCGTCAATGGCTGCGGTAATGCTGTTCGGGATGGTGGAGTTTCGGCGTAGCCACGTTCCGGGGACTTGCCGGTTGAGTGTCCATGGGGTGCCAGCAAGGCGGTGGGCGGCTCGGCATCTGGCTTCGGTGACGCGTTCTTTGACTTCGGCCGAGGTGGTGTGACGTGTGGCAGCCAGGTCACTGGCAGTGGGGGTACGCATGGGAACGGTGATATCAACGCGATCCAAGAGGGGCCCTGATAGGCGCGCAAGGTAGCGGCGTCTCGCCAATGACGTGCAGGTACAGGGTTTAGTCCGGGAAGCGCCAGAGCCACAGGGACACGGGTTCGCGGCCATAACAAGTTGGAAGGACGCGGGGTAGGTGGCGTGCCCGCGAGCGCGGTGGATAGTGATTTCACCTTCTTCGAGGGGTTGGCGCAGTGCGTCGAGAACTTTGGGTGCGAATTCTGGGGCTTCGTCAAGGAGGAGGACTCCTCCATGGGCGAGGGAGGCTGCTCCTGGTCGGGCGATGGAGGTTCCTCCTCCAATGAGGGCGGGCATTGTGGCGCCATGGTGGGGGTTTTGGAATGGGGGTGTTCTCATTAGGCCGCCGCCGGCGGGCAGGGTTCCGGCGATGGAGTGGATGCTGGTGGTGGTTAGGGCGGTGGCGTCATCCAGGTTGGGCAAGATGGTGGGCAGGCGCCGGGCGAGCATGGTTTTGCCGCTTCCGGGTTCTCCCAGGAGAAAAAGGTGGTGTCCTCCTGCGGCGGCGACAGTGAGGGCGTCAATGGCGCTGTCTTGTCCGCGCACATCGGCCAGGTCCACGGGGGCTGGTGGGGGCGGTGGGGTGTTGGGAGTTTCCTGTGGGGGTGTGCCGAATACGGTGGGCCGGTGGGCGCTGCCTCCTGCCCATTGAATGAGGTCAGCGAGGTGGTCGTGGGAAATGACGGTCAGGCCTGGGATGAGGCGGGCTTCGTCGTGGTTGGCGGTAGCGACAATGGCGGTGGTGATGCCTTGTCCTCTGGCGGCGATGAGGGCGGGCAGGATGCCGCGGACGGGACGTAAGGTGCCGTCGAGACCGAGTTCAGCGATGAGGATGGCGTCATTGAATGCCCCGTTGGGGATAGTGCCTGTGGCTAGGAGAACGCTGGCGGCAATAGCTAGGTCGAATCCGCCTCCTGCTTTGGGTAGGGATGCGGGTGATAGGTTGACGGTTATGTGCCGGTCGAGGGCTTCAACGCCACAGGCTTGTAGGGCAGAGCGGACACGGTCTTTGGCTTCGCGTACTGATGCGTCAGGTAGGCCCACCAGGGTGAAGGTTATGAGGCCGCGTCCGACGTGGCATTCGACGGTGACAATGTGTCCGTTCATGCCGACTAGGGCGATGGCTTGTGTGGTGGCCAGGGCGGTGCGGGCGTTCATGAGACGCCTTCAATCCATTGAATGTGCGGATCAAGAACGTCAAGATCAAGTGTTCCGCTTTCGCATTGCGCGGCCAGGTCGTGGCGTTTCTCCCAGTCAATAGTGATGGCAATAATGTCGATTCGGGCTTTACCTGGTAGTTCGTGGGCGCGTAGCCATGCGGCGGCCAGTGTGCGCAGGCGTCGGAGTTTGTCGGGGGTGATGGATTCCAGGGGGCTGCCGTGGAGGGTGCCCACTCGGGTGCGGACTTCGACGATGACGGGTCCGAGTGGTCCGGCGGCGATAATGTCGAGTTCTCCGCGGCGTCCGTCGCGCCAGTTGCGGTCGATAATGTCGTAGCCGGCGTCGTGGAGGAGGTCGGCGGCGAAGTCTTCGCCTGCGGTGCCGAGGAGTTTTTTGTGGTCACTGTTCATAGGGCAACAGTGACAAATCCATGCGAGTTATTGCAGGTAGAACGTATTTAGCTGTGGATTATGCGTTTCTAGCTCAGTTCTCATTGTGGATAGTTTTTGTACACGCACCCAAATGGGTCCGTTTCGAGAGTTATCCACAGGTGCGCGCCGCGGACTTGACATTAACGAGGGCGGGACTTCTCCGAGGAAGAGATTCTAGGAACACCTACCCCCATCAACACGTCTCACATATCAAGACATTCTGTATCAGAATTAGAGACATGTGAGGTACCCTCCCCTCATGAATCACACACCCCCTATTGCTGGCATACAGGACTACACCCACGGTCATCAGGCCGCAGTGCTCAATGCTCATGCAGATCGCAGTGCTACCAACAGTTGCCACTATTTCCTGGACCGCATAGACAAGGGACAACGCATACTCGACCTAGGGTGCGGGCCTGGCTCTATCACACTCGACCTTGCCGAGCTCGTTGGCCCACAGGGCCACGTCGTGGGCGTCGATTTCTCCGCAGAGGCCATTGCTCTGGCGGAAAATGAAGCGAGGTCACGGGGAGTAAGGTCCGCCGAGTTCATGGTGGGGGATCTTTTCCACCTCAACCTCGAACCACACAGTTTTGACATTGTGCACGCCCACCAGGTTCTCCAACACCTGCCTGACCCCGTCAGTGCACTCAAAATCATGCGCGACTTGTGCATACCTGGCGGACTCATCGCCGTACGTGACGCTGACTATGCGGGCATGACATGGTACCCGGAGCTAGCAGGCATCAGTCACTGGTTGACCATCTACTGCGCTAGCGCTCGGAAAGTCAATGCTGAACCTAATACGGGACGATATCTGCGTGCCTGGGCTAACGCTGCAGAACTCACAATTACCTACATCGGCTCCTCAACCTGGACCTACGCCACCCCCGAGAGGACTCGTCAGTGGGGCAACTCCCAAGCTGACCGAGTCCTCCATTCATCCTTTGCCAGGCACGCCCTGGAGTCCGGTCTCCAAGCCGCAGATCTTGAAAGAATTGCGGCGGATTGGCGTTCGTGGGGCGCACACCCTGACGCATGTTTCATTCTCCCCCACGGAGAGTTACTAGCCACTCCGTCTATCCCCTAGTGGGTCGCAGGACAGTCTCTCCTCTCCACACACGCAACGAGGGCGGGGTTCACTTCCCTAAAGCAGCCTCTAAAGCATCCAGCGCCGCCTCAACCAAGGCCTCACGGTCACTTGCTGGGCAGCCGCGGCTCACCCACCGCAAACACGCAGCTTGAACAAAACCGAGATACCCAACAATGGCCAACTCTGTGCGCTCATCGCCCCGACCAGCCACGTCACCGCCAAGCAATTCGCGTAAGAGGTCAACATAGCGACCAGAAGCCGCCTCACGAATAGCGCGAGCCGACTCAGGATCATCAGCACTACTCAAAAGCGGTGCCGCCCACCCGACTGGATGACTGGCCACATGATCCAGATACACCATCAGGGCACAACGCACGCGCTCACGGAGAGACACATCGGGTGGCAGCGCCTCATTAGCCTGGCGCTGTGCAGTCAATAGCGACTCCACGGCCTCGTGGGTCACTTCAGCAAAGAGTCCCGCTTTACCGTCGAAATACTTATGGACTAGCGCTTCGGACACTCCGGCCTCCCGGCCTACCGCCGCCAGCGAAACCTGCCCATAAGGGCGCGTAGCGAAAGCCTGGCGAGCGCTGTCCAAAATGGCGGCCCGCCGAGTGGCCGGGTCGAGTCGCTGCGGGGTAGGTCGCTCGCTCACAGTTGTCATCCTACCCCCTTAGTGAGCTAGACTCACCACCATTAGTGAGGCAGACTCACTAAGAGGCAGAAGGAAGGTCCGTCATGCGTTGGTTCGAACACGCCATCTGGTGGCATGTCTACCCTCTCGGTTTTACAGGCGCCCCCATACGACCATCAGGAGACAACGAACGCGCCCTCACCCATCGACTCCCCCACCTCACCGGATGGCTTGACTACCTCCAAGAGCTCGGCACCAATGGTCTTCTCCTCGGCCCGATTTTCTCCTCCACCACCCACGGCTATGACACCACCGATCACTACAGCATCGACCCGCGCCTCGGTAATGACGCTGACTTCGACCACCTCATCGCTGCCTGCCGCGAGCGCGGCATTGTCGTCGTCCTAGACGGGGTTTTCAATCATGTAGGGATCAACCACCCGCTCTACCAGGCAGCCCTTACTGGAGGCCCCAATAGTACGGAAGCGAAACTCTTCCGTATTGACTGGGATCACAATCCTCCACAAGCAGCGGTTTTTGAAGGTCACGCCTCACTTGTTGCCCTCAACCATGATGAGCCAGCCGTTGCAGATCTGGTGGCCTCAGTCATGGAGTATTGGCTGGGCCGCGGTATTCACGGGTGGCGCCTTGATGCCGCTTACGCGATTGCCCCACAGTTCTGGCAGACAGTCCTCCAGCGCGTGCGCGCCTCCTTCCCAGAAGCGTGGTTTTTAGGCGAGATGATCCACGGTGACTATGCGGAGTATGTGCAGCATTCAGGA
>JAUNHH010000011.1:20973-30480 GCA_030524055.1 Actinomycetaceae bacterium | reverse complement strand
GACCGCGTTGGTGGCGATGATGACATCCGGCCCATATTCCCCGATGAGCCCGCTGGCCTATCTCCTCTTGGGGCGCCGATTCTGCGTCTCCATCAGGACCTGATTGGCCTCCGCCGGCGCCACCCTTGGCTGGTCCACGCCCGCACCGAGGCGCATGAACTGCGCAATGAGTTCTATCGTTACGCTGTCATTGGCCGCCACGGGGAGCGCCTGGAAGTCACCCTGGAGCGTGGTGGCCGAGGCGTCCACATTACTGATAGCGCAGGACAGACCCTCTTCCAGGTGTAGACCCCACCCTCGTTTATTCCTAGAGGAAAACAGACGAGGGCGGGCACCGAGATGGATGACAGTCCAGGTGGCCAGCTACCCTACGACTATGAGTGCACGCCTTTTCACCGCTTTAGGGACCTCCTCATTGGTCCCCTCCAAAACCCGCAATCACAACGGGTATTTTTTGCGATGGGGCCAAACAGGCATCCTTTTTGATCCCGGTGAAGGCACTCAACGGCAACTCACCTATGCAGGTATTTCCGCCCGATCAATATCCGTAATTTGTGTGACCCACCTGCATGGGGACCACTGTCTTGGCTTGCCAGGGGTCCTTCAACGGATCTCCCTCGACCAGGTTCCCCACCCGGTGACCCTCATTTTCCCTGCCGAATCGCAGGACTATATTGAACGCCTCCACCGGGCCAGTATTTTCTACGACCAAGCCGACATCCGCTATCTGCCCGTAGAAACAGGGGACGAACCAACAGAAATCCTCCGCACCCGGGACGTTATTCTCAGTGCCGCCGCCCTCAACCACCGCGTCCCCACCATTGGTTTTCGTATTGAGGACCACCCTGACGTCAGTTTTATCCCTGAAGCGCTGGCCGAACGCGGTATTACCGGTCCCACCATTGGGCGCTTACGCAAAGATGGCCAGATCACGATTAATGGAGTCACCACTCGCATTGAAGAGGTCACCCGCCCTCGTGAAGGACATTCTTTCGCTTTCGTCATGGACACCACGCCCTGCCCGGGAGCCACCGCCTTAGCGCGAGATGTGGACCTTCACGTCATGGAAGCGACCTACACCAGCGAAGTAGGCGATATGGCCCACGAACACGGTCACTGCACTGCCGCTGACGCCGCGCGCACAGCCACCGAAGCAGGAGCAAAACGCCTCGCCCTGACCCACTACTCCACCCGCTATACCTCCTCGGAAGGGCACGCGGCAGAAGCGGGCGCACTGCACCCTAATGTGGTGGCACTGGCTGACTTTGACTGCCTTGAGTTCTAAAGAAGGTCAGGGAATATCCAGTTCAGGCTTGGATAACTCCTCCACATTGACATCCTTATAGGTCACCACCCGCACCGAGCGGACAAAACGGGAAGACCGGTAAATATCCCACACCCACGCATCATTGAGGGTCAACTCGAAAAACACATCCGCCCCGAGGTTACGGGCCTGAACATTGACCTGATTACACAAATAGAAACGGCGCTCAGTTTCGACCACGTATTTGAAGAGGCCGATGACGTCCTTATATTCGCGAAAGAGGCCCAGCTCTAGCGCGTTTTCATAGTTCTCGATCTCTTCGCTCACCCACCCATCATGCCCCGAGGAGGTGCCCAGGGCCAGCAATCCCCTTTCGGCGCGTCACACATCCACCCCAGGAAGACGCCATGACCTGCGATGCTGCACATGTACGCCCAACTGTTGCAGGCCCGCAATATGGGCAGCAGAGGCATAGCCCTTATTCGACGCCCACCCATACCCCGGATCCTCAAGATCACACATGAAGGCATCCCGAGCCACTTTAGCCAGCACAGACGCTGCTGACACAGCAGAGCAATCAGCATCGGCTTTGACGCGAGTCACCACTGGCACGCCATCAATATCGGGCCCACCTGGAAGATCCGGCCCATCCCCCACAAGAGACAGAAGATCGCGCGGGGCGGACAGCCAATCATGGGAGCCATCTAAAAGGACCACCCCTAACGGGTCTTCCACCTGACTGGCAACCTCCACAAGGGCACGCCTACCCGCCAGGCGCAACGCCACAATAATCCCCCACTGGTCAATCTCGCTGGCACTAGCCCACCCCACCGCGTAGGCTCTCGCCCACCCCTGGATAGGTTCCACCAGCCCCATGCGGCGCTGCGCAGACAGGGCTTTAGAATCTGTCAGCCCATCCGGACAAGGCCCCACCGCCCGATCAACCAGCACTGCGCCCACCGCCACCGGGCCCGCCAAAGAGCCGCGTCCAACCTCATCCATTCCAACAAGAGCGCCATAAGTGGCACACAACTCGTCCTGGAAGGTGGCACCCATCACTTGGACTTCACCGAATCAAAAGCAGGTGTCCGCGGGATCGTCATCCACCGGTTCGCTGGCCAAAACACGCCAACAGCGGTGCCCACCACCGCTGTGGTGGGAATAAAAGCCGCATCCCCCTGCTGCAAGTGGTAGCGGGAATCCGCAGAATTCGACCGGTTATCACCCATTACCCACAGGTGGCCATCTGGGACGTCCACAGAAAAATGGACCTGAGACGGCTCAGTTCCCACCGGCAAATACTCTTCAGTAATTTCGGTGCCATTGACCGTAATCTTGCCATTAGCTGAACAGCACTCCACATGGTCCCCGCCCACACCAATGACGCGCTTTAACAGCCGATCCTCCTGGCTAGGGGTCGGCAAACCAACCATACGGGCCGCATTTTCCCACCAGGGAAGCTCTTTCCCGCTGCCCCCCAACCACAGTTTCGCGTCTTCAAATACCACCAGGTCACCGCGCTGAATATTTTGTGTCAACGCAGACAGGCGTGCCACCACAATACGGTCATTCGTCAGCACCGTATTTTCCATTGAGTTCGTGGGTACCCAAAACGTCTGCATCAGCAGGGCACGGGAGACAATATTGAGCAGCAAAGCAGCCACAACAATAAAAGACATTTCCCGCAAAACCCGCACCCATCGGCGCGAGGAGGGGGCCTCATCTGTTGAAGCGTGGTCCCCGTTATGGGAGTCCGCGGGATTAGGAGTGTCCACCTCATCGGTAGCGGGCTGCGACTGACCGTGGGGTCGGTGGCTCATGTCAACTCCTGTTCTTGACGCGTACGCGTCCAGTCATCATGCCACGGCCCGGCACACCAGGGAACGGTGGCCGGGCCGCGAAATACGGTAAGAGTTCTCACTCTGCCGAACCGCTACGGTGCTCCTTGATCTTCGCGGCTTTACCGTGACGCGAACGCAGGTAGTACAGCTTCGCGCGACGGACGTCACCCTTGGTGACAACCTCAATGTGATCAATAGTGGGGGCGTGCAACGGGAAAGTACGCTCAACACCCACACCCAGGGAGACCTTACGGATAGTGAACGTGGCAGAAACACCATGTCCACGGCGGGCGATCACTACGCCCTGGAAAACCTGGATACGACTACGATTACCTTCGATCACCTTGACGTGCACCTTCAAGGTGTCGCCAGCGCGGAATGACGGGATGTCATCACGGATCGAAGCGGCGTCAACGACGTCCAGCTTTTGCATATGTTCTCCTTGACGCTTCTGCCGTAGGTCAGCAACGTCGTCTTCGGCAGGGCTAACCTGCGTCACTAACGCGGCCCACCACTATGGCGTCCCCCTACGGCAGGTGTCACCGGATGAACCAACACATTAGTGTGCCACACCGCGACACACAGCCCCAAGGCGAGATGGGAGATAATCAGCGCGAATGGGGCGTGAGGTTGCGCACGAGAACCTCGTCAATATTGTGGACCCCACCCACATCAAAGTGACGTCGGCTCACCACTTTAAAACCGTGACGCCGATAAAAACGGATCGCCCGTTTATTCCCCACATTCGTTCCCAAGACGATTTGAGAGTTCCTCCCCTGGGCCACCACATCAGCAACCGCACGCTCCAATAGGGCGCCTGCAATGCCAGAGCCACGCCATTGGCGGCTCACATAACACTTCGATAAATACGCGCCATCACGTTCAATTTTCCCAGGCCGCACCAAATCTGGAGCAATCCCCTCCGGGCCGCCCACAATAGTGAGCGTATAGCCCACAATCGGGCCTTTCCCGCCTCCTGTACGCGCCACAAGAATCCGATAATCCTTCGGATCGGACAGCATCGCGCGGAAAACATCAACCGTGAGGTGCTCAGCAATAAAAGCCTCCACTGCCGCGGTCGGAATATGCTGCGGGCAGGCATCAGGGAAGGTTTCCGCCGCCAAAGCAGCAATCTCTTCAGCCTCATCTGTGCGACCCTGACGGATCAGAAGTTTTTCCCGCGTTGGCCGCAACACCTGCCCAGCACCTGCGAGCACCTCATGGTCGTGAATCGACAACGTCGTAGGGTCAATCTCATCAAGCAGGTCAGGGCGACGGTGGGCGGTACGCACCAGGGAACGGTCCCGCCGCCAGGTGGCAATCGCCCCATGATCCCCACCTAAAAGAACCTGCGGAACCTCCGCCCCACGCCACGACCGGGGCCTGGTATAGGCGGGGTATTCCAATAATCCGCCATCCTCATAGGATTCTTCCCGCAGGGAATCAGGGTTGCCAAGAACCCCGTCAAGCAGGCGGGCCACGGCCTCGACAAGAACGAGGGCGGCCACCTCTCCCCCATTGAGCACATAATCCCCAATGGAGTACTCCAACACTTCGATTTCACAATCACGGTAGTAATCCGCAACCCGCTGATCAATACCCTCATAGCGTCCGCACGCCACCACCAGGTGATCTACTTGAGCCAACTCCCGGGCAATGCTCTGGGTCAGGGGCCGGCCCGACGGTGTTGGGATGGCCAACACCTGGCGCTGTCCCTGCCTGGCAGTATCCTCACCGTTATCTACCGGCTCAGACTCAACGTCGATATAGCGATGCCCCAGGACCTCATCCAAAGCCTCACCCCACACATCGGGGCGCATCACCATACCGGCTCCCCCACCAAAAGGCGGCGCATCAACGCTATGGTGACGATCATGGGTCCACCTACGCAGGTCGTGGACGTGAACGTCAAGTAAACCCACCTCTTTGGCTTTACCCATGAGTGACAAATCCAGAGCCGCGAAATAGTCCGGAAAAATCGACACCAGGTCAATACGCATTACGCGCCACCCCCATCAGGGCCGTCAATGACCTCATCGTCAAAAAGGCCGCCAGGCGGATCAATAACAACCAAGCCCGCGGCGATATCAACGCTCGGCACAATCTGATGGACGAAAGGCACCATGACCACCCCGCTAGAGGTGCGTACCAACAGCAGGTCCTGCGCCACCCCAGACTGCAGGCCAGAAACTACACCAAGGTCTGCCCCATCCGGGGTCTGGGCGCGCAGTCCTTTCAGTTGATGCGGATACCAGGCGTCCTCTTCCTCATGTTCGGCCACCAGTAGGGCCACCCCCCGCGCAGCCTCAGCTTCCTCCCGCGTAGCAATCTCTTCAAAAGCAGCCAGAATCCGATCCTTATGAGAGCGGACGTGGATCAGCGTGAGCTGTGGGAGATTATCAGAGGAGGTCCGGAAGGATTCACCGGGGATAAAAAGGGCATCATTATCGGTGCGGACATCCACAATGACTTCACCATGAAGTCCGTGAGCAGGGCCAATAATGGCAGCAGTCATATCCATAATGTCGGGACCTTCCTCAAGGAATAGTTCTCAGTTTAAATGCTCTCCGGGCAAAATGTGAGGCCCGGACCACTGTGGTCCGGGCCCCGCATGTGGCTGATGACGCCGCGCCAATCACTCCCTGTCGGTGTCAACAACATCGACTCGGACAGAGCCGCGTGATGATAGAGCACCCACAACAGTCCGCAAAGAACGCGCGGTGCGCCCACTGCGGCCAATCACACGACCGAGATCCTCAGGATTTACTCGAACTTCAAGGAGGTGGCCGCGCCGCTGAGAACGCGACGACACCTGCACATCCTGCGGATGGTCAACGATTCCGCTTACCAAGTGTTCTAAGGCGTCAGCAAGCATCATCAGGCGTCCTCAGCCGGAGCTTCCTCAGCGGGAGCCTCCTGCGAAGAAGCCTCGTTAGCGGCAGCTTCTGCAGCCTCCGCTTCAGCCTTGGCAGCAGCCTTCGCTGCAGAAGCATCAGCCTTACGCTTTTCAGCAGCAGACTCAGCAGCCTTAATGGCTTCCACAGTTTCAGCGGCCTTATCACCCTCGGCAACCTGGACGCGAGAGACCGCATCCTTCTTGCCATTGAAACGGGCAATATCGCCAGTGAGCACCAGGAGGTTACGGACCTGGTCTGAAGGCTGGGCGCCTACGCCGAGCCAGTACTGGACACGCTCGGACTCAATCTGAATAGTGGAAGGGTTAGGGGTCGGGTCGTAAAGACCGACCTCTTCAATGACGCGACCGTCACGCTTCTTACGAGAATCAACGACAACGACACGGTAAACGGGCGCATGGGTCTTACCAATGCGCTTGAGGCGAATACGAACTGCCACTGGTGTGGTCACTCCTGTTTCAAATCGGGTGGGCACGCGCGGTTTCTTGGCAGGGAAACACAAGAATCCATGGCACGCCCGGGACACGCGCCTACATGGTGAGAGGGTCCAATGCAGGAACGGGTACAGCACGGAATTGTGCCATGACACCCCCACTTTCCCCAAGTCCCAACCCCCATCCGCGGGGGCATTGACCGCGTGGAACCCATCACGTGCCTTCACACGCGCCCTCCCCACTATCAGCCTCCGCCCCGCCCTCGTCCATGCGTATACCTGCGTGATCTGGGATACTGCCAGTATGCAGATCGAGACCGCCCTTGCTCATATTGCCGCTGAAGCCGCCCTCGCTACCGTCCCCTACCTGAGAGGCGCCACACGCTCCGATATGTCCTTATCGACGAAGAAAAACTTCCACGATCCTGTCACCATCCACGATCGCGCCGTGGAAGCGGCCCTCCTGCACATTTTCAGTCAAGCCGTCCCGCACTCACTGGCGGTGGGTGAAGAAAATGGTGACGCCACCCTCGATCCTGCCACCTACCCTGAGCGTCCCGACGTCACTTCCCTACCCGCCACCACGCGTTTTACTGAAGCAGCGGCCACCTGCCGCGACCTTGGGCCACGGGTACGGTGGTTTATTGACCCCATTGATGGGACAGCAAATTTTGCGGCCGGCCTACCATGGTTTGCCACGTCAATTGGCGTTGAGCTGGATGGAAGCATTGTTGCTGGCGCGATTACTGCTCCGCTTCTGGGTGCCCTGTGGGCAGCAGACCACCACAACGCATGGTACGAAGGACCCGAGGGCAGGCGCACTCTCAATGCCCAGGGGCCACGCACCGCCAAAGAATCCGTGCTCATCGCCTACCACGGGGGCAATGAAACCCTTAAACGCGACCTGGAAACGACTGCCGCTCAAGAGTTACGTCTGCACAGCACCCACATGTCCGTGCGCCGTACGGGCGCCGGCGCCCTTGACCTGGCTCATGTGGCCGCCGGTTGGGTTGGCGGCATGCTTGGCGCCTGTTTCGGCCCGTGGGATGTGGCCGCAGGAATCCACCTTGTGCGCGTCGCTGGCGGAACAGTTCTCAATGAGAATATTGCGGGCGATCTGCCCGATGGGCTGCGGCCCGCAGTCTTGGCCTCCTGCGCTGGACTAGATTTGAGTGACGCCCGGGAGGTGTTCTACGAGGTCGTTGCCGCCCATCGTGATCGCGTCAAATAATTCTTGACGAGGCCGGGGCGCGCAGTGACCAGGGCGGGGCGCCAGAAAAACTCAGGCGCCCCCAGCCACGACGTGTCCGCCGCGAATCACCGCATCGGGCCTGCCCCACATGGCAGGGTTGGTACGCGGGTCGCTACGGAAAAACACCACATCCGCGAGCGCCCCCTCCCCTTCGGGCGCAACGCCAAGGTAACGGCGGGCACCAGTGGTGGCCAAGGCGAGAATCCGCTCATAATCCACCCCAAGGTCAGCCCAGGCACGCAATTCGTCACCGAGGCACCCGTGATCTTGGTAGCCGCCACTGTCAGTACCCGGCAAAATCGTCACCCCAGAGTCAAAAAGGGCGGCACTGTGGTCGCGGCGGCCCTCATACAGGGCGCGCATTGTGGCCGCATAGACGGGGTATTTGGCGCCCGCCTGATCCGCAAAGTCATTGAAAAGTTCGACTTGCAGCAGGGTTGGGGTCACGGCAATCCCACGCGCAGCGGCTTCAGCCATGTGGTTGGCGTCCATCCCCGTGCCATGTTCAATATCGTCAACGCCGGCTTCGAGAAGGTCATCAATGACGCGGTGAGAAAAAGCGTGGACAGCGACCCGCGCCCCGGCCTCGTGAGCGGCTGACACCGCATCCTTCAAGGCTGGCAGGGGCCACAGTGGCTCTAAATCTGCCTCTGCTCCACCCGAGCGGTCAATCCAATCCCCGACAAGTTTGACCCACCCATTCGAGCGGGCAGCCTGCTGGGCCACCGCCTGGGCGAGGTCAGCGGGCTCCACGTTGCGGGCCAGGCCACGGATATAGCGTTTTTCGCGGGCAATGTGTTGGCCACAGCGAATCAGGGCCGGCAGGTCTGGTTCGCTATTGACCCACGTAGTATCAACAGGGCTCCCGCAGTCACGAATGAGGAGGACGCCGCTGGCCAGGTCAGCGTGGATTTGACGGCGCTGTTCTTCTTCGTCAACCGGCCCGGTCTCACCAATACCAATATGGCAGTGGACGTCAACAAAACCGGGGAGGAAAAAGCCTTCCAGATCCGCTGGCCCCGTATCCTCCACTGGGTGCAGGTGCCCACCAGCGACCTGCCAGGTGCCATAAGTCCAGGCTGGGTTGTGAGTTGGAGCCCCGCCCTCGTCGGTGAGCATCCACCCGCGTAGGATCATTAGCGCCCACCCAGCATCCGTCGAATGTCCTCGGGCAGGTCATCCAAGGTGGGCCGGGCTGCGGGAGTGTCGGGGGCTGTTGGCGCCCCAAAAGCCGACCCCGCTGGAGCCGCGCCACCGCGCTGGTCCTTCGGTAGGAGCGCCTCCAACTCCTGTTGGCGTCGTTTCGCTGGATTACCGGAACGGCCCGCCTTCTTTTGTTTCGCGCGGTTGGCTTTAGCCCGGCGCGCATTTTCTTTCTGTTTGGCTTTGCCGCCGCGCCCTGGCATCGCTCCCAGGCCGGGCATTCCGCCAGCAGCGCCCATCGATCCCATCATGGCCCGGGCCGCTTCAAAACGCTTCACCAGGGCATTGACTTCCGTTACGGTCGTGCCTGAACCGCGGGCAATACGAGCCCGACGCGACCCATTCAAAATGGACACATCCGCGCGTTCGGCGGGCGTCATTGACCGCACGATTGCTTCAACCCGATTCACTTCACGTTCGTCGAAGTTTTCCAGCTGGTCACGCATTTGCGCCATGCCAGGAATCATTCCCAGCACTTTCTTCATTGACCCAAGTTTGCGGACCTGCTGCAGTTGAGCCAGGAAATCATCCAAAGTGAGCTCACCCGACAGGGCTTTTTCGGCGACTTTCTGAGCTTCCTCAGCGTCCATCCGTTTTTC
>JAUNHH010000011.1:0-20873 GCA_030524055.1 Actinomycetaceae bacterium | reverse complement strand
GTGAACTCGCGGACCACAGGTAGGGCCACATCAGCGTCAATCAGGGCGCGACGGATTTCGCTCGTCGTACGATCCACATCGGCGTCAGTCAGGACGCCACGAGAACGCAGTTGCTTAAAGGATTCGCTGAGGCGATCAGAGAGATTCCCAAACACGTGGGGGGACTCCTCTCAAAATGGTGCGTGCCCTGTTGGGCGGGAAATGAACTGCCCCAACCCTAGCGCACTCACGAGCGTCACAGGGGTGGGGCAGCCGCTAGGGGGCCATCAGTGGGCGCCGCGGGAGCCTGGCGCCAGGGTGGTCAGGCCTCAACAATGGCTTCGACAAAACCTCGCGGATCAAAGGGAGCGAGGTCGTCAACGCCTTCACCGAGCCCAACAAATTTCACGGGCACACCCAGTTCGCGTTGGACCGACACCACAATCCCGCCCTTCGCTGACCCATCCAATTTCGTCAGAACAATGCCGGTAATTCCGGCGACTTCAGCGAAGACTTGGGCTTGGCGCAGGCCGTTTTGGCCGGTCGTGGCATCCAGGACGAGAAGAACCTCGTTAACGGGAGCGTGGCGTTCCATGACGCGTTTAACTTTGCCGAGCTCATCCATCAATGTCGATTTGGATTGCAGGCGGCCCGCAGTATCAACGAGAACCACATCCACACCACGAGTGGTCCCTTCCTTGACCGCGTCAAAAGCGACCGATGCCGGGTCGGCCCCTTCCTTATCGGAACGGATCACGTCAACGCCAACGCGGGAGCCCCAGGTGGCCAATTGGTCGGCGGCAGCCGCACGGAAAGTATCCGCAGCGCCCAGGAGGACCGTTTTGTCTTCAGCAACGAGGACGCGCGCCAGTTTCCCGACAGTGGTGGTTTTCCCCGTGCCATTGACGCCCACCATGAGCACAGTGGCAGGTACGCGTTTGCCATCGACGTCATGCGGTTCAAGGTTGAGGGAGCGGTCCACCTGTGGATCGACAAGTTTTTCGAGCTCTTCAACGAGCATGGTTTTGACGCGGGCAGCGTCGGTCACATCTTCGACTTTGACGCGGGTCCGCAGGGCCTCCATCAACTGATCAGTGGCCTCTAACCCCAGGTCAGCGACAAGCAGGGTGTCTTCGATTTCTTCCCAGTCAGCAGCTGACAGATCCCCACGTGACAAGACGGACAGCAGTGCCCGGCCAATCGCACCCGAACGGGCCAGGCGCCCACGCAGACGCTGCATCCGTGAGGGGACAGACTCAGGGATGTCCCGTTCGTCAGCGTCAGCGGATTCCTCAGCGGGAGCTTCCTCTACTGGTTCTTTTTCGGTGTCCTCAGCAGGGGCGCCACCTTCACTCGCCTCTTCCTGGCCGGGTTCACTCGCCTCTTCCTGGCCAGCCTCACTGTCCCCAGTGGGGGCATCCGGCAGCGAGGTTTCCTCATCGGCGCTGGCTTCGCCCTCGTCACTGGGAAGTGTGGTCGCTTCGCTTTCGGAGGGCGCCGCATCAGGGCCGGTCTGCCCACGACGAGACAGAGCAATACCGCCGCCCAGTAGGGCAACAAGGGAAGTGACACCAATAACGATGCCAACAGGGTCGTTGAAGAAGTCGAGGAGGAGATCCATACCGTCCATCATCCCCTACGAGGGCGGGGCCCACCAGCGGGGACCACCATAAGAAATTTAGCGACGCACCTTACCCTGCAGGCCTTTCCCTGCACGGTAAACCCGCGAAACAGTACGTTCAAGCTGGTCATATCCTGGCAGCGTAGTCGCGTCTAGGTAGCCGCTGCCATGAGAGGATTCCGCCAAGCCAAGAACAGAAGACAGGCTTTCGCGCGACATTTCCGGGGCAGTAATCGGCGTGGGACGGGCAGACAATGCTTCCGCACTTTCCTGCATCCGTACCCGCCACCCCGCGACACTACGGCGGGTTAACGCAAAAGCAGCAAGAGATGCGACGGCCACAGCCACGAAGATCAGCATGGCCACAATGAAGACAACAGTGGAGGACAACACGACACTACTGTGACATTCCTGGACAACCCTTGACCAGCCCAGACACGCCATGTAACCGCATCGTAACCATGCTGTCGCTCACCCGCTACCTAAACGCTGAGACACCACTTTCGTCACACCCTCGCGCATCGTCACTCCATACAAGGCATCCGCGATTTCCATTGTCCGCTTCTGGTGGGTGATAACAATCAACTGACTGGACTCCCGCAGGCCCGTAAACACGTCAAGAAGACGAGACAGATTCGCATCATCGAGTGCAGCCTCAACCTCGTCCATCACATAAAAAGGCGACGGACGTGCCCGGAAAATCGCCACAAGAAAAGCCACTGCCGCCAGCGATCGCTCCCCACCGGAAAGCAAAGACAGGCGCTTGACTTTTTTCCCCGCTGGACGTGCTTCAATCTCAATACCCGTGGTCAACATATCCTCAGGGTCAGTCAACACTAAAGCGCCTTTACCACCGGGAAAAAGCGTGGCAAAAGTGCCCGCGAATTGCTCTTGGGTATCAGCAAAAGCTGACGCAAAAGCCTCCTGCACAAGGCGATCCACATCATCAATAATGCGCAGCAAATCCGCTTTTGACTTCTTCAGATCACTGACCTGAGACACGAGAAACTCATGCCGTTTTGATAAGGCCTCATGCTCTTCCAAAGCCAAAGGATTAACTTTCCCTAATTTGGCAAGTTCGCGGGTTGCCCGCTGCAGTGCTTTTTCCTGAGCGCTCCGCACATAGGGCACCATCTGGACCGATTCACTATCCGGATCCAATAAATCTTTCGGCGCCAAATTATGCGGCCCAAACTCTTCAACCACAGCATCCGGCTCTAAAGACAATTCTTCCAGGCAGCGGGCTTCAACCTGTTCAATCCGCATCTGAATCTGCGCGCGCGCAATCTCATCACGGTGGGTGGCATCGCGAATCTGGGTCAACTCCCCTGACAGGCGATCCATCTGGCCACGCAACTCCGCGCCGCGACGCTGAGCGGCCGCACGCTCTTCCTGAAGGTGGTCACGTACCTCGGTGCAGCGCGCCAACGTTGCCGCCGCCGCACCCACAGCACTCTCAGCGCCCGCAACAATCCGCCCCACCCGCTCAACCTCTCGGGAACGCAGCGCCTCAGCCCGCCGGTGCTTGTCCACCTCTTCTCGAGCTGTTGCCGCCTGAGCGCGCAGTGACCGTGCCCGCGCCTGCGCCTGACGGGAGCGTTCTTTCGCTGCAGACAGCGCCAGACGCGCCTCCGTTTGCTCCTCCCGTGCCACGCGCGCCGCGCGCGCCGCCTCATCAGCGCCCTTCTGTGCCGCCGCCACATCCTCGCCCGGCGTCAACGACACCGACGCGTCAAGTTTTGCCCGTGACTCCACGACCTGCTGAGCAGTCCACTCCACCTGTTGACGACCACGCTCATAGACTTGCCTGGCGCGCTCTGCTTCTGCGGCCGCCGCCTGCGCCGCCGAGGAAATCCGAGCGCGTTCTTGCGCAATCCGGGCACGGGTAGCATCCTCCTCACGCAAAGCTTTCAACGCCTGATTCGCCTCACGCACACACTCATCCATATGAGCATTGGCCGCTTCTAAGTCACTTGTCGCCGCATCTTCAGCGTCTTTAGCGGCGCGCGCATGGGTAGCAGCAGCCTCAAAATCAGCGTGACGTGCCAGCGGACTGGACATGACGGCGCCCTTACCCTCAGCACTGGCCGGGGTAAAAACATCACCCATACGGGTAGCGACTCGCCGCACACCAGGATGAGCCAATAAAAGAGACACCTCACTCAGATCCTCACAAATCGCGCAACCATCAAGAAGAGGCGCCACAGCAGCAGCAACCTCCTTGGAAAGGTCAGCGACGTGTGCGGCCCACTCGGCGCCGCCAGGCAGGGCCGGCAAGTCCTGAGGTGCCCTGGGCCCCTCGCCAGCGGGAATCACCATTCGAACCCGCCCGGCCCCGTCCTCGCGAGACCTGCGCACTTCATCAATGGCTGCGTCCACCCCCTCAACCACAGCAGCATCCGCAAAGGGGGCAATCAGCGCAGCAATCGCATCCTCATAGCCACTGCGGATCCGCAGAAAAGACGGAACCTCGCCAAGGACACCAGGGCGCCGCACCAAGTCCGCCGTCGCATCATCAGGAACGAGGGCGGCCGCCAACGTGTCACGCGTGGCCTCCCACTTCGCGCGCAGTGTTTTCGCATCCCGCTGCGCTGCCAGCAACTCATCAACACGGCGCCTCGCCTCATCACGGCGCGTCACCGCAGCCGCATGAGCAGCGCTGGCCTGCGACTCTTCCCCGCCCGCATCCTCCGGTAAATCCGCGGCTTCCTTTTGCGCCACTTCAGCCCGCCCTCGTGCCTCCTCAAAGGCCGTCTTCGCACGCTCACATTCAGCCTGCGCCGCCTCATGACGAGACACCGCCGAGGACACATCCCCTGTCAACCGTGCCACTTTCTCACGGTGATCAGACACCGCCCGATTCACTCGAGCCAACTCACGGGCCGCCGCAGTATCCGCCTTTTCGCTCTCCTCGCAACGGGCAAGAATCGCGCCCAGCGCCACCTCCTGACGCTCAACCTCCGCCAGAAGCTCACCATCTTCAACCCCAGCCTGCTCGGCACGCTGATCTAACTCATCCGGGTCACCGCTGCTGGGAGGAGGAATCGGGCGGGACTGCACTGCCAGACGCTCGCGAGCCACCATGAGCGTCCCACCTAAACGCTCATGAATCGTTGTCGCCTGCTGCCATAGGGCCACCGCGGCCGTAAAACGCGCCGCAGCCTCATGATCTCCCTCCTCTAAGGCCGCCAGATCCCGACGTACCTGGGCAATCGCATTTTCTGTGTCCTCCTGGCGCTGCCGCATCGCCTGCGTGTCGCTTCCTTGAGCGTTCAGGCGCTCGCGGGCCTGGACAAGGTCATCGGCCAACAGCCGGGCTTTCGCATCACGTAAGGCCCCTTGAACTAGATGGGCACGGCGGGCGACTTTTGCCTGGCGAGCCAAGGGCCCTAATTGCCGGTGAATTTCATTCGTCAAGTCAAGGACGCGCACCAAATTGGCGTCCATATCGCCCAATTTCTTCAGCGCCCGTTCTTTACGGCGGCGGTGTTTAAGCACCCCGGCAGCTTCTTCAATAAAAGCGCGCCGCTCTTCTGGGGTGGCATGCAAAATAGTGTCAAGTTGGCCCTGTCCGACAATGACGTGCATTTGCCGGCCCATTCCCGTATCGGAAAGGAGTTCTTGAATATCCAGCAGGCGCGCAGGGGTGCCATTAATGGAATATTCCGATCCTCCCCCACGGAAAAGGGTTCGAGAAATCGTTACTTCCGAATAATCAATGGGCAGTGCCCCATCGGAGTTATCAATAGTGAGGTCAACTTGGGCGCGCCCTAAAGCGGGCCGCGATGAGGTCCCAGCGAAAATCACATCCGCCATATTTCCGCCGCGGAGTGCACGCGCGCCCTGTTCTCCCATCACCCAGGCAAGTGCATCCACAACATTTGATTTCCCTGACCCATTTGGCCCGACAACACAGGTAATTCCGGGTTCAAGTCGAATCGTGGTGGCGCCAGCGAAAGACTTAAAGCCGCGAATAGTCAGGGTCTTCAGGTGCACTCCTTAAGAATAAATGCTCCCCACTCAGATTCTTGAGTGGGGAGCATTGATCGGCGAGGCGACCTTTCAGTCATGCAGAACAAGTTCAGGGAACCATAATCCGATTTCACGGTCAGCAGAGGTCACCGAGTCAGAGGCGTGGACAATATTTTCCATTGCTGGCCCGCCCCAATCACGGCCAAGGTCGCCGCGAATGGTGCCAGGAGCGGCCAGGGTGGGGTTGGTGGCGCCCATAATGGTGCGCACGCCTTCCAGGACACGGTCTCCTTCAACGACGACGGCCACAATCGGGCCGGAGGTCATATAGTCAACGAGGGAGCCGAAGAAGTGCTTGCCTTGGTGTTCTGCGTAGTGGTCGGTGAGGAGTTCGGGGGTGGCCCACTTAATTTTGAGGCCTTTCAGGACGTAGCCTTTGGCTTCAATACGTCGCAGGATTTCGCCGGTGAGTCCGCGCCGGAAACCGTCGGGTTTAACCAGGACCAGGGAGTGTTCCTTATTGGGGTCGAGAAGATCAGGAGAAGGCATAAGTGACCCTTTCACATCGCCATGTTTCGATCCCCCAAGCATAGGCCGTTAGACCCACACTTGGGGGATCCGGGAGAGCAGACCCGTAAAGATGCCACAAATGTGCGCCTTTATGGGTATGTTTCGATTCGGGCCACAACGGCAGCGACGGCTTCGGCTGCCTGTGGCCCTGTGGCAGTTACAGTAACGCGATCGCCCTGGCTAAGGCCCAGAGTCATCACTTCCAAAATGGAGGCAGCATCAGCACCATTGACAGTGACCTCCGCATCGAAAGAGGCCGCTAATTGCGCCAATTCTGCTGCGGGCCGTGCGTGCAGTCCCACGGGGTCAGCAATTGTTGCTTCGGCAGTAACCTCACCCTCGGTCACTTCAGTGTCTGGGGTGGGTGCAGGACCGGGGGCGTCATTGACGAGGGCGGCCCCGCCCTCGTCGCGGACCCAATTCCTGCCGGCGCCTAGGGCAGCTGATTCCACCCCAGCTAGGTCATCGCCCACTTGGGCACTGATTGCTGCCGTCACGGCCGCCTCAACGAGGGGCGCGTCGGGTACGGCAATGCGCTCAGGCTCATCGGCCATAGACGCCACAGATTCTGCCGTCATCAAAGCCGACCCTAGGTCGGAAAGGATAACCACACCTTCACAGGCCGCAAGAACCCGCTCGACAGCAGCTTCAACCAGGTCATAGGAGGTGCCAATACCTCCATCGTCCAGGCCACCTGCAGCTTCCAAAAGGACGTCGGGTGCCATTTGGACGGCAACCTCAACCACTCCTTGCGCGAGATGCGCCGAGTGGGAAACCACCACAATGCCTACTCGTGCCATCGCTACCCCTGACCAGCGGCCGCGGCGGCCGCCTCACGCAAAAGCAACGCGGAAGACACGGCCCCCGGGTCGAGGTGACCAATTGAGCGTTCCCCCAGGTAGGAGGCACGTCCCTTGGTGGCTTGCAGTGGTTTCGTGGCCTGCGCACCGGCTTCGGCGGCAGATGCCGCGGCCTCCAGAACAGTGGCAACATCGGCCCCACTGTCGGCAGCTTCCCGGGCAGCGCGCAGGGCTGGAGCCCACGCATCCACCATGGTTTTTTCGCCTTCCTCGGCTTTGCCACGGGCTTGGATGCCGTCTACTGCGCCAGCGAGAAGAGCAACGACACCTGCCCCGTCCACCTCGGTGGCCGCGCCGATTCCCTTTGAGGCTCGCAAAAATGCGGTGCCGTACAGAGGACCGGCTGCCCCGCCCACCGTGGACATCAGGGTTTTTGCTACGAGTTTCAGCGCATCAGCCACGGTTTCCGGTGGGGTCGCCTCCAGGGTAGCAATCACCTGACTAAAGCCTCGGTCAAGGTTTTCGCCGTGGTCGCCGTCCCCAATTTGCCGATCCAGATCAATGAGATAGTCACGATTGGAGGCAATAACGGCGGCGCTACGACGAATCCACTCCGTGGCCCACGAAATATCCAAAGACATGCTGCTCACTTCCATGCAGGGGTATTAACAGGAGCGTCAAAAAGCTCCAGAAGATCGTCCTCGACGCGCATTAATGTCACTGATACGCCGGGCATTTCCAGTGACGTCACGTAGTCACCCACCAGGGAACGGGCAATTTCAATGCCGTCAGCGGCAAGCAACGCCGCGAGCGCCCGGTGGCAGATATACAGTTCCGAGGACGGGGTTCCGCCCATGCCGTTGACGAGGGTCACAACGCGCTCACCGGAGGTGAGTTTCAGGTCGTCGCGGACTTTCGTGTAGAGCTCTTCAATAAGGGTGTCAGCGTTAGCGATGGGGCCGCGGCGGTATCCGGGTTCACCGTGGATACCAATGCCGAGTTCGATTTCATCCTCGCCCAGGTCGAATGAGCCTTTCCCTGCGTGGGGAACGGTGCACGGCCCAAGGGCAAGTCCCATGGAACGCGTGGCAGCATTGACACGGTTGGCAATGTCGGTGACTTCAGCCAGGGTGTCACCACGTTCGGCGGCGGCACCAGCGATTTTTTCGACGAGGACGGTGCCGGCGACTCCGCGGCGGCCCGCGGTGTAGAGGGAGTCTTCAACGGCGACGTCGTCATTGACAACGACGGAGGTCACCTCAATATCCTCCATTTCCGCCATTTCCGCGGCGGTTTCAAAGTTGAGGACGTCCCCGGTGTAGTTTTTGACGATGTGGAGCACTCCCGCGCCGTGATCAGCGGCTTTTGTGGCTTCCAGGATGGGGTCTGGGGTGGGTGAGGTAAAGACAGGGCCGGGTACGGCGGCGTCCAGCATGCCTTCCCCGACATATCCGGCGTGGAGGGGTTCATGTCCTGAACCGCCACCGGAGATGACGCCTACTTTTCCTTGGGCTTTGGGGGTGCGTCGGGTTACGTAGTGAGGGTCGTAGTGGACCTCCACGAGATCCGCATGGTGTAATGCGAATCCTTCCAGGGTCTCCTTGACGACCTCATGGACATCATTGACCAACTTCTTCATTGGATTGTGCCTCCTTGCAACGATCCCGACGTCTTCGGGTATCGGATATACATCGTGCCATCTGGGCGCTGGTGGCACCAGAGGAAGAGCCGACGCAGGCCAGTGTGGGCGCTGCCACACTCGGTGAGGGCGGGTGGTCTGGGCCGCCAGCTCTAGCGGCGGCGGGCTTGGACCATATCGATAATTGCTCCTGCTAAGACCACAGACCCGAAGACCACAATCCCGGCCACATCCGCTGGGGCTGCAGAGTCTTCAGCGATATGAGCCGCCACATCAACTGCTTCGGCTAGGCCCTCAGCTGTACTGACCCGGTCGGCACCAAAAACCTCGGTGGCAACGGTTTCCAGGTCCTCAAGGGCCATAGCACGGGGGTCACTCATTTCCAGGAGGACAATATGGTCAAGGGTGGGTTCGATTTCAGCGAGGAGCGACTCCACATCTTTATCGGCCATGGCGGAAAAGACACCGACGATGCGCTGCAGATCGAAACTTTCCTCCAGTGCTGTGGCTAATGCACGCGCGCCACCCGGGTTGTGGGCGGCGTCCACAATAATGCGCGGAGAGGAACGAATGACCTGGAGTCGCCCAGGCGAGGTCACATCCAGCATTCCTTTTTCTGCCACCGCCGCGTCCAAGGGGCGTCCCCCAAGGAAAGATTCCACAGCGACAATCGCTGCCCCCGCATTATGAGCCTGGTGCTGCCCCAAAAGGGGGACAAAAATATCTTCATAAACGGCGCTGGGGGTGCGCACAGTAATCAGTTGGCCTCCTACCCCAAGCTGCCTGTCGAGGATCTCCCAATCGCTGCCTTCGAGGCGGACAATGGCATCAACCTCACGCGCGCGGTCAAGAAGAATCTGTGTCACCTCTTCATTGTCTTGGGCGGAGATCACCACGATCTGGCCGGGTTTAATAATCCCGGCTTTTTCTTTAGCGATCTGGTGAAGATCGCTACCTAACCATTTCTCATGATCCCGAGAAATCGGCGTAATCACGGCAACGTCAGCGTTAATGACATTAGTGGAGTCCCACGTACCGCCCATGCCAACTTCCACGACTGCCGCATCTACCGGGTGGTCGGCAAAAGCAGCGAGGGCCATGACGGTGAAGACCTCAAAGAACGACAGGCGGATTCCCTCGTGATCAACCATGGAAATATAGGGGGCGACATCCTCCCACGCGGCAATAAAACCGCTGCGAGAAATGGGCTCCCCTTCGACGCTAATACGTTCACGGGGATCGGATAAATGTGGGGAGGTAAAACGGCCTACTCTCATCCCTAAAGCTGTCAGTAGCGAATCGACCATTCGCGCTGTTGTCGTTTTCCCATTTGTCCCTGCAATATGAATACTCGGGTAGGTATGCTGCGGGTCACCGAGAATATCCATGACTTTTTCGACGCGCTCAAGGGAGGGCTGGATTTTATGTTCGGGGGCGCGGGCAATAATCGATGAATAGATCTCCCCTACTCGCGAGGCAAGTGCCGCGTCATCTGCGGCCGTTGTCAGTGCCTGCTCACGTTCATATTCCTCGATATCCTCAGCCCATTCCTCCCCCAGGTCATAGTCGCCTTCAATCTCGCTGATCATGGCGGGGTCTGGCCCAAGCAGCAGCGAGGCTTCCAGGACTTCCTTGAGGCGCGCCCGTGCCTCGTCCTCGTTGCTATCCACCTGCGCATAATCGTGCGCGCTCTGGGTGCCCTGGGTTTCCTCTTCCTCATCTGCAGGCGCATTTGCCGCTTCCAAGTACGGAAGGAGATCCGCAGGGATTGACGAAGCCGGGGATTGCTCTGGGGTATCACCATAAAAAGCGGGGTGGTCTTGTGACATAAGAACAGAGTCTAAGCCCGTCTGCCCTCTACGCTGGCGGCGGCGCCACCGAGTCGCGAATCACGAGCGGGCAATCCACACGGTACACACCTGGGTTTTCACTCCAGTCGTCATTGTCTCCAAGGCGACCAAGAAGAGCGTGTGCAGCGCGTCGCCCCAGTTCTTCGTGCGGGAGTTGAACGGTTGTCAATCCCGGCGCTACCTCTTGGGCAACGAACTCAAGATTGTCGAAACCCACAACCGATAGATCCTCAGGGATACGTAGTCCCAGGTGGTGCGCTGCCCGAAAAATCCCCAACGCCATGAGGTCATTAAAAGCAAAAATCGCTGTGGGGCGCTCTGGCGAGGTAAGAAAGGACAGAGCATGAGCTTCAACAGAACCGGAACGGGTTTGGTCAGGGTGATGCGGCGTTTGGACAATGGTGCCGCTCAGCCCCGCTTCAGTCATGGCCTGTTGGAAACCTGCAATCCGCAATCCGCGCGCTAAACCGTCGGTGGGTTCTTCGCTCAGGTGCATAATCCGCTGGTGCCCAGCCTCCAGGAGCAAACGCGTGGCGGCATAGGCACCGCCGTGGTCATCAGGGACAAAGCTCATGGCATTATCGGAATCTAAAACGCCATTGAGGCCAATGACAGGAAGATGTGGGGGCAGGTCAGAGGCGGCCAAGGGACGGTGATACATGGCAGCAAGGAGGACACCTTCCACCTGGTGTCCGCGAATCATGTCAATGGCTCGGGATCGTTCTTTCGGGTCGTCTCCCGTAGACAAAATGACAGGCAGGTACCCAGAGTGTGCGGTGACGCTCTGGATTCCATGAATAATTTGGTGAGCGTAGGAGGTCGTGACAATCGAGTCCGTCACAGCAGCAATCAGGCGTGTGCGATTGGTGCGCAAACTCCGGGCAGCCGCATTCGTGACATAACCCAGTTCTTCAGCTGCTTGACGGACCCGATCACGGGTGTCTGGGGCGATCCTGTAATCAGCGTCGTTAAGGATCCGAGAGGCAGTTCCTACTGAGACCCCGCTGGCGCGGGCAACGTCTTTAAGTCGAACCTGCACTCCTGTCCGCCCTTCACGAAAACGATGTTCTGCGATCGCAGGCTATCACGGGAGGTGAACTCCCGGTGAGGGTGACGCAGCCTGTCACGCGGGAGGGTAGATCACCTCGGTGAGAGCCTGCGGAGCAAAAACCTGCACTGTTGCCCAACTGTGTCCATCGTGAGCGATGGCCGTCACAATACAGGCATCAATAATGAGGCGAATACGGTGGTCAGGGCCTGTGCCGAGGGGCACGGTTATTGGTCGTACAAAATCGCTCGCCCACGCAGTGTCGCCACTGGCACTGCGGTCAATAACGAGGCACCCACTAACGGGATCGACAGTGAAGAGAAGATGCGGCTGTGCGGGTGGCCAGGTGGCATTATCGCGTGTCGAGTCAGGGGCAACCACAGCAAAGGTGGCAGGCGCATCGCCGTTTGTGCTCAGCTGCACGTCGAGGGTGGTTACGCCACGCGCGTGAAGGTCCTGCGGCGTAGCAACAAGGGATTGGACGAGGGCGGGGCACCCCTCAGGTGACAAGGCGATGCTGAGTTCACGCGGAACAGACAGGCTGGAACGCCATGTGCCTGTTGGGGTGAGCTGAGCATAATCCCAGTTATTTTGCCATCCGACACAGATTTTCCTGTTGTCAGGGGCGTTATGGAAGGAGGTGACCGCATAAAAATCGGGGCCGTAATCCAACCACCGTGGGCGAGTGAGGTCTTCACTGGGGTGGGGGTGAAATTCTTGACCGTCAAAGTCGCCGAGCACATAAAAGGTGCCAGAGCCGCCAGCAATTCCTCCGGGGTTGACACTAATAATCAGTGCCCAGATGTCCTGCCCAGTATCAGTGGTCAGTGGAACGAGGTCGGGGCATTCCCATAAACCACCTGGAGCGGGGTCAATAGTGAAGGTGGATTGCCACTGCCACGAAAGTAGATCAGGTGAGGAATAGATCAGGACTTCTTGGCGGACCGCCTCCACGGCCACCATCACCCACATGCTCTGACCAGTGGTCGGGTTGGTCCAGCGCAGAACTTTCGGGTCACGGAAATCTGTTGACTCTCGATTAAGGATGGGGTTATGAGTGTATTTTTCCCAGGTCATTCCCCGGTCATGGCTGACAGCAATAGATTGGGCCTGAATACTGGGGTAGGTGCCATGATCAGCGGAATACGCGGAGGTATAAAAGGCCAGCAATGGCCCATCGTCACCGGGCTTACCCAATCCGGAAGTATTGTCCCGGTCATAGACAATAGAGCCTGAATAGATTTGTTCATCGTCCTCGCAGGCAATAGCAATGGGAAGTTCTTGCCAATCGAGAAGATTGTCCGAAATGGCATGCCCCCAGGACATATTCCCATGGGTCAACCCCCACGGATTAGCTTGGTAGAACATATGCCATTGCCCATCAATATGGACTAAACCATTGGGGTCATTGAGCCAGATTTCACGGGCCGAATAGGAGGCGTGTGGACGAAAAGGGTCGTGTACCGCCGACATTATTTTCCTTTATGCACTGTAGTGAAGGGAGGTGGTGGCGGCGCATATGCGCCGCCACCAGTAAGGGGTTACTTCTTCGCTTCCTGAGCGTGGAAGCGGTCATAGGCCTGCTGATAGACCTGGGTAATATCTGCAACCCCTAAGGTGTCGAGTTGGGTTGTGTAGGCTTGCCACTCGCTGTCAATCGTGCCGTTAACCACCCATGTCGCAAATTTTTCTTTCACGAGGGTATTGATATCGGTCGTTGGCAGTGTCACCTTGTCGAGTTCTTCATTGGAGAGAAGAACAGGAGGATAGGCGTCATTGGCAGCAAAGGGCCGGTAGAATTTCTCAACTTGGTCTTGGCGTTCCTTAGCGCGAGGTTCTGGGGCCACAACCGTTTCAAAGTGCTCTTTGGTGGTCACCTTTGGTCCACCTGGAGCAACAAGCTGACGGCGCTCACCTTCAGAGGTTCCTTCAGGAGCAGGGATCTGCACAAGAAGACCAGTGTTCGGATCCTTTTCAAGGGTGACACCAATGGGTCCCCAAGAGGTTTGAGCGGACATCACCGGGTCGTAGAAGCGATCGGCCCAGCGAATAGTGGCAGCGGGGTACTTATTGGCGCGGGTGAGCACCATTGCTCCACGGTTAATTTCCTGGTTGCGGGTCACGCTTGCACGCTGCTTGCCATCTTTGCCTTTCAGGACGCCAAGAAGGACATAGTCTTTCATCCGAGCATCGCCCACCATTTCTTTAAGTTCCCACCAGAAGAAGGAGCCAAGAATAGGTGTGTCGGATTTTCCTTTAGCAAGGTAGGCAACATCGTCTTGTGAGAAGGACTCGGGATCAATAATTCCTTCTTTATACCACTCGCCAAGGCCTTTAACGCCAGCTTTATACGCATCGGTATTTGCCGTGAATTGGACTTTACCGTCCACAACAATGCGGTGGTCATTATTTTCTGGCTGTCCACCAAGTGCAGTAATCAGGTCCCATGGGTTACCGCAGAATGAGTCGGGGCGGAAGGACAAGGGAATCTCATCCTTTTTGCCATTGCCATTGGGGTCCTTTGTGGCAAAAGCGACCAGCGCATTGTGGTACTCATCAATAGTGGTGGGTACCGGTAGGCCAAGTTTATCGAGCCACGCTTTATTAATGTAGAGGAAATTCGGGTAAGGCAGGATTCCGAGTTCTTCTACTGAGGGGAGTGAATAGATGTGTCCATCAGAGGAAGTAATTGCGGCGCGAATATCGGGGCGCTGCTCAAGAAGTGCCGATAGCGTTGGGGCGTGTTCTTTAATCAGGTCTTCCAGGGGAAGCAGGGTTCCATTTGTGCCAAAATCAACGAGTTCAGCATCAGAAAGTCCGGAGTTAAAGAGCGCGTCGGGCATATCGCCACTAGCGAGAAGAAGGTTTTTCTTCTCTTGGTAAACCTGTTCGGGAAGATTTTCCCAGGTAATGGCGATATTGGTTTCCGTCTCCCATTGTTTGACGAGATCCATCGTCGCGTAGTCGGGAGCTAAAGCGCTTTTTGTGCCCCCAAATGTCAGGGTGAGTTTCTTTTCGACAATGGGATTGCCACTTTGGGTCAGCCCATACTCAGAAGAGGAGTCCTCAACTTTTGCTGATGACGAGGGCGAAGCGCCACCACAGGCAGCAAGACAGAAAATACTGAGCGCCCCTATTGCGGCACCAAGTGGGCGGATAAGTGATTTCATGGTGGGTTTCTCCTAAGAGGTTGTGAAGGGGTGTGTCAGCTCTTAACGGCGCCGAGCATGGCGCCCTGGGTGAAGTACTTCTGCATAAAGGGCAAAGCGATCATTAATGGGGCTGAGGAGATCACGATCATTCCGTATTTCATTAGCTCGCCAAGACGCTGTGCTGCCGCGTAAGAATCAATCGCTCCCGTACCGCCAGCAGAAGAAACCTCTGATTGGATGAGGATATTTCGCAAGACCAACTGGAGTGGATACATTTCTTCGTTATCGAGATAAATTAATGCGTCGAAGAAGGCATTCCAGTTAGCGACAAAGTGAATCATCACCATTAATGCAATGAGCGGCTTTGACAGGGGAAGCACAATTTGGGCGAAAAATCGGAAGTCGTTAGCTCCGTCAAGTTGGGACGCTTCACGCAATTCGGCCGGAATATTATTTTCAAAGAAGGCGCGGGCAATAATGAGATTCCATATTCCCACCGCACCAGGAAGAACCACAGCCCAAATAGTATTGAGCATTCCTAAGTCTTTGACGACGAGGTAGCGGGCCACAAGACCACCATCAAAGAACATGGTGATCACAAAGAGCATCATGAGGACTTTGCGGCCATAGAGGTCTTTCCGGGACAGCGCATATCCTCCACACAGGATGAGGGAGACAGAAATGAGTGTACCCAGTCCGGTATAGAGAAGGGAGTTTCCGAACCCTTGAAGAATTCCGGGGTCGGAGAGGATTTTGGCGTAGCCCTCAAAGGTAATGCCTGCAGGGAGGAAAAGGACATCGCCATTGAGAATTGCCGACGGCTCTGAGATGGACGCAATAACAATAAAGTAGAGCGGGTAGACGATAACGAGCACAATAAAGGCAATGAGGGTTCCGACGATAATATTGAAGGCAATATCTGCGCCGGATTCTTTACGGCTGCGCTTAGTGCGCACATGTGGGGTTTTCGTTGACATTCTTATCACCACAGGCTTGTTTTGCTAGCACGACGTGCTACCCAGTTAAAGGTGAGCAGCAGGATCAGGTTGAGAAGCGAGTTGAAAAGGCCAATAGCAGCCGAGTAACTGAATTGGGCTCCTCGAAGACCAGTCTTATAGACGTATGTCTGAATAACTTCAGAGGTGGGCAAGTTAAGGTCAGTCTGCATCAGCAGTACTTTCTCAAAGCCGAGATTAAAGAGGTTCCCAACAGCGAGGATAAACATAATCGTGACGACGGGCATAATTCCCGGCAGATCAACATGCCATACTCGTTGCCATTTATTTGCCCCATCGACTCGGGCTGCTTCATGGAGTGATGGATCAATAGCAGTGAGGGCAGCAAGATAGACAATCATTGAGAACCCAGCATTTTGCCAGATATCTGATCCGATATAGAGGGGCCGGAACCATTCGGGGATTCCCATAAAGAATATTGGCTCACCCCCACCCATGGTGATCAGGGTGTTCACTACCCCTGATCGTGGCGAGAAAAGAAGGTGAATCATACCAACAACCACAACGACCGAGATAAATGAGGGCGAGTAGAGAATCGCCTGAGTGAACTTTTTCAGTCGATCAGATTGAAGTTGATTCACAATCAGGGCAAGAATAATTGGCACAGGAAAAGCGACAATTAATCCGATGATATTAATGGTGAGGGTATTGGTGACGAGGCGTTCAAATTGGAAGGAGGTAATGAAACGCATAAAGTATTCAAGCCCAACCCATCGACTTCCTAAAAAGCCATCAACAGGGTTGTAGTCTCTGAACGCAATCTGCGCCCCATACATTGGCCAGTATTTGAATACCAGAAGGTAGATTAATGCCGGGGCAATCAGCACATACAGCTGCCAGGAATGGAGAAGTCCTTTCTTGACCCGCACAGGAAGACTATGCCGCGCAGGTGCAAGGCTTTCAGTACGTACGCCCTTCATATCAGCACCACGCCCCACATGAGGCAGTGACTTTATGGTGCCACTGGGTAGTAACCATCAGCGTTCCTCCTTGACTTCACGCTGTAGTTGGGATGATGCACGCCATCGCGCTCACCACTGAGAATACACTGCACAATCGATTGCGCCAATCGTTTGCGCCGATGTTATCAAATCGTTACCTTCCGCTATGGCACATCGTGAACCCAAAGGAATCCCCGCACTGACAGTACAAAGAAGCGGTCACTGACTATCTGATCAGTGACCGCTTGAGGGCATGAGGATTTACAGCCAGCCCGCCTCAGTAGCGATACGTACTGCCTCCGCACGGGTGCGTGCCCCTGTTTTTGTCATCGCAGCAGAGACATGGTTACGCACTGTCCCCTCCCCTAAATGGAGATCATGGGCAATATCAGCAATCGTCCCGCCATTGGCCACGCACCGCAGGACCTCGCTTTCCCTTTCAGTTAAAGGATTAGCGCCATGGGTCAATGTTTCGACAGCGAGGACGGGGTCAATGACTTTATGGCCAGCGGCAACTCTGCGGACTGCATCTGCTAATTGTTCTGAAGGGGCGTCTTTGACCATAAAACCATTGGCGCCCGCATTGAGGCAGCGTTGGACATATCCGGGACGTCCAAAGGTGGTCAGCATGAGGATACGGATCTGCCCATAACGGTGACGCAGGGCCTCGCAGGCGGTAATCCCATCCATCACGGGCATTTCAATATCGAGCAGGACAACAAGGTCTCGCGCAGGAATTCCACTGTCGAGGGCGGAGCCCGCCATCTCAAGGGCCCCTGTCCCATCGCCAGCCTGCCCAAGCACCTCAATGTCTTTTTCCAGTGACAGTAAAGCAGCTAAGGCACCGCGCACCATCTGTTGGTCATCGACGACGATAACGTGAATAGTGGTCATGGCCGCTCCACCTCTACTTCCAGCACCCAGTTTTTGCCCTGCATACCCCATTGGACACTGCCATGTGCCCCAATCCGCTCACGCAGGCCAGCCAGGCCTGTCCCTGCGCTTGCTTTGCCAGTGGGATTTGAGGTCTGTGAGACTGAGGGGCCTCGCGGACAACCATCATTAATAATGCGGACACCTGTTGCTCCAAGCGTAATGCTCATCTGGGTGGGGCGGGCATGCCGAAGTGCATTCGTGACCCCTTCTCGGATCGCATGGGCAATCAACGTTGACGTGAAGCCTGCCCGCGGCTCTCCCTGATGTGTCACGGTCAATTCCACGCCCACCGCATCACAAAGGGTCCGTGCTGATTCGATTTCATTGTGAGGAAAGAGCGTCTTATTGGCGGCGACAACATCGCGAATATCGGAGACAGCATTTCGCGCCATTTCAGTGAGCTCATCAATATGGGCGCGCGCTTGCGCAGTTTCTCCGGCATCTAAAAGGCGCCCTGTTAAATCGAGTTTCATACTCATTCCAGTCAGGGTATGCCCAAGAACGTCATGAAGATCGGCACTAATCCGGCTGCGTTCACGTTCTTCTGATAGAGCAATTTGTTGCTGCGTTTCAGCAGACTTGCGGCGCTCTGCTTCAATAGATATACGCGTCACCATCACCATAGTTGCGGTAATTCCTACTACAGTGAGCGGCCAAATTCCATCAGCCGGAAAAAGAAGAAAGTAGAGGAAGGACAGCGACAAGATAAAGGCGGCCACTTGAGGTAGCCATTTTCGCGGGGCCAAAAGAACAGCCGGCGTTGCCACATAGGTCAATAGAAAACCAGAACCATGGCCACCAAAAGTCCCAGCCACACCAGTTAAAATAGTGTGGATAAGAGCAAGGAGAGCAATAATCAGAAGAAAGCGCGCTCCATCTTCCGATGTTCTCGGCGCCAAATCTAAAAGAAGCCATGACGAAATATGAGCAACGAATAACGCCAATGTCAGCAGGAAAATACTACCGCCTGCAATAGTGAAAACTCCGAACCGTATCGCCGCATAGAAGGGCAAAACAAAAAAGACCAAATAGGGCGACGCATAGGCTAAAGCAATAAATCGAGGATTCTTTGTTGTCAACCGCGACCACCATTGGAGCAGCGGATATGGCGAACTTGTCAATGCACCCATGTCATTTTCTCCTTAGGAAATGAAAGCTGCACCCAGTAATGGCGGTGTAGCCGCTCGGTGGCCTAGTAGAGAGTATTCCACTAGGCCACTTACCCAACCTCTACGCGGATGAACTATTGCCGACCAGTGTCGCGACGTTGCCCCCAAATAGCAAGGAGAACAAAAATCACTGTCCAGATCAGGTAGTTACCCACCCAATCACCTTTGAGTTCACTCCACCCATAGACAGGTGTAATTGTGAGTTGTGAGAGGCCATAGAATGGCGTATTGGGAGCCAGCATCTTAAAGAACTCGCCCATTTGCTCCAGAGGAATAAAAATTCCCGCCCCAAAAGCTGACACAACAGTAAACGCGCTCGTCACACCAAATGCCGCATCAGAGCGCACCAAATACGCCGCAGCAAAACCCAAAGCAGCAGGCAGAATCGATAAGACCACAATCATTACCATTGTGCCAATCCACGCATGCCATTCCATTTTTGATCCAGTGAAATAGCCGACCGTATAGGTAATGGCAATCACTACTGCGGTCACTGCCATTGATGCGACAAGGCGAGCAATCAGCAGGGTCGCACCTGAAATCGGAGTCAGAGCATAAAGACGGGATACCCCACTGGTGCGTTCCAATGCGACTGTGGCAGCCAGCGATGAGGTGGTGAGAATCATCCCATAGGTAGCCATATTGACCAGGATTATAGCTGACACATTGGCATTACCTACCATAATATCTGAGTAATCTCGGCCCACCGCAAACATCAGGTACATAAATATCGGCATAAGAATGGCAAAGCCAATAGAAAAGGGGTTGGACAGCACCTTCCAAAAGGAATACCAGGTAAAGGTAGCAAGCCCATTCCACACTGAAGCGACTGGTGGAGCAGTAAAAGCTGGAGTGTTAACGCGGGTAGACATAGCGAAATCCTTAAGAATTCAGCGCCTTTTAGGCGGTAATTTGGGTAAAAACGTCTTCGAGTGAGGAGGTAGAGATTTCCAGATTGTGCGCACCCGGAATAGATAAAAGCGTGCGCGCATAATCATCAACTTCTGGAGCCCTCAGACGGAGACGAGTCACACCCGTATCGCCGTTATGCGGCTCCCAGGTCATCGTCATCTCGCCACTGCGCCGCTGCTCTTTCAATGCTCTACTCGCGCTATCGACATATTCTTGTGGAACAGTAATCGTCAAATGCCGAATCGTATTCGATCGCCGCAACTCCTCCGGTGGCGCGTCAGCAATAATTGCGCCGTCCTTCATAATGACAGTGCGCTGCGCATAGTCTTCAGCTTCAGCTAAATAGTGGGTGGCGAAAATAATGGTCCGCCCCTGATCAGCCTGATGGTGCATCAGGTCCCAAAACTCTCGGCGGGCAGTCGCATCCATCCCTGCTGTAGGCTCATCCAAGATCAGTAACTCTGGATCAGGCAAGAGTGCCAGAGCGAGACGAACACGCTGTTCTTCGCCACCAGAGAGTTTATAGATCTTGCTTTTCTTGAGTGGAGTCAGGTTGGTCTGGTCCATGACCTGTTCAATATCGAGGGCGCGGGGGTGGGTGGAGGCAAAAAGTTTCAGGATCTCAGCCACCGTGTAGGTGCTCAGAAGAGCCCCCGTTTGGTGGATGACGCCAACCAGGGACCTGCGGATAGCCTCACGGGGAGTCATCCCGAAAAGTTTAGCCACACCTGATGTCGGTCGCTGCAGGCCCAAAACGATATCAATGAGGGTGGTTTTGCCCGCACCGTTCTTCCCCAGCAGCGACACTATTTCACCGCGCCCCACCTCAACGCTGAGGTCATTGACAGCGCGTAGCGCCCCAAAGGTCTTCGTAATATTCTGCGCACTGATTGCGCTCACGTCGTGTGTCATGACTCCATCGTGCGCGGCGTGAGAAGAAGCAAACAGTGCGAAAAGCGCCTCCACCGTCCATGACATCTGTCATGGGCCAACCTCACCTATTCCTCCAGCTCCCCTCCCCTGGCCGCTCTTTACCACTAACACCCTTGCCCCGCCCCCGCTCATCTACTCCACACCTGGTGGAAACAGGCCGGCCCCAACTGGCGCGACTGCGCCAGTTGGGGCCCCGCCCTCGTCAATCAGTGTTTGGCAACGCCAATGGACAGCTCGCCACTATCTGCGGCGCGCACTGTCACCGACAGAGCCAAGGTTTCAGCAGCAATCATCTCTTGCCAGGTTTCCACTGCTGCCACCCGGTCAGCCGGCAC
>JAUNHH010000043.1 GCA_030524055.1 Actinomycetaceae bacterium | reverse complement strand
GCCTCGGCAGAATAGACCTTTTCTAGCCAGTAATTGGCGACGACTTTCCCGGCGGTATTGAGGATCATGCCGCCTAATGAATAGCCCTGGTTGGCATTGGCATTGACACGCCAGTCTGAGCGGTCGAGGTATTCATCGACCGTTGACAGGGCGTCAATATCGTATCGTCGCTGATCAGCAGTGTTATTGCCGCTGGAGGGCACGTTTTGAGGGGACGCTTGCTTAAGGCGGGCATTCATCGTTGGGCTCCAAAGTCATCTCCGCCGGCGCGGAGGGGGTGAGGTCGCCACTATCTGGCGCTCTAGCGGAATATCCACGCGGCGCCAATCAAGTAAGGACTACGTAGTCCCGGCGGGCTCTACTATCACTATATGTAGTGGTTTCGAGCGCTAAATAAGCCTACATCTAGTGGGCGTGATTATGGAAGAGGGCGGGTGCGCGTGTCTCACGCCCCGCCCTCGTCAATGAAATACCCAAAGAAACTAGAAAAGTTGCCCTTCCCCCTCGGCAGACTCGGGAATAGGGTGACCTTCAATGCGCAACAGCGTTGTTTTACGCTGCAATCCACCGCCATAGCCGCCAAGAGTCCCATCGGCAGCAATTACCCGGTGACAGGGAACAACAATGGAAATAGGGTTGCGCCCATTGGCTGCCCCTACCGCGCGCACAGCCTTCGGGTTGCCAATATGGCGCGCCAGATCGGCATAACTCCAGGTCTGGCCATAGGGGATCTGCTGCAGGCCCTGCCACACCTGGCATTGGAAGTCGGTACCGATCGGGTCTAATGGGATCTGGAAATCGCGGCGCTCACCAGCAAAATACTCGGCAAGTTGCGCGGCTGTGGCAGTCAGAAGATCAATGGCGGCGCGCAGGTCAGAATCCCCAAGGTGGGAGCCAGTATTCCCAGCATGGTCCTGATTGGCAGACCTTTCTGAGCGCCAATAGGGATGTTCGGAGATATCGACCCACTCATTGGTGCGAGGTACCGGATGGCGATGCTCGGCAAATTCGATGGCACGCAGGCCGTGGGCGGTTGCAGCAATCATGAGCGGGCCAACGGGGCTGTCAGTGTAAGTGAAATAGGTGGCGTGGCCAGCAGGGTGCGGATCGCTTTCACTCAGGGCATCATCGGTATGTGGGGCGCCCAGTCGAATGGGGGTTTCTGTGCTGGTCATAGCGCCTCCTTACTATCTGATCAGGGGTGTAGGCACTCGAACATTGCGGAAAGTGAGCTCCTTTCGTTCCACCCTAACCCAATGCGGTTGCCTGTGAATAGGCAGGGGCAAGGCATTGCGTTGGGGGAGTTTTATTGGGGAGGACAAAGCGCGCCCACAACGCCGATTCGCTGCCGAAAGTGCGTCGCGGCGGCGCTTTGTCTTGATCTACGAGGGCGGGGGCCGCTATTTATGCAGGTCGGGAATTACCGTTTAACAGTCCGAATTGATAAACCGCCGCGACAATGACAAATACCGCCCGAAAACACGTCCTGGCGGCGCTTTGTCCGCCCACGTGATGAAAACAGGCGCCTGCGCTCTCTGCGAAGCCCGATCCCTATCGGAGTTGTTCCCGAACTACGGAGGTAAACATAGCGTTAAGGACAAAGCCCTCTAGTTAGGGACAAATACCCCCACATATATGTATAGCTTTGTCCCTAACTGTATGGGTTAGTCCCCAAGTTGAGGCGTTTGTCCCTAACAGGAGGAATAGCCGAGCTTGAGGCAGTCGCCCACATAAATTCCATGGAGGTACGCGCAGTTGTTGATCGCGCCTGAGGAATAAAACTCATGGCCCCGTTAATCCGAAAATTAACGGGGCCATGAGCGCCAAAAGATATCTTGAAGGTAGAAGCATATCACGATAGAGCGCAGTTGGCACATTAAATGCAGCCAGCTCGACAAGGTTCCGCCCCGCTAACTGGCACCTGCCCTCAACACCAAACATGCACAGGGCGACAAAAACAGCCGATTTCGGCGAAAAATGTCGCCCTTTGCCCGTGCGGTGCAGGCCCTGCACGCAGCACACACCACCACCCCGCCCTCGTTAATGACAAGGCCCTTGGTGCACCATATGCACCAAGGGCCTTAAATCGCACAACTCAGCTCAGATGAGCCAGGGGTTCTTCTTGACGATGTCCAAGGAAGACCACCACTTGCCCAGGCCGAGGTAGTTACCCGCACCAACGGCAGCCAGCGCCACCACTGCAATCGCGTAGATCACGTGATTGTCCACCAGTGGGTTCTGGGAAGGAGCTTCAGGGGAAGTAATGAAAGGCATTGTGGCCAGGTAGAGCATGCCCATCATAATGGCGCCACCGAGGGCAGCCAGGCGGGTGCCAATACCGAGGATCAGTGCGGTGCCAATGGCCAGCATGCCGAGCATAAAGCCAATGTCGCTCAGGGCGGTGGGCAGTGACTGGAAGAATCCGGCCAGCGGCTTGCCCTGGGTCGCGAACTTCAAGAAACCGGCTGTGGGGGACTCGCCGTTGATCCATGCCTTACCGGGGGCAGTTGCGTATCCCAGACCAAAAGCCTTATCCAAGAAAGGCCAAAGGAAAACAAATCCCAAGGCAATGCGCAAAACACCCAGTGCGGTGCCTGCAGCGGGGGTCACTTTCACAGGGGCGGTCGAAGCGGACATTCAGTCTCCTCAGTCAGTGCCCGAACCCTTGTGGCCGGACCTCACGAACGGCATGAGCCTAGCCTGAGGTATTTGCAACTTCAACTACTTTCCGGGTAAGTGGGATACATATCGCATTTAGTTGAGTGTTCAAGAAGTGTGCGCCAAACGGCTTCCGCACATGAAAAACGGGTGTCGATAATCGGCACCCGTTGCAACAATGACGCTATATTTGCAGGTCAGATCAGCCAGCGATTCTTGCCAACCTTTGCCGACCACGCCGGACCGGCGCCAAGATAATTCCCTGCCCCAATCACTGCGAGAACAATCACCAGAAGGGCATAAATAATGTGGTAATCCACCAGAGGGTTTGTTGCCGCACTCTCGGGCGAGAGCGTCACAAAAGGCATTTCCGCAAGATACATCAGAGTCATCATCACAGCGCCACCAAATGCCGCTAAACGCATACCAATTCCCAGCGTCAATGCCACGCCAATGGCCAGCATTCCCAGCATAAAACCCCAGTCCGCCCATGGTGATGAAATGCCAACGAAGTGCTCGGTAAAAGGTTTGCCCGGATCAAGATGGCTCAGGAATCCCTGAGCGGGAGTGCCACCACGAATCCATGCACGTTCAGGGGTCGTGGAATAACCAAGACCAAAAGCCTTATCAAGGAAAGCCCA
>JAUNHH010000042.1 GCA_030524055.1 Actinomycetaceae bacterium | reverse complement strand
GCAGTATTCCCACCCGATTGTGCAGAAGTGGCGGCACCCGATGAGGCACCGCCACTTCCTGATTGATTGGCTGCTGATTGACTGGCCCCACTAGCGCAGGCTGAAAGGGCTAAAGTACCCGCGGCGAGGGCCGCAACAAGAGCGTGTGGACGTCGCATATGGATTCTCCTGAGGGTAGACATGCGGCCTTCAGTATCTCAGAAGCAACCGCAAGCGGCCCAAAGAAGTCTGGGAACGTGTCACCCATCAAAAGCTCTGTGCCCAGAACCTGTACGCCTCAAGCCAAGGGGTCAGCGATCATCCTGGTCGTCATTGTTGTCATTCTTGTCATCATTGCGATCGTCGTTATTGTCATTGCGATCGTCGCTCTGGTCATCCTGATCGTCATTCTTGTCGTCGCGATCATCATCGTCAGTGCTTTGCGAAACGGATGACTGGGAGGTAGTGGAGTTACTTGGGGACGATGGTGACTGGACACCGGATGATCCTTGGCCAGCCCCACAGGCGGACACTAAAAATGCCAGGCCAACAACGGGGGCCAGACGAAGCAGATGGATACGCATGCGATTCCTCTCTTATCGACAGCTACGTTCGAGCACTCCTAGTGTGCCATCGTTGAGGAATATATGCGCGTCCACTTACGAGGGCGGGGCACGCAGTCACCGCGCCACACTGAAAGATGTCGCGCCCCGACCTCGTGAATCCATAGTCTGACCCACTACCCCAATGTTTTCCGGCGGAGGATCTCCTGCACCCAGGCGCGGCCCGCGCGGAAGTCCGCATCCGAGGTGCCGCGCACAACGACATTGCGCACGCCATCAACCCGAGGATATGAACCAAGGAAACGGACATCCGGGGAAAAACGATGCAAGCCAACGAGGGCCTCTTGGATACGTTCTTCAGCGATATGCCCGACAATGTCGATACTGAAGGTGTAGTTCCCCAGGCCATCACCTGCTGGCCGAGATTCGATTCGCGACAGGTCCACGCCACGCACGCTGAATTGTTCCAGCAAGGAAAGCAACGCACCCGATTCATTCACAGGCAGGGCCACCTGGATAGTTGTCTTGTCAGCTCCAGTTGGGGCGGGTAGGCCACCAGGAGGGGCCACTAAAACGAATCGCGTCACAGCTCCCGGATTATCGGCCACATCGCGGTGAAGAGCGTCCAATCCGTAGCGTTCAACTGAGGTGGAATTGCATAGGGCCGCGTCAAAAGTGGCATCGCCGCCTTCTTCAGAAAGAATCTGTGCGCCAGCTGCCGTGGAAGTGGTGGGCACATGAACAACCCCGGGGAAATTGGCCTCCAACCAGGTACGACACTGTGCCCACGCGTGTGGATGGGTGCCTACGCGCTTTACGGACGCAGGGTCAGTGCCGGGTCGAACCGCCAATTGGAAGGTCACTGGCACTACCATTTCCGCAACAATCACCAGTGGCTCACCGCGGGACAGAGAATCCAAGGTGGCATTCACGCCGCCTTCAATGGAGTTCTCAATGGGAACAACGGCACGGTCAGCGTCGCCACGACGGACGGCCTCCATTGCTTGGGGGGCTGAGGTCATTGGCAATAACTCAGCGCCGCCGGTCGCAATCTGCCACACGGCCTGCTCAGTAAAAGTCCCGAAGGGCCCAAGGAAGGCGATTTTCAGGGTTTCTCCACGTGGAGGCGGTCCGGGAATGTTGGTGGCGCCAGGGGCACTCAGCGCGCCGGGCACAGCAGTTGGCGACTGGTCGGAAACAGATGTCATTACCCCAGAGTAACCAGGCGGCGCGCCTCTCAGTGGCTGCGCCCGCCCAGCGAAAAGTTCTCCGGGTGTGCCAGGCGACGCAAGCCCCTAAAAAATGCGAGAATCTTCGTGATGACGACACATAAAACCGCACGATCACGCCTGACATTTGGCCTCATAGCAGCCACAGGCGCTTCTTTCCTTTCTGCGTGCCTCCCCTCGTGTGCAGGAATGAATGTCGTATATGACGGCTACGGCAGCGTCACCTGCGCTGGGGATGCCGTCACAATGGAGCCTAAAGGCGCCACTGTCGCAGAAAATACGCACGCCGCCCTCGTTGTTCCTGAGCGGGGGAAAACGATGACTGAGGGCAAAGTCAAAGCCACCATGCAGACCGTTAAGCAGGTGCGCCAGGGAGAGCCAAATCCGTGGGAAGTAGCCTGGCTCCTATGGTCATATACCGACCCAACGCATTTCTATGCGCTCGTCCTCAAACCCAATGGGTGGGAAGTTTCCAAGCAGGACACGGCTTACCCTGGGGCGCAACGTTTTCTTGCGTCTGGCACATCCCCTACTTTCGAGGTTGGCTCGACTCACAGCGTTGAGGTATCAATTTCGCACGAGGGCGGAGCAGCAATTTTCACGATCACTGTTGACGGTAAACACCTGGCTACAGTGACTGATAGTGAAAGCCCGTATTTACAGGGTGGCCCAGCCTTTTACACCGAAGATGCCCGAGTGGTCTTCTCCGAATTAGCTGTCACCGAAAAATAAGGCTTTATTGCCTGACATGCTCTCTCGGGCGCGTCCGTAGTGAATCAGGTAGGTTTGTCATGCGAAGCACATGAGAGGAGCTGAGCATGACAAATGCATTCTTTACCGAATTTACACCAACCGCCACGCAACCCATCCCCGAAAGCACAATTGAGGAATACCGCGACCTTGCTCCACCTGCCTTAGTGGAAATCTGGGAGACCCACGGCGTTGGACACTACCGCGACGGGCTGATTGAGTTTATTGACCCTGCGGAATATGAGTCAGCATTTTGGGCCTGGTTCCCAGAAAGAAAACCGAACTACCTTCCCTTCGCGGTCACTGCATTTGGGGACTACTTTTATTACCGCAAACTCAGCGATGCGGGCGACGAAGATGTCTGTTTCCTTGATCTGCAATACCGTGAATGCACAGTATTGGATTGGTCCATTGTGGGCTTCCTTCACGGTTCTCTGTGCGACGCGGAATTTCGGGCTGATTTTCTGCGCGAACCCTTATTCCATCAGGCAGTAGAGATTCACGGCCCGCTACCGCTGGGCCATAGTTATGCCTTTGCGCCGGTACTTGCCCTTGGGGGCGATCCTGGTGATGCCAGTCGCTTATATATTGGTGACACTCAGGTCTATCAGGACATTGTCTTACAACTAGGTGCGTGAGTGTTGGCGGGTGCGGGGTGGGCCTGCGAGGGCGGGGCGGGCGCCTTTGAGAGCTGGGGGAGCGGCTATTTGCGTGGGCTAGCTTGTCCTGGCCGCCCCGCCGATTGACAAAGCGCCGCCAAGACGAGAGGTCCCTGTGCTGACACACGTCCTCGCCGCGGTTT
>JAUNHH010000027.1 GCA_030524055.1 Actinomycetaceae bacterium | reverse complement strand
TGGCAAGTGCCACGGCGAAACCGATGGCAGTAATGGCGACGAAGGGCTTGCGGCGACCCACCTTATCGGACCATTGGCCGGAAATGAGCATCATAATGAGCATTCCTGGCATGCCAATCAAGGCCAGATATGGAGCCCAGGTATTGGCCTCAGCAACGCTTAATGCTGGTTGGACATAGCCCTGCAAGATAAAGAGCGTGTAGTTGTTAATGGCGGTAAAGCCAAACATAAACGCGAATCGGGCAAGCCACACCCACAGGAAGTCGTGGTCACGGAGCGGAACAGCAAATCCCTTAAAGAAGCCGATCCAGTCGAAAGGCTCGAGTTCGAGTTCTTTAGAGGAGGTATCTGGTGCCATGAGGACAAAAAGGATGCCGCTGATGGCAACAGCTCCACCAATAATGTAGTAGGTGTCTAATCCCATGAGGTTAAAGACGTTACCGGCAATTACCGTGCCTAATAGCGACCCAACCATCATGCCAATACCTGCCAGGCCAGAGACCATACCTAGGCGTTTTTCGGGGATGCGGTCAGCAATAGTGGTGGTGAGAGGTGCTTGAGCAAAGTTCAGTGCCACCTGGGTGGTAATCCAGAAGATCGTGAGCATAGCGAGTGTGGTGGAGAAGCGCAGCCCCACCATAAATAGCGCGCCAGCAATTGTGCCGACAGCAATCCAGAATGCGCGGCGTCCGCGCGCAGAGCGCCAACGGTCAGATAGAACACCAACTATGGGTTGAGCAAAGAGGGTGAAAACTGAGGCAATGGCGAGCACGGTGGACAGTGATTGAGCGCGTGCTCCTTCGTACTGCTTAAAGCGCGCAAGATTATCCGCCATAGTGGGATCAGTGGGCGTAGTGCCAGAATTATTCAGGTCAGCAAGGGCCTGCAGCTGATCCGCGGTGACATTGGTACCAGCAAAGATAGTCTGGAACTCAATGGTCTGCACCTGGTTGGGCAGGAGGATATTACCGAGCGCTGAATAGCTAGCAAAGACTGCTAGTGCAGCGACAGTGTAAGCAAAAACGTAGCTAACAAAAGGGCTGCCACCATTGATTTTGGCTGAGGTGCCTGGGGTAGTAGGTGGCGTGATATGCGGATTGGCTGATCCTGAAGGGCTGCTCACGATCGATGTCTCCTTTGGCATGGCGCGTCATTGCAGAAGGTGGCCAACGATGGTCACTCAGGGCAGCTTAATATATGGATTGGTCGATTAAAAGGGGGTGGCGAGAAAGGGCTCGACGAAAAGGGGGAAGTGGTAATAGACTTGTCGGTAGGTTTTCGCTGGGGCATCGCTGCTCCACCACTGAAGGGACCATTAATGACGAAACGACTTCCCCGCACCCTGTACGGTGTGGCCTACTACGACGAGTACATGCCTGAAAGTCGGGTGGATGCTGATCTGGATATGATGCGCCAGGCCGGTATTAATGTCATCCGAATTGCAGAATCCACCTGGGGAACGATGGAACCAGAACCAGGTGTATTCAATTTGGACCATATCGACGTGGTACTGGATGCAGTGCACGGCACCGATATGCAGGTCATTATTGGCACTCCCACCTATGCGATTCCCACCTGGCTTGCTGCCGACCATCCTGATGTGCTGACAACAACGGCAAATGGGCAATCCATTTATGGTGCGCGGCAAAATATGGATATTACCCATCCGGCCTATCGTTATCACGCTGAACGCGCTATTCGGGTACTTGCCGCGCATACCGCGCCGCATCCCAATGTCATTGGCTTCCAAGTCGATAATGAGACCAAATACTATGACACCGCTGGAACGGCTGTTCAACGTGGATTTGTTGCGCACCTGCGGCGCCGTTTTGATGGCGACTTAGACGCTTTAAATGCTGCTTTTGGGCTGAACTACTGGTCGAATCGCATTAATGCCTGGGAAGATTTCCCGAATGTCCTCGGGACAATTAATGGCTCACTTGCCTGCGCCTTTGATGAATATCGGCGCGGTTTAGTCACCGAGTTTTTGGCATGGCAAAGCGCCATTATTGACGAGTATCGCCGTGAGGATCAATTCATTACCCAGAACTTCGACTTTGACTGGGGTCCGGGTTGGTCCTACGGATTGCAGCCAGCAGTGGATCACTTCCGCAGCGCTGACACAGTGGATCTTGCTGGGGTGGATATCTACCATCCGACTCAAGATGGACTCACCGGCCGCGAAATTGCTTTTGGTGGGGATATGACGCGCTCTATTAAGAAGGGTGCGAATTACCTGGTGGTGGAAACTCAGGCTCAGGGGCAACTCGCCTGGCTGCCCTATCCTGGTCAACTCCGCCTACAGGCTTTCTCGCATATCGCCAGCGGCGCTGATGGCGTGATGTATTGGCATTGGCATTCCATCCATAACTCATTTGAGACCTACTGGAAAGGCCTACTCAGCCATGACATGGCGACCAACCCCACCTTTGAAGAAGCGGGAACCATTGGGGCTGACTTAGAGCGCGGGGGCGACCGTCTGCGCGGCCTGACAAAGACAAATAAGGTCGCCATTATGGTCTCTAATGAGGCTTTAAGTGCCCTGAAATGGTTTGGCATTCAATCAGGATTCCCCACCGCCTATTTCCCGTCACTGGGATATAACGACATTCTCAGGTGGGTGTATGACGCACTTTTCGACCTCAATATTGAGGTGGATTTCCTGCCCATAACCGCCAGTGCTGAAGACTTACAGCAGTATTCCATTGTGGTGACGCCCGTGTTGTACACCGCGCCTCAATCAACCTTGGATGCTTTGCGTGCTTTCGTCCAGGCGGGTGGCCACCTGGTCAGTACTTTCCGCTCATTCGTGGCCGATGAAAATGTCAGCGTATGGCACGATGCTGCGCCCCATTCACTGACAGATGTTTTTGGTTTTACCTACAACCAATTCACTGCTCCTCAAGGGGTAAAACTTGCTCTTGGTGAGGCTTTGAGTGAGCAATTGGGTGGTACGGATAGCGCCGATCTGGAGGCGCGGACCTTTATGGAACTTCTCAATCCCGCAGAAGACACGGAAATCTTGGCCACCTATGACCACCATGCGTGGAGTGGCGCGGCAATTACCCGCCACACCTATGGCAAGGGGCAGGCATGGCATATTGGCGTCCACACCTCCGATGAGCTCTTACGTCACCTCTTGCGTTTGATTGCTGACCAGGCGGGAGTGTCCGACTGGACGCAGGACCTTGCAGGAACGGTCAGCGTGCGCCGCGGTATTAATGCCGAAGGAAAGCCGCTGACATGGCTATTGAACTACTCCAAGGATGAGGTTGCTGTTTCCCTCCCGATCGCTGGCGTCGATGTACTCAGCGGTCAGGAAATCGCGAACGAGGGCGAGGTGACGATTCCTGGTTGGGGCGCATTAGCCATTGAAGGCCTCTAAGCGTGTGATATAGGTAACGCTGCCCCAAGAGTCAAACGCTGGTAACGGAAAGTAAAAGACTTCTCCGTGCCACATTGGTAAAACCCTGCACGTGGTGCAGGGTTTTCCTTTACTAAGGGTCACAATTTTGACATTCTTATGTGCTTCATGATGTCGAAAGGGCTTTCTAGATTCCTCTTGCCTTCGAGTAGGCTCAAAGTCCTAGTGTTGCATTCATGAAACTTCCTGAGGCTATTGAGGGGGCAGTTCAGCGCTTAATGGCGGACCCAACAGCAGTCCCTACAGCTGAAGAAATACGCGCAGTTGCATTAACGCTAAATACTGACCGCCTGCTAAGTGTTGGCGAAGCCGCTGAATTGACCGGAATTAGCGCACATACTCTGCGTTATTACGAAAGAGAAGGTCTGCTGGGGACCCTCCGTACCGAGCATGGGCATCGACGTTTTGATACTTACGCTCTTCGTCGGCTGGCACGTATTGCTCATCTTCGGCTCACGGGAATGCCCATTGCCACACTGAAAAAGGTGGCACCATTTCTCGATGATCTTCATGACCCGGAAACGCTGAAAATGGGTATTGAGGTCCTTGGAGAGCACCGCGCAGTATTAGAGCGAAAAATCGCGGAGTTACGTCTTAGTCTTGCCTTGACTGAACACAAAATTACTCTTGCACATCGCCGGCTCAATAAACAAGAAGGTAGTTGTGTTGAGGTGCCTCCTGAACTTTAAGGCCCTCCTGGTTTGCCAAGAGCAACTGTCACAACATTCCGCGCCCGCCCTCGTTGATTGAAAGAGAACAATGCACATTCCTCAACGCGCAATTAGGTCCCTCCAAGTCTCTGCTATTGGCCTTGGATGCATGGGAATGACAACCTCCTATCACCGTAGTGACCCCCGCGAAGCCCTGCTCACGCTGCAGTATGCCGTTGAATCGGGGATTACTCTTTTTGATACCGCTGCTGCTTATGGAGCAGGAAGAAATGAACGCTTTGTTGGGGCGGCCTTAAAGCCGCACCGTGACCGGGTTGCTATTGCCACGAAATGCGGTATTCGCCGTATTCCCCCCGGTATTCCTATTGGTCTTGATGGCAGTCCTGGCGCCATTCGGAAAGAATTGCGTGCATCGCTTCAGCGGCTCGGCGTTGACCATATTGACCTGTATTACCTACACCGGATTGACCCGAAAGTTCCTGTTGAAGAATCTGTAGGTGCTATGGCTGAGGCTGTTCAACAGGGTTTAGTGCGCGAAATCGGGTTAAGTGAAGCAACAGCCGACCAGCTTCGCCGTGCCCACGCCATCCACCCGATTGCCGCATTGGAGTCCGAATGGTCTTTATTTGCTCGGGATATAGAAAAGACGATTCTGCCTGTCGCTCGAGAATTGGGTGTGGCAATCGTGCCTTTTTCTCCTCTTGGGCGTGGAATGCTGACAGCCACAGAGCAAGGCTCGAAGAAATTGGGGATCCTTGATTATCGGCGCACGCTGCCCTGGTGGAGGAAAGAGAACATTGACGCGAATTTAGCGGCGGTTAGTCAAATTCGCGCTATTGCTGATTCATTGGGTGTGACGACGGCACAGGTGGCTTTAGCGTGGGTTGTGCAGCGTGGGGATGATGTTATTCCTATTCCGGGAACCGCTAAGCGGAAGCATTTGCAGAGCAATATTGGTGCCTTTACTGTCGAGTTGAGCGATGAACACCTGCAGATTCTCGAATCGATTCGCCCTCAAGGGGAACGCTTTGGGAGTACCGATCAGCGAATAGGCTTCCCAAGAGAATAGGTGGAGTGGAGTGTGCCCCGCCCTCGTGAATTCAATCAACGAGGGCGGGGCACAAGAAGAAAACAACCCGCTTGCTATACCTCCTCAGCGATCATAGAAATAGCACCGCACGGGCATTCTTCAGCGCAGACCCCACACCCTTTGCAATAGTCGTATTTGAACTCGTATTCCGTGGGGCGAATCTTCGTAATTGCATTATCCGGGCAGACACCAAAGCAATTGTCGCAACCAAAACAATTGCCGCAACTCATGCATCTGCGCGCCTCAAATAGAGCCGATTCTTCGTCGAGGCCTTGGACAACCTCATCGAAATTCGACGCGCGCCTTGGCCCCTCTAACTTCTGCCTGACCTGCTGAGGAGCGTCAGAGTAATACCAGGGAGTCATTCGATCAAAAGTGGCATCCCCATGTTTAGGAGCAGGTGTATACGTTGTTCCCTGTAAAAAGGCATCAATATACCGTGACGCCTTTTTCCCATGCCCAATAGCCACCGTCACTGTGCGTTCCGAAGGCACCATATCGCCGCCGGCAAAAACGCCATGAAGTCCGGTCATCATCTGATCATTAACGGTGACAACACCATCAATAATCTCAATGCCTGCTGCTCCTTCAATCAGCGATAAATCCGCTTCCTGGCCAAGAGCCATAATCAACGAATCTGCGCCGAGCTCTTCAAATTCGCCAGTGGGCTGGGGGAAGCCATTCTCATCTAGCTCCATTTTTTCAATGGTCAGGCTCCCACCATCCACATGTTTCACAGTGGAGAGCCAGCGCATCATAATGCCTTCTTCTTCGGCTTCGGTCACCTCAGAATCATGGGCAGGCATCCGATCGCGAGTCCGCCGATACACAATCACGGCTTCTTCTGCGCCCAGTCGCCGGGCAGTACGCGCCGCATCAATAGCGGTATTTCCACCGCCGTACACCACCACGCGGCGGCCCAGCAATGGCTTGTCCCCTGTTTCTACATCAGCTAAAACAGAGACCGCATCCATGACTTTGGCACTTGCTCCCGCAGGAATATAGGCACGCCGCCCAATATGAGCGCCCACAGCTAAAAACACTGCATCCCATGCGTGCGCTTCCGCCTCAACGTTGTCGACCTTCGTATTGAACTCGAAAGTCACTCCCATATCGGCAATCCGTTGAATTTCCGCATCCAAAATATGGCGAGGCAGGCGGTATGAAGGAATGCCGAAACGCATCATTCCTCCCCACATCGGGCCCGCCTCTTTCACATGAACGCTATGCCCAGCCAGACGCAAATGATAGGCCGCAGATAAACCGGAAGGGCCCGCCCCAACAATCAGGACTTTCTTACCGGAATCCGGGGCAGTCACCGGAATAGACCAGCCTTCAGAAATGGCTTTATCGCCAAGGAAACGCTCAATCGCATTAATACCTACGGCCTCATCAACTTGAACGCGATTACAGGCTGTTTGGCAGGGGTGGTAACACACGCGACCCATAGTGGCAGGCAAGGGATTATCCGCCATGATTTGGCGCCATGCCGCCTCATAATTGCCTTCTTCAGCATGGAAAAGCCACTGCTGAATATTTTCGCCTGACGGGCAGGCCTTATTGCAGGGAGGCAAAAGATCCACATAAATAGGGCGTTCAGAGCGCCACGAGCCAGTTTCGTTGGCCAGAGAAGAACCAACACCCAAAGTAATCGCAAAAGGCAGGCTATCAATAGACATTCTTTTACTCCTGTCCAGTATCGGTGGGAGTGGAGGTGGTCGAGTCTTGGTGAGCGGCAGTGTCTTGGTGCGCCGCCCTTGGCTCGGCGGACGGCCGCTGCGTCAGCGCCCAGGTTTCATCGCCTTGACGCGCCACCTCGGCTTCAGCGCGGCCCTGTTTGGTCTCAGCAGCGGCATGCAAAATCGCTGAAAAACGGCCCTCTGGATCGTTTGGCGCCTCCAAAATCCGGGCCAACACGTCACTATCCAATTGGGACTCATCAATCAATCCGTAGCGGCGAATATTCCGGTCAGCCACCGCTTGCAGACGAGCAATGACCTCCGGTTCGCCCTCGCCCTTAAAGAGGTGGGCAAAACGCCGCTGAGGTCGTAAATACTCTTCAACAGGGGCGGGGCGCCGAATTTTCATCACCGATGTAATATCGCCGCGTTCGGCCTCGTAAACAGGGAATAATCCCGTTTGGGTGGCCAAACGCGCTAACTTGACTGTCACATTGGAGGCAGTGCCCCACCCCAATGGGCACGGGACGAGGACGTGGATATAACGCGCCCCACGTATTCCCATGGCTTTGGTGACCTTATATTCCAAATCGCGCAGGTCAGCGACAGTCGCCGTTGCCACATACGGGATTTCATGGGCCATGGCAATGCGCGCCATATCTTTGCCTTGACCGAACTCATTGCCCGGTTGTGGCCCCACGGGCTGGGTGGTGGCCGTGCGCGCTGTGGGTGGAGTTGCCCCAGAACGCTGCACACCCGTATTCATATAGGCCTCGTTGTCATAGCAGATATAAAGAACGTCATCATTGCGTTCAAACATGCCTGACAAGCAGCCCATCCCAATATCGACAGTGCCGCCGTCGCCTCCCTGAGCAATCACCCGGGTCTGTTGGCCCCGAGCCCGCAAACCTGCAGCAGCCCCAGCAGCCACCGCCGGCGCATTCCCAAAAAGCGAATGTAGCCACGGGACAGTCCATGCTGACTCCGGGTAGGGAGTGGAGAACACCTCCAAGCAGCCAGTGGCATTGACGGCGACCAAGTCCCCGTCGGATGCGGCCATCGCAGAATCCAGAGCGTAGCGCGCTCCCAACGCCTCGCCACAGCCCTGACAGGCCCGGTGTCCCGACGTCAGCGTATTAAAACGATTGGGATCGGATTGGATGGAACGCAATTGCTCTTCGGCCAGACGGTTCCCTACGGCATATGATCCCACCTGGTAAAACTTGACTTGCTCGCGGACAGGGATTTCTGTTTCCCGCGTGCGTGGAATCCCTAATTCGACGGTGCTCATCGCAATTCCTCCCCTTGGGTGGTGGGCAGATGTGTGAATGACGAGGGCGGGGCGGCACTCCTGCTGACGCCTGGCGCGCTGTGGGCTGCTGAGGGCGCACTGTGTGCTGGCGGCGTGCCCGGTGGTGTCGGCGCGCCTGCCGCGGGCGCCCCCGCCAATACCTCATCCATCCGTGCCTGCGTGTCACGGACAAGATTTTCAGCGGTAGGCCCCGAACGACGAGACGCCGCTTCACGAGCCAACTCGCGCTGGACCAGCTCCTCATCCAGGTCAAGGAAGGTCTGGAAAGGCAGGTCGCCACTGGATAGGCGGTCCAACATTGCGTGCAAAGAAGCCTTTGTAATGGGCCGCCCACCAAGACCAGCAATCACTTCGTAGTTGTCAATAGGCAGTCCTCGCATGGCCGAACGACAATGCGACGACACAATCCCACCAATTCCCACAGAAAAGGCCTTTTCTACATTAATAAAGCGTTTCGCGCCGCTTAAAGCTGCGCGCACAGCTTCACTAGGGAATGGGCGGAAAGAACAAATACCAAGGACACCGATTTTTTCGCCCTGTTCGCGGCGTTCATCGACGACATCTTTAATCGTGCCTAAAACGGAGCCCATGGAAACAATGACTGTTTCGGCATCCTCTAAAAGATAGGGCCGTACTAAACCGCCGGAATCGCGCCCAAAAATCTCGGCGAATTCACGCTGTACCTGCGGAATGAGGTCCAAGGCGCGCATTTGGTGAAGGTGGGCAAGATAGCGCACTTCTGTATAAGCTTCCGGACCCACCATTGCCCCAATAGACAGGGGAGCCTGCGGGTCAAGGACTTGGCGCGGCTCATAAGGCGGCAGGAATTTCGCGACGTCTTCTGCTTCAGGGACATCAACGATTTCCATGGCGTGAGTCAAAATAAAACCATCCATACACACCATGACAGGCAGAGATAATTCTTCTGCAATGCGGAATGCCTGAACGTGCAGATCGGCGGCTTCTTGATTGGTTTCCGCATAGAGTTGCAGCCAGCCAGAATCGCGCTGACTCATAGCATCAGTATGGTCATTCCAGATATTAATAGGTGCACCAATTGCGCGATTCGCCACCGTCATCACAATAGGTAAACCCAATCCGGAAGCGTTATACACAGCCTCAACCATAAAAAGTAGGCCCTGGGATGCTGTGGCTGTATATGTGCGCGCACCAACAGCTGATGCACCAATACAGGCTGACATTGCGCCAAATTCGGATTCCATATTGAGGTATTCGCAGGAGCCTAAATCGCCTTTTTTGGCTAGTGCAGAAAGGGCTTCCACAATATGGGTTTGCGGGCTAATAGGGTAGGCAGCGATCACATCGGGACTGCAGGCAGCCACCGATTTAGCTATTGCTTGCGAGCCTTCAATTTGTTCACGCATGAGTGTCCTCCAATGCGGCGGTGGGGGCGGAGGTAGCGGCAGTGTTGGAGTTGTTGGTGGCGTCGCTGGCAGCGTTGGATCCGAGTTGGGACGCCACCAGGTCAAAAGTCGCGTTGGCAGCGCGCACATTCGCTTCGCCCACAGGCCCAGGGAAACGAGAGCGAATTGCCTGAGCCATAGAATCCTGGCGAATAAGTCCGGTGAGCGCTGCCGCGCCCGCCAGCATCACCACATTCGGTACAGGCCGCCCCAAATATTCTTTGGCAATCTCGAAGGCGGGAATAGTGAGGATCCGCCCCGGTGGGCGACCGTCAAGCAAATGGGTAAGGTCCAGTTCTTCTAGGGTTTTTCCTGAGTTCACTAATGCGTAGCCATCGGGTTTCAACCCAGAAAAAACATCCATCACGGCTAATAGAGTGGGGTCTTGAACGATAATCAGATCCGGCTCAAGAACGGGTTCGCGAGTACGGATTTCTTTATTGGTAATACGGCAGAAAGATACGACGGGCGCACCAGTGCGCTCGGAACCGAAGGAAGGGAAGGCTTGTGCGTGGTGTCCATCCGTAAAGGCAGCCATTGCCAGTAGGTCAGACGCCGTGACAACTCCCTGTCCTCCGCGACCATGGATTCTCACTTCGACCATGATTCGAGGCTAAAGGGGCGTGTCCACATTCGTGGGAGATCTGCAACTGTGGGCAGAAAACGGCGGTATTGCAAGGGTTGGTGTGACCACAACGTGGGCATCTTTAGTGTGGCCGTGCTTACAAAACTAACACCGGTGTTGCGCAATACCTGAGGGGTGCGGCCGTGGGGGTTCTTCCCCGGAATAATTCACGAGGTCGGGGCTGCTATTTGCGCAGGTTGGCAACTGCAGGCAGGCAGCTTGAATTGATAAACCGCGGCGACAATGACAATCCCCGTTTGAAAATGCGTCGTGGCGGCGGTTTGTCCGCCCGGGATGATAGGCACGCGCGCCTGGGGTGCGGTTGTGGAATAGTGAAAGCGTGGGTCGGGTGGAGGGGCTTGCCTGTTGCAGGAGAATCCTGCGGAGAAAAAGAGGAGCCCCGCCCTCGTGAATATGACGGGACGGGGCGAAGCGAAAGCGAGGATTACAGCGCGCGGGCCTTCGCGAAAGCAGCCGGGCCAAGGTGGCAATAGCCTCCCGGGTTCTTATCCAGATAATCCTGGTGGTATTCCTCGGCGGGGCAGAAATTGCGCAGCGGCTCCACTTCCGTGGCAATAGTGGCACGCAAACTCTGCTCTACTTCGGCAACAAAGGCGGCGATAGTGGGCAGATCAGCCTCGTCCGTGTAGTAAATGCCAGAACGATATTGGATGCCACGATCATTGCCTTGCTGATTCACCGCAAAAGGATCAATCGTGTCAAAGAAGAGGTCCAGCAGCGTCGTGAGGGGAATTGTCTGTGGGTCATATTCAACGAGGACGGCCTCCGCGTGTCCCGACGAGGCGCAGACCTGCTGATAGGTGACAGGAGAATCATCCGGTCCATTCGCGTAGACAGCTTGGGTGCGGCTCACCCCGCGCACCAATGAGAAGAGTTTCTCTGTGCCCCAAAAACAGCCGCCAGCGAAAACAATTGTGCGGGTAGACATCGTGTCCTCCTGAAAGAATCGGCGAATATTGGCGCGGCCAATACTGACTTGCTGCCTCTATTGTCCTCCCTCAGTTGGGCGCGCGCTAATCCCCAGCCGCTATGCGGTCGGGTGTAAATGGGGGTGGTGGTTTGGCTGGTGTCTGGGGGAGGCGTGTTATTTGATCATAATGAATTGGTCGGGTCGAGGGTGGCCACTATTGCCCCTGTTCGAAGCACTAATGTGAATGAGTATTCCTTCGCGGGTAGGAGCGTAGGTAATGTGCTGTGAACCCCATTGACGATTACGAAGAGCGGGTAATGCGAATTCAAGAAAAGGCTCATTGGTGGTTGCTTCGGTTATACGCACGGACGGTAAAGGGTGCTCCGGGAAGACGGTTGCCCATAAAGCAGTATTTCCTTGGGGGATGAGAGCTCCGTGTTCAATGGGGCTTGGGAGGGGAATTGGTTCTCTAAAGGTGTGGGAAAAAAGGTAATAGTCTTCCTTGGGGTGTTTTTCTGATTGAGGAGTATCGGGGGGTATCAATATGAAAGAGAGGTTTCCTTGGTGCGGGAATCCATATGCCCAAGACCGGGTGGGGCGAAGGCGGCCACTGGGGGCAGGAATGTCTTTTCCTGTATCGATATTGTGCAGGGTATTGCTCTTTGTCTCCTCATTGTGGAGAAGAATCCAACCATGGCTGGAGACAACCTCGAGTTCGACTGTGTCAGTGAGGATTTTTGTGAGAGGTGGGCCTTTAGGTTTTCCTGTTTGATCGTCAACGGGGGTGAATTCGTCAATTGCGCATTTAAAACAGGAGCGAGCAAGAATGGGGACTTTAAGGTTGTTTTCTCCAGCGATTCCTGTGCGATACTCCCCCTGGGTAATAAGCAATGTATTGCTGGCATGAACTCCTGCCGCAGGAAGTGTGTTTTCGGGTAGTTGCCAGAGTTCTTTTCCGGTGCTGAGGTCAAAAACGTGTCGATTAACGGCGGCTACCCGATTAGTGACAACGAGGCGAGTGTCGGAAAAAGAATCAAGATCTTCTGCGATAGTGTTCCACAGTTCTTTACCTGTCGTGGTGTCAATTATGACGACGCGATATAATAGAATATCGTCCTCGTTTGGATGAGAATGGCCAACTGCGAGTGCTAAATAACGCCCATCAGGTGAGGTTTTTGAGTCGGCTCCTAGAATAAAAGAATCCGAGGCTGTGGTTAACTTCCATTCCCATAATGGTGATCCGTCCTTTTCGGAGATCCCCTGGACATATCCTTGTGTGCCTTCGTTTATGAGAATGGGGCCCGCGCTACCTTGGTGAAGCGAAAGATTGTCTGAAGAGGGCTTTGTCATACTCCACGCAATGACGCCTTTGAGGGATTGTGGGCCTTGAGCTGATTGTGCGTTATTACTGATAGGAGTGCCAGGTTCTGTGGCGATACGAGAAATGACTGGGGCTGTGGGTGGGGCAATAATGGCGTAGGTGAGTGCTAAGGTTACTGCCGCCACTGTGGCACCCAGAGCAGGGCGTTGCCACGATTGTTTCTGCGCGAGTGGAAGGTTGCTAGATGTCGTTTCATTGGCATTTGTAGTCGATGTGCGGGTCTTTTCTTCCTGCTGAATACGTGCGTCAATAATGCTCCATGGGATAGTGAGCAGGCAGGTAAGAATGATCCCCGCGATGCCGGTTAATGCCAGGGTTGTGGGCGACTGCGGTGCCGATGCTAGTGGCGTGGCGGATTGCGCCAACTGAAGAGCTTGATAGCCGCAGACAATGTGCAACGCGATAAGAAGAGTAGGGAAATACCAATTGCGTGTCGGCGTTCGAGGAAGTCTCCGAAGAACGCGATAAAACCAAATGCCCATTAAGGCTATTAAGGCCAGTGAAAGGTATAGCGCTAAGTGATGGGTAAAAGGCAGGTAGGTATTGAATATGAACGCCGCAATTGTAGATGCGACAAGCGTGATTATCGACAATATCCCCAACGAATAGAGGGCTGCCGAAAATAATTGGAATTTAGTGTGGGGGAATCTTTTCTTTTCAGAGCTTTCGTATGTTGGGTTATTGTTCGCTGCGCTCATTATTTTGCCCCCTTTGCTGTTGCCTTTGTCCATGTCACTTGGTCGAGCAATGTATACACCTGCTGATAGTCTTTAGGATTGAATGATGCAGCAGGATCTGCGTCGGACTGTGCGCTCTCCTCAGGTTTAGGGGCCTCAGTCGGGGGAACCGCAACCTCAAAAATCCACAGTCCGTCCTCGCGTGGGACAAACCAGTAGTGCCAGGTTGCGCGTTGCGGGTTGGGGTCAGTAGAAAATCCGCAGGCCTTTTCGCCGCCAATAGTCCGGTCGTTTAGCCAATTCTGCCCTCCGGATGGTTCCCACGTGTCTGCCATTTTCTTCCATTCGGGCATGCAGGCTTCAGGGGTGTCGTCCGTTGGGTAGATAGCCCACTTCCCACTAATCGACGAGGGCGGGATACGGCGAATCCATAACGGATGGCTGGGATATTGTTGTGTGAGATGAAGAGGGACTGTACCTGGCGTGCGAATGTATTTATGCAGGTTAAGCTCACTATTGAGCGAGCTCTGCTGCACATATCCGTCCTCGCTTTTCCATCCATCAGGAAGGGGGATATTGATGGAATCAGAAGGCGGGTCTGTGACAACCTCACTTTGTGCGAAGTCGCTTTCAGCTCGGGGAATCCATTGTGCCGAGGACAAAAAGGCAAGATAATCCTGCGGGATAGTTTCCGCGCCAGCGGGCGAGCATAGGCGAATAATGGTCCCACGCCGATTGACACTCACTTGCCTTTCAGTGCATTTATGGGTCCCTGCTGGCGACGGGAGGTCATAGGTCAGTGCTAAAGCGTCTCGACCGCCGATAGGGGTAATATCGCGTTCTGCATTTTGTGGATGGGGAAGGCGGCGCCCCTCAGGCATCGCATCGCTATCAGGAAGGAAATAGTCGCCACTCTCATCATGCTTAATAGCGTATGGCATGGGGAAATAAAGGAGATGTTCACCTTCGAAAAAGTGGCTGACAGTAAGACCTGTAGGGTCAGATTGGGCTGTATCCAGTGGAGAAATCTTCGCTTCCCCCTGGATATTGGGACGCATGTATTCTGCGAATTGGTAGGGAGTGTTCTGCACGGTCCAACCCTTGGGGATATCTAGCCGCAATATGACATCTTCACTGTCCCACCCGGAAGGTAAGCGGATTTTCTGCCTGTATTGCTCTGACGATGATGAACTTGTGCGTTCAGGTGCAAAACCTGGTACCTCAAGAATCCATGCTAGAACGTAGGCAGTGATGAGTGTAGATAACAGGATAATGCCAAAGCCATATACACGCTCTGTTGTTAATAATGGCGTCTTGTGTGGCCCATTCTTTCGATGGTGAGTAGGCGGACTGTCCGGATTTTTCTGTCTTTCTTCGCCCATAGTTGCACCCCCATGGTTGTCGGAAATTGACGGTAAATACGGCCTTTATTTGAGCATAATGAATTGGTTGGGGGGAAGGATGTTCTCATCCCCAAATTTTGAGCCGCCAATATGAATGAGTATTCCTTCGCGCGTGGGGATAATCTGCCTAATGCCTTCTAATTGACGCCAATCGTGATTGCGAAGACTAGGAAGGATAATGTCAAGGAGAGGTTGCTCGTCATTAATTCCTGCTATGCGTACTGTTGGCAGAGCCTGATCTTTTAGGAAGATACCTGCCGATAAAACAGTATCTCCTTGAGGGATAAAGGTACGTTCATGGACGGGTGTGCGTATCGGGATTGGTTCGCTGAAGGTGTGGGAAAAGAAATAGTGGTCCTGTGGTTGAATCTTCTCTGATTGAGAGGCATCGGGGGAGGTGAAGGTGAGTAAAAGGGATTCCATGCCTAGACTGGCTCCCGTAAACCGCGTGCTGGGTTTACCGTTAGCGGCGGGAATCTCTTTTCCTGTGTCAATATTACGGAAGGTATTGCTCCCAGTTTCTTTATTGTGGAGAAGGATCCATCCGCGACTAGCGGCAAAATCCTCACGGGAGTTGGTGAGAATATTTGTCATAGGCTTGCCTTTGGGCTTTCCTGTGCGATCGTCAACGGGAGTGAAAGTCCCAATAGCGCAGCCGTAACAAGAATTCTCTTTTTGTGTTGATTCTTGGTATGGCCCCGCTATTTTTCTGTATTCTTCTTCTGGGACTGTGAGTAGGGTTTCGCTAGCTCGAATATCTGCAATAGGAATTGTGTCATCGGGTAGTTGCCAGAGTTCTTTTCCGGTGCTGAGGTCAAAAACGTGGCGATTAATGGCGGCTACCCGATTAGTGAGAATGAGATGATTAGTGGAAGAAGAATCAAGATCTTCCCGGATAGTGTTCCATAGTTCTTTACCGGTCGTGGTGTCAATTATGACAATACGATATAGATCATCGGCTTCGTCTGGATGAGAATGAATAACAGCGAGTGCTAAATAACGTCCATCAGGTGAGGTTGTTGTACTGTACTCTCCAATTTCGGAATCTGAGATTGGAGATAGTTTCCATTCCCATAGGGGTGAACCGTCTTTTTCGGATAGCCCTTGGGCATAGCCATGTTTGCCTGGCTGGACTAGAACGGGATTGGTGGCACCGGGAAAAAGTCGAATAGGATCTTGGGAAGCCGGTTTTATCATGCTCCATGCGATAGTGCCACGGAGTGATTGGGGACCTTGAGCTGACTGTGGAATGCTACTGTCTGTGGCAATAGCGTTTATGGCGGTATAGGAAATAACCGGGGCAGTAGCTGGGGAAATGATAGCGTAACTGGCTATTAATGCCAGTGCTGACGCGGTGGCACCAAGTGCAGGGCGGTGCCATGGTTGTGTCTGCCTGAATTGAGCCTTGGTAGGTGTTTTTGTGTCACCACTTGTTGCGGACTTGTGAGCCTTTTGTTCCCCTTGAATGTGCGCGTCAATAATGCTCCACGGGATGGCAAGTAGACAGGTAAGAATAATTCCTACAATGCCAGTTAACGCTAAAGTTGTTGGCCACTGAGCTGCCGATACTAACGGCGTGGCATAGTGCGAGGAATGAAGCGCATGAAAGCTAATGGCGACACACAACGCAACAGAAAGGAAGGGCCAATACCAATTACGTGAAGGTATTCGAGGGAGCCTGCGGAAGACGCAATAAAACCAAATACCCATAATGATAAATAGGGGCAATAATGCAAGCCATAAGGGGACATAGGTCAGTGGTGAATACGCTTTAAGGGCGTAGGAGGCGACGCCTGAGACGATGAGTGCGATAACCGAGAGTATTCCCAGCGAATAGAAAGCTGCAGAAAATATACGGAACTTAGCGTAGGTTGCTGTTGTCTTTGGGGGGTTTTCAGTTGTCGCGCTCATTACTCTGCCCCTTTTTCTGCTGTGGACGTCCACTTCACTTGGTCGAGTAACTGATATGCCTGCTTATAATGCTCACGACCGAGCTGTGGTTCCTGTTCAGCTCCAGACTGCGCTCCAGGGATAGGAGCAGGTTTCCTGGGCGGAAAGACTTCCACGTTGAAAATCCACAGCCCGTCCTCGCGCGGGACAAACCAATGGTGTTCAGTTGGCTGGTGAGGCTGAGGATCATTGATAAAGCCACATGCTTTTTCGCCATCAATAGTGCGCTCTTCTAACCACCTTTGTTCTCCTGAAGGCTCCCATGTGTCTGCCATTTTCTTCCATTCGGGAGTGCAGGGTTCAGGGATGTTATTCGTTGGGTAGATGGCCCACTTTCCGCTAATTGACGAGGGCGGGATCCGGCGAATCATCAGTGGAAAACCCTGCGTGTTTGACGGCGCAATATTCATCGCAGAACTATCTTCCGTATTTCCTACGTTTCTCCATCCTTCTGGAAGGGGAAGTTCTAGGGTGTCAGGTGCAGGATCGGTAATAATCGTGCTTTGTGCGAAGTCGCTTTCTGCTCGGGGTGCCCATTTAGCTGAGGAAAGAAGAGCCTGATATTCCTGAGGAATTGTGTCAGCCCCTGCAGGTGAACATAGGCGAATAATGGCACCAACCCGATTTACGACCAATTGTCTTTCAGTGCATTTATGGGTTCCTGCTGGTGAGGGTAGGTCGTAGGAAAGCGCCAATGCGTCACGACCTCCAATAGGGGCGACACCGTGCGTTGGGCCAATGATCTCTGGAAGGTGTCGTCCTTTCGTTGTTAAATCCTCGTCATCCAGCATAAAGGCACCATCAAGCCCTGATGTAATCCGGCCTGGTAAGGGAAAATAGCCCTCTTCTCGGCGAAAAAAATGGCTGATGGTGAGTCCTGTAGGGTCAGATTGCGCTGTATCCGGGGGAGAAATCTTTGCTTCCCCTTCAACGTCAACTCCTAATGAGCCGAGAAAAAGATAGTAGGGTGTATTCTGCGATTCCCAGCCATCTGGAATGTCCACATGTAATATGATGTCTTCGCTGTTCCAGTCCGGTGGGAGGGGGATTTTTTGCGTTTCTGGCGCAGGGTTATCACTCATTGCCGAGCTGCGTGAGTTATTGGTGTTCCTGCTGGGTGGATCAAAATCAATCCAGCCAAAACCCCAGGCAAAAACAGAAGTCGTTAAACAGATGGCTAACGCAATAACGCCCAGGGCATACTTACGCTCGCTCGTTAACGCCGAGGCTACCCTTTTAGCGGGGGCCGGCGTTTCCCTATTTGACTGTGTCTCTTCGACCATAGTTGCACCTCCATGGTTGTCAGAAAGTGGCGGTGAGTATTGCTGTAGCCGCCTTACTTGATCATAATCAATTGGCTGGGAGGGCGCTGGGGATGAATACTTATTTCTGTTCCCCCAACATGAATAAGTATTCCCTCGCGTGTCGGGATAATTTGATTGATGCGCTCGATTTGATCTTGGTACCTTAAGGGGAGATCAGGCATGACTACATCAACAAGAGGCTGATCATTGTTGAATTCTGCAACGCGTACTGTTAATAGTGGGCGCCCCCTCACAATTCCCGCCCATAAGGCACTATCTCCCTTTTGTGGGATTAGTGTGCTGTTCTCAAGGGGGTCAGGAATAAGAATCGGTTGGGTGAAGGTATGAGAAAAGAGGTAGTAGGCATCTACAGATTCTTCATCTGACTGCGCTTTATCTGCGGACTCTAATCGCAGAAGAAGCGTTTCCTGACCTAACGTCCTAGGTTGCCCTTCACGCACCAGATGAGGTTTGCCGGTGGGGGCGGGAATCTCTTTTCCTGTGTCAATATTGCGCAGCGTATTACTCCCTCTTTCTTCATTATGAAAGAGGACCCATCCGCGGCTAGCTGCAACATTATCACCGTTGCCCGCGAGAATATTTGTCAGCGTAGCGCCTTTGGGCTTCCCCGTGCGATCGTCAACAGGGGTGAATGATCCACTAAGGCAATCTGAACAGGAGGCATGTATGTTCTTGTTTAGGTAGGGGGCTCGACTCGGGGTCTCATCTTCGCCTATGGGCGTTGTCAGCAGGGTTTCGCTGGCGCGAATCCCCGCAATGGGTGCAGTAGTGTCAGGAATTTGCCAGAGCAGATTTCCCGTGCGGAGGTCATAAACCTTCTGACCAATAGCAACTACTCGATTGGTGAGAATAATGTCCCCCATCAAGAAATCTAATGCCCTAATGTTCCTATTCCATAATTCCTTACCGGTAATTGCATCAATAATGGCTACTCGTTGTTGATAGTCATAAGCGTAGCCGCTTTTTCCTACTGCGTGCTTAATAGAGATTGCTAAATAGCGCCCATCGGGTGAAGAAGTTGTACCCCAGTCATCTATTTCGGAGCCGGAAGTGGGAGATAATTTCCACTCCCACAGTACTGAACCATCTTTTTCGGAGAGGCCGTGAGCGTAACCCTGTGTGCCGCTATGAACCATAATAGGTCCAGCTGCGCCAGGAAAGAGATCAATATAGTAGCGCGATGATGGCTTTGAAATGCTCCACGCTATCTTTCCGTTGAGAGAGCGCATTCCTTCGGCTGGTTGTGAGCTGCTGGTCGTGTCAAAAGTCTCTGCGCTGAGGTGGGAAATAACTGGGTGTGTAGGTACAGCAATAATGGCGTAAGAGACTGCCAGTGTTAATGCTGATATTGCGGCGCCGAGAGCAGGGCGCTGCCAAGAATTTGGTGTGTCGCTGTCTTCCTTAGCTTTGGGATTAGAGTAGTCCTGTTCTTGAAAGCGTGCGTCAATAATGCTCCAAGGAATAGCAAGTAGACAGGTGAGGTTTATTCCTATAATGCCAGTCAAAGTGAGAGTTGTTGGCCAATGGTGTGCCAGTATGAGAGGTGTGGAATATTGGAGCGAGTAGATGGCTTGAATGCTGCTGGCAATGCATAGAGCAATAAGGAAAGTGGGCCAATACCAGTTAATGGTGGGATTAAGAGGTTTTCGGCGTAGGACGCGATAAAACCAGATAGCCAAGATAATTGCTAAGGAAAGTAGGGGATACCAAATGGGTTCGTAGAATAGTGGAGAATATGCTTTAATGGCGAAGCTTGTAGCTGCTGAGATAGTTAATGCAAGTAGCGAGAATAACCCCAGAGAATAGAGGGCAAGAGATAATAGGCGGAATGCGGCGTGTGAAGGAAGTTTCTTAGTGAAGGCATCAGTAGAAGGGGCCATTATTCTGTCCCTTTGTTTGCTACGGTAGTCCACTTTGTCTGGTCAAGGGCCTTATACGCCTGTGTGGTGTGCTCAGGAAGGAAATGCGCTTCTTCTTGGTGGCCAGACTGTTGTTGCTCTTTCTCTTCTGGAGTTGGGGGAGTGCCGATCCTTACTGTGAATACCCATAGGCCGTCTTGACGAGGAACAAACCAATAGTGCCTGCCGCGATCCCAAGGGTTGGGATTCGAGGAAAAGCCACAGGCATTTTCGCCGCCAATAGTTCTGTCCTCCAGCCAATACTGTTCTGCAGAATCGGACCAAGAATCCACCATTGTCTTCCACTTGGGGCTGCAAGGTGTGGGCGGAGTGTGCGTTGGGTAAATAGCCCACTTTCCGCTAAGTAATGAGAGTGGAATGCGCTGAATGGTTAGGGCATGCGATCGAGGAAAGTCAGAGGAATCAGAGAATCCTGGAGGGTCAATAGTTTTATCTTGTACCCCATCCGGGGTGCGCGTGACCTGCCAACCCTCCGGAAGGGGAATAGCGATACTATCTGCCTGAGACTCTGCGAAGACTGTACTTTGCGCGAAATCGGTTTCTTGGCGAGGGATCCATCGAGCTGACGAGAGAAGAGCCTGATAATCCTGAGGAATAGTCTCAGCGCCCGCAGGTGAACATAGGCGGATGATGGCACCGACCTGATTCACGACCAATTGTCTTTCAGTGCACTTATGACTCGTCGATTCTGACGTCAACTCATAGTCGATTGCGAAAGCCTCACGTCCGCCAAAAGGGGCGACACTTCTCATTGGATTGCTGACATCAAGCAGGTGATGGTCAAGTAGGTGCATGTCCTCATGACTGTGTAGATGTGGATCAAAGCCGAGATCATCAGCGATTCCCGGCAGAGGAAAATAGTGAGCATCATTATGGTGCGGGAAAATGTGGCTGACTGTGAGCCCTGTGGGGTCAGAATTTGGGGTGCCCGGTGGTGAAAACTGTGCTGTCCCATGGATGTCAAAGTGCCAGTCGTCCGTGAAGTGATAAGGGGTAATCTGCGATTTCCAGCCCGAAGGAATGTCGAGGTGTAACACGACGTCTTCGGTGTGCCAATTAACAGGTAATGCGATTACATGCCTTCCCTGCCCAGCGGCGGGAGGTTTCTGAGTAGTGCCACTGTATGGTCGAGAAAAGTCTAGCCAACCAAGATTCCATGCGACAGCGCCAGCAGTCAAGCAGGCGGAAAACAGAATAGTGTAGAGGGTGTGCCGTCTTTCTTCAGTGAATAGCATGGCCAGGCGCTGGCGGATAGACAGCGTCTCGTTCTGTGACCCTTCCGCCATAGTTGCACCTCCATGGTTGTCAGAAAGAGCGGCTAAACCAAACGGATCGCCGGAAAAACCCTATGTGTGCACTCTGAGACCCCATATCCTCAGCGTGCAAGTATTTTCTCTATTGAGTCACAATACCTGAACACTTCCTTCCGTGCAGCGTGTACTGGATGCATTTCTTATGCGAATGCGTGGCCCCGCCCTCGTCACTTAATGAAAAGCAATTGTGAAGCGGAAGGGGAGAGGTTGCGATTGGAATAGTCCTCATCATTTCCGCCAGCAAGAATCAGCCAACCGCCATGGGATCGAATGCCTCGGGGTGGCACGGGCCAGGCGCCCACCTGCCCGTAAGTCCCTAAATCATGCAGAGTGTATTCGCCGACGAATATTTCGTCATCGTAAGTGAGAAGTTCCAGCGTTGGAGTGTAGCGAGAGTCCATAAAGTGCACTAGTTGTTCTTTCCCTTGTTCTGCGGGCAAAAGTAGATCGCCGTAAGGGATTTCGTCGGTATACGGGAGAGTGGAGAGAGCTTTATCTTGGGGTGTAAAGACAACTCTATTTTCTGCTTTGCGCTTTCCGGAATTCAGTTGCTCGACAGGGGCGATGTCCAACGAAATGCTTTCATTAGGTGCGTAGCGTCTTGCCTGAGAAGATGATTCGATTATTCCTTTTGGGCCGGGAATTTCTTGTCCAGAATCAATATTCCGCAAAGTGGTCATGTGTGTTTCCAGATTGTGGACAATGATCCACCCGTGAGCAGCAATAGCGTCGTCATATTTGGGCTGAAAAAGACCGGTAAACTCGTTCCCTACTCGTTTACCAGTCGTATCCTCAACGACCTGAAAAACCCCCATATTGCATTCGCTGCAACTAGCTGATTGTGGATTGTTACCATAGTCTTGCCAGCCCCTTTGATAGTTGCCTTCCATGGAGACTAGCAATGTTTCTTTGCTGTGAATATCGTTCACAACCCACGCATCTTCGGGTAGATCCCAAAGGGGTTTGCCAGTGGCAATATCCATCACTTTACGGCCGATTGAGAGGACTCTATTAGTTAGAGTAATATTCAAGGAATCAGAATCGTCGTTCTGGCGATCCTCTTCTCGAATAGGCCGTGACCATAGTTCCTTACCGGTAGTGGCATCGAGAATGATAAGGCGATTTCGCCATTCTTCCCAACCCAAAGGGTTATTAATGTCAGTTGATACTTTCTCGTCAATAAGGGCAGCATAATAACGGCCGTCAGGGGAAATTCGGGCGCTGTCAACATCAATGTAGGCTTTAGTGTGGTCGCGAATCTTCCATTCCCATATGATCGATCCGTCTTTAATGGAAAGTCCCAGAACTGAATTATTGTCACTATTGCTGACAACGGGGCCATGAGCGCCAGGAAGTATGCGGTGGGGTTCCGCGGATTCGGGTAAAGTAGTGCTCCAAACCAATGTTCCACTCATAGGGGTTAGTGGAATAGTGGCGTTGTCTATGCTGCCAGAGGTGTCGAGATCGGAGGTGGACCAGGAATGTATTGGGGTATGTGTCACTGCGATAATCAGGAATGTGGTCAAAAGGCTAACGACAGCACTGGTTGTGCCTATTGCACGCCATTGTCTATTAAGTTGTGATGGCGGGGGAAATGTCCGTGTGCTGTACTCAAAAGTGTCGCGCTCGTGGAGTGCCCAGACTGAGACGAGGACAGATGTTACAAAGAATCCGCAGAGAGAGGCTAATAATAGAGAATCGCTCCATGGGAAGGGTTGGCTAGATAGGGCGTTATATCCAAGAGCTGGAATTGCCAGATAAATATTGCTAAAGGCGATAGGTGGGAGCAATAGGGGTATGCGCCATACATTCATATTGGAGATGTATTTTTCAGCGCGAGCCAACCAAGTGCCCCATGTGACAGCGATAAAGAAAAAGAGCCCGATGCTCCAGGGGAGGAGGGGGCTATTAAGAATAGAAATGCCGCCTGCGTGAATATCTCCTACCACAGACAAAAAGAAACCTGTCAGTGAAGAAGCTCCGAGTGTTGGGATAAAGCGGATAAAGAATGCATGGTGGGAGAACTCTGGCGACCGAGAGCTCTCTTCCGAGCGGCCCTGCGCATTTGCCATTTCTTTAGGAGAATCGTGACTGGCGGAATTACTCATTTAATAGTCTCGCCTTTCTTTATTGTCACCCAGGTGAGTTCTTGAAGATAGCGTTCTGTTTTTTCCTGGGTATGTGCCGCGAGTTCTTTCTGCTCAGGCGCGTTGGCATCTGCGGAAGCCTTAATGGTTGCGGCGGTGCTTGTTTTTATTCCCCAGACACCATTGGGATGCTGAAGGAACCAGAATTGCGTGGCCTCTTTGTGCTGAGGTGCGGGTAGAGAGTATCCGCACGCCTGATAGCCAACGATTTCACGCGAGGGTAACCACTCCTTACCTTCGCGACTATTGCGGGACTGCTCTGGCAGTTCTGAAAGGTTCATGAGGGAATGCCACTCGTTACTGCATACATCCGGGACAGTGCCCCCGGGAAATATTCCATAATTTCGCTGGAAGTCTGCTGCAGGGATGTGGTTGATTGCCGCATAAAAAGCGGAGAGGCCCTTTTCGTCTACTAAATTGCCGTGGATGCGAGTCCCATTCGCTAATTCTATGGTTTCAGACGAGTAGCCGGTGGCCCTCCTAATGCTTTCTCGGGAGAAGTTCGCCGTCCCTGCGCTTTGGGGAAAATCCGATGGAGTGCGAGGAATCCACTGTGCGGAGTTGAGAAGGGCAGAGTATTCCGCTGGGATGACTTTGCTATCTGCAGGAGCGCATAAACGGAATAGGTAGGGTATGGAGTTGGCTAAAAAATGCCGTTCAGTGCATAGATGGTTTCCTGAAGGTGACATTAGCGTGTAATCAATAGCGACGGCTTCTCTTGATCCGATTGATGATTTATATGTGGGCACCGGAGAAGTGGGAGCGATAGGGCGCCGATAATTTGCGGCAATGTCCTCAAAGAAAAGATAGTCCGTCTCAAAAACCGTGTGAATCGAACGTGGCCCAGGAAGGTAGAGGGACGTGTGCGCATATTTCTCAGCACTTGGGATAAAGGGGGCAATAGTTATTCCGGTGGGGTCTGACTGAGGTAGGTCGGCTGGGGCGATACGAGTAATCCCGGCCATATTTGGTGTCGCCTGAGTGAAAAACTGGTAGGGAAGAGTGGTTGCGTTCCAATTCTGTGGCAGGTTGAGATCCAGTACGACATTCTCTGTTTCCCAATTTCTGGGAAGCAAAAGCGTCTGATTAGTGAATTGCCTCGGTGGTGTCTCCTTGAGAGAGGAGGGATAAGGCGCCTTCCATGACAACAGGAAATGAATGAGAAAAGGGATTGCGAGAGTCGCTACTATGCAGAGAGTAATAGGCAGCCAGTTGCGGCCAATAATCCTGCTGGGGTATTCCCAGGACTCATTTTTCTTTTCGCAGGTGTCCTTATCTATGAGGCCCTCGGGGGCGTCATTCTCATTAGCCTCATTAAAGCTGCTCATGTAGTAATACATTGCGTCATCACCTATTTGATCATGAGTATTTGCGTGGGATCTTCGTGGTGAGATCCAATCTGGATTATCCAGCCATTTTTAGTGCGAA
>JAUNHH010000041.1 GCA_030524055.1 Actinomycetaceae bacterium | reverse complement strand
GTGGAACTATGCCTTGAGTGTAGAAGTATGCCTTGAGCACAGGCGCCGTAAAACAGTTCCATTTCCGCCTGCTGGCCAGGGCATGTTTTTGACACTGTGCGTTCATTGCAGCACGGGTTTGTACCGGCCAGCGCCGCCACTAATCCACACGCACCCCGCCCTCGTCAATGAAGACCACAGATCGCAGCGGGATGAGGCACAGCACCACCACAGACTCCTTTGGCGAAATAGCACTACGAGCTTCGCAAGGAGAAAAAATGACCCCCGCTCAACTTGGACTTATTGGAGTAGATCTGGCCGCAATGGCCATCTTGTCGCTGTGCCTGTATTACCCGCGCCATCGCCGTAGCGATCTGGTTGCCGCTTTCCTTGCTGTCAACGTTGGGGTGTTGGCAGTTGCCATGATCCTGGCCTCAACCACAGTCAGTGCAGGCCTTGGTCTGGGACTTTTTGGAGTCCTGTCGATTATTCGCCTTCGCTCTGACGAAATCACTCAATCGGAAATCGCCTACTATTTTGCCTCCCTTGCCCTGGGGCTCATTACAGGGATGAGTGCCCAGGTCACGCCTATTGTGCTGGGCCTAGTTGGCCTGATCCTCGCTGCCCTCGCAGTGGGCGATATGGCCCTTTTACGAGGGCGCGCCAGCACTACTCAGGTCCAATTGGATCGAGCGCTTTTTGACCCCGATGAGCTCCGCGCCGTTCTCGCTGAACGCCTTGGCGGACAGATTATTGCGGTGAAAGTCCTGAAAATCGACATGGTGAATGACCTGACCCTGGTGGATGTGCGCTATCGCGAACACTTTGGCCCCGCCACTTTTCGTGGATATCGCCAGCAAGGAAATGTGGCGCCTGCTAAAAGAAGCTCCTTGGCAGAAGCTGGCGCGCGCCCAATTCGTGCAGCAGCGGCCCACCTCGGCCTTGCCTCACAAAAAGAAATGGTGGATCACCGATGAGCCTGCCACTAGAACACATGATTCCCGCGGACTTATCGCCGATCTCTTTAGAGCAACTCAATAGGAGTGCGGCACTCCTAACACGAGTAGACCGCAAATACATTCTTTATGCCGATGAACTCCCAGAAATCCTGGAAGCAATGAGTGTAGATGTGCGCATTCTCGATATTAATGGGCGCCGCTCTCATTCCTATTCCTCGACCTATTTCGATACCGATGATCTCCTCAGTTTTCGAGGTACCGCTCACCCGCGTAGACGTCGTTTCAAAGTGCGTACACGCACCTACAGTGACAGTGGGCAGGCCTATTTAGAGCTGAAAACCCGCGGAAAAGGTGGGGCAACAGTCAAAGAACGTGTCGCAATCCCTTTAGGCGTCGCCCAATCAGGACGCCTCAGCCCCGCAATGCGACGATGGGTCGATACCCATATTGATCCCCTCGTTTACGAGGGCGTCGCTGACTATTTATCCCCCACGCTCCTTGGCAATTATCAACGTGCCACATTGCTGATTTCTGGAGGAGGTCGGGCCACTATTGATGCCGAATTAGAGTGGCACCTTTTAGCTGCAGGACTTGAAGCCTCACGTGAGCATTTATCTCTTCCAGAAATGGTCATTGTGGAAACAAAATCTGGGGCTTCGCCCTCGTCATTTGATGAACTTCTCTGGCAAAGCGGACACCGCCCCGCACGAATATCCAAATACGCCACAGCGATGGCCGCCATGGTCAATGGGCTGCCCTCGAATCGGTGGCACCGCATTTTAGGACGCCACTTTGACAGCGCCCACAGTGCCTGAAGACACACTCACCTAGACCTTGACTCTATTGAAGGAGACCCATAATGAAAACTGGACGCCCCGCCCTCGCTGCTCTTGCTCTCACTGCTGCCCTTGCTCTGGGCGCATGTTCTCCAGGGGCTAGCCAATCAGCTGCCGCTTCAGTGGAAACGTCCTCAACCGCGGCCCCGGCCACATCATCACAATCGGCCACCACTAGTGCCCAAAGCACGTCAGTAGATAGTGCTGCGAGTGCCGCCCAAGCCAATACTGTTGCGCCACCTACTGCCGCTGAGGCATTGAAAGCTAATGCCGAGTCCTCTCACATTGCCGATAGCGACTGGTCGGCCGCCGACGCCCAAGACATTACATTGGGCGGCGCCACCGCAACCACAACGGCTGCCGGGGTAGAAGTCAAAGACTCAACAGTGACTATTACGGCTGCTGGAGTGTATCGATTGACTGGCACACTCAATGGGCAGATTGTCATTGCTGCGCCCGAAGATGCCCGCGTCATTCTCATCCTGGATGGAGCCACCATTAGCAATAGCGCTGGGCCAGCGATTGACGCCCGTACAGGGGACGATCTCGTTATTTCCCTGGCAGGGCGTAATGGCGTGTCCGATGCCTCCACCTATGCTGCCAACGCCCAGGCCAATGCAGCTATTCATGCTGATATGGACCTGACAATGACCGGCGATGGGACGCTAGAAGTTACAGGTAAAGGTGCTGATGGGATTACTTCCACAGACGATCTCACGATGCTGTCAGGCACGCTCAAAGTCACTGCTGCCGATGACGGGGTGCGGGGCAAAGACTCGCTGACGATTAGCGGTGGGAACGTCACCGTGGACGCTAAAGGCGACGGGCTGAAATCTGACGAAGGAGAAAACGCCGGCGAAGACACGACAAAGGGATATATCGCGGTCAGTGGTGGAACTACCACGGTCACATCCGCAGGCGATGGTCTCACTGCTGCCAGTGACGTGGTGATTACCGGTGGAAAAATTGGCGTTAAAGCTGGCGGCGGGGCCGAAGCGGGCAAAACTGACACCTCCGCTAAAGGCATTAAAGCCAGCACATTTGTCATTGTCGAGGGCGGGGAAACCACCATTGATGCCGCCGATGACGCTGTGCACTCTAAAGGTGCCCTGCGCCTCAGCGGAGGGACTATAACAGCGGCCAGTGGCGATGACGGTATTCACGCCGAGGTTGCCGCCATCCTTGATGGGGCGACTGTGAAGGTAACGCGATCTGTCGAAGCTCTAGAAGGCGGACTGGTCACCATTGCTGAAGGCACTGTTGAGCTCGCGTCCACCGACGACGCCATTAACGGCTCCGGGTCAAATACCGTTGAAGAAGGGCTCGCGGCAGCCGCTGCTAATGAGACTGAAGAAAGCGCCGCTGGCGGTGCGGGAGGTGGGGCCGCTGATATGCAAGACAGCGGAGAAATAGTGACCATTAGCGGTGGAACAATCACCGTTAATGCTGGTGGAGATGGGGTTGATTCCAATGGGTCGGCTATCGTGTCTGGCGGGAAAACCGTGGTGTGGGGGCCAACCCAAGAGGGAAATGGCGCCCTGGACTATAACGGGACAATGACGGTGAGTGGCGGAGAAATTCTCGCAGTGGGGTCGGCGGGAATGGCGCAAGGGCCATCCACGACTGACGGACAAGGGTGGCTGCTCGCCACGATTGACGGAAAAGCTGGTGACATCATTACCATTAGTGATTCTTCGGGTAAACAAGTGGCGTCCTATACGGCAGCGAAAGACTTTGCGTCGCTGCTCTATTCCGGACAGGGCGTGACCAATGGGCAGACCTATTCAGTAACGGTGAACGGACGTTCTGCTCAAGTAACTGCTGGTGAAGGAGGCGCTGGAATGGGTGGCCCAAGGGGTATGGGAGCTCCCGCAGGGCAGGCTGCTCTTCCTGACGTTCAGTAACAACTGCCTCCACAAGGGACGAGGGCGGGGTGGCGGCCCTAAATATGGGTGGTGGCTCTAGATCTGGTTTCTCCTTTGGGCGCTGTGTGCCGCTGTCATATCTGGCACCTGTGCCTGTTGCTCTATGACTAGATCGAGGCCGTGTGGTGTTCGGCTTGTTGGATGTTTCCGTCTTGCTCAAGGCAGAGTTCTTTTCTCAGGGCATAGTTTGTTGCTCAAGGCACCGTT
>JAUNHH010000010.1 GCA_030524055.1 Actinomycetaceae bacterium | reverse complement strand
ACTGTCACCGATGTCCTGACACAGAACTGTCACCCATGTCCTGAGACATAACAACGGTAGGGTTTAGTCCTTAAGTGAAGGGTTTTGTCCCTAACGCTATGTTTAGTCCCTAACGGTAGGAATACCTCGCAGATGTGTGTCCCTGTTCGCGCCAAGAACCCCTAGCTGGAACTTAACTTGTGAGTTTCTGCGGAGAGAGCATCGGCGGCAGCTACACGACCTGCACTTGACTAAGGGGCTCTACGGTTCAAAGGTGATTTCCAGCAGTTCACCCTCCATATCTAGGGAGAGGAATAGGTATTCGTCGCACTCTTTGTTTTTAGGGTCAGGATCATAGAGCATGCGGAATCGCGGCTGCTCATCGTTCAAAGTTGCCCACCACAGCTCAATCTCGATCTCGTAAAGAGATAGCGAGCGAACAAAATGCTCTGCATCAGTCGGAATATCCTGATCGGGGAGGATAGATCGAATGCGATTCATATAGGACTGGTCTTCCGCGCAGTAGTCAACTATGTATGCGCGGGCGCGTAGATCAGTGTCTACCAGAGTCTCCAAAAGGTATGCGGCTTTGTTGAGAATATCCAGGTCAAGGTGTTGCCCGCTAGCAGCACACATCTCAACAGGTATTTGCCTGTCGTCGAAATAGACCGCACCCGACCAAATATGGACATCATCCTCGTCAATGTCCGTGTCGATCACACCAAAATAGGAGTGGAGGATTCGCGCCATGACAGTATTTTATCGACCACTATTGCCTTCCGCTTGCTTGTCGTAGCCTGCTTTTACACAGAGACCAGGAGATTCAGCGGTTTTTGGGCGCAGCGCACATGGATGCTCTGCCCCCAATCGACCCGCAGGCAATCTCTCTCCATCCCATCAGCAAAGATCACCATTTCTGACCGCGCAATAAGCTTGATTTCATCCTGGCCGCCTACTAACCCTGAGGTCATACTGGTTCCGCTTGATGCCGATGGCCAGGCCTCGCGAACAAAGAAGGCTAACTCCGGCTCTTCTGGTCCGGGCAGCGAAAACTCTGGACGCTGTTGTCCCCACAAGGAAGCGAGCCATCCCGTTGCTCCTGTACCAGTGCCGATAATAAGGCCAGATGAGGATTGGAACTCCTTTCTGTCCTGCCACTGAAGCTCATAACGCGCACTTTGGTGAGAACGATGCCCGATAAAGACCTCATTGAGACCGCGCAACACTTGGCCGTCATCAATACGGGCTTCAACCATGACCAACTCTTTTTCCCCTGCGGCCTCCTCGCCAGCGAGCATCTGAGAGAAAAGCGCAGGAGTGAAAGTGCACAAGACCCCAGGGGCTGATGGGGATACCCCCACCACCTGCTGCTCATCGACATATTTGGCAACGTTGGGGACCAATCCGTCTTGCCCAACGACGACAATCAGATCATCGGGCTCAAATAGGAAACGTGAGAGGTTTTCACGTTCCACTTGGGCTAAACGGTAGGTGGCAGGTAGTACGGAGATCACCTCCTCAATAGCACGCCGTTGAGCGGCGTCAGCTGCCTGAAGTAGGGCAAGAGACTGCCCGCGCTCGCCGAGAAAAAATTCAACAGCCCCCATCGTCGAGTGAGTTTCGAGAAGCACCTCCAGTTGAGTGCGTCGATATACCAGGACCATTCGTGGAGTGCTCACTTTTATTCCCCTTTCTGCAGGCGAGTGAAAACAGTGTCTACAGCGGAGCCGATCATGTCAGGGGTGATTGTCAGCGAGTTGATGCTGGGTAATTTCTCAAGGACTTCTGGCGCAATAGCAGCGATGACAGCGTTGCTGGAAGCAGCGTTATAGGCGGTAAGTCGCGCATTTAAGGCAGTATTTTCTGCCTCAGCAACTCGGGTAATCTCCGCAACGCGCGCCTCAAGGCTCTTTTGACGCCGTTCCACTTCGGCCTCGGTATGCATGAGGCGCTTTTCTATTTCCTGTTCGGCCCGTCGTCTTTCATTTGCTCCTTCGAGCTCCACAAGTTCACGTTCGCGGCGGGCGAGTTCAGTTCGGTTATTCAACTCATTTTCTTTGATGGCTCGCTCACGATCGACTGCTTGCGCACGGCGATCGTAGGTGGCTCGATCAGCCTCTGCTTGTGCGGACTCGCGTACTTTGGTTTGCAAAGCTCGCTCGAGTTCTTCATCTGCACGCACTGCGGTCACGCGGATTGCGATAACGCTAATCCCGGCCTCACTCAACCGTGCTTCGTGTGGCAGGGCGGCATTCAAAGCATCGTGTACTAACTGCAACCCCTGATCCAACATGATGTGCAGTGGGGTGACACTGGCAACTTGAGCTGCGTAATGTAAGGCGAAATTCGTCACCATATTTTGAAGTGCTTGCAGGGGTTGCGCGATCCAGATTCCGGATTTTATGTCAAGAGAAAAATCGAGATGGCGTGCTGCCATTTCAGGATTGATTACTCGCACGGTCAGCGCACTTTGCACGCTCACTTCCTGCCGGTCTTGGGTGGTGACGCGAAAGATCTGTGCGAACTCCTGGTCTTCGAGTGGGACTTCCGCCAGCGAAGTGCTTAATGGTCTAAACCATAGGGATGCACCCGCGGGGAGAACGGTAATGCCCCGTCCTCGTTCCACGATCAGACAGCGGTTCATTGCGCTGGTGGCGTGCGAATACAGGGGATAGCGGTGAATGGTCGCCATGAGAAGCCTCCTTTATTGTCTTGCTGACAGTAAAGTTCAGCATTCGCTTTTTGTCAAGCCGACATTTAAGCTGCTTCTATGACCTACCCGCGCTATGGCATTGCAGTAGATATCGTGGTTTTTACCATCGCCGCAGATCAGCTTCATATTGCTCTTGTTGAACGTGGAATCGAACCCTTCAAAGGGGGATGGGCCCTTCCTGGCGGATTTGTCTTGCCAGAAGAATCTTTAGAACAGGCAGCACTGCGTGAACTCGGCGAAGAAACAGGGTTGAACCTGCAACCTCGCCATCTTGAGCAATTGGGGACTTTCGGAGAACCGACGCGAGACCCACGTGGTCGGGTGATTTCCGTTGCTTACCTAGCGTTAGTGGCCTCATTGGGTGGAGTTTCGGCAGGTAGTGATGCTAGAGGGGCCCGCTGGTTTCCGATAGACAATCTCCCCGCCCTCGTTTTTGATCACGATGAGATCCTGCGGCAAGGAATCGAACGCGCCCGAGCCAAACTGGAATACTCCACGATTGCCGCGAGTTTCTGCGCTCCTGAGTTCACGATGAGCGAGTTACGCGGGGTCTACGAAGCCACGTGGGGTGTATCGATCGATCCGCGGAACTTTTCGCGCAAAGTCCTTGGCTCCCCAGGATTTATTCACGAGGTCGGGGTGCGCTCTGGAGGACGAGGGAGGCCAGCAACCCTTTATCGCGCAGGCGAGGCGCAGCAGATTTATCCCCCAATTCTTCGTGACAGCTTGGAGCGCCAGGAGACTGCCCAATCCGATATCTAGGGGCCAATCTCTGTTGTCAATAGCGGTAGTGTCAACGAGCGCGGAAGTATGAGATATGCCAGTGTTTATCTATGGCAAATACCAGCAGTCAGATCTTTATTCTGTCACGTCTTGAGGCGGCGGCTGGCACTGTTATTTATGAACGCGGTGAGAGTATTACCCACGCGGTCAGGGATATCTCGCGTAATGAGTCATCTATTCACGGAACAGTTAAGGGAACCCAAAGCTATACCGTAAGCCTCAAATGGGACGGTCAAGAGATTATTGGTCAGTGCAATTGTCCATACGCGGTTAGTGCGGCCGTCTGTAAACATATGGTGGCTCTAGGCATTGTCGCCCTCAAGGGAACAGAAAAACAGCCCGATGACCCTGTCCCCGCTTACCTTGATTCACTCGACGTGCAGCAACTACGCGATTTAGTACTTTTTATTGCTGGCAGAAGTGAAGAGTCATCGCGCGCATTACTGAACCGCGCGGAACTCGCCGCAGGAAAGATCCAAACCATTGTTGATGAATACATGGCTCAAGCAAAGTCATTGCTTGGAGGTCGTCGCTTCGTGGACTACTACGAGGCAATGGACTTAGCTACTGCGGCGATGGCCTATTTAGATGAAGTGGAGTCTTTACTGAATCAAGGGTATGCCGATGAGGTTGCTCCCGTTTTCTTATGGGTTGCAACGCGTATGCGTAAGCGCTTGATGACTGATATTGATGATTCCGCAGGTATGACTGGTGACGTTTGCCAAAGAGCCATTGAGTTGTATGCCCGGGCATGTCGTGAAGGTAATCCTGACCCAATTAAACTCGGCAAATGGCTGGCGAAATTCCGCCTTGATTCGCCGGGTTGGCCTGATATCGCATTGCAGGACTTCGCACCGGCGCTGGGAAAACAAGGTGTTGATGCTTTCCGGAAACTCGTGAATGCGGCCATCCCTAAAGAGGAAAGAGGGTACGGTGGGCAGATCATTGTCCTTGATTTCGAGTTGCGTGCAATGAAACTCGAATTAGCTGATTATGATCAGGATGTTGATCTGGCAGTTCACTATTTAAGTGAAGGCGGGCGCCTGCAATATGCAGCTATTATTCAGCGCCTTTTGAAAGCCGCTCGGCGTGAGGAAGCTATTGCTTACCTGGATCAAGCTGTTGCTGACGGTTCCATTGCCCCACGAGGAATGTTAGGTATTTATCCGCAAGACTCTACCTTTGATGTTGAGGCAGGGTGGGCTGCTGATCTCTATATTGAAGAAGGTAGAGGTGAAGATGCCCTCGCCGTTGTTCGTTCTATCTTCCGGCGCTTTAGCGGAACACACACTTTCGACCTTGTGATTGACACTGCACAGCGCGTCGGTGATCCCGAACAAGAACGAAAGGAACTGCTGGAGTGGGTTGAAAATCAGAACTGGGTTCGGGGGGATCAAGCCATCGATATTTTTCTTCACGTTGGTGAGGTACAGCGCGCATGGGAAATCTATGAAAAGTGGGGCGCTGTGAGTGTGTGGGAAACACTTGCGTCTGCCCGCGCAAAAGATCGCCCTAAAGACGCCATTGTGATCTATCAGGACCAGGTCGATATTCTCCTGGAAGGCCAAACTGGACGATCGGTATCAAATCAGGCGCTTCGCCTGATTAAAGCAGCACTGAAGATAGCCCAAGAAGCCGATAAAAACAGTGCCGACACGCATGCTCCTCACAGGGCAATGATTGATCGCTGGGTGGCGGGCCTACGTGCTACATACGTGCGACGCCCCACTCTGATCCAAGCGCTCGATAAGGCGAAACTTTAAGACGCCTTTAACGCTAAATCCAGTATGAGCATTCCACAGTAGCTATATCGCTTGTCCTGAATAATGAAATAGTCGGCTTTGAAGCACCGCCCGTGTTAGTGTCACCTTAATCGTGCATTATCTGCGTCATTCACCGAGTGGAATGGGGACAAAGATGTCAGATATTACCTTCCAGGCAATGGCCATGATCATATACCTCACCGCGATGGTAATGATCGGTCTTTTCGCCTACAATCGGACGAAAAACCTTGATGACTACATGCTGGGTGGCCGTGACCTGGGGCCAGGAGTTGCAGCCCTTTCAGCAGGGGCCGCCGATATGTCTGGCTGGCTCCTCATGGGACTACCTGGCGCCCTGTACCTCAACGGCCTCATTGAATCCTGGATTGCCGTGGGCCTCACCATTGGTGCGTGGGTGAACTGGAAATACACCGCCCCCAGGCTCCGCGCCTATTCAGTGACAGCTGCCAATTCCATTACGGTGCCCTCATTCCTCGGTGCTCGCCTCCGCGACACCTCCAACCTGGTTCGTATCGTCGCAGGCGTGGTCATTACTGTGTTCTTCACCTTCTATGTGTCATCTGGAATGGTGGCAGGCGGCAAGTTCTTCGAGTCCTCCTTCGGAATGAACTACCACCTTGGAATGGTCATCATTGCGGCAACGACAGTCCTCTACACCCTTGTTGGTGGATTCCTCGCTGTGTCATGGACCGACGTGGTTCAAGGCCTCATGATGGTCGTGGCGCTGATCGCCGTTCCTATTGTGGGCATTATTCATGTTGGCGGACCAGGAAATCTTCTCGCTCAAATCACAGAAGTCGCACCTGACGCCTTCAATCTTTTCCATGCCAAAGCTGCCGATGGTTCCGCTGCTTCGGCACTGACTGTTGCCATTGTCGTTATTTCTGGCCTGGCGTGGGGCCTAGGCTATTTCGGCCAACCGCACATTATTGTCCGCTTTATGGCCTTGCGTTCTACCGCCGAAGCTAAACAAGGTCGCCGTATTGGCATTGGCTGGATGCTCCTCGCCGTCCTTGGTGCAGGTACCACTGCCTTTGTCGGTATTGCCGTTTACAAACACGACACCGGTCAACTGCCCGATTCCGAAGGTGTCTTTATCGCACTCGGACAGCTTCTTTTCCACCCCTTTATTGCTGGCTTTATGCTCGCGTCGATTTTGGCGGCGATTATGTCCACCATTTCCAGTCAACTCTTGGTGACCTCCTCCGCCCTCGTTGAAGATATTTACCGCGTGTATACCCATAGGGAACTTTCTGGCTCTGATGGCGTCCTTGCGGGTCGAATTGCTGTCGCTATTGTCTCGATTATTGCGGCCGCCCTCGCCTGGCCAAATTCTGATTCCATTCTTGCCCTGGTGGGCTTTGCGTGGGCAGGATTTGGCGCCTCCTTTGGACCGATTGTCATCCTGTCCCTGTACTGGAGGAAACTCACTGCCCAAGGGGCCATTTGGGGCATGATTACTGGCGGCGTTTTCGTTGCCATCTGGGGCAACCTCGACGGAGCCGCAGGAGGAATCATGCAGATCTTCGATATCTACGAAATCCTGCCCGGATTCCTCGCTAACCTAGTAGTGGCTATTCTCGTTTCACGAGCAACCTACACACCGAATTCCGACATTGATGCAGAGTTCGACCAAACCGTGGCCGAAACCCGCACCATCTAACTCGAACATCCTTGCAATCCAGGAGAATAAAGGTGAATGCCTCAACCGCTCATCCTGATCTGCGCGTCATTGTTGACCGTGCCGTAGCAACTGCTACACGTTGGGCTCAAGCATCAACGAAATACCCCATCGACCCTGCTGCCAAACTCCTGGCAGGAGTTCTTGATGATGAAACTGGTCTGGACTACACCGTCTCTTTTGTCGATGGCGTCATCCGTCCCGAAGATAAGTCGGTGGCCTCCAGGCACCTCGAAAAAATAGGGTCACTCAACCCACATTTCCTCCCGTGGTATTTACGCACCCCCGCCCTCGTTGGAGGAAAAGTTTCCCGCCTAGCCCCAACACTTTCCGTTCCTGCTGCCCGTAAGGTTTTTGCGGCCCTTGTCGGTGATCTTGTCGTTGACGTGACGGACGCGAAACTCGGGCCAGCTATTGCCCGTCTACGCGCGGATGGGGCGCGCTTGAATGTCAACCTCCTCGGTGAAGCCGTTTTAGGCGATATTGAAGCCAGCAAACGTTTGGCAGATACTCGGCGACTTCTGGAACGGCCCGATATCGACTATGTCTCCCTCAAGGTGTCTGCCGTTACTGGGCCGCATAATCCCTGGGGCTATGAGCAGGTCGTTAACCATGCTGTTGAGCAACTCCTACCGCTGTACCAGTACGCTGCCACAACCGGTGGGAAATTTATTAACCTTGACATGGAGGAATATCGCGATCTCCACCTGACCATCGACGTCTTCAAGAAGATTCTCGATCGTGAAGAATTACTCGGCCTGGAGGCAGGTATCGTCCTGCAAACCTACCTGCCGGACGCCCTCGACGCGATGAAAGACCTCCAGGACTGGTCTGCTCGGCGCCGCGCCCGTGGAGGTGCTGCGATTAAAGTCCGCGTCGTTAAAGGCGCGAATCTGGCCATGGAACGTGTTGACGCCCTCATGCATGGTTGGGAACTGGCCACATGCGAATCAAAACAGGCCACAGACGCCAACTATGTGCGCCTCCTGGATTGGGCAATGACGCCAGAACGTATTGCCAATATTCGCTTAGGCGTTGCTGGCCATAATCTCTTTACCGTGGCCGCAGCCTGGGAACTCGCCAAAGAACGTGGCGTTAGTGAGGGCATTGACATCGAAATGCTCTCGGGTATGGCCACACAGCAGGCCGCTGCTGTGCGTGAAGACGTGGGCACATTGTTGCTCTATGTTCCCGTGGTTCGTCCTGATGAATATGACGTGGCTATTGCCTATCTGGTGCGTAGGCTCGAAGAAAATGCAGCCGACGAAAACTTTATGGCTTCCATTTTTGATATTGGTACCTCTTCGGAAGCGCTAGCAAAAGAAAGGGGACGTTTCCTTGCTGCCATTGATCAGATGGTGACGCAAGGAGAGAGCGCGGTTGGCCCGCGAAGGATCCAAAACCGTGCCACCGAAAGCGAAGAGGATATTGCTGCAGTTGTGCGCAGCGGCGATGGTTGGGCTTTTGCCAACACCCCTGACTCGGACCCATCCCTGCCAGCAAACCGGAAATGGGCAGCAGAAATTGCCAGCCGCATCCCCACTTCGACCCTTGGGAATGACACAGTAGAAGCAGCGCGAGTAGGGGAGGAGAAAGACCTCTCTTCCCTTATTTCTTCTCTTTACGAGGGCGGGGCCACCTGGGCGCGGCGCTCAGCGGCTGAACGCGCGGAAATCTTGCACCGCGCTGGCGTTGAGTTAGGTCGGCGGCGTGCAGATTTGATTGAAGTAGCGGGCTCTGAACTGGGCAAAGGTTTCGACCAGGCCGATGTGGAGGTCTCCGAAGCCATTGACTTTGCCCACTACTACTCACAACAGGCCCTCGCTCTTGAAGAGGTTGATGGCGCCGCCTTTACGCCTGTTCGCCTGACCGCAGTAATTCCCCCGTGGAACTTCCCCATTGCTATTCCTGCAGGTGGGGTCCTCGCTGCGTTGGCAGCTGGGTCCAGTGTGATCCTGAAACCTGCTGCTGTGGCCGCACGTTGCGGGGCGCTGGTCGCTGAATGCCTGTGGGCTGCGGGAGTGCCCAAGGATGCCCTGGCCCTGGTGAATTTGGAGGAGAGGAGTCTCGGCACCCAATTGGTGACTGCTAAGGAAGTTGAGCGGGTTGTACTGACTGGCGGGGCGTCCACGGCAGAGCTTTTCCGTTCCTGGGATCCCACTTTGCGGATTATGGCGGAAACCTCCGGGAAAAACTCCATTATTATCACGCCATCAGCGGATCTGGATCTGGCTGTCAAAGATGTGGTGGCCAGTGCCTTTGGCCATGCCGGACAGAAGTGTTCAGCCTGTTCACTCGTGATTTTGGTGGGGTCAGTTGGGTTCTCGCGGCGAGTCCATGACCAGCTTCTTGACGCAACCCGATCTCTCCATGTGGGGTGGGCTGATGATCTTTCCGTCCAAATGGGTCCACTATCTACCCCGCCTGGCGACAAACTGCGGCGCGCACTGACAGTGTTGGAACCCGGCCAAAAGTGGGAACTCACCCCACGACAATTGGATGACACGGGACGCCTGTGGAGTCCCGGAGTGCGTTCAGGTGTTGCCCCCGGATCAGAATTCCACCGCACCGAATATTTCGGGCCGGTGCTCGGTGTCATGCGGGTTGATACCCTGGAAGAAGCCATTGCGGTCCAAAATGACACAGACTTTGGCTTAACGGCTGGCCTGCACTCCCTTGACGGCGAAGAAATCGCCACCTGGCTGGAAAAGGTGGAGGCAGGCAATGTCTACATCAACCGCGGTATTACGGGGGCAATTGTGCGCCGCCAACCTTTCGGTGGGTGGAAGCGTTCTGTTGTCGGTGAGGGGGCCAAGGCAGGGGGGCCGAACTACCTTTTCGGGTTCGGCTCATTTGCTCCAACGCCCTTAAGTTCGGCTGTGGCAGCGACGCCGGTTGCCAAACCCCAGTTGGCGGCACTTTTGGATGCGGCGCGCGCAGAATTGGATGCGGGTGCCTATCGTGCACTTCAGCAGTGCGTTGCCAGTGACGAAGCTGCTGCTGCCAATGAATTTGATGGCCTGCACGATCCCAGTCAGGTTGGTGTTGAACGCAATTACCTGCGCTATGTTCCCACGTCAGCAACAATTCGTGCTGGGGAGCATGCCCCTTTGGTCGACATTCTTCGGGTGGTTTCTGCCAGTGTCGCTGTCGGTCAGTGTGAAGACACCACCGAAGCTCGCCGGAGCCTTGCTGGCGGTGGATCAGTTCCGGTGAACCTTGTCCTATCCTCCGCACGGCCACTACCAGCGGGTATCAATGAGGTTCTTGGGCGTCTGGGGATTATTGTCATTACCGAAAGTCGTGACGCCTTCCTCAGTCGTTTCGCCGGCAGCGCACATGGGCTGGATGAACGTATTCGCATCATCGACGAGGATGGGGATGCGCTGCGCACATCTGTTAGTGGCTCGATTGATGTGGCTGTATGGGATGGCCCAGTCACTAATGCTGGCCGGATCGAGATTCTGCCATTCGTGCGTGAACAGGCCATATCTATGACCAATCACCGCTTTGGTAACCCCACACCACTAGGACGCCAGGTCTTTGGCAACTAGTAGCGGATAACCGGGCCCCATAACGGCTACCCATGTGCTGGTGGCTGTTGTGGGGCCATTGGTTTCCCTGCAACTCGGGACTATGCTATGTAGGTCAGTTATTTCGAGCTCTGCCAGCAAAGGAGGAGATGGTGGGCTTCTTTTCGAGGGCGAGGCGGATTCTTGCCAACCCAGCTTCCGTGCCTGACCATCACACTCCAACGCTGATTACCCGGGACCGCCTTGAAAATCTCTGTATTCAACAGGGCTGGCATTATTTTATTGATAGCCAAGGTCAGCTGGGTAGTCGATGGGAAGACCACACCTTCTTCTTTATTGTTTCCGGCAATGCCCCAGAGCAACGCCTTGAAGTGTGGGGCCAATATATGACGTGGATTGATCTGGAGCATCTGGATACTGTCCGCGATATTATCGACGAATCACTACGGAATAGGCCATGGCCTAATGCCTTCCATTCCATTGATGATGCCGGGCATTTACGTGTGCATGCGAATTTGCCTATTCCTTATAGCGGTGGAGCCACTGATGTCCAATTGCTTCAGCATATTGATTGTGCTTTAGGGACGACATTGAGTCTTTTCGATCAGATTACTCAAGCAATACGATAGTGGGGGAGGGCGATATGACATCACTATCCTCGGGTGGATTGCAGCGTGTGCAGCCGCTATCTGTTGAACGAGTAAAAGCCGTTTATGATCGGGAAGGCTGGAACTACCACATTGATCACGACGGTGATATTTCTTCGACCATGAATTCAGCGCAGATCTACGCGCGTATTCTCGGGCCGGAAAATTCCATTTTGTCGATTCTGACATATATGGATGAAAGCTTGCCGATAGGTCTTTTGGCTGAAACTCGCAGCTGTATCGAAGAATGGCGGCGGGCTCATTTATGGCCCGCAGTATTTTGGCGGATGAATTCCGATGAAGTGAGTTTCCAAGTTGGGGCTGCAGTTTCGGTTGATTGGCTCTACGGTGTCACCGATCAGCAATTGTCGGGCCATATTCAGATGGCTATTGCCACGTCTTTGGATGCTTTTGATTCCCTCCGGACAAGCTTATCTCTCAAGGAAAAAATCGAAGTTGAGGTGGCGGCAAGGGTGCACGACTACCGTTTTTCTACACTTAATTATGGCGAGAAAATAGCGCTTTTAGAGCACCTATGGGAAGAGGAAGACCACCTGGTCATTATTGGGTTAATCCAATCTATTCCCGAATCAGAATGGGATGACGAGTTACGGGGACGTTTAGCTGCAGCGTATACAAACTCCCGCCAATTTGATAAGGCTATTGCCCAGCTCGAAGCGCAGTCATTGGAAGCGCGGAGGGAAGCCTTATGGCATTACCGCTATGGTTGCTCCCTCTTTCTTAAGGCAGAATCTTTCCATGGCCAGGAAAGAACCCGCCTCCACGAGAAAGCCAAACTCCGATTGCAAATGGTGCTAGATATTGACCCCAAAGGAAAGTATGCTGCTCAAAGCGCGATGTTCCTTGGGCATATTGGCATTGACGTCACTGGGCGGCTACTGTCCCCAGCAATGATTCAGCGCCTTGATAGTTTGCTAGTCGAGCGCGAGTTCAATCAGGAACATATTTCTGGTCTCATCCAATTCTGTGGCCGGACCGTAGAAGTGGGTCTCCCATTTACCCCAGGCGAAGAAGGGGAAGCTCTTTTAGAACGCTCATTGCGCACATTAGAAACCTTCAGTCACTCCGATGTTCTGTGGCGTGAAAAACTGGCGAATTATGATGCCCTTCGGGATGCCATTATCGCTTTTTGTCGGCAGAATAATGCACAGGTGACAATCGACGAGGACATTCAGGACTGGGTGAATTGGATTCGCATTGACGGTCCAGATATCTATATCGGCATTTGGACACATAACCGCGGCGGGATGCGCGCGATGGTCACCGCCAATGTTGATGGCGAATTTGCCGCTTTCGATATCGATATGTAGGCAGTCTATATCTGAGCTAGAAGGGTAGTGCTGGCAACATCCAAAAGCCATAGGACAGTAATGCCTACAGGAATGGCAATAACTACCCCCAAAATAAATAGCCACAAGCCCGTAGGAATTCCGGTCAAACGAGCTAATTGTGCAGGGTCATCCTGTCCGCCACCGTGGAAAAGGACCGAACTGAATTGGCGAATCGCACCGACCAACAGCACTAATGCTGCGCCTAAAACAACTCCGGAACGCAACTCTGGCGCCGCCCACCACCAGAGGGCAAGCGCAGCCACAGACAAACCTACGAAAGCGAGGAAGGTAAAGAAAGAGCGGACCTTGACAAGGGAAAGCAGACAGGAAACAGCGAAGATGACGAGGACAGGGTCTGCCCACCCTGCTAAAGCTGCCCATGCAATACAGGCACCCACCCAGGCAGGCGCTGGATAACCTGCGAATGCGGTGGTAATCATGCCAAAGCCACGGGGTGGTCCCTGAGTGACGGCATGGCCACCCATATCCATGCGAATAACGATCCCAGTAAAACGGCGCCCACACAGGATTCCCACCACTGCATGACCAAGTTCGTGGACAATGACCACAATGACGCGGACAACAACCCACAATGGCGTGGCCACTGCTGCAACGGCAAGTCCCAAAGCGATCAATGGCCACCACGACCGCTCAAGAACTAATGGGGTGAAAAGTGCAACTAAACGCGGAAAGACTTCGTCCATGGCTCCTTCTCGCTTAAAGGACTGGGCAGGGGTGGAGGACCACCCTACAGTGCAGGTGCCATTTCAGCGCCAACAATCCAAATGCGGGCCAATCGCAACTGTCACACCACCTGGCTAGCGGCGTTTACGTTCGCGCACACGCACGCCAATTTGAATAGGTGAGCCTACAAAGCCAAAGTCTTCACGTAGACGGCGCTCAATAAAACGCCGATATCCAGGATCGAGGAATCCCGTTGTGAAAAGGACAAAACGTGGGGGAGTAGAGCGTACCTGTGTTCCGAAAAGGATGCGCGGTTGTTTACCGCCACGAACAGGGTGGGGGTGAGCAGCCACCAATTGTCCAAGGAAAGCATTCAGGCGGCCGGTTGGGACGCGAGTTTCCCATCCTTCAAGGGCCGCATCAAGGGCACGTGTAATGCGATTCGTATGCCAGCGGGTTTTTGCCGATAAATTAATACGCGGTGCCCATTGAACCTGAACTAATTCACGTTCCAGTTCTTTCCGTAATGCCATTTGGCGCTCTTCGTCGACCAAATCCCATTTATTGTTGACAATGACCAGAGCTCGCCCAGCGTCAACAACCTGCTGAACAACACGAATATCCTGTTCAGTCAAAGGCTCGGAACCATCAAAAAGAACCAGGGCGACTTCTGCTTTTTCCAACGCTGATTGAGTGCGAATAGAAGCATAGAAATCGGCGCCTGTTGTCCGATGCATTTTCCGGCGAATTCCAGCAGTGTCAACAAACCACCACTGCCGACCATCAAGGTCAATAAGCTCATCAACAGGGTCGCGCGTTGTCCCCGCAAGTTCATTGACAACAACACGCTCAGCGCCAGCTAGGGCATTCAGTAGAGAGGATTTACCAACATTGGGCCGACCGAGAAGAGCGACCCGGCGGGGTCCACCTTCCGGCAAAGCAGTGGCCACCTGCGACTGCTCAGGCAGTACTTCAAGGACAGCATCTAAAAGATCTCCGGTCCCGCGCCCATGGAGGGCCGAAATTGGCCATGGCTGGCCCATTCCCAATGACCACAGATAGGCTGCGTCGGCTTCCTGCATTTGGGAATCGACTTTATTGGCGGCCAGAACAACAGGTTTCCCTTTTCCGCGCAGCATTCGGACGATACGCTCATCGGTGTGGGTCACTCCAACGGTCGCATCAAGGACGAGGACCACCGCATCAGCAAGGTCAACTGCGATTTCAGCCTGGTCGGCCACAGACTTGTCCAGGCCTCGAACATCGACTTCCCAGCCGCCCGTGTCTACTACGGTAAAACGTCGGCCAGCCCATTCGGCCGGGTATGACACGCGGTCACGGGTGACGCCAGGTGTGTCTTGAACAACGGCCTCACGGCGCCCAAGAATCCTATTGACCAGGGTTGATTTACCCACATTAGGACGGCCAACAATAGCGAGAACAGGAAGGCCTGCATCGAAATCGTCGTCTTCGCCCTCGTCATATTCCCCGGAAAGGAGCGCTAAGTCCTCTTCGTCAAGATCGAATTGCTCAAGGGATGCACGCATTGTGCGCGCACGCGCTTCAACATCATCCTCGCTGAGTCCCTCAAGAAAAGGGGTGGGGGATTCTGAGTCTGGGAAGAAGTCTTCGAGATCACTCACCCAATGATTGTACGTGGCATGATTGCTTCTTTAGGGTGCTTGAGGATTATCGCTGACATTTTCCGCCCGGGGAATTGGTCACGTCTGCAGGGCCAATCAGCAGATAATAGGGGAAGCTACGCACTGAACAATCTCAAGGAGGCAAAGGTGGCACTTCCTACCGACGATCGTTTTATTGACCGGGCACAAGAACAATTAGGGGTGGCATTCCCACCGAAATATCGTGCATTCCTCCTCGGACAAAACGGTGGTGAAATCGAGCCAGAAACACTGCCCGATGTGGTCTTTGAGATCTACCCTGTTTTTGATGACTCTGATCGTCGCCGTGCCGCACGCACCGGTGTCGATATTGTCCGCACACAAGGCGAATGCCGCTCATGGGACGGATTCCCTAGTGAGGCTGTAGCAATCGGGGACGATGGCAGTGGGAATTTTCTCCTTCTTCTTCCTGACGAGGGCGGGGTTCTTGGTGAAACCATCTACTTGTGGGATCACGAGACAGGCGAATGTGAAGAGCTTGCCCCTGATCTGCCCAGCCTTGAATTGCTCGAAGACTACTGATTCTGGGAAGTGGCGGTAGTTTTCCGCGGTGGACGGGTATGTCAAACGTGAGTCAGACCTGTTAGGCTCACCACATGACCACTGAGGATCTTTCTGCTCTCGCAGCGGACGCTGTCGCCCGCTCTTCCGCCACTACTGACCCTGATTTCCCACGAGTTCACGTTGCCCCACCTGTGGGGCGCCTCAATGACCCGAATGGGTTGATTCAGATTGGCGATACCTACCACGCCTTTTACCAATTCAGTCCATTACATCCGCGAAAATTGGTGTATTGGGGGCATGCAACATCCACTGATTTAACCCATTGGACTCACCATGATCCCGCCATTATTCCTGACGCCCCTTTTGACGCCAATGGTGCCTATTCAGGAACCGCTATTGCCACAGACTCTGGCGTGGAATTGTGGTACACCGGCAATTTGAAAGATGACGAGGGTACGCGTTATGCCTCGCAATGCGTGGTCACTACCGCGGATATGACGCATTTCGTTAAGGAAATGACGCCCGTTATTCCTACCCACCCGCAAGGGTATACCGCCCATTTCCGTGACCCGCAGGTGTGGCGCGATACGGATGGCTCCTATCGGATGCTCATTGGTGTACAACGCGAAAATCTGACAGGAGCGGCCCTTCTCTATCGTTCAACAGACCGCCGCGAGTGGACTTTAGAAGGGGAGATGACATTCCCCGACGCCAATGGCGCATTCGATGACTTCGGCTATATGTGGGAATGCCCCAATTTGGTCCGCGTTCGCGATGAAGACACCAATGAATGGCACGACGTCTTTATTTTCTGCCCGCAAGGCATTGAACCCGATAAAGAAGGCTATGAGAATATCTTCCCTTGCGTCTATATCGTTGGCCATCTGGTAGGGACCGAGTTCCGAGGCGCTAATGGGACATTCGAGGAAGTCGATCGTGGCTTTGAATTCTATGCGCCCCAGGTGTTTGCCCGGCCTCTCGATTCCACCGAGGATGCCCTGCTTTTAGGGTGGGCAGGAAATGCCTCCGAAGATGATCAGCCTTCTATCGGCAGCGGTAATTGGGTGCATTGCCTGACCGCTCCACGCCGCCTCACCCTCAAGAATGGGCGCCTACGCCAGCGTTTCGATCTGCCGGGACTTTCCCTGGAAGCCTTTGATGGCGACCTGCCAGTAGGGGACAGGGGCGTTGATATCGACGTGCCATCGACCTGGCGCCTCAGCCTGGAGGCACGTTTTGAGTCGTCTAATGCAGCTCTGGTCTTCGAGGTCGGTCACGAAAAGGCCCTGCAGATTCGCGTGACCCCGGACTATCTGGAGGTGGACCGTTCTGCGACCCGTTATCCCCACGGGGATGTGCGCCGGGTGTCGCTGCCAACAGGTGCAGCTGACAGGATCGATATTCTCCATGACCGATCGATTACCGAAATTGTTCTTGGCAATGGTCAGATTGCCTTTACTCTTCGCTCATTCCTCCCTGGAGATAATGCAGGACTGAGTATTACTCGGCAGGGGAATGTGCGCCTAGAAAATTCGCAATTGGCGCGTGGAACAGACTAACTTTCACTGAATTGACGTGAGGGTGGTCACGACAGGACATTTCCTGTTGTCAAACCCTTGTCGTCGGATCCCTCTAGACCCTAGTATGTCAAACGATTGCTACATGCCCCCGGTCGCTCCCTCCTCAAAGACGAGAACAACCGGAGGCCCACAAGAAAGGACCGTGGCTGGCAATGGACCATCCCACAGTGGCAGCTGATGTTGTCAAAGCCGTCGGCGGCGCAGACAACATTAGTGCTGCAGCGCACTGCGCAACCCGCCTCCGCCTCGTCATTACTGACGAGTCAAAGATCAACCAGGCCGCCCTGGACGATCACCCCGATATCAAAGGCACCTTCAGTGCTGGCGGTATGTACCAGATCATTGTTGGCCCGGGCGACGTCGATATTGTCTTCCGCAATATGGTCGACTCACATGGTGTCCGCGAAGTCTCTAAGAATGAGGCTAAGGAAGAAGCCGAAGCTGGAGGCAATGTCTTTAGCCGCTTCATTAAGATGATCGCGGATATTTTCGTGCCCATCCTGCCAGCCCTTGTTGCTGGTGGTCTGATGATGGCCATCAATAACGTGCTCACGGCCAAAGGTCTTTTTGGTCCTCAGTCCGTTGTTGAGATGTACCCAGCGGTTGACCATTACGCCAACCTCATCAATATGGTCTCGTCTGCAGCCTTTGCGGCGCTGCCTGTGCTAGTTGGTTTCTCTGCAGCAAAGCGCTTTGGCGGAAATGTCTATCTCGGCGCGGCCATTGGTGCTGCCATGATTTCGGGCGACCTGCTCAATGCATGGGATACCGGTAATGCACTTGCCGGTGCTGAAGGCGTGGAAGTGGAGTACTGGCACCTCTTTGGCATGGACGTCGCCAAGATCGGCTACCAGGCTCAGGTGATCCCCACCCTGGCTGTCACCTTTGTCATGTGCGTGATTGAGAAGCAGCTGCACAAGTGGCTGAAGGGGACAACCGACTTCCTCCTCACTCCACTTATCACCCTATTGACCACAGGCTTCCTGGCCTTCGTCCTCATTGGCCCCATCACTCGCCAACTCGCCTTGTGGCTGACTGAAGGCATTAACTGGACCTACTCGACGCTGGGCCCCCTCGGCGGTCTTCTTTTCGGTCTTGTCTACAGCCCGATTGTGGTCACTGGTCTTCACCAGTCATTCCCAATGGTTGAGTTGCCCTTGATTGCTGACATTGCTAAGACTGGCGGTTCCTTCATCTTCCCGATTGCCTCTATGGCTAACGTTGCCCAGGGTGCTGCAGCACTTGCAGTCTTTGCTGCCACTAAGGATGCAAAACTTAAGGGCTTTGCTGGTGCCGGTGGTGCCTCGGCAGTCTTCGGTATTACAGAACCTGCCATCTTTGGTGTGAACCTTCGTTTGCGCTGGCCTTTCTATATTGCAATGGTCGCCGCTGGCGTTGGTTCCGCAGGCGTCGCACTCCTGAATGTGCGTGCGCAGGCTCTCGGAGCCGCTGGCTTCGTCGGTTTTGTGTCCATTGTTCCAGCCAATATTCCGACCTATATTGCCCTCGAATTGGTCACCTTCGCAGTGGCCTTTGGTGGCACCCTTGCCTACGCCAAGACTCGTGGCAAGGCTGATATGGCCGCTCGCAAGAGCGCCGCGGATGACAGCGCCGACAACGGTGCTTCTGCTGAGGCTCCTGTTCTGCGTCACGTGGAAATCCCTGAAGAAGCCAAATCAGACCTGTCTGTGACCGCTCCTCTCTTTGGTGAGATCGTGCCACTGGACCAGGTGAAGGATGAGACCTTCGCTTCCGGAATGCTCGGCCCAGGCGTTGCTATTGAGCCTGCGGGCGGCGTTGTGGTTTCGCCTGTTGATGGCAAGATCAAGGTTGCTTTCCCAACCGGACATGCCTATGGCATTACCTCGGCCAGTGGCGTCCAAGTCCTGATCCATATTGGTATGGATACCGTCAAGCTCGAAGGTAAGGGCTTCACCCCTCGCGTCAATGCTGGAGATGAAGTTCGCCGCGGCGATATCCTCTGCGAAGTCGATTGGGACGTGATTCGCGAGGCTGGCTACTCCACTATCACCCCAGTGGTGGTCTCCAATAAGAAGAAGTTCGGCGATGTTGATGTCATCGCCACAGGGTCAGTCGAACTTGGCGACCAACTCCTTCAACTCAGCCCCAAGGAAGTTTCCGCTTCCTAGGACGGGTAAATACGACGGGCGGCGCATTCCCAAGTGGGGTGCGCCGCCCTCGTTTATCCATAAAATCCGGAGTGAGAAACCCTAGAGCGTGCGCCCGCGAAAGAGGGTAATAGGAAACTCGACGGGAGCAACCTCGCCAACCACCAAAGGATGGCCCGCTTCACGTGCTTCAATCTGCGACATCAGGATCTCCACGGCAGCAGTAGCAATCCGTGCTAAAGGCTGGACGATTGTCGATAGTCCCGGCAGAGCGCGGCGCACTGTGGTGGTGCCATCAAAACCAATGACTTTGAGATCCTCAGGCACACTCTGGCCTCGTAAACGAGCCCACTCAAGGACTTCAGCAGCCGCCAAGTCGTCGGTCGCAAAAACTCCATCCACGATCTCCGCAACCGAATCCAATGCCTCGTTGACGATAGTTTGTCGTTGCTCGACAGGAGTATGGAAGTCTGCCGTCAAAATAATGGGGTCAATGCCTTCTTCTTTGAGAACCGCGCGGTAGCCGCGTTCACGCAAGTTACGAGGGCGGGAGCGCGATGTTAGGAGGGCTGGCCGAGTACATCCTGCATCAATCAGTGCCCGAGTTGCTAAACGCCCCCCATCTTCATTCGCGCAGCGGACATTCGGAATATTCGGAGCGAGCTCCCGATCAACGGTGACCAAGGGCATTCGAATAGTGGAGTACTCCTCGAGATTTTCATTGTGAGCGCCAGAAATAATGCCATCCACGCGATTACCCACCAGTAAATTCAGCAGGTCTCTTTCGCGATCCGCCTTGCCCATTGAATTGCAAATCAACACTCGATATCCGTGGGCAGACAGGGCATTTTCTATATTGACAGCGAGCTCACCGAAGAAGGGCAGTTCTACTGTGGGGACAACCAGCCCAATGGTTTGAGTTCGCTTCCCATGTAGTGCGCGGGCCACCTGATTCGGCCGGTACCCTAACACCTCAATTGCCGCGGCCACCTTGTCACGAGTCTCCTGGCTCAGATAACCGCGATCATTGAGAACTCGCGAGACAGTCGTCAAAGAAACTCCCGCTTCTTTGGCAACATCAGCAAGGGTCGGCTCGCGCCTAGGGTTCACCGGTGGACCTCCTCAAAACATCAGCGTCACAGCTGGGCTCACATAGAGAAGTTTATTCTACCGGTCAGAAGGTGGCGCGTTTTAGGACAGCTTGAACGACGAGCAATCATCAATGGACTCCCATGGGAAGCTATTCTTTGAGTATGTGGTCAGTACACTGTGAACCCTTTAAAGGGGCCGTCATTACCGTTGGAAGCACAGAGGTCTCTATTCCATTGGGGGCAGCTGGAACCGATATTGCCGAGAAGCTGACGAGTGTCTGCACTGATATCGAAGTCTCGCCTGAAATCATTTATGCGCTTGAGAATTCGCTGCAGATTCATCTGGCAAATGGTGCTGTGGCTGCCATTGAAATTTACTTGAAAGAGGGCCCGTCATCTGTTCACTGTTTAGGGCGCGATTATGTGCATGACCTGGGAAATGACATTATTTCCGATCTGGAAAAAGTGAGTAGTGGTGATACTCTTTTCGCTGACGTCTACATTGACTGTGGTATTGCTATTTGGCGCCCTGTAGACCCGGCTGAACTGACCGAGGAATATGAAGAGTTGCTGAGCGACGATTCCTGGGAGGGTGAGTTTGATTCTCTGAGCGAATTCGAGGAATACTATCGTGGTGAAATTCATCGTGCTCAATACCTATCGGCAGTGCTCATTGGTACTGCTGCCTATTTTGAATCGTATCGGGAAATTCAGCAGTAGCACATAAAGGTTGCCTCCTTCTCCTGCAACTGACTCTTAAGCCTGTTAGCCTCAAGATGTTCCTCCGCAAAAGTCAGGGATTTCAGGAGAGGGGACAAGAGGATGACTCATACTGATCCGGAGTTTCTCAACTGGGTTGCAAATAAATATGTCGAGGCTCTTCAAGAGGTCGGTCTGGAGACCACTGTTGAATACAGTGAAGGCGCCCCATTTTTACGGGAAACTCAGCCGCCCCATACTGTTTATGAGGTTATTTCTCTGGCTAAAAAGCTCGAGTCTGCGCCAAAAGAGGATTCACTGAAGATCCTGAGAGGTGCCGCCCAGGCTATTGTGGATAATCAGAAAATAGATCCTTTAGGTGGCTTATCTCGCGATGCTCTTATCAACGCTATTCGCACGCGTATTGTTCCGAATGAGGATCCTTTTAATACGCCAATATTTAGCTATAAACGCGACCTTGGTTGGGGAATTTCGCAGGTTCTTGTGATTGATCGGCCAAATTCGGGATTGTATTTAACCTCCACTCACCTCGAAGAATTATCTGATCGGGCAAGTGTTGAGGAGCTCTTTAGGGCTGGGCAACGTAATGTTGATAATGAACCAATTGGTCGCCATATGCAATTGCAAACCGGGAGTTGGGCTGTTGACGGTGAATCCCATTTTATTGCTTCTAAGGCAGCGAATTTAGCTGCTCTATTTTCGTCACTACAGGTTGATGTGCCCTATGGAGTATGTTTCGGTATTCCTGGCAGGCATGTTATTCATTATTCTCCGGTAGATCCCCGTAATGCTGACAGCGCCTCACATTGTGTGGCCGCAGCAATGGGTTATTCGCTCACCGAATGGAAAACGGACATTATCGGGGGTGTGATTAGCGCGGATATTTTCTACTGGGCTCCCGAAGGAAAAATCACGCCGATTGCCGTTGCTGATCGCACCCAGGAAGAGCGCGTCGGCTACATGTTTATCCAGGGCCTCTATAACGACCTCGTTGACAATGCTCGACTTGCCGCTGGTCCGCAAGCACCTGCACCCCTGCCATTGCCTGGTCAAGAACAGCCGCCAGAGCCCCAGGGGCTGCCACAAATGACTCCAGAACAAGGTGCGGGGCAAACACGTGCTCCATATCAGCAGCCTATGGGCACTCCTCCAGTGGATGCTGATACGCGCCAGCCCAAACCAGGCTTTTTCCGCAGGCTATTTGGGGGAGGGAAGTAGACGAATTTTTGGCTGAACTAAAGGCGGCCCCGCCCTCGTCAATTCACGAGGACGGGGCCCGCCATTGGTCCACGCTATTGCTTACAGCTTGGAACGGGGATCTTGCTCAAGGACTTCCCGTGCAACGGGCACATCGTTATAGGGGTGCTTAATGCCCTCAATATCCTGATACCACTCAGCGCCTTTACCGGGAATCAAAATGACATCCCCTGCCTGTGCCGCCAAAATTGCTTTCCGCACCGCGTCACGACGACAGGTTTTAATTTCCGTCACGTCATGCATATCGGGACGCACTCGCGCAATACCGCGAAGAAGATAATCGCGAATAGATTGCGGATCTTCAGTCCGGGGATTTTCATCGGTCACCCACAAAATATCCGCTTCGCGGGCAGCCAATTCGCCAAGCTCCTCACGTTTGGTGGCATCGCGGTCTCCATCGGTACCAAAGACCATAATGAGACGGCCTTTAGTCAACTCCCGAACAGCCTCTAAAGTCCAGGTAAAGCCCTCAGGAGTATGCGCCATATCGACAACAACTAGAGGTTGATTCCCCGGGTTTGGATTGACCTTCTCCATCCGACCCGGGATTTGCTCAGCAGCCTCAATGGCCGAAATAGCCTCAGCCAGGGGAATACCAGCTTGAACTGCAGCAACCACTGCCACCGCAGTATTTTGCACATTCACCCGTCCAAGAACAGGCATAGCCACAGTATGGCTATTTCCATCAGGATCAACCAGCGTTAACGTCGTCCGCAGTGTTTCTTGATCAGCGACAATTGACGTCACCCGCCAATCGGCATTTTCATCAGACAATGCGGCAACGGTGACAACGGGAATAGTGGTTTCCGTAGCGAGGCGTCGTCCCCACTCATCATCCACACAAATAACGCCACTGCGAGAATGCTCAGGGGTAAAAAGCATTTTCTTTGCGGCATAGTACTTTTCCATATCACCGTAATAGTCCAGGTGATCATGCTGCAGATTCGTAAATGCGGCCACATCAAAAACAATGCCATCCACGCGATTCAAACTCATTGCGTGCGCTGATGTTTCGACAACTGCCGCACCCAAATTCTGCTGACGCGCTAAATCTAAAAGGCGGTGAATAACAGGCGCCTCTGCAGTGGTTTGATCGGAGTCAAAACGCACAGACCCAATACGTGATTCCACAGTGCCACATAAAGCGGGATCAGGATGGGCACCTTGTAGAGCCGCACGCATTAAATAGGAGGTCGTGGTTTTCCCATTTGTCCCAGTAATCGCCATCGTCACGAGGTCACGGGCAGGATCGCCATGAACAGCAGCCGCAATTAATGCAGCCCCAGCCCGCGGATCTGCAATGACCACAATCGGACAATCCACAGCATCACATTGGTCAGCACCAGCCTGATCAGTCACGATTGCGGCTGCGCCTTTACGCACTGCAGCGGGAGCAAAACGAATACCGTGCTGGACCAGGCCACCAATAGCCACAAAAATCCAACCCGCTTCAATGTCATTTGAACTTACCGTAACCCCCGATACGGGAGTATCCCACCCCTGTGTGCCCGGGGCATGCAATTGTGCGCCATCAATACGCGATAACGCAGCCGAAAGGGGAATAGCGGGCACCTCGGGACGGATGTCAAGCACTGATGTCATAGAAGTAACTGTAGTGGGCAAGCGTCCTTCTTCACCAGGACAATGTCACGGAGGGTCAGCAGGCATGAGGGCGCACGGCGCAGGTAGCATGCCAGATATGCACGCCCAAACACGCCATGAAGCCCGCGAGCGCTCTACGACTGTCCGCATTGACGCAATGGACGTCACAGTGGATGTGCGTCAGGCTGGAGATCTGGATGTGGCCGCGTTTCCTGTGACGTCGCGGCTAACGCTGCGCACCTCCACCGGTGTGGTCAGTATTGATTGTGCGGGTGAGGTTTTAGGGGTGGCCGTTAATGGCGTGGAGTATCCCTATTCTTTTGGCGAGGATCGTGTGCTGGTGTCGGATCTGCCAGTAGATGAGCGTGTTGTGGTGGAGGTTCGTGCGCAGTGTTGGTATTCGCGCACTGGTGAGGGATTGCATCGCTATGTAGATCCTGAGGATGGTCGGGTGTATGTGTATACGCATTTTGAGCCTCAAGATGCCCATCGTGCGTGGCCGTGTGTGGATCAGCCGGATATGAAGCCGCGGTGGACTTTTCACGTAATGGCGCCGCAAGAGTGGGTGGTCGCCTCTAATGGGCAGTGTGAGGAGCCTGTGGTGCTTGGTGATGGCGCGGGGTGGCGGCATGATTTTAGTGAGACGCCGCCATTGTCGAGCTATATTACGGCGATTGTTGCTGGCCAGTGGTCGGTCATTGATGGCGGAGTGTGGAGTGGGAAAGCGACTCACGATGAGGGGCCGGCGGTTGATATTCCTTTGCGGGTGTTGAGTCGGCAGAGTTTAGCGCCTTATGTTGATGCTGAGGATATTTTTTCTGTGACGAGGGCGGGGTTGGATCATTATCACCGCCATTATGGTCTGACCTTCCCGTGGGGCAGCTATGACCAGGTGTTTGTGCCGGAGTTTAATATTGGCGCAATGGAGAATCCGGGGTGCGTGACTTTTACGGAGCGCTATATTTCGCGGGATTCTTTGACTTTTGCTCAGCGCGGGCAGCGGGCGAATACCATTCTTCACGAGATGTGTCATATGTGGTTTGGGGATTTAGCGACGCCGCGGTGGTGGGATGACTTATGGCTGAAGGAGTCTTTTGCTGATTATGAGGGGACAAATACTGCTGAAGTAGCCACCCAGTATGGTGGGCAGTGGGCTTCTTTTGCTGTGGGAGGGAAAAGTTACGCGCTGATGGCTGATCAGCGGCCAACGACGCATCCTATTGTTGCTGATGTTCCTGATATTCCTGCGGCGACAACGAATTTCGATGGGATTACCTATGAGAAGGGGGCGTCTGTTCTCCGTCAGCTTGTGGCTTGGGTAGGGGAGGACGCCTTTATGGAGGGTGCGCGGCGCTATTTCCGTGCGCATGCGTATTCTTCAACGTCCTTGGGTGATTTGTTGGCGGCGTTGCAGGAGGCTTCTGGCCGAGATCTTGAGGCGTGGCAGAAGGACTGGTTGCATACCTGTGGGCCTTCCCGGTTGTGGGTAGAGCGTGAAGAAACTCCTGGTGGGGGAGTGCGGTTAACGGCTCATCAGCAGGATGTGGTGGGTGAGGTCGTGCGGCCACATCTTTTTGTGGTGACGACGTGGAAGGTCGTGGATTTTCAGCGCCTTGAGCGCACACACCGTTTTGAGGTTCGCCTGGATGGAGAATCGACCACTGTTGATCCGGAGGGGGTTTTAGCTCACGCTGATGCGTGGCGGGAGACCGCCCTCGTTATCGTTAATGACGAGGATCTGACCTACGGCGTGGCCTGCCTTGATGAACGCTCAATTGAGACAGCTATGGGATATCTGCATACGTTGCCGGATTCGCGTACTCGTGCGGTGGTGTGGAATAGCTTGTGGAATGCGATGCGTGATGGCACTTTCGCAGCGCCGCAATTTATCCATACGGTAATGCAACATGCCCCGTATGAGACGGATCAAGCAGTATTGACCCAGCTTTTTACCCGCTTGAATACTGCCCTGTCCTGCTATGTGCCAGCTGCTGAACGCCCAAGTTTGGCCTCATTAGTAGCGGGTTTGGCGATTGGGAAACTCAATACTCTTGACTCCGGTGACGAGGACGGGCTGCGTATTTGGCTCCGGTTGCTCTGCACAGTTGCCTTTGAGATGTCGAAGGAGGGGGCGGTGAGTTTGTCGCCGTTGAAGCAAGCCTCTTTGGGTTTGTGTGGTGACTATTCGGTGCCGCGAGATATTCGATGGATCGCGCTGGCTGTTTTGGCTAGCCATGGCTTGTGTGACCGGTCGGAATTGGACGAGAATCTTGCGGCAGCCCCGTCAGGGGAAAATGTGGTCCGTCATGCAATGGCCTGTGCCGCTTTACCGGGGGACGAGGCGCGTGATCGCGCATGGCAGGCGATAGTTGGGGGCGATCTTTCTAATGAGTTGCTGTCGGCCACACTTGAAGGGCTACGGCGCCGCCCAAATGATGGCGCGTATTTAGCTGAGGCATTCTTAGCTCAGGTGGAGTCCTTCTGGGAGACGAATTCCATGAATATGGGAATGCGTTTTGTTCGGGGAGCGGCCCCGACTGATCCAGATCATTGTTCACCGGATGATCTTGATCAGTGGATTGGGCAGCGCCCCTACCTTCCTGGCGCCCTGCGGCGCCTTCTGGTGGAATGTAGCGATGAGTTACATCGGATTGTTCGGAGCCGACTGTGAGTAATGAAAAAGACCAGGAGCCCACGCATGATCCTGCGGCTTCAATGTCATTATTGACGCAGCTTCTAGCCAATCCTTTAGACGCTGGATATTCCCATCACGAGGATATTCCTGATTCGCCTGTGATGCGGTGGGCGTTTCGCGGCCTCGTGGCGGCGGCGGCCGTAATTTTAGGGGTGGCCTCCACTATGGCTGTGCGTTCTTTGCGTTCCCCTGAAGAGGTTGATGTCCATACTGAACTCCTGACCCAGACTCGAACACAAATACGAACAGTGGATTCTCTCCAGTCAGAGGTGGAGGATCTGAGTCAATCATTGCGGGGTTACACCGAGTCAGGCATGTCAGGGGCAGCAGGAGATGACCCGGTTTTAGATGTTCTCAGTGGGACCACTGCGGTTGAAGGCCCCGGCGTGGTGGTTGTCTTGGAGGATGCCCCTCAGGCAGGCGCAGGTGGGAAGTCAGGAAAAGTGCGGGATCATGATCTTCAGGTGGTGGTCAATGCCTTATGGTCCTCTGGTGCTGAAGCGATTTCCATCAATGGGATTCGTATTGGGCCTGCGACATTTATCCGAAAAGCTGGATCCTCAATTTTGGTCAATATTACGGCTGTGCAATCTCCCTATGAAGTGACTGCCATTGGTAACTCTAATGAGTTGTCCACTTCATTAGTTCGTGGCGCTACTGGAGATCATCTTTCCACCGTTCAATCGGCTTCCGGTATTTCTGTCACCGCTCGGGCAGAATCCTCAGTCACAATGGACACGGTAGAACAGCCCTCTCCCCGTATTGCTACTCCCATCACCACCCGGAAAGGACATTAACGTGATTGCCATTATTGGGTTGATCCTGGGAATCCTCATTGGTATTTTCCTGGATCCGACTGTGCCTGTATGGCTTCAGCCTTTCCTCCCCGTCGCTGTGGTTGCTGGACTCGATGCCCTTTTTGGTGCAGCCAGGGCGTTTCTTGAAGGCAAATTCCATGACCGGGTCTTCGTTACCTCATTCTTTTGGAATGTGGTCGTCGCCTGTCTTCTTGTTTTCCTTGGGAATCAACTCGGAGTGGGCTCAGCAATGACCACAGCTGTGGTTGTCGTTCTGGGTATCCGGATTTTCTCCAACACTGCTTCTATTCGCCGACTCCTGTTAAAGGCCTGATATGTCAGAGCAGCTTCCTCCTCCAGATCCTCGCGAAAGAGCAGATGAGGCCCCGTCCTCGTCAATAGAAACCACGACGCCGCCGGCAGAGGAACAACGCACCGCCTCACGTTCGCCATGGAAAATGATGGGTGCCGCATTGGTCTCTACCCCGCGGATGATGCACCTTCTCCTCCTCGTCATTTGTTTTTCTCTTGGCTTTGCTGTGGTGACACAGGTCCGTGCGCAACGGGAAGACCCTCTGGAATCCCTTAATGAGGAAGATCTCGTGGTGTTGCTCGATGAACTATCGGCCCGAGAAACCACACTTCGTGACGAACGCTCAAATCTGCAGACCCAACTTCGTGACCTTCAAGATGCCGCCTCCCAGCAGGAAGCCGCTGAAGAAGCCGCCCGGAGCGCGGAAGAAGTGTCGAAAATCAATGCAGGACTACTACCCGTTAAAGGCCAAGGCGTCACAATGCGTGTGGATGATGCTCGCGGCTCGTTAAATGCCACCTCTTTTGTCACGGTTCTCGGCGAACTCCGCAATGCTGGCGCTGAAGCCATTGAACTCAATGGACATAGGCTGACCCCGCGATCATCTTTTACTGCAGAGGGACAAAAAATCAGTGTGGATGGCCAGGTTATTTCTTCGCCCTATGAGTGGAAAATAATTGGCCATTCCCAGACCATTGCCACCGCATTAGAAATTCAAGCGGGTTCCGCCTCGCAAATGCGAGCTAAAGGGGCCAATGTGACTATTGAGCAGGTTGAGGAAATCACGATTGAATCGGTGGCCCCTGCTCCGCAGTTACGATGGGCCAAGGTGAAGTAGAGTTACGCGAAACGGTACGCTCTGTTACACGTAATACCCTTTAAGCCCCTAGACTGGGGGCCTCAGCTTTTAGTACTCGATGGAGGATCACCATGGACCAGCAGCAGGATTTCGATCCCACCGCAACCTCCGTCTTCCCTGTCACTGTTGTCGATGACATGCCCGAAGGGGTCATTCCACTGTCAGCTAGGGACCGCGACGCCGTTGCGGCCCTACCAGCAGGATCGGCACTTCTTATTGTTCAACGTGGTCCAAATACCGGAGCTCGTTTCCTCCTGGACCCTGAAGTGACAAATGCGGGACGTTCACCAAAGTCTGACATCTTCCTTGACGATGTCACCGTGTCACGGAAACATTGCCAGTTCATTGCCCAAGATGGTGGACATATTGTTCGTGATTCTGGGTCTCTCAATGGCACTTATGTGAATCGTGAGCGCGTTGAACAGCAGGTTCTTCACGCAGGTGACGAGGTGCAAATCGGTAAATACCGTCTGACCTACCAGCCCTCCCCGCAGCAGGCATGACTTCACTCGCCCGTAAGCAGGCTCAAGAGGAGGTTGGGCCCTGGCCCCGCGGAGTTTCCCGCGAGGCCAGCTTGACAATCGGCCAGCTCGTTGAGGAACTGCGCCGAGAATTCCCTGCGGTGACGTTATCGAAGGTGCGTTACCTGGAAGACCAGGGCCTCGTGACGCCAACGCGTACTGGCAGTGGGTATAGAAAATACTCCCGCGCCGATATTGAACGCCTCCGTTTTGTCCTGTCACGGCAACGTGACTCTTTTGCTCCGCTTCGCGTGATTGGCGAAGAACTCCAAGCAATGGATGCTGGCCACGACGTGGAAACGTCGCGGCCAGCGCGCGTTGTTGCCTCAGAAGGACATGTTGTTGATTTAGGGTCGCGTCCATCTATTCCTGCGGGTGATTTAGCTGATCTCACAGGGGTTGATTTGGCTGCCCTTGAGCGTTACACCAGTTTAGGGCTGATTACCCCCGACATTGCTGGATATTTCCCATCCCGCTCGGTCCAGGTAGTCCAACTTCTTGTGTCTTTAGAAGCCGCAGGAATCGATGCCCGCACCCTGCGTTCTGTCCGTACCGGCGCAGAACGCAGTGCTGACATTATTGACCAGACCGTATCCTCCCAACGCTCCCGTAATCGCTCCTCAGATGTAGAAAAAGCAGCCGCACGTAGCCTGGAACTCGGCGAAATGTTTGCTGACCTGCATCGGGAAATGCTGCGCGTTTCTTTGGCGCGACTTAACGGCCGCTCAAGTCAACCTTCCAGTTGAACATGAGGCTAAGGCTCGCCGACTATGTCGTTGACCTGAAGCCTGTAAACACATAGCGTTAATCCGGATAGCCCGTCACATTAGTTTTACCTCAAGGAGTTGCTGTGAGCACCAGCCCCGCCCCAACCCAGGCGACGGCCCGTCAAGGCCTGCTCTTCGGCGACACCCTGGCCGACCTCGAAGATGATCTCGGCTACCGCGGACCTATTGCCTGTAGTGCTGCGGGGATTACCTACCGTCAACTCGACTACTGGGCACGCACTGGCCTTCTTCAGCCCTCTGTGCGTCCAGCCCACGGTTCAGGGTCGCAACGTCTCTACTCATTTAAAGACATCCTCGTCCTTAAGATCGTCAAGAAGCTTCTTGATGCGGGTGTCTCCCTACAGCAGGTTCGTATTGCCGTCCAACAACTTCAAGATCGGGGAGTGGACGATCTCGCCTCCATTACCTTGATGAGCGATGGTGCGTCAGTGTACGAATGCACCTCCACAGATGAAGTCATCGATCTACTTCAAGGTGGCCAAGGCGTTTTCGGTATTGCTGTAGGGCGCGTGTGGCGTGAAGTGGAAGGCTCCCTAGCGGATCTGCCCGTTGAACATGCGCATGCTCCTCTTGTCGATGATTTAGCTGAGCGGCGCCGTCAAAAGCGTTCCGCTGCTTCCTAAAAGGGCAGCGCGGGTAACCCGGATAGGTACCGACAGCGCATAAGAGAAGGGCGACACAGGAATGTGTCGCCCTTAGTGTTTGTCCCCATTGAAAACGGCAAGACTCATTGATTGCGGTGGGGCAGTAGCGCGCATAAACGCATAGGGGAGTGGGGGCAGGAAATCCCTGCCCCCACTCTTTTAGGTTGCTGTGCCCAGAAACGTTATCGGCCGCCCAGACCTACCGACAATGTGTATCCGGTTTCCAGATCCGTAATAGTCACCTCAACAATGCCGTTGGAGTCAACGGTGTACCGCTCTTCCACTAAAGGCCCATTTTCCGTGCGAATCACTGGGACATTAGCGAGATTCACGGTCTCGTTTTGCAGGTGCGGGTCAAAAGGCATAATCACTTCACCATAGGGGAGGACATCACCTCGGGGGACCCCGCCCTCGTCCGTATGAGAATATTCAACGAAACGGAACCACCCAATATTGTGTGCAGCGCGGTATCTGCGGGCAACACTAGCTCCATTAGCGTGGTCAAGGCGTAGGTCAGGGGTGAGCAATGGGTCAAAAGATACCTGACCACCGGAATCGGTTTCACGGAAGACACCCACTCCACGCGAAAGAGTGTCAGTAATGGTGTAGCCCGCATTTGGGTCAGCGGCAATAGCTAAACCAATAGCAGTAGAGGCAGGGGCATGAGGAGAACGATGAACCCTGCGGCCATGATCAGCGCGCAGCATCCGGGCCACGGCAGGCAGCTCAGCGCCACCACCGACAACATACAGGCCAGCCACATCATCACCGAGCCGTAAAGAACCACCCGGTCCTTTAGCTAATAGGGGAGCCATCGTGTCAATCGTGGCTTGGATCAGGGGAGTGGCCGCTTCATAAAAGTCAGCTACAGGAACCGTCACTGGCTGGCCTTTCACCTCAACAGTGACATAGCGGGAGTTTGCATTGAGGGATTCTTTTGCGGGGCGGCAACTTTCAATGAGACGCGCCCAGGTGGCTTCGCCATAGTCCTTGGGGGATCGGCCAGCCGCACGTGCCACACATTGAGCCAGGACAAGATCAAAGTCGTCGCCGCCGAGCATATTATGTCCGCGCGAAGCAAGGACCTCATGAGCCCGGCCTTGAGCAGACACTAATGAGGCATCGAAAGTGCCACCACCAAGGTCATAAACGAGAACGGTTGTGCGCTTGGAATTCAAAGTAGAAGAATGCCGATGGGTGTATTCAAAGCCGGCAGCGGAAGGCTCATTGACCATTGACAGCACTGACCAGCCGGCATTACGGAAGGCTTCCAGGGTAAGGAAACGCTGACCAGAATGGGCGTGGGCGGGAATGCCAACAACAGCTTCGAGCGGTTCGCTGGGATCGAGTTCAGATAACGAGGACGAGGCGCGAACTTCCTGAGCCACATGGGCGAGAAACGTGGTCAGCAGATCAACGACGCCAATATCGCGGCCAGCGAGGCGAATAGTGGTGGCCGTGGTGACTGCTGGATCAGATAAATGGCGTTTAAAGGAACGCACATGCGGCGCGCCGTCAAGGGCGAGGCGCTGTGCGGCAAAGCCAAAAACAAGATGATCGCCATCAAGGGCGGCAACTGAAGGAATGTATTCGTGGACATCGCCCACGCCATCCTCGAAAGTGACAATGGGGTAATTGCCGCGTGTAGCGGCAGCAACGGTAGTGCGGGTTGTTCCGAAATCGACGCCAAGTCTCATAAACCCCAGATTAGCCCGCCATTGCTACAGATGTGGGACGACGGGCGGGGAAGAGATGATCAGTACAGATCCATTTAATCGGACATAATGTGCATTATCGGTTTCAGTGAGGGATCTCCATCTGACAGGTCTTATGTCAGCGACGTCGCTGCGGTAAACTGTTGTGGTTCACCACCATGCTCAGGAGGTTTCTCATGGCAGATCGCGCACTTCGCGGAATGCAGATCGGCGCTAAGTCGATGGAGTCCGAAGAAGGCGTCGTTTTCGCTGACCGTTACACCGTGCGCTATATGTGCCCGGACGGCACTGAGTTTGAGGTGCCCTTATCTGTTGAAGCTCAACCGCCAGCAACCTGGGAATGCCGCTGCGGCAAACTCGCTGAGCTCATTGGCGAAGCTCCTGAAGAAGAAGACGCCAAACCCGCCAAGCCGATTCGTACCCATTGGGATATGTTGCGTGAGCGCCGTTCTCTCGAAGAGCTCGATGTTGTCCTCAACGAACAGCTCGATTTGCTGCGTACAGGCCGTCTGCGCCCAGAAGGTTCCTACCGTAAAGGCTGATTCGCCGAGGAGTCCAGCGACTCAAACGCCCCTGATGTTTTTCCACATCAGGGGCGTTTTTCTAGCGTGACCGGTTAGTCGGATGCGCTGTTGCCAACGGATCGGGCTATACGACGAGGCGGAATTCGCGGAGAAATCACTGCCCACGCCACCAGCGCGGTCGCAGCAGCAATAGCCAACTTCCAAGGAATATCACCGCTGCGCGCGGCCAGAGTCAGATCAGAATTTAAGGGCAACTCCCCTACCACATATTCTGCCGCCATCGGTTCAGTCATTGACACAATCTGGCCATTAGGCATGGTCAGCATCGATACGCCCGTTGTTGAAGCCTGAACACCAGCACGGGCAAACTCTAAGGAGCGGAAACGCAGAATCTGGCCCTGCTGGGTAGATTGTGCTGAATCGCGGAAATGGTAGTTATTCGTCGGAATAATCAGGATCCGCCCGCCGTCGGACACACCTTGGGCAAGCAGCCCCTCATAGCCGACCTCAAAACAAATGCCAATAGCAACGCGAAGATCACGGCCGTCATTAAGGCGTAGATCCATTGTGGCCACATTATCTACCGGCCATAAATCCAGATTAATCTGTGCCGCTTCAGTAGCTAGAACCGAAATAATGCTCCTGAGCGGAATAAACTCACCAAAAGGAACGGGGATTTGTTTTCCGTACTTCTCCCCTTCATCAAGACCAGCGTGTGGATACCACGGAGCTACCCAATTCAAGCGGTGATCCTCGAAATATTCTGGGTAGCCAACAATGGTGGGAACCCCGCCCTCGTTAATGACCGAATGCATCAGTGAGGAAACACGGTCAGATTGTCGTGGGTGGCGGTCCAGGGCAGCTTCACCCCACACGATGAGATCGAGATTGTCTTCTTCCTGAATAAGATCACGCATAACTGCCGCATGATTGCCTGTCACTTTCCCCTCAATGGCGTAGGTCGCAGGTCCAGGCAACTCGATATTTCCCTGAATGGCACCCACGCGCAGAGAATCCTCATCGCCGAAAGGAGGAAGAGGAACGAGGGCGGGGGCGAAAAATAATCCCACTGCTGCCAGGCCAATAAAAGCCCGACGACGCACAGGCAGCCCAGCCACTCCCCCACTGAAATCCAGTGCCCGGCGGCATAATGCGGCAATGAACACCACCGCGAAAGAGACTAAAACTTCCCCGCCAATCGGCGCTAAATGCCCAAGCGGCGAATCCACTTGCGGATAGGCAAGATTCCCCCACGGAAAACCCGACCACGGAGTATGGGAACGTAACTGCTCAAAACCCACCCACGTCAGCGCCATAGCGGCAGCTCCACCGGCCACACTGCGCGTCCATTGCAGGCGGCGCGTGGCCGCGGCACACGCTCCCCAAGCAGCAACAAAAAGGGTTTGTACCGTAGATAGTGCCAGCCACGGCGCCACTGATCCTGTCGCTAATGTTGCCCAATGAATATGAGGCAGCCAAAATGTCGCCCCAAAAACCGCAGCGATGAGGGCCGCCCGGCGCGGCCGTGCTTGATCAATACGGGCCAGCAATAAGGCCATTGCTGGGATTGTCAGCCACCATAAACCCAGGTTAGGAAAAGCCGCGCCAACTCCACACCCTGCGATAAAACCTGCTCCCACATCGAGAGCCAAACGCGACCATGCAGAAGGATCTTTTATAGCGCGGACCATGCCACCACTCCTCGATAAATCGTCTGGCGGGCGCGATACACCTGCTGAGCAAACTCCGGATCGCTGACTTTACGCATCTGATCTAGCAGATCCATTACCTGACGCATCCAGCGGACAAAATCGCCGCCCTGTAGGTTGGCTTCCTCCAGCGTTGTCGTAAGGGAAGCGCCACGCGCCCAGGCCAATGTGGCCGTCATTAACCCTGTTTCTAACTCGGGAGTCATGCGCGCGCCATGGCGACGTTCAGCTGAAGCAATGCGTTGGTGGGCTGCACTTGCTACCTCCAGCGCCGCTACCAATCGGCGTGGAAGCCCCGGTGGAATACGTGAACCAGAATCCATATCTCCACGGGCTTCATAGACAAAGCAGGAGGCTAAGGCGGCAATTTCTGCGGGGTCTAAACCCTCCCAGGCGCCACTATGAATCGCCTCAACTACCGCTAAATCACGTTCACCAAAAATATGGCTGAGGTCTAGGCCGGCGTCGGTGACAGTGTCACCGTCCAAAATCCCGACCTGGTCAAGAACAGCACAGACCCGATCGAAATGGTGCGCCACGGAACTTGTGCGACCATCAATGCGGTCAAAAAGGCGCTCTAATTCGCGGCGCCGCCGTGCCCATTCGTGCCCAGCATGGGCGTGTTCTTCACGCCGAGGACAATGGTGAACAGGGTGTGATTTTAATGTGCGGGTTAATTGCTCAACCTTTGCCTCAGTGTCGGCATGTGCCTGCGATGCAGCCCGTGGTGCCTTTGCTTTACCTGAATGGGCAAAGTCGCGCAATAGCGCGGCAAAATATTCTCTTTCCTGACGGCGACGCAATGTTGCGGTATGGGGAAGATCAATATGCCCCGCAATAAAGAGATGGGTCTCATTTGCTGAAAGCATATGACGCTTTGCATCCGTGCCGAGAGTCGATAACGCCTCTTTTCCGTGAACACCCGAACGAGATTCAGTGACAAGAAAATAGGAGTTTTTTCTCTTGTGGCGCAGGGCAATAATGTCTCCACGGCGTGCACCAGTAAACGCTGCGGAGGTTTCCTTCCGGCGATAGTGGTTCTGTACTTTAGCGGCATCTTTTTGGAGGCGTGCGATTTTTTCGCGGAGAGAAAAGTACTCCCCTGCATCGCCATCCTCACAATGCATTTCTTTTTCGAGGGCGGACAGCGACTCTTGAACATCGCGAGCCCGGCGCGCTAAATGGACAACAGCACCATCGGCTTGAAATTGGGCAAAGGAGGTTTCTAAAAGCTCACGTGTACGCGCTCTGGAGGAATGGGACAGCAAATTCACCACCATATTGTAGGTGGGACGAAATGCGCTGATTAAAGGATAGGTGCGTTTAGACGCTAAAGCAGCAACTTCCTCAGGGGCAGTATTTCCTCGGTGGAGGACAACGCTGTGCCCTTCCGTATCGATACCGCGCCTTCCTGCACGGCCAGAAAGCTGCGTATATTCTCCAGCGGAAAGCTGAGCGTGCGCCACTCCATTCCATTTCTGGAGAGATTCAATAACCACGGTACGGGCGGGCATATTAATGCCTAAAGCCAGAGTCTCCGTCGCATAAACGACTTTAATGAGGCCGCGGGTGAAAAGGTCCTCGATGGCTTCTTTCATGACAGGTAAAAGACCCGCATGGTGGGCAGCAATACCGCGTTCCACGCCACTAGCCCACTGATCAATACCTAAAGCCATGTGGTCAATAGGATCAATACGTGCCATTACCTCATCAATACGAGCGCGAATTTCTTCAGCCTCGCTTTTTGACGTGAGAACTAATCCTGAGGCCAGACTTTGACGCATCGCGTCTTCACAACCGGCGCGCGAAAAAATAAAGACAATAGCCGGCAAAAGACCAAGAGAACGCAATGTGAGAAGCGTTCCTGTTCGTGTTTCCCTTGGTTTTCTCCGTGGGCGTTCATCGCGCGCTCCGCGACGCCCCACTGGTGACACCGCCGAAATTAGTTCTGGATTGAGACGTTTTGAGGGCGGTCCACCTGGGCTGGTTGGCGCATAAAGATCATAAAGCCTCTCCCCTACCATCATGTGCTGATAAAGAGGCACAGGCCGTGTTTCTGACACAATAATTCGGCACGACCCGCGAATTTCTTTAATCCAGGCACCGAATTCTTCCGCATTCGACACTGTGGCCGACAGGGCGACAATATCAACGTGGGCAGGAAGGTGAATAATGACTTCTTCCCACACGGGCCCCCGTAGTCGGTCAGCTAAATAATGTACCTCGTCAAGAACCACATGGGATAAATCTGTCAGTGACCGTCCTGCATAAATCATATTGCGTAAGACTTCGGTGGTCATGACCACAATAGGGGCATCGGGATTAATCGAAGTATCCCCCGTTAAAAGGCCAACATTATTATCCCCATGAGTGTGGCGAAGATCAGCAAATTTCTGATTCGACAGGGCCTTAATAGGGGTGGTGTAGAAAACCCTGCGCCCTAAAAGTAAAGCCAAATGAACGGCAAATTCTCCGACCACAGTTTTTCCGGCCCCTGTCGGTGCCGCCACAAGAACAGAATCGCCGGCTTCGAGCGCATCCATTGCCTCAATTTGGAAATCATCCGGCGTAAAAGGAAGGTTCTCCACCCACGCATAACGGTGAGATCCCCGCACTTTCTGGTCTGCTTTAAAGGCGGCGTAACGCTGGGAGGCAGTTGGTGGCCCGTCTTGACTGGGTGCTGAGGGTCGTTGACGGTGTCGGCGTCGTGGTGGAGTCAAGAAGAAGAACCTTCCCAGATGGCAAGAATTGAGGCGGCCCGGGTAGCTGCCTGAGCGTATAGGGCCGGGTCGCATTGTACGAGGGCGGGGGCCACATCAATAATCAGGTCAAGCAGCCAGTCCTCATCCCACACGGGAATCTCCACCGTCATTGATGAGGTGTCTTCGGCGATCAGCGTGGCCCCGTCCAGGTCTTTCAGCCAATAGGCTCCCGGTCCCACAGTGAGTGGCACCATTCGATGCGGGGACGGTGCGCCATGTGAGGGCATTTCAATAGGTGCGCCAACACTGAGAGCACTCATTCGATCAATACGGAAATGCCGGTTCTCACCTGCGCTATGGCAATAGGCAACAAGGACCCACCCGGATTGATTGCGATGTAAGGACAACGGATCAACGTTGCGGTGGGTGATCTCCCCTCGAGTATTCGTATAGCCAAAAGTGAGGGTGCGGCGATCCTCAACTGCACGGCGCACGAGGTCAAGCCCTACAGGGCAGTCATCGTCGAGGGAAATGAGATCGGAAGCGTCAATATCCCCATGAGCTAAAGCCTCAACTTTCACCGCTACACGGGGAATCCGGTCTCGAAGATCCTCATCCAATAGTGGGGCAATCACCTGCAGCCCAATAAGAATGGCTGTGGCTTCATCGCTAGTTAATCGCGGAGGTAAATCCACCCCATAGGAATCGACAATAGTAATGCGTTGTTCGCGCTCAAATAAATCCCAATCGATTTCTACACTCGATCCGGGAAGTGAGTCTCCAACGGAAGCTAAATGTTCCAGGTCGCGTCGCATTTGGACGCGGCTACGTCCAAAATGGGTGCAGGCATCGGATAAGGAAATTCCTGGGTGATCATAAAGCCACGCTAAAAGCGATAAAAGACGGGCAATCGCCACCTGTACTTGTTCAGGCATCGCCACCTCGCTTGAGGGCCGCATGGAGACGAGAAAGAACGCCGTCACGTAAGGAGGTGGGCTCTTCAACAATGACCTGCGTGCCGTGGCGTAAAACCAGAGTCAGCCACTCCCCTACACTCCGGCGGGCACCACGCACCTTAACCCACTCAGCGGAATAATCGATGTCATTCATATCCTCTAAAGGAAGCTTCCCCGCTACACCGGGGCGAATACGCAGAAGCGGAGCCACATAGAAGTCCTCAAAAGGCTCAGGCGCATCCGGAGGAGTCAGCCGAGCATCACCAGGCTCACCTAAAACCTCTGGCATCGAAGAAATACGGCCAATATGGAAAAGGCGTTCTTCATCGCGATCTAAATCGCGGCACCATAAATATAAACTCCGGCCTCGTCGAATAATATTCCACGGCTCAACGGTGCGTTCACTGTGACCAGACCCAGAGGGATAGGTAAAAGAAATCACCTCACGGGCACGAATATGACCGGCTAAAGTCGCCACCATTTCTGCCCCACGCAAATCCACAATAGGGGCATCGATGGGTGACCAGCCATCAGAATCACTGCGTGCAAGAAGCTTCGGTGCTAACTCCTTCGACCGATTTTCTCCATCTGACCACGTCGAAATCGCCATACGAATCAGCCACAATTCGACGGCGGTCAACTCCTCCGCATCGGCAAAAGTCGAAGGATCCAGTGAATAGACTTCACCACGGCGCGCGTGGGGCGAGACGTGAATCGTCACCCCAATATCGCGCAGCGCCGCTTTATCGCGTTGGAAATAGGCCTCGAAAGTCTTGTCATCAAGGGAGGAATATCCGGCTAAAGTGCGCAATTCTTCTTTCGTTTTGCCCTGAGAGGACGCCCGAAGGTCAAAGAATAGGCCCAAAACCCGGGTATGAGTTGAGGATTGTGCGCTCACCGCCACCTCCTTGACGCAGAATTTTTGACCCGTCCACCAGTGCTAATGATGCTCCTATTAGAGACGGCACGCTGACAAATTTGTCACGATAATGCCACGTGCGCCAGCATCATGCAGTTTATCCATTACCGTATTGACCCCATCAGCCTGCACCATGGCACGAACTGCCATCCACTGCGGATCCATTAGCGGACTAATAGTTGGCGAATCAAAACCAGGAGTCAGGGCAATAGTGGCTTCCAGATCCACTTCGCGGACGTTGTAGTCAATGAGCACATAGGAACGGGCGCGCTGCACCCCTTCCAGACGGCGATCAACAATAGCTAGACGCGGGTCCTCACGAAGATCCTCACGAGTAATGAGGACGGCTTCGGACTCTAAAATCGGGTCGCCAAAAACTTCTAGCCCAGCGGCCTTAAGTGTGGACCCAGTTTCGACCACATCAGCAATCAGATCAGCCACTCCCAGACGTACCGAGGATTCTACTGCCCCATCTAAGTGGACAACCTCAGCGTCAATACCACGCTGTTCTAAATAGCTGCGGACAAGGTGGTCATAGGAAGCGGCCACCCGCATGCCAGCAATATCCTCAATACGGGACAGGGTGCCAACGGGGGCAGCAAAACGGAAAGTAGAACGAGCAAAGTTCAGCGCCCGGTATTCAATGGCTTCGGTACCTGCATCGAGAAGAAGATCGCGGCCAGTAATCCCGGCATGAATAGAACCGCGCCCCACATAGACAGCAATATCGCGGGGCCGCAGGAAAAAGAGTTCTACCCCGCCCTCGTGATCGGTCAGGACCAGTTCCCTCCCCCGTCGCTTGGCGCGATACCCCGCCTCAGTCAATAAAGTAATGGCGGGTTCAGACAGGGAACCTTTATTTGGCACAGCAAGACGTAACACGGGGCAATCCTTAGAGCTTCTTGTAGACATCGTCCAGGGTCAGGCCTTTAGCGACCATGAGCACCTGCAGGTGGTAGAGCAACTGGGAGATTTCCAGCGCGCAATCCTCATCACTTTCATATTCGGCAGCCATCCATACTTCGGCGGCTTCCTCGACAATTTTCTTGCCAATAAAATGGATGCCCTTATCTAACTCTGCCACAGTCCCCGACCCTTCCGGGCGAGTAACGGCCTTGTCTTGCAGCTGGGCGAAAAGCTCCTCGAATCTATTCACGCCATAAGTTTACTGGGCGCAGGGGACTCCCCTACGCCCAGTGTCGAAAGACGGAATGTCTCAGCGCGAAGCGACGTCAACGACGGCCTGTTCCAGATCTGGTTTTTCGTTGAGGACTTCGGGAACTGTCAGATAAAAGTTACCCATCGATGTCCATAGTGCGCGATTCTGTTTTCCTGAGGTTTTCCCATCAGCGGTTTTCCAGAGCGGAATTGTTGAATCTAAAACGGCGCGGGCATTGACTGCGGCATCACCAGAAAGAGCGGGATCGTGTTCTTGCGTGGCTTCAATGGCGTGCTGTGGATTCTCAATCACACGATCAATACCCGACACTGTTGCGTCAACGACGGCTTTCGCTTGGTCAGGGTTTTCGTCGAGCCATTTGCGGGTGGTGATAATGGACGATGAGACCAGTGGAATAGTGCCTTCAGGAATATCGAGGGTCCGTACCTTCATTCCGGCTTGTTTCATCTGCACAAAGTCGTTATTGACAAAGCCGACTGCCGCATCGACTTCTTTTTGGGCTAATGCGGCCTGCTGATTAAAGCCAACGGGAATAACGGTGACGTCATTTTGAGTCAGGCCCGCGTGGGACAGCATTGACAGTAGCGAATACCAATTCGATCCGCTTTGTCCGGGAACACCAATGCGCTTACCTTTTAGGTCAGCAATTGTTTTGATAGTGGAGTCCTCGGGGACAATAGTGACCACTGGGTGTGTGTGATAGTAGGTGCCAATAGAAACTAAATCCATGCCAGCTTCACGGGCTTGAAGCATTTCGTCGCCGGAGGCAACCACGACATCTTCTTCGCCGGAGGTAAGAGCTGTAAAGAGTCCTTCTTTATTGCCATGGTGGCGGATAGTGGCATCAATTCCAGCTGCGCGGTAAATCCCTTCCTTTTTCGCCACATATACGGGAGAGAATTGGACATTAGGGATATAGGTCAGGCCAATAGTGACGCTAGACGCCCCTCCTTGAGTGCTGCCCGAGGTGGGCGCCGCCCCTGATGCGGGGGTGTTTCCTCCCGGCGTGCAGGCAGTGAGGGCAATGGCAGCGGTGGCAGCAATGGCTGCACTAATTGCGTGGAAAAAATTCTTCCTACGAGGGCGGGGAATCATGAACTACTCCTTAATGTGCGGGTGGTGGAGGTATAGAGCCGGGTACGTTTTTCCATTGCGCGAATGAGAACGTATACCGACATTGCCATGAGGCAGAGAATAATAATGAAAACGAAGGTGCCGCCGGTATCGACATTGGTTCGAGTCTGCTCTAGTGATTGCCCAATGCCGGAGCCGCCCATAATCATTTCACCGACAATAGCTCCGGTAATTGACAGGGTGAATCCATTGCGTAAGCCGGCCAAAATAGAGGGGGAGGCTAGCGGTGCTTCCATAAAAAAGACCATATGTAGGCCAGAAGCGCCATCAAGTTCTGCTGCTTCAAGAACTTCGGCGTCAATATGGCGCAAGCCTAAAACTGTGGACACCAAAATCGGGAAGAAAACAATCAGCGCACACAGGGTGGCAATAGACCAGGTCCCATAACCGGTCCATAAAACGAGGAGCGGCGCCAAAGCAATAGAAGGAATGGCTTGCGTTGCCCCAAGAAAAGGCTCAACGGCAGCGCGAACTAGCCGGAAACGGTAAATCAACCAGCCAAGTGGAAGGGCAACGGCACTACCTAAAGCACTGCCTAAAACCGCCTCCCCTGCAGTAACGCCAATGCGAGCCCACGTATTGGGCCGAGACAAAATCGCAATACCGCGGTCAAGAACTACACCTGGGCCGGGTAGGCGCCACGATTCGATTCCACTAAAGGTGGCAGCTGCCCACCACAGGAAGAAGAGAATAAGAAAAAAGAGTGCTGGGGCAAGAAAAGCTTCGCGCCGTGAAGGCTCTTTAGGCCTGGCCACCGAGGATCCTTTCCGTCCCCGGGGCGCAAGGGTATGCGCGCAGAGCAGCGCCTACCCTGTGCTCCTCCCATCCGGACTTTAACCGTCGGTGCCGGAGTTCCACCGGCTCAACCGTCCAGGTGGACGGGTCGCGGACTATCACCGCCGGTTCGGACTTTCACCGACCCCGGAGCATCACAGCCATTGTGCCATGAGGATCAGGTGGGATCTGCCCCAGCCCGCCTACTGGGATATGACTCACGCAGATTCAATCCCAGCGGCGCAGATCACTCAGTGACAGTGTGTGGCTGCGAGAGAACGTAAAACTTCCACTTCAGCGTGGGCATCCTCAGCGCGGAATACGGCAGAACCCGCAACAAAATTATCGGCGCCTGCTTCGGCAGCGCGCTCAATCGTTTCCCGCGATATTCCCCCATCGACCTGGATTGACACCTCCAGATTGGCGCTGCGAATTGCCTCGCGAGTCCGGCGGATTTTGCCCAGCATTGACTCAATAAAGGCCTGCCCCCCAAAACCAGGTTCAACTGTCATCACCAGGATCATGTCGAATTCACTGAGGATATCCACAAAGGGAGCAATATCGGTGGCGGGACGTAAAGCCAAACCCACTTTGGAGCCAAGACGGTGAAGCTCACGGGCCAGACGTAAAGGAGCAGCGGCCGCTTCAGCGTGGAAAGTCACCGAATGGCATCCCACTTCCGCATATCCGGGTGCCCACCGATCAGGGTCTTCAATCATCAGGTGCGCATCGACAGGAAGAATCTGTGACTTCACTACGGCTTCGACAACGGGTAAACCCCACGTCAAATTCGGTACGAAGTGATTGTCCATCACATCCACATGGGCAATATCGGCGCCTTTAATCAGCTCTAATTGCCCACGCAGATCAGCAATATCGCAGTTAAGAATTGACGGAGAGATAGTCGCTTTCATAGGTCTAAGCGTAGTAAGAATCTCCCCTGGCGGGCCACGCCTAAAGTCATAGGCTGTTTAACGTTTGCGCAGGCAAGCAATAAACATCAGATCAGTACCGTCAATATGTTCCCATAATTGCAGTGTTGTTCCTGACCCTAAAGGCGTTCCCACACCCCGCAAAGGCTCAACAGCACAGGTGGCAGCAATACTGGCCGTATCGAGAAGCTCCACCCCGCCCTCGTGAAGAAGAAACTCCACCTGCTCGCGTGTTTCTGCCACATGTGGTGAACAGGTGACATAGGTCAGGACTCCCCCAGGTCGCGTTAACTCCACGCCACGGCGTAAAAGGTCACGTTGCAGCGGGAGCAAATCATCAAAGTCGCGTACGCTGCGTCGCCACCGTGATTCTGGGCGGCGCCGCATTGACCCCATTCCTGAACACGGAGCATCAATAATGACCCGATCAAAATGAGCCAGTGGCCACGACGTTCCTTTACCGCCGAAAGTCCGCCCATCACCGGCAACAACCTCCACATTGTCCAGTGCCTGGCAGGCGCGTTCCACCAGACGGGCACGGTGCGGATGCATTTCATTAGCCACCAAATGCGCTCCACGCCCAGCTCCCACACTGGCCACCAGTGCTGCTTTACCACCAGGGCCCGCACATAAGTCCAACCACGCGGAATCTGACCCCTCAACTGGCGCCTCGGCTGCAATCAGAGCAGCAAGTTGACTGCCTTCATCCTGCGCACCAGCTAAACCCTCACGGATAGACGGCAACGCCGCTGGGTCACCCGACTCTAAAAGAACTGCGTATTCACTGACATCCCCAGGTGCGACGCGCGTAGCGAGAATATCCTCAGCCTCATCCGCTAAATCCGCGGGATGGATTAAACCGGGCCTGGCCACCAAGGTGACTATCGGCGCCACATTATCCGCCTGAAGAAGATCCTCGATTTCTCCGGGTGCCCCGCGGTGGACTCGCAGCGCGTCTGTAAATGCCTCCACCATCCATTCCGGATGGGAATACTGTGTAGCCAGACGTTTGGTGGGATCAGAAATCGCGTCAAGGGCGGCAGTGCGCTCTTCTTCACTTTGCCGCGTCAGAGAACGCAAAACGGCATTAATAAAACGTGCCGGACCGTCAGTAAGGAGCTCGCGGCCTAAATCCACAGTAGTCGCCACCGCCGCATGGTCAGGCACACGCATATGGAGGATTTGGTGGGCGCCCATCCTCAGCAAATCCACCACAATAGGGTCAACCAGGGATAGGGCGCGGTCCATATGGCTCCCGATCACCCAATCGAGATAACCACGGAAACGTAGGGTGCCGTATACCAGTTCAGAAGCAAAAGCTGCATCGCGCAGATCAATACGTCCTGATTGGCGGCCTTCACGCAGTGCTTTCGGCAGAGCAATATTGGCGAAAGCATCTTCTGTAGTGACTTTATGGAGCACCTCAAAGGCAATCTGCCGTGCTGGGTCAATAGTGGTGCGGCGCCGATACCCGTCAGAATATTTTCGTGTCATTTGGCCGCTCCCTCCCCTGCTACCGCCTCTGCGCCCTCTCTTGCACTGGCATTGCCAGTATCCCCGTCTTCATTAGCCCCACCAAGGCAGAAGTCTTCCCCAGGCCGCGCCCCCCGCGCCCAGGCCGCACCATCCATCCAGCCTTTCCCCGCTGGAGCCACCTTCCCCAAACGCAAGCACACATCAGCGCACCCCACATCAACAGCATTCTTTGACACAATCACACGGCCCACACCAGGCGATGGGGTTTCAGTAACAACTGCAGCGCCGAGTTTCATTCGCCGCCCATCAGGCAACAGCGTCCACGCCCCCGGATTTGGGGTGACTGAGCGAATAATCTGATTGACTTGGCGGGCAGGGGCCGAAAAATCAACGAACCCATCTGCGTGGGTGAGCATCCGGGCGTGGGTCAGGCCCTGTTCTACCTGCGGCGTGGCGGTGGCAGTACCGCTAGCAATCTGATTCACCACATCCAGCACTTGGGCGGCCCCAGCCTGCGCCAAGAAGTCAAGCAACTCCCCTGCCGTAGAAGTCGGGTCAATAGAAAATGCTTCACGGGAGAAAACCGGGCCCGTATCCAGGCCCGCTTCGAGTTGGAAAACGCAGGACGCCGTGTGCTGGTCACCTTCACGAATGGCCCACTGGACAGGAGCCGCACCACGCCACCGGGGCAGGTCAGAAAAGTGCAGATTAACCCAGCCATGGGTGGGGATCTCTAAAACGGGAGCAGGTACCAGCGCCCCATAAGCCACAATGACGCCGAGGTCAGCCTGCAATGAGGAAATGTGTGCGCGGACCTCGTCAGAACGCAGTGAGTCCGTTTCAATCAGGTCAAATTGTGCGCCATCGGCGAGAGCTTCCTGCGCACGCGCCGCTACAGGCGACGGCTGGAGTTTCCGGCCGCGGCCACCCTTAGCGGGGGTACGGGTTATGACTCCAACAATGTCATGGTCGCTGGCAAGAAGAGTCTCAAAAGTGGGCAAGGCAGGACTGGGAGTTCCGGCAAAAATCAGACGCACCCCAGTAGTCTATCTGGGGTCGCGTCACGCTTTGGGCACACGCAAAAGTGGAATAGCGGTCGGTGGTGGAATTAGAAAAGTTCTGGTGGGTTGATATGGATCTGCACTCGCGGGGATTTATTTGAGGAGCGCACCTGAATAATGGCTTTTAATTGGGCTAAAACGTCAGTGGTTTGTGACCGTGGGATTCGCATAATGGTGCGCACCAGAGTGTGTTGAGCAGAAAAATCCAGGGTGTTATCGCCGCCAAGGTGAAGAGAAGATGAGGTTAAACGCACGGTGCCGAGTTCCCATTCGCGGGCCTGCGGTCCAAGGGAGGACAGAATTTGGGCAATATCGTGAGGCTGCCCATCAAAAGCAATCAGTGTGGCCGCAGGGAAATATCCCAGGGCATGGCGTTCATCTAAGGCACGCTGCGCGTAGTCAGCTGGGTCCCATCGCGTTAACGCTGAGGTGAGAACAGGGTCTACTCCCCCACTGACGAGGGCGGAGCCCGTAGGCCTGACCAGGGATAATGCGGCAAACCAGCGGCGTAAGGCCTCTTCAGGTGCCCAAAGTTCACTGCGCCCAGCGATAGCGGAGGCATCGAGAATAAGGCAGGCAGCGTAGCCGCCTTCAATTTCGGGTTCACATCCGGGGGTGGCGATCACTAGACGAGGGCGGGAAGATAAATCTTGTGGAGGGTCCCCTTTCAAAACCACAGTTAATGGGATTCCAGGGAAGGCCCGGCCCAGTTCTTCACCGGTACGCACCGAACCAATACGGCGGGCACGCAAAACAGTGCCGTGGCAGTGGGGGCAGCGCCACGCATTTTGATCACGCCCACACCACTGGCAGGTCATCTGCCCAGCTTCATCAAGGCCAATCGGCCCGGTGCACTGCAAACAGCGTGCCCGTTGATAACAGCGTGCGCAGGCAACGACGGGAATATATCCGGCATAGGGAACATGAACGAGGACGGGGCCATTTTTGAGGCCCTCTTTAATAAGACGGAGGCCAGCACTATTAATACGCATAGCCCCTCCGGGACCTTCCCAATCGCTGTCTACCTCATCTAAAACCCGGACAATAGGCGTATGAGCACGGCGAGTGGCTAGGTCAGCAACGATTTCCTCGGCCCACCCGGAATGGCAAAGAGCCTGGGCGCGGATAGAGCGCGACCAACTGCCCACAATGAGCGAGGAATTCTGGTGGCGAGAACGCACCATCGCGACTTCTAGAGCATCGGTACGGGGGTGGCGACGTTCGCGGAGGACATCATCAGCATCATCCCAGATGATAATGAGGCCGAGATCTGCCATTGGTGTCCATACGGCAGAGCGTGTCCCCACAATAATTTGGGTGCGTCCTAAAAGACCTTCTAAGTGGATTCGATACCGCAGTGCCGGGTTGTCTCCGTGGCCCTGCCTGGCGACCTCAATCCCAAGATGTCCCTCAATCAGATTGGCGATTGCGCCCACCTCACGGTGAGTGGGCAGAATAATAATGGCGCCACGCCCGGCCTTGACTGTTGAAGCAACAAGATCAACCAATTGGGAATCGCGGGTGGATTTTAAGGCAGTCCATACTGCCCGCACTGTCTGTCCCTGGGCAATACGTTCAGAGAGGGCCCGCCCAACAGGGTGGGTATTCCAGGAGGACGTAGTGTCTTGGGGTGTGGGCGCGCCCCTCGTTAATGGAGGAAAAGAGGGACCATCGCCACCAAAGGAGCCTAGGACGTCTTTTTCTGTGGAGGCATGACGCGGCGGAATCGCCAGACTTAACGCCTGCGGGACGGTGGCGACATAGCGATCCGCAATAGTGCGGGCCACCTCTAAAAGTTCAGTATCGAGGACGGGGGCGCGTGAGACGACTGAGAGCAGCGGCTGAAGAGGTTGCATGGGGGCGCCGCGACTACGGTCAATAATCCAGCCAGAATACTTTTTCCCCGCCAAGCGAATCTGCACCAGATGCCCGATCTGAGCGCGATCCAGCAGCTTGGCGGGGATAGAGTAATCGAAAATGTGATCCAGATGCGGGATATCAGTATCGACCAGGACATGAGCAATCTCCACCTGAGTGGCAGGTGGCTCTTCGAGGCCCGGTAGAGCGTGTTGCATCATGGTCACGCCTCTATTGGATCATGAGGCACCCACATTTGCGTGCCGCCGCGTTACCCCAGCAGATCAGCCCCGTACCCCACTATGACCAAGGCAGCCAAAATAAAGAGGAAAAGGCCAGTCACTACCCAATCCATTCCTGTGCGCACCATGGAACGAATAAACTCCGGCGTTGGAATATGACCATAGCGGATATTGATTCTGGTTAAGCCCACCCAAACTAATGTCGTGGTCACAGTAATCAGCAGGCACCATGGGCACAGCACATGAATCACTAAATAGGATTGGCTAAATAGCCAGAGGGCGAAAAATAGGCCAATGGTATAGAGCGCTTGCGTGCACAGCATAAACCAGCGTGGAAAACGTACCCCGCCAATTAATGCCGCTGATACTGTCAGCACAACCGACTCGAAAAGAATGCCGAGGAAGGCATTGGGGAATCCCAGCAGGGTGGCCTGCCAGGAGCGGGCAACGGTGGAGCAGGACAGCACTGAGGAAATATCGCAACCGAAAGTGGCATTCGCATTTTTCGCCAATTCCCACGCCTCAATAGACAGGACAAAGGAGGCGACAAGGCCAATAATCCCGGAGATCGCCATTTCCCAGGCAGTGCGGCGCTGCCAGGCAGTGAGATTCTCAGTCGGCTCTGGCTCGACCTGATCAATATCCGTGGTGTCAGTGGTTTTCATGCGCCTGCCGCCGATCGTAAATCCTCGACCTTATTTAGTGCTTCCCAGGGGAATTCTTCGCGCCCAAAATGCCCATATGCCGCCGTCGCCGCGTAAATTGGGCGCAGCAAATCGAGGTCTTCAATCATGCCTGCCGGCCGCAAATCAAAAACCTCAGGAATAATACGGGCAATTTCTGCATCCGCGATTTCCCCAGTGCCAAAAGTATCGACATAGAGTCCCACTGGATGGGCCCGACCAATTGCGTAGGCCACTTGCAACTCACAGCGGCTAGCCAGCCCTGCGGCGACAATATTTTTTGCTACCCACCGTGCCGCGTAGGCCGCCGAGCGATCAACTTTCGAGGGGTCTTTGCCAGAGAAGGCTCCTCCCCCATGGCGGGCAGCTCCCCCATAGGTATCCACAATAATTTTCCGGCCTGTCAGTCCTGCGTCCCCTGCTGGCCCACCAATAACAAAACGTCCCGAGGGGTTCACCAGAATCCGCGCGGAGTCCCAATCAAGATCAAGGCCAGAATCCTCCAATACTGGGGAAATAACCTGAGTGCGAATGGCCTCTTCAAGGTGATCTTGAGTGACATCTTCATCGTGTTGGGTGGATACGACAATGGTGTCTACGCCAATAAAACGCAACCCGTCGTGGGTCAGTGACACCTGGGTTTTGCCGTCGGGGCGAAGACCTGGGGTTATGCCCTCATGTCTGACCTGAGCAAGACGGCGTGCGAAACGGTGAGCCAACCAGATAGGGGCAGGCATGAGATCAGGGGTGTCATTACAGGCATACCCAAACATTAGGCCCTGGTCGCCTGCGCCCTGCTGGTCGCGTGCATCCGTGCCGGAACCTGCCCGTACTTCCAACGCAGTATTCACCCCTCCCGCAATATCGGGGCTCTGGGCGCCAATAGAAATGGAGACACCGCAGGAAGCGCCATCAAAACCCACAGCTGAGGATGTGTATCCAATACGGCAGATTTCCTCACGGACAATCTGGGGGATTTCCACATAGGCACTGGTGGTCACTTCCCCTGCCACATGAACTAAACCGGTAGTCACCATTGTTTCAACGGCAACACGTGCAGCGGGGTCTTCGTGCAGAATCGCGTCGAGAATCGAATCAGAAATCCGGTCGCAGACTTTATCTGGATGTCCTTCAGTGACGGACTCAGAAGTAAAAAGTTGAAGGCTGTGGGTCACCCAGCCATGCTAGCGAGTTTGGCGGCAACCTGGTCAAGGACTCTCACGGCGACCTCGGCTTTAGTTCCGATAGCCTGAGCAATATCACGTCCGTTGTGATCGACAATGAAGACCTCATTGGGGACATTGCCGAATCCATGTCCGTCCCCAACTCGGTTAATCACAAGGAAATCGGCCCCTTTACGGCGGGCTTTTTCACCGCCCAGGCGCCGTACGGTGGCCAGGTCCCCCGTTTCGGCTGCGAATCCAACCACAATTGAGGGGCGATTGGGGGCAGCGGCAGCAGTGGCCAAAATATCGGTGGTGCGCTCTAAGGAAATGGTGGGTGCGTCAGTGGAGCCAGGGTCTTTTTTGATTTTTTCGCGCTGGACGAGGGCGGGGCGAAAATCAGCAATAGCGGCCGCCATAATCAATACATCAGTGCTATCCAAGCGCGAGAGAATTGCTTTTTCTACTTCTGCGGCACTTGTCGCAGACACAATCTCAATACCAGCGTCAGTGGCACCCTCATCGTCGAAAATATCGCGACTAATATTCGCAGCCACAAGGGTGACATTGGCACCCCGCTGCGCTGCCGCAACAGCTAATGCTGTGCCTTGGCGGCCAGAGGATTCATTCCCAATAAAACGCACCGGATCAATAGCTTCGCGCGTTCCACCTGCACTGATAAGGAAATGATATCCCGCTAAATCGGCGGGGGCCGCCTTTTGTGAATCCTCCAGAACAGATAAAGCGAAAGCGGAAATCACATCCGGCTCTGGAAGCCGGCCCACCCCAAAGTCCCCGCTGCCCAGCGGCCCGGTATCGGGGTCAATAATGTGGAAACCCCGCCCTCGTAAATGGGAAATATTGTCTACCGTGGCCGGATTAGTCCACATTTGCGAATGCATTGCCGGGGCAAGAACAATCGGACAGGTGGCTGCTAAAACGGTAGTGGTGAGCAAGTCATTAGCCATTCCCGCGCGCAGACGAGCCAGAAGATCAGCTGTGGCCGGGGCAATAACAATGAGATCAGCGTGGCGGGCTAATTCAATATGATCCGCTAAACCGGTGGAAAACACATCGGTATGGACCGGATTCCCACTTAAACCTGCCCACGTTGCCTGCTCAATAAAATGCTGAGAATCGGGGGTGGGAATGACATGAATATCGTGCCCTGCTTTGCTGAGCTGACGCAAAATAAGGGCGCTTTTATATGCAGCAATGCCCGCGCCGACACCAAGAATAATCGTCGCGGGCATAGCGCAAAGCCTTTCTCAGGCGCCTGGAGCAGTATCGAGGGTCAGCATTCCCTCGTCGATTTCACGCAGAGCAATTGCTAAAGGCTTGTCATCGGGTTCAGCTTCCACAACAGGGCCAACGAATTGGATCATATTGTGCTCAAGCTGCTGATTGTAGGAGTTGATTTGACGTGCACGACGCGCCGCAAAGATTACCAGGGCATACTTGGAATCCACACGGGTCAACAAATCGTCGATAGGTGGGTAGGTAATGCCCTCGGGTTGCGCGACGATTCCGGACATTCGTTTTCCTCCTCAATATTGGCCCTCATTTTGGCCACGGCAATGAAGTTTACTCCAGGCCCATCAGCTGAGCCAGTTGCGAAGCCGTGGAATCAATATCGTCATTGGTCACAATATGGTCGAATTCGCCCTTGGCGGCGAGCTCCTGCTTCGCGGTTGCCAGGCGGCGCTCAATCTCTTGGGGCGTTTCCGTTCCGCGCCCAATCAGTCGCTGTTCTAATTCTTCCCACGAGGGCGGAGCGAGGAAAATAAAAAGGGCCTCGGGCATGGACTGGCGAACTTGCCGGGCTCCATCAAGATCAATTTCGAGGAGTACAGGTACACCCCTCGCCAAAGCGCTTTCTACGCCATGACGGGGGGTACCGTACCTGTGGGTCCCAAAAACCTGGGCCCACTCAAGCATTCCGCCACTGGCAATGAGATCATCAAACTGCTCATCAGTAACGAAATGGTAGTTCACGCCATCCACTTCGCCCGGTCTGGGCGACCGAGTGGTGGCTGAGATAGAAAGGGCTACCTCGGGGTGCATCTCTAAGAGGCGACGCACGACAGTGCCCTTCCCGACGCCGCTGGGGCCGACAATGACGACGAGACGAGGGGATTTCATACCTCTCATCGTGCCACTAATCGGTGGTCAGCCGAAACGGCGGACGAGTTCCTCGCGCTGGACCGGTCCAAGACCGCGCACACGGCGAGAGGGAGCAATGCGAACCTCAGACATAATCTGAGCCGCAGTGTTGACTCCCACACGCGGAAGGGACTCAAGAAGCGAGACAACCTTCATCTTGGCAATTGCCTCTTCTTTGTCAGCGAGCTCGAGTACGGCAGACAGGGTTGTCTCCCGATTCTTCAGGGCAGCCTTCACTTCAGCGCGGCGACGACGTGCTGCGGTCGCCTTGGCCAGCGCTTCGGAGCGCTGTTCTGGGGTGAGGGTTGGAAGAGCCATTGAGTATCACTCCTTGTACATTCCGGGAGGCCCCAGAATGACATGGATTGATGCCTGTCGTCGCGTCAAAAGTCTAAGAAATGAGACTTGCCATTATTCACTCAGGGAGTTCCAAGCTTCCTTCAAGGCGGTTCTCAAGCCCGCTTGATCAGGTCCGGAAGCCAAAATTGCTCGTGAGGTCGAAGCGAGAACGCGCGAGCGCGCATTTCCGAAAACGGCTGTGAGCTGCGATGATCCTGCTCCTTGTGCACCAACACCAGGGCTAAGAATTGCTCCACTGAATCCACTGAGGTCAATCTGCAACATCCGAAGCGCATCGCCAACTGTGGCCCCGACCACAAGCCCAAATGGAAAAATGTGTTCTGCGCTACATTTTTCATTCCAGGTAGTCAACTCTTCAACTACTTTGCGGGCGACTGCAGTCCCATCCGATTGCCGCGCATGCTGCACAGATGCGCCCTGAGGGTTCGAAGTGAGGGCCAAAACAAAGACCCCCCGGTGATTCTCCAGCGCCGCCTCAAAGGCAGGCTCCAGGGCGCCCACGCCAAGATAAGGCGACAGGGTGACCGCATCCCCCGCTAAAGGAGAACCTTCCGTCAGATAGGCCCGAGCGTATCCCTCCATGGTGGAGCCAATATCGCCACGTTTAGCGTCCACAATGCACAGGCTGCCTGCCTCCCGACAGGCCGCAATCACCTCTTCTAAAGCGGCTACCCCCGCGCTGCCATATTCCTCAAAGAAAGCAGACTGAGGTTTAAACGCAGCCACCTGTCCTCCAAGAGCTTCGACAACGGTCAAGCCAAAGGAACGAACGCCGTGCGCAGACACCGGCAAGCCCCAGGAACGCAATAAATGCGGGTGGGGATCAATACCGACGCAGATCGGCCCATGAGCCGTCATTGCCGCTGCGAGGCGATCGCCAAAACCGAGCTGTTCAGACATGTGCTGCCCTCTCTTTATCCCATTCTTGGAGGGAACGGACCTGGTAGGTGCCTCCGCGGCGCACTTCAATGGCTTGGACTACCGCATTAAAGGCTTGGAGCGTTGTCACAATGGTCCGGTCATTTGCTGTGGCTGCCGTGCGGATTTGGTAGCCATCGTGGCGGTTTTCGCTGGTTTGCGGGGTGTTGACAATAATGTCGATCTGGCCGTCATTAATCAGGTCAATAACGGTGGGCTCACCATCGGGTCCGCGCCCCTCAGAGGATTTCCGGACCACCTGTGCCGTTATTCCATTCCGGCGTAAAACAGAAGCCGTTCCCGCGGTGGCCAAAATAGTGAATCCCAGTTCCACAAGGCGTCGAACAGGGAAAACAATGGCGCGTTTATCTTGATCGGCAATGGAAATAAAAACGGTGCCCTGGGTGGGGACTTCACCAAATGCTCCCGATTGAGATTTGGCAAAGGCTGTGGGGAAATCATGGTCGATACCCATGACTTCACCGGTTGAACGCATTTCTGGGCCGAGGATCGTATCGACAACAGAACCGTCGCGTCGCCTAAAGCGCCGGAAAGGAAGGACTGCTTCTTTGACAGCAATTGATCCGCCCTCAGGTAAATGGCGGGCATCATGAGGAGGAAGAACCCCGGCCTCGCGAAGAGAAGCGATGGTCTCCCCTACCTGGATGAGGGCAGCGGCTTTAGCTAATGGCACGCCCGTCGCCTTTGAAGCGAAAGGTACGGTACGCGACGCCCTGGGGTTGGCCTCAATGACATAGAGGGTGTCCGACAGGAGAGCGAATTGGATATTGAGCAGGCCCCGTACTCCCACTCCCCGAGCGATTTGCTCTGTTGAGGAGGTAATACGCGCGATCTCACGGCTGGACAGGGTCATTGGGGGTAGGACGCACGCAGAATCCCCAGAATGGACCCCCGCTTCTTCAATGTGCTCCATCACGGCGCCCATAAAGAGTTGTTCGCCGTCAAAAAGGGCGTCAACGTCGATTTCGACGGCGCCGTGGAGGAAACGGTCAATCAGCAGCGGGCCGCGTTCGAAAAGGGTGTCAACGTCAGCAGCGTCCAGATAATCTTTCAGGGCAGCAGCGTCATTGACGACTTCCATTCCGCGTCCACCCAGCACAAAACTTGGGCGTACGAGGACGGGGTATCCGACCTTTTCCGCAACCGGAAGAACCTGATCAATACTGTGAGCCACATCGTGGCCAGGGGCCGGGCAATCGGTAGCGGCAAGGACTTTACCGAAGAATTCGCGGTCTTCGGCCAGCGCGATCGAATCCGGACTGGTCCCTAAAATCGGGACGCCTGCCTGTTGGAGCCCATCTGCCAAAGACAGTGGGGTTTGCCCACCCAATTGGACAATGACGCCGCGTACAGGCCCGGCTTCACATTCCACCCGATAGATTTCGAGAACATCCTCAAGGGTGAGAGGCTCAAAATAGAGACGATCAGAAATGTCGTAATCCGTTGAGACTGTTTCTGGATTGCAATTCACCATAACGGTGTCAAAGCGCTCCCGAAGGGCCATTGTCGCGTGCACGCAAGAATAGTCGAATTCAATGCCCTGCCCGATTCTATTGGGGCCAGCACCGAGAATAATGACCGCTTCGCGAGTCCGCTTGGAGACCTCATTTTCTTCGTCATACGTCGAATAGTGATAAGGCGTGAGGGCGGCAAATTGTGCGGCGCAGGTATCCACTGTTTTATAGACCGGCAGAACATCAAATGCTGCTCGCATTTCCCGCACAGTCGTTTCTGACATTCCCCGAAGAGAGGCAATTTGCGCATCAGAAAAACCATGCCGTTTAGCGGTGTGCAAAATGTCGCGCGTTAATGCCCGGGCACCGGCAATCTCAGTGGCAATTTCGTCAAGAAGAACCATCTGGTCCAAAAACCACGGATCAATTCTTGTGGAGGCAAAAAGATCCTCGATTGTGGCACCGCCACGAATAGCCTGCTGAACCTGAACAAGACGGCCTTCAGTAGCTGTGGCGGCCGCCGCAATAAGATCGCGTGTTTCCTCCGGAGTGGGAGTTGGCCCATCCCAATGGAATTGGACGCCTTTTTTATCGATGGAACGCAGTGCTTTCTGCAACGCTTCCGTATAGCAGCGGCCAATAGCCATGGCCTCCCCCACGGCTTTCATTGAGGTTGTCAAAGTCGGGTCTGCTTCGGGGAATTTCTCGAAAGTAAAACGCGGGACCTTGACAACCACATAATCTAATGTGGGTTCAAAGGAAGCCGGAGTTGACCCCGTAATATCATTCGGAATCTCATCCAAGGTATAGCCCACGGCAAGGCGCGCAGCAATTTTTGCAATGGGGAATCCGGTGGCTTTAGAAGCTAAAGCCGAGGAACGCGACACCCGCGGATTCATTTCAATGACAATGACGCGGCCCGTATCCGGGTGAATAGCGAATTGGATATTACATCCGCCAGTATCAACACCGACTTCACGAATCACGGCAATACCAATATCGCGTAGGCGCTGTAATTCGCGGTCTGTTAATGTCAGTGCTGGGGCAACGGTAATGGAATCGCCTGTGTGAACACCAACAGGATCGACATTTTCAATGGAGCAGACAACAACGACATTATCTGCCGTGTCCCGCATTAATTCGAGTTCATATTCTTTCCACCCAAGGATCGATTCCTCAAGGAGAACTTCGGTAGTAATTGACGCCGCGAGACCAGCGCCAGCAATACGATCAAGTTCCTCAGGCGTATGGGCGAAACCTGACCCTAATCCGCCCATCGTAAAAGAGGGACGCACAACCAGGGGATAACCTAATGTTTCCGCGGCCGCGTGGCACTCTTCCAGAGAATGAGCAATAACAGAGCGGGCTACTTCGGCGCCACAACGCTCAACGACCCCTTTAAAGATCTCCCGGTCTTCACCAGCACGGATCGCGTCAATAGAGGCGCCAATAAGGCGCACATTGAAACGATCCAGGACCCCGCCCTCGTGCAAAGAAATAGCAGCGTTCAGGGCCGTTTGTCCGCCCAAGGTCGGAAGGATTGCGTCAGGGCGTTCCTTTTCAATAATGGAGGTGAGGACTTCCGGAGTAATGGGCTCGACATAGGTGGCGTCAGCCATTTCCGGGTCGGTCATAATGGTGGCCGGATTGGAATTCACCAGAATGACGCGCAGTCCTTCTTCTTTAAGGACACGGCACGCTTGAGTTCCAGAATAATCAAATTCGCAAGCCTGCCCAATAACAATAGGGCCCGATCCAATAACAAGAACAGAGCTTAAGTCTGTACGGCGAGGCATCAGGAAGATTCCTTTGACGAGGTGTGTTGATTAGTGTCTGAGTGGCGCATTAAAGCGATAAAGCGGTCAAAAAGATGCTCACCATCATGGGGGCCAGCAGCCGCTTCAGGATGGTATTGCACAGAAAAAGCGGGAATATCAAGGGCGCGAATACCTTCAACAACCCCGTCATTTAAGCAAATATGGCTGACTTCAACGCGCCCATACCGGCCATCATCATGGGGCGCAATAGAGGCTTCCTGAATAGGAATATCCACAGCAAAACCGTGATTTTGACTGGTAATTTCGACTTTCCCCGTGGTCAAATCCTTCACCGGCTGATTCACACCGCGATGACCAAAAGGCAATTTATAGGTGCCATACCCCAGGGCACGCCCAAGGAGCTGGTGACCAAAACAAATCCCAAAGAAAGGAATACGCGCGTCCAAAATAGCCCGCAATAAATCCACTTCATGCTCAGCACTAGAAGGATCTCCCGGGCCATTAGAAAAGAACACGCCATCGGGATTCAAAGCCGCAATATCGGCAAAAGACACCGTATTAGGAACAATATGAACCCGCACTCCCCTTTCCGCTAAATGCTCAGGAGTACGCGTTTTAATCCCTAAATCCACAGCAACAACAGTGGCAACCGGCTCTTTGCCCGCATAGTCACCAGCAGGCTCATACGTATAAAAGTCGGGTGTTGACACTTCACTGGCTAAAGCACTGCCTGCCATTTGCGGCTGTTCAAGAACAATACGGACCAGGGCGTCGCGCACTTGGTCGCTAAGGTGCTCCGCACCAGAAGGTAGGGCATCCCCAGAGAAAATCCCCGCACGCATAGCGCCCTTGGTGCGGATATGGCGCGTGACTGCGCGCGTATCAACACCAGAAATCCCAATAATGCCCTGCTCACGCAGTTCATCAGTAAGATCCCGCTGGGAACGCCAATTCGAGGCGCGGCGCGCAGGGTCACGCACAACATAGCCCGCCACCCAAATCCGCGAGGACTCAGGGTCTTCGTCATTCATTCCGGTATTGCCAATATGTGGCGCAGTCTGAACAATAATCTGCCGGTGATAGGACGGGTCTGTCAGTGTTTCCTGGTAGCCCGTCATTCCTGTAGAAAAGACGAGCTCACCTAGGGAGCGCCCACGCGCTCCCCAGGCATTCCCACGAAAAACAGCGCCATCTTCAAGAACAAGAAGGGCGACGTCACTCATGGACTACTCCTTTGCGCCAATCGGTGCACCCTGGGCAACTGTGGCCACACCCTTATAGAAGGTGTACATGACCTGGCCAAGTAATTCGCGGCCGGTAAACGGCGAATTCGTTGAACGCGTCCACTGCTGGTGCGGATCAACAATCCGTTTCACCGTGGGATCCAGCAAAGTAATATGCGCGGGCGCCCCCACAACCAGCCCCTGGCCCTGACCGACAACGCGGCCAATCCGCGCCGGTGCCGTAGACATGACACGGGCAACGTCTTCCCAGGTCAGGCGGCCAGTTTCCACCATTGTGGAAATCACAACAGGCAGCGCAGTTTCCAGCCCAGTCATCCCAAAAGCTCCAGCCTGCCATTCGCAGTCTTTGGACTCTAAAGGATGCGGTGCATGATCGGTGCCAATGCAGTCAATGGTGCCGTCGGCCAGGCCCTCACGGACAGCTTCGACATCTTCAGCTGTACGCAGTGGAGGATTGACCTTATACAGCGGGTCATAGGAACACGCTAGGTCTTCGGTGAGAAGAAGGTGGTGGGGAGTAACTTCCGCGGTGACATCCACGCCCATGCGCTTGCCCCAGCGAATCAGTTCCACCGAGCCCGCAGTGGACAGGTGGCAGACATGCAAGCGAGATCCCACATGTTTCGCCAATAAAATATCGCGGGCAATAATGGCTTCTTCAGCGACAGCTGGCCAACCGGGCAGCCCGAGTTCACCAGACAGCGGCGACTCATTCATTTGGGCGCCATCAGTGAGTTCCGGGTCCTGGGCGTGCTGCGCCACTACCCCATCAAAGGCTTTGACATATTCGAGGGCGCGGCGCATGAGAACTGGATCTGACACGCATTTGCCGTCATCAGAAAAGACGCGCACCTGTGCCCGAGAATTCGCCATTGCCCCCATTGACGATAGGTGTTTGCCACCTAAATCGTTGGTGACAGCGCCCACAGGGCGTACTTCAACCCACCCGGCGCTATTGCCCAGATCCCATACCTGTTCCACGACGGAGGCAGTATCAGCAACCGGGTCAGTGTTGGCCATGGCATGAACAGCGGTGTAGCCGCCAACAGCAGCCGCACGGGTGCCCGTAAAAATTGTTTCCGCATCTTCCCCACCAGGTTCACGCAGGTGAGTATGCATATCGACCAGGCCGGGCAGAGCAATCAGGCCATCAGCGTCAATAATTTCCGCGTCATGAGCTTGCGCCCCGGCCTCGTTCCCTAAAGAAATAATGACACCATCACGCACGAGGATGTCGCCGCGGCCGCCCCCAAGGAGGTCAGCGGAACGAATGAGAATGTCGCGGGAAGTGGTGGGTGAATCAGTCATGGGAGGTTCCTTCCGGGGCAAGCAGCAGATAGAGGGCGGCCATCCGCACGGACACTCCGTTGGCGACCTGTTCAACAATGACCGAACGCGGCGAATCGGCTGCTTCAGCGCAGATTTCTAAACCACGATTCATCGGCCCAGGGTGCATCACAATGCAGGTATCCGGCAGCGCTTCAAAACGCTGACGATCAAGGCCATAAGCAGAGTGGTACTCGCCCGGGGACGGGAAGAAGCCTCCGCCAGCGCCGCTCATCCGCTCACGCTGAACACGCAGCATCATAATGGCGTCAGGCTCGGTAGCGATGGCCGCATCCAAGTCATATTCAATCCGGCACGACCAACCTTCAACGCCCACAGGCAACAGCGTAGGCGGAGCAACCAGGGTGACATCAGCGCCCAACAGCGACAGAAGATCAACATTCGAGCGGGCCACACGGCTATGCAGCACATCGCCCACAATCACAACTTTCGCGCCTTTCAGATCTGTCCCCGGCGCAACAGGATCCACATTTGGGTCGGCAGCGTCACGCTTGAAGTGGCGACGTAAGGTCATCGCGTCGAGAAGAGCCTGCGTGGGGTGCTGGTGGGTGCCATCGCCAGCATTCAGCACGGGCAGATCCATCCAGCCCGCGTGGGCCAGGCGGTGGGCCGCACCCGAGGATGAATGCCGCACGATAACGGCGTCCGCGCCCATTGCCTCCAAAGTGAGGGCAGTGTCTTTTAAGGACTCCCCTTTTGACAGGGATGAGCCTTTCGCGGAGAAGTTAATGACGTCAGCGCTGAGGCGTTTAGCAGCTGCCTCAAAAGACAGACGGGTACGGGTGGAGTCCTCAAAGAAAAGGTTGACAACAGTGCGTCCGTGCAAGGTGGGAAGTTTCTTGACGCGGCGTGACTGGGTGGCGGCCATTTGCTCGGCCGTATCAAGGATAAGGACGGCTTCGCGATAGTCCAGGTCGCGAATAGTAATGAGGTGATTCAAGCTCATGTCACGCCTTCTTCCCGAGGAGTACGGCGTCACGTCCGTCTTGTTCCGCCAAAAGGATAGTCACTGTTTCATTACGTGAGGTGGGGATATTTTTGCCCACAAAGTCGGGCCGGATGGGTAGTTCTCTGTGCCCGCGATCAACGAGGACCGCCAGTTGAACTGTTGCTGCCCGGCCAAGTGTGCCCAGAGCGTCTAGGGCAGCTTTAATGGTGCGTCCGGTGTAGAGGACGTCATCGACGAGGACGATAGTGCGCCCGTCAATACCGGTGGGCGGAACCAGGGTTTCTTTTGGTGCACGCAGGGGTTGTTTGGCCAGGTCGTCGCGGAACATGGTGGTGTCAATAATGGCCAGATCAGCGTCGATGCCTGCGATTTCGCGGAGCCGGTTAATGAGGCGGCGTGCCAGCGTGGCCCCACCTGTGGGGATGCCAGCAATGACAATATCTCCGCCGCGGTTGCGTTCAACGATTTCGTAGGCAATGCGTGACAGGGAGCGGGAAATATCCTCGGGGCCGAGGACCTCCTTGTCTTCGGCAGTGCCTGGCGGTTGTGACGCCGAATGCGATGCATCTGGATATGACGAGCCCATATGGACCTCCTTCCCCGCCTCTCTGGACGGGCCTTAAAGGAATCGAATCTCCGCAGGCAATGGTAGCGGGAGTTAGGTCGAGTGCGGCGGAGGTGTCCATTTGGTGGGTTGGGTGGGTGGCGGGAGTTCGCGGTGGGCTTGCTCGGGGAGTTTCCCTGCGGGAATGCCGCCCCACTTCTCCATTGACGAGGGCGGGGCTAGTACTGTCACAGGTTCTGCCCTAGTTCCTATGGTGGAAGTGACTTAGACGGATGGCAACCTAGATGCTGCTTCTTTTTTACTTAGAAAGGCGCGGCGTGAAATTTAGTGACTGCAGAGAAATCTACTCACACTGGGGTGGCTCACAAAGTGCAAAACCGCAGTTAAGATAGTTTCCACGGGCGATGACTCGCTAGCGTAAAGAAAAAGGCCTACGAGATGAGGTGGGTTCAGATGGCGAAGGTACTGGTCTAGATGAAAAACCCCCTGAACTGGAAGCTCTTCGTCACTATCTTTGGGTGGGCAATCGCTGCACTGGTGCTGTTTACCCTTCTTGGCTGGATTTGGGGAGAAGGTGAACTTTGGAGTTGGGAGCGTGCTGTCAGTATCTGGCGCATAGGGCAGAACGTAGGCGATCCTCTTGAAAGAGTGCGAATTGCCCTGACCATGATCGGCGGGATTGGTGCTGTTGCATACCTTGTAATCAAGTACCGAGAACGCTCCAGCGCAGAGCGTGAAGAGGAACGTGCTGACCGGCGAGAAGCAGAGGAACGCCTGGCAAAGGCCGTGGAGCAGTTGGGAAGCGAATCTCCTCAAGTAAGGATTGCTGCTGTATACGCCGCCACGAATGTAGCTGATACATATTTGGGTGACTACAAGCAGCGAGTAGTAGATATTCTTTGCGGCTATTTGCGCACTCAACGCGGAAAATGGGTAGAGGGCGAGGATGGTAAAGAACAATACGAATCGCAAGATGGTGCGGTTGAGTCAACAATTCTAAAGGTATTGCGGTCGCATTATCTTCAGAACTGCGGGGACAGCGGGCAACGGTCACCTTCATGGAGCCATTGTGGGCTTTCACTTGAAGGCGCCATCTTTTCCGAAACACTAGATTTGAGCAACTGTGTTTTTCAAGCGGAGGTGACATTTGAAAATACCGTCTTCGTTAAGGTAAATTTAAACGCCAGCTCCTTTTCTTCTGAGGCCAACTTTCGCGGAACAAAGTTTTGGGAGCCCTTGCGTGCTAAACAATGTGAATTTCGTGGCAACGTCTTATTTGAGAGAGCCGAATTCATTAGTGGGAGAACGGAATTTGACGGGTCAACATTTAAGGATCACGTATCATTCGATAAAGCGATTTTCCGCGAACATATAAGTATGCGTGAGATGTGCGTTGCAAAGGGTATCAGTTTCGCCCAAGTTAAGTTTTTGGGGGATGCCATATTCCGCCGGAGCGAGTTTTGTGGAGATGTAAAGTTTGCTCGGGCGCATTTTATGGGCGTAGCGGATTTCTATAAGGTCACTTTCCGGGGGGAAGCAAATTTCATCAGGGTCAAATTCTCAAACACGTTTAGACTTCTGGATGCTGGCAACATGTACAAAGTTGGGCGTACCATACTGTATGGAGTTGGTATTTATTTCGCGGACAGTAAGTTCCTGGGAAAGTACTCCTTTTATGAGACCTATTTTCCCGATCAGTACGAAGGGGAAAATGACCCATTCAAGTTTGCCGACGTGTTGGAAGTTGTTGGAGACAAACAACTTCCCTCTGGTGCGCAATGGGCAAAGTTCAACAATAACGGGACTGTAGTTGATCGGAGCCCGCATCCCAAGTTGGAGCTTCGAGAAGTTCTCGGCTTTGAGATCACGGATACTTAAAGGGTGGGTATCCGGGTGTTAACTGAGGCTGAGGCTCGTTTGAATGCTGCTATTGAGCAGCTTGGTCATGGGCGACCGCAGGTGCGGGTTGCTGGTGTATATAACCTGGCTAAAGTTGCCGATGAGTTCACTGCTGACTATCGCCAGTGCAAAGTCGGTATTCTCCGTCTGTGCCTAACTAGGGATTCCCTAAGGACGTCCCTGTCGGGGCAGTTTGACTAAAAGCCGAGGCTCCACAGAGCTTCCTTTATTCCCTTTCAAGTACCGCTAGCAACACATCTAGTGCCTCATGTGCTTTCTTTAGTGCTACTCGGCGATTTTTCTGGCGTGCTACCCAGATGGCTGCTTCATTCATTGCCCCGGACAGTTGAATAGTGAGGGCCTCGACAATCCCCTCCCCTATTCCCATTTCGCGCAGACCCTCTTCCAGGAGTTTTTGCGAGCCCTGCGCATCAAGGTCGCGCCACGCATCCCACCCAATAACCGCAGGTGCCTCAATCAACAACACCCGTGCCGCAGGCCCAGCAGTAATGGCATCAAGAAAAGCATGAGACCCGGCTTTAATCGCAGCAAAAGAATCACTCCTAGCACCTGCCGCCGCCCTCGCCACTGCATCGGCAATTCGGCTATGCAGTCTGGCCGCCACCGCAGCAAAAAGCTTGTTCTTCGACGAGTAGTGGTGGTACACCGCGCCGCGCGTCACCCCTGCGCCGGCCGCAATAGATTCCAATGACACCTCCGCATAACTTTGAGAGGCGAAGTGTTCTGTCGCAGTATCCAGGATTAATTCCGCAGTTCGTGCCGCATCAGCAGCTGACATTCGAGGCATCACACGCTCCTTTACATACACCATGTATGTATACTGACCTTACTTACGTACACAGTGTACGTAAACTACCCAAGGAGGAAAAGATGTCCATGACCAGCCTCTACCCCGTTTTAATGACCGCAGACGTTGCCCGTGCCAGCGCCTTCTACATTGACGCCCTAGAAATGGAGGTCGTTTTTGAATCTGACTGGTATGTCAGTCTGCGCAAAGGGGCACATGAACTCGCTCTACTCGCTTATGATCACGAAACGATTCCCGAAGAATCGCGCAAGCTGCCCCAGGGAGTCATCATTAACTTCGAAGTCGATAATGTCGATGCAGTGTATTCGCGTCTGATCACCGCGGGAGATTATCAGGAAATTGCTCCCCTTAAAGACGAAGCTTTTGGCCAACGTCATTTCATTATCAGTGGCCCAGATGCTGTCCTGGTGGATATTATCCAGCCCATTCCCCCGTCGGAAGAGTATGCCGATAGCTACATTGGGAATTAGATGCTTCAACGTGGTGGGCGGTCACATATCCCCTTTTCTCCTCCGCCCCGCACCGCTAGTCTCAAATGGGCACAATAAAAATGCGGCTCCAAGTCGCCATGTACTTGGAGCCGCATTCTGCATTTATATGCGCATTGGGTCGCGCGCCAGTTGGGCCGTTAATGCAGGCAGTAGGTTTTCTCTATGCATCTGCCCCGGCCTCGTGAATATTAGGCGGAACGCACCAGAGAATCAGAGAAGCTAATTCCCTTACGTTTCAACCACACGCGTGCGGAATCGACCAGAAGAACCCAGCCAGCACCCATCTGAATACAGTCTTTAATGACAAGACGTCCGCGTCCATTAAGGAAGGGGAATCCAAGATCCGCATCAGCTAAACCTTCCTTAGGGGCTGCCACCCACACCTCAGGAGTAGTAATAAGGAAAGACAGTGTCACCACGGAGAAGAAAATCACGCCGATTGCGCCAACTACACCAATGCCCGGGTGAATATAGTGAGCTAGAACCAGCACGCCAATGGTGACAATCACGACGCCAATAAAGATCGACACTCCATAGGTGCCATTTGCTGTGTGCCATGCACGATTGGCTTCCACCAGAGTGCCTTCGGCATTCATATGCGGCTTGTAGTTGTCAGGATCGGCAATCATCCAGCGCATTAACGGCGAGTTGGCAATGAAGTAAATAATGCCGTCGGCCTCGTATTTAATCCACTTGAGTCCGCCAATCCACAAAAAGACGATTGCCACGCCAATACGTAAAAGGAGTTTCGCAATACGGTCGATTCCGGCAATGGAAACTAACGCTTTGTCAATCGCGGAAGATGAAGCTTTCGCCATGGTAAGCCTTTCGCTGAACAATATGGCCTGTGTGTCGGTCATAGCGAACAGTAGTAGATACTTTTCCGCACCATCAGGCCACAAGTCCTGTCGCTATATTCCCCTTCCGCTAGCGCGCATATAAATACTCCTTTAGGGTGAAGTAATGTGGGATTTCCCCCACGAGATTAAGGAGGAAAAATGACTGTTGAGCTTCCCATCACCGAGGTTTCCCATTCCTGCGGATGTCATGATGACAATGAACTTCCCGTTATCGACGCCATCGCTATTCCCCATAAAATCCGGCACGCAGCGGTCCTTGGCGTGGCAATGTCCATGGGGGCGGGCGAATCCTTTGTTATTCGAGCGCCACACCTGCCCCGTCCGCTGCTTGCTCAGATCAGCGCCATTCCTGGGGAATGGGAATATGAGGTTCTCGTTGACGGACCAGAAGCGTGGGATGTGAAGGTCACGCGTACCAGCGTCTGAGTTTCCCATTGACGAGGGCGGGGGCTCGCCACTACCTGCGCAACCCGGTTGAGCAGTGTCAGCTACCCGCGTGCTGCGAGCTGCCTAGCTATGACCTGATTGTTCCGCTCGGAGTCTGTCTCATACCTGGCCCCCGCCCTCGTTGAAGGAAAAAATAGACGCCATGAAGAACGCGGTGATCATTATTGACGTCCAGGAATCATTCCGTAAAGACGAATCCTGGGCGACTATTTCTCCCCCTGACATTGCCGAGCGCTGTAATACCCTGGTTGATGCAGCGGGCAGTCGCGGTGACCTGATTGTGTGGGTTTTGCACACGGCTCCCGGCAGCAAAGGTCCATTCGATATGGATAGTGGGCATGTGGTCCTCCTCCCTGAACTGCACAACCAAGCCACAGACCTGAGCGTCATAAAAACCAGCCACAATGCCTTCACGACAACGAATCTTGACCAACAACTTCGCCGCGCTGGCGTTACGCACCTGACCATCGCCGGGATCCGCACGGAACAATGTGTGGAAACGACTGCCCGTATTGCCTCTGACATGGGCTATTCCGTTGAAGTGGTTATTGACGCCTGCGCTACCCACCCTCTGCCCACAGCAGATGGTTTGGCAACCCTGAGCCCCAAGGACATTACCGAACGCACCGCGGCCGCACTTTCGGGCCGTTTTGCCCGGATTACTACTGTGGCTGAATTCTGCTCATGACTCATCTGCGCTGGCCCAGACATATTGTGATTGTGCTTCCTGCCCAGGCACATATTCTCGATATTGCTGGGCCAGCGCAGGTTTTTTCCAGCGCTAATGACGTCGTGAACGATTCCGGCGGATCACTTCCCTATAGGCTGCACTATTACGCAGATACCGAGCTTTCCCCGACATATCAGGGGATAACCGTCCAGGGGTCGCATTTGTGGCCAACATTAAGGCCTCAGGATCTAGTGATTGTGCCCGGGTGGAAGGTAGCGCAGGATGTGGCACTGCGCAGGCAGGTGCGACCGGGAACACCGCCGCCTGATCGTATTCCCACAGAGGGCGGATTTAGCGCCCAGCAACTCGCTCACATTAGGAAGCACTGGGAATCGGGTGGGCATGTGGCCAGTATTTGCGCGGGTTCCTTGGCGCTGGCAGAGATTGGGATTCTGCGCGGGCAGACGGTGACAACCCACCACGGGCTCCTCCCCTACCTGGCCGCCTACCCGAAAGTGTCGGTGGCTGCCGATGTGTTATTTACCTGCGCGCCGCGTCTACACACTTCAGCTGGGATAGCTAGTGGGATTGACCTGTCTTTGCATCTGGTCGCGCATGATCTAGGGCCCGCGGTTGCTGCGAAGGTGGCGCGCACCCTGGTGGTTCCCGCGTGGCGTCCAGGCAACGCTACCCAACATTCAGTGATGTTAATGCATCGCGATCATATGGATGATCTAGCCCATCGTGCCCAGGACATCTTGGACGATGTCGAGCATGATCCTGGAACATTAGGGCAGATTGCTCAGCGTTTAGGGGTGAGTAGTCGGACCCTGTCCCGTCACTTTGTGGCAGCCACGGGGATGACGCCGAATGCCTATCTTTCCGCCATTCGAGCCGAGCGTGCGACTCAGCTTCATGATGCGGGGTGGAGTTGGGATGAAGCCGCCCGAGCAGTGGGCTATGCCAATGCCCGTTCCTTGCGTTCACGCTCCTAAACATTGGTTTTTATGAGGGCGGGGCGCGGCTGTTATATCAGCCTTCATCTATCAGGGTGAGTGTGGCAGCTTTGCGACAGCTGTGATCAGTTAAATGTGGGTGGAGCTATTTAGACTGAGTCTGCGATCAACGCAGAAAGCCACCATTGATGAAAGGGACTTTCATGGCTGAATATTCTTCCGTTATTCGGATCGAGGACATTACTAGCGACACTGATTCGTGGACCTTTCTGGTTATTGATGCTGGTGATCCAAGGACGAGTTCGACTATTGCGGAGCTTGGATACGAACCCAATGGCTACTTTTGGAATGGAGTTGTGCGCCGTTTAACGGAGCTTGGCATTATCTCCAAAGAGGTGGATGCTGATCCTGAAGGTGGCGAATATCGCGCTCGTGGTTCACGGAAAGATATGGAGGCTCTCGCTGTGGTGCTCACTCCGTATTTGGATGATGAGGCCACAATTACTGAGTTCATTAAGGCAGCCGATGCTGATGGGTTCGATTTTGATGAGTGAGCCTGCGCCCGTGTAATAAACATTGTGGGCTTCACGCATGACAGCAGTGGAGCCCACGTATTTTCTTCGGCATGTGAGAAAGGATAGACAAGCCAGAGCCACGGCGTTTAATGCTCCCTATTGTCGAGGCGCTGGATAACGGCATTGACAGGAAAGGCCCTTATGGCGAAATATCAACCCCCGAGGGTGAAATATTCGGATGCCATTCTCATTTACGAAATCCATACCGAAACAGGCGTGGAGACCTATCTTTCTATTCAGCCTAACCCGCCAATTAGTGGCTCTGTGATTTACAGGCTTGGTTATGGTGACTTCGAGGGGCTTTTCTGGGAAAATGTCTTGCGCCGTTTAGCTGAACTGGGTGGTCTATCGCCACGATTAGTCCTTGAATCTGAATGCGACGCTAACTCTGATTATGAACGCTATATTGTTCGGGGGAAACGCGAGGATTTAGAAACTCTGGCTATCGCACTCACGCCTTTTCTCGATGACGAGGACACTATTACCGAATTTATCCAGGCTGGCGAAGCCGATGGGTGGAAATTCTGAGTCCTCAATACTAGGAAGCGACAGGAGCATAGTAGGTTCTCAGCGCAATTTGTTGCCTTCCACTGTCCACTCGTACTGTTTGGATCGAGGGCGGGGCGCGGCTGTTATGTCAGCCTTCATCTTTCATCAGGGGGAGGTGGCAGCTGTGCGACAGCTGCGATCAGCCAAATGTGGGTGGAGCTATTTACACTGAGTCTGCGATCAACGCAGAAAGCCACCGCTGATGAAAGGGCCCTCCATGGTTGAATATTCTTCCGCTATTCGGATCAACGACATTACTACCGACACTGATTCATGGACCTATCTGGCTATTGAGGCTGGTGATCCGAGGACGACGTCCACCGTTGAGGAGCTTGGACATGAACCTAACGGCTATTTTTGGGATGGAGTTGTGCGCCGTTTAACGGAGCTTGGCACTATCTCGAATGAAGTGGATGCTGATCCTGAAGGTGGCGAATATATTGCTCGCGGCGCGCGTGAAGATTTAGAAGCACTTGCCGTTGTGCTCACTCCTTATCTGGATGATGACTCCACAATTACTGAGTTCATTCAAGCAGCCGATGCAGATGGGTTCGATTTTGATGACTAAGCCTGCGCGGGCGTAAAAACACCGTGGGCTCCACCCATGACAGCAGTGGAGCCCACGTATGTGGCGTTAATGCACCTCGAAAGTGCGCCGTGGCCTAGTATTCGTCGAGAAGTTCGTCGAGTTCAGCCAGATCAGCAGCGGTAAGTTCAGCCAAAGTCGGATAGCGACGCTCAGATGTGCCTGGACTGTCTGGTTCCTCTGAATCCTCTGGACGTTCGTCCTCAGAATCGAGGGCGCCCTCGACTGTATTGGCCGAATCAGTCGCCTCTACCCAATCCGAAGCACGTGACTCCGTATCCGGGGTTTCGGTAGTGCCACTTCCCTGCTCAACGTCAGCGGGCACATCCAGCACAATCGCGCTGTCATCATCAATCGGTGCCCCGCCCTCGTCAATGACAGAAGAATCGGCACCCGCAGAAGAACCCGCAGAAAAATCTGCTAATGATGCTCCGGTGACTCCCTCGATAACGTCAAACTCAGCGCTATCGGGTTCTTCGTCCTCAGGCCTTACGGGTGCGTCCTCGCCAGCAGATGCCGCCTCGTCCCACGACGATTCTGCAACGTCAGCACTGCCCGCGCTATCCGCAGCCGAATCAGCCTGAACCGGATCCTCAACTGGGTCGTCATCTGGCACGCCCACGCGCTCACGTTTCCACGCGGGAGCCTCCAGTTGGCGCCGCACAGCATCAAGCACCGCATTGACAAAACCTGGCGACGAATCCGTCGAAATCGACTTCACAATCGACACGGCTTCATCAATCGCTACCGCGCCCGGCACCTCAGAGCCATTGGCCAGCAACTCCCACACGGCCACACGCATGACCGCCAGATCAACAGAGTTAATCCGATCCAGGCCGGGAACGCGGGCGTGAGAAGAAATCAGCTTGTCAATGGCTTTAAGATTATCGGCTACACCTTCAATAATGGTCGCCGAATACTCAGGCAGCGGCGTCTGCGCAGCGGTAATCACCTTGCGTTGACGCAAAAGGTCCCGCAGCACATCCGGATTACGGCCCATGCCCCGCTGATCGGCTTCAAAAACCACATCAGCGGCGCGTTTACGGGCCTTCGTCCGTGACGTAAAAACGCGTTTACTGGCCATCACTCAGTGACGCGGCCCGAGTAGGAGCCATCGCGAGTATCGACCTTGACGCGCACACCTTCCTCAAGGAACAGCGGCACCTGGATTTCATACCCAGTTTCTAATGTGGCTGGCTTGGTGCCCGCATTGGAACGATCGCCCTGCAGGCCGGGCTCAGTGTGCGCAATAGTGAGCACAACGGTGGCTGGCAATTCCACAAAAAGAACAGTGCCATCGTGCTGCGAAACGATGACGTCCTGGTTTTCCACCATAAAGTTCTTGGCATCGCCCACAACGTCGGCGGCCACCGTGATCTGATCGTAGGTGGAGGTGTCCATAAAGACGTAGTCATTGCCGTCCTGGTACAGGTACGTCATATCGCGACGATCCACCGTGGCGGTTTCGATCTTGATACCAGCGTTAAAAGTGCGGTCCACGGTTTTGCCGGAGAGGACATTCTTAATCTTGGTGCGCACAAAGGCCGGGCCCTTACCGGGCTTGACGTGCTGGAACTCGACAACCTGCCACAGCTGGCCGTCAATGACCATCACCATGCCGTTTTTGAGATCGTTAGTAGTTGCCACGGATATGCCTCACTATTCAGAAAAAAGCTGACCGCCCGCCAGTTTACACGCCCGCACAACTGCTTCGGCGACCTGTTTGGGTGGGACCGCGCACGTGTCCACCCTGAGGTCAGTGATTGTGGCGCATACAGCGCGGTGCTGCGCGATCATGTGAGTCAGGGCCGCCCGCGGAGCACCCAGCCCCACAGATCGCGGAGCATTCAGCCCCATTCGGCGGGCAACCTCAGCCGTATCCGCGGTGAGTTCCACAATGACAGTGCCGCGAGCGCGGGCCTGGGCAAGGGCTGCGGCAATGTCCTGGTCAAAAACCTGTGAGGCGCCGAGGGCGACGATTGCGTGGGGTGTGGTCAGTGCGTTGTGGGCGGTGGCCTGGCGGGTGTCGGTCAGATGTGGATTGTTTGTGACGACTAGCTCCCCTATTGGTGCCCCGAGGTGTTTGGCGACGAGGTTGTCAATGTCGAGGATGGGGGCGTTGGTGCGGTCGCCGAGGAGGCGGGCGATGGTGGATTTTCCGCTTCCGGAGACGCCGATGAGGACGAGGGCGGGGGTGGCCTCTGGGTCATTGGGAGTGTCCGAGACGAAATCTGGTGCTCCGCCCTCGCCCATTGGACTAGTGGTCACAGTCAATCCCTACTTTCTGGGCGGGCTTGGCCAGTGCCTCCGCCTCAACGACGCGCACTTCGGGCGTGCCAATCCCATTAAGGAGAACAAAACGCAACTGTCCTGCGCGGGACTTTTTATCCGACGCCATAACAGCGAGTAAATCCGATAGGGGCGCACCCGAATAAGATATAGGCAGGCCCAGTCCTGACAAAGCTTGTCGGTGCTGATCCACGTCGTCGTCTGACAATAGCCCCAAGGAGTGGGCTAATTCCGCGGCAAAAATACAGCCGACGGCGACGGCTTCGCCGTGGCGCCATTGGTAGTTTTCGCAGCGTTCGATGGCGTGGGCCAGGGTGTGTCCGTAGTTGAGGATTTCTCGTAGGCCTGATTCTTTGAGGTCGGCGCCGACGACCTCGGCTTTGACGGCGATGGCGCGTTCAATGAGTTCGCGTAGTGCGGGTGAGGTGGGGTCGAGGATAGTGGCGCCTTCATCTTTAATAATCCGCAAGATTTCGTGGTCGCGGATAAAGCCGCATTTGATGATTTCTGCGCATCCGGCGCGTAGGTCCTCGTTTGGGAGGGTCGCTAAAAAGTCGAGGTCAACAATGACGCGGGCAGGTGGGTGGAAAGCGCCGATGAGGTTTTTTCCGGCTGGGGAGTTGATTCCTGTTTTTCCGCCGACGGCTGCGTCAACTTGGGCGAGAACTGTGGTTGGTACCTGGATGACGTCGATTCCGCGCAGCCACGTGGCGGCGACGAATCCGGCCATATCGGTGGTTGCTCCCCCACCGATGGCAATAATGGCGTCGTGGCGGCCGAGGCGCATGTTCCCGGCGACATCCCACAGCTGGGCGACCACGTCGCGGGTTTTTGCGGCTTCGGCGTCAGGGTGGCTGGCTATGCCGACCTCGAATCCGCGAGCGCGCAGGCCCTCTGCGAGGGTGTGTGCGTAGGTGGTAATAGGTGTGGGTGGGGCGTGGACGATGAGGATTTTGGTGCAGGTGGGGCGTAGGGCTGCGGCGATGTGTGTGGTGGTGAAGGCCCGGCCAATGGCGACGGTGTAGGGGGTGTCGCCGGTAATGGGGATGAGTGTGGGCGTATGCGCCGGGTCGATCAGGGTCAGGATTTTGTCAACGACAGTGGTAACGGGGTCGGAGGTGGAGGTGACGGTGTGTGTGGCGGCTGCGCGGTACAGTGGCTCGCGTTCGGCGCGCAGGCGTGTGAGGGCCTCATCGGGGTTATCTGCGAGGAGTGGCCGGTGGGTTTTGCCTTCGGTGCGCCGTAGGAGTTCGTCGTGGTCAACGTCAATGTAGATGACGGTGTGGCCGTTGAGGAGGTTGCGGACTTTTTCGGTGGTGAGGGCGCCGCCGCCAAGGGAGATAATGCCGCCAAGGCTCAGGGCGTGGGCGATGGCGTCGGCTTCGAGGGCGCGAAATGTTGTTTCGCCGTCGGTGGCGAAAATGTCGGTGATGGCGCGGCCGTGGGTGGTTTCAATGAGGGCATCAGTGTCGGTGTGGGTGGTGGCGAGGCGTTCGGCGAGGAGTCGGCCGACTTTGCTTTTCCCGGCGCCGGGTAGGCCGGTGAGGATAATTGGTGGGGTGATGGGTGTGGTGGTCATAGTCGGGTGGCGATTTCTTCGAGGTAGGTGGCCAGGTTGGAGGTGACTTGTTTCAGGGAGTTGCCGCCGGTGCGTTCCAGGAGCGCGCGGGCTAGGACGAGGGCGATTTCTGCTTGGGCGATGACTGCGCCGGGGACAATGTGGCAGGCGTCGGAGCGTTGGTGCAGTGCTGTGGCGGGTTCGCCAGTGTCAAGGTCGATGGTGCGTAGGGCGTGTGGGATGGTGGAGATGGGTTTGAATGCGGCGCGGGCAATAATGGGTTGGCCGTTGGTGGTGCCGCCTTCAATGCCGCCAGCGTGGTTGGCGATACGGGTGAGGGCGCCGTCTGGGGTGGTGGTGATTTCGTCTTGGGCTTTTGAGCCGGGCAGGGTGGCGTGGGTGAAGCCGTCGCCGATTTCAACGCCTTTAACGCTTTGGATGGACATGAGTGCGGCGGCAATGTGGGCGTCGATCCGGCGGTCGGCACTGACGTGGCTGCCGAGTCCGATGGGGACGCCGTAGGCGATGACTTCCGCGATTCCTCCGACGGTGTCGCCGGCTTTTTTGGCGGCGTCGATTCGGTCGGTGAATCGTTTTTCTGCGTCGGGATTGAGGGTGCGGACAGGAGATTTATCGAGGGCGTCAGCGTCATCTGGTGTGGGCGTATGGCCTGTTGAGTGCTCATTTCCGACGGCGACAACGTGACTAACAAGACGAATATTTGCCACTTGGTCAAGGAGTGCTTCGGCGATGGCACCGAGGGCCACGCGCGCGGCAGTTTCCCGGGCGGAAGCGCGTTCTAAAATATTGCGTGCATCCTCATGCCCATAGGAGAGCATTCCGGGGAGGTCAGCGTGTCCAGGACGAGGGCGGGTTAGACGCTTATTTCGGGCAACCTCACGCTCATCCCCTGTCCCAGCGTCAATAAGGAGCGCTTCTGGTGGGACAGGGTCAGCGGACATGACAACATCCCACTTCGGCCATTCCGTATTGTTGATTTTTATCGTAATGGGAGCGCCGGTGGTGTAGCCGTGACGGATTCCCGCGAGGATTTCGACCTCATCTTTTTCCCATTTTTGTCTGGAGCCGCGTCCATATCCGAGGCGGCGTCGAGCCAGCGCTGTGCGGATTGTGTCGGTGGTGATCGCGATTCCAGCCGGCATGCCTTCCAGTGTGGCAACGAGGGCGGGGCCGTGTGATTCTCCAGCGGTAAGCCATCTGAGCATGAGAGCAAGTGTGTCACATGCGGCCACGCCCCGGCGGGTGAGTCCGTAGATTCACCCGCCGGGGCGCGGCAGTTGTTGAGGTGGGGCCTTTAGCTGCGTGTGCGGCGCAGAGTAAAGGCTGCGGCACCAATAAGGAAGAGGAGGAACCCGATAGCGAGCGGCACAGTGTCAATACCGGTGCGTGCCAACGCAGTGGCTTTACCCTGTCCCTGTGTCGCGTTCTTGCTGTAAGTGCCATCCTTGGCGGTGGCGCCCGTTGAGGTCGGGTCACCAGCAGGCTTCTTGTCAGTCTGGCCTGTGTTCTTCTTCGGCCCGGTCGCGGAAGGATCCGCGGGTTTAAGCGGAGTCAAACCTGGATTGCCCCCAGCCTGGTTGGGGCCGGGTGTCGTACCCGGGGTGCCACCTGGAGTGGTCCCGCCAGAGCCGGACCCGTTATTACCTGACTGACCACTCCCGCTATTGCCGTTCTGATCGTCGTTATCTCCTGGGGCAACTAACTGCCAGAGCCACTCGTACCCATAAACCAGGTCACCGTTAGCATCACGGAATTCAATAGTGACTTTCTTGCATTGCTCGGTGCCGTCATCACATGTCACGAAAGGCGCATCCTCAGGAATAGTGAAGGTCGCTGTGGCTTTACCCGTCTCAGGCTTATTCTCAACGGGAGCAGCGTCAACCGCGCCGCGGCTAAGTTCCTTACCTTCAGAGGAAATCACCATTGTGGCGGCAACCTGCTCAGACGACACTGACATCACCACACCGGTGAAGGTGGCTGTAATGTCTTTCAGGTCATTACCCTCATCGCTGAAATGCACGCCTACTTGTCGCTTATCCAGGTGAGCACTCAATGGCTGATCACCGAAAGACTTCAAGTAGTCAATAGTGGCAGTGACATCAATGGCACCAGTGTTCGTAAAGCCAGTGCCTTCCGTAAAGGCAGTGAACCCATCTCCCCCGTCAAGAAGGAAAGAATTCGAGGCGACACGGATCGTGTCAGTATCGGACACCCCTTGGCCATCAACAGTGACCTGCCAGACCAACTTCTCCTGCAGCTCTGCGACCTTTGCCGCATCCGGGGCGCCACTGTCATGAAGAGCATGCAGCTGGTCAGCAACCTCCTGGTCAAGAATCACCATGACATTGCTGGACACACCCAACATCAGGACAGGGCGGCGCGTACCCGGCTGGAATTGCTGACCCAACGCTTTACGTAATTGCTTACCAGTCAACGTCGTGTACGACAATTCATTGCCGAAAGGCTGGATTTGGAAGGCTTCACTGTAGGTCAGGATGCCGTCCTCGGCTTCGCCCTCGCTCTTGGCGAAAAGGAAATCACCACGCACGCCACCAGGGTTCATCACGCCAATCGTGCGCATCCCTGCATCAGGCAGGCTCTTGGTCGCCCAATGATGGAAAGAATCAGCCACCATATTGGATGCGGTGGACTCCGTGCCACGATTAGCTCCGGTGGGCGCTCCATCATTAGAGCCGCGGAAGAAATCCGACCCGATGGTGGCCACCTGTTCAGCGCCCTTCACTTTTGTTTGAGCCTGAGCATCAGCCACAATCTTTTCCACCTGAGGGTGAGTCGCACAGGCGGACTGCTTCAGGTCCTGATTGTCAGCACTCGCCACAGTGGTGACGCGGGTATTCGGGTTGTACCTCAGGGAGATCCTGCCCAGCAAAAGCCCATAGTTATCGGCCTGGACAACAGCAACATCTTCCCCATCAACCTTATGAGTCTGGGCATAAGGAACGTGCGTGTGCCCACCAAAAACAGCGTCAATATCCTTGGTGAATCCATTGGCTAATGCGGCGGCGTCTTCGTGGACGAGGGCGACCACTACATCTGCTTCACCATTAGCCGCTTGACCATCTTTCAACTCAGCGGCCTTGGTATTAGCCCAAGTCTGCGAGTTCTGGAAGGTGAGGCCAGCAATCGACGAGGGCGACACCAGCGTCGGAGTGTCTTCAGTGACCACACCAATCACGCCAACTTTGACGCCAGCAACATCTTTCACCCAATAGCCTTTACCGGACCCTTCCGCATCAAGAGCAGCACTACCATCCACATTGCCACCCAGGAATGGGAAGTTCGCTTTAGGCAGGACCCGATCAGTCAGATCCGTAATGCCCTTATCAAATTCGTGATTGCCCACTGCTGAAGCATCCAGGCCAATCGCATTCAAGACATCCAGAGTTGGCTCATCACCCAGCAGGGCCGAAGCAAAAGGAGAACCGCCAATATTATCCCCCGCTGAAAGGACAAGAGTATTGGGGTGACTCCCTCGGTAGGCATCAACTTCACAGGCCAGTTTTACTGCGCCCGGATAGTCATTGCTGGGCTCAATATAGCCATGAAGGTCAGTAATCCCCAGCAGATTAATCGCTACCTCACCCGAGGCAGCACCATCCGCCGAAGCGGCAGCATCCGCTGAGGTCGGCGCATCATCCGCCTGATCATCAACGCCAGCTGATGCACTCTGATCTGCAGGTGGCGACGCTGGAGCAGATTGGGTGGATTGGGCTGACTGAGATGACTGGGCGCCATCAGATTGCGGTGCATCATCAGCGAAAGCAACAGATGGGAAAACTGTGGCCGTCAGCGCCACAGTCCCCACAACAGCTAGAAGACGGGATAAGGGAAAAACTCGCATCAGGTCCTCGTTCCTCAAGGAAGAGTCGAACACTATGACCTTATGTGATGAAGCCCCTCACAATCCAGTGGCTTTGATCCCAATAATTCCGCGCCCCGCCCTCGTCTATTGACGAATAGGATGCCCCGCCTCAGCCAAAGCCCGCTTGACCTGGCCAATCGACACCGCACCAAAATGGAAAACTGACGCAGCTAACACCGCATCCGCCCCCTCATTTGCGGCCTCCACAAAATGCGCCACCTCCCCGGCCCCACCAGAAGCAATCACCGGCACACCCACAGCGCGACGCACCTGGCCCAACATCTCCACATCAAAACCCGTGCGCACACCATCAGCATCCATCGAATTCAGCAAAATCTCGCCCGCACCCAACTCGGCGCCACGTACCGCCCACTCAATCGCATCCACCCCAGTAGAACGACGCCCACCGTGAGTGGTCACCTCAAAACCAGAGTCCGTCAACACCCCTTCCGGGCAGCGCCTGGCATCCACCGACAACACCAGAACCTGATTACCAAAACGATCCGCAATACGCGCAATCACCTCAGGATCAGCCAAGGCCGCCGTATTAATCCCCACTTTATCGGCCCCATGAGCCAAAAGGCGCGCCACATCCTCAACGCTACGCACCCCACCGCCCACAGTAAGCGGCACAAACACCTGCTCCGCTGTGGCCGCAACAATATCCAACATCGTGGCCCGACCCTGCGTAGAAGCAGACACATCAAGAAAAGTAATCTCATCCGCCCCCTCCTGCCCATAACGGGCTGCCAACTCCACCGGATCACCCGCGTCACGCAAATTCTCAAAATTTACGCCCTTCACGACCCGGCCAGCATCAACATCCAGACACGGAATCACGCGAATCGCCACTGACATATCGAACTCCTTAAAGATCACTGCGCTGACTGTGAAGCATCAAGAGGGGCGCGCTGCTCACCAGCACCCGACTGGGTATCTGGAGCCGGGGCAGGTGCCGGAGAAGCAGGAACTGCAGGACGACCTGACTGCGCACCTGACACCGCAGTATCAACAGACGACGGCTGTGTCCCTAAAATATCAACCACCAGGCACAATGTGTCATCACCCGTCGCCTGATCAGGAGGAATCGTAATCGCTAGACGCGAGCCCACCCGATGATCCACCAATGCGGTACGCAACCCCGGCATCGCACCCGGCAATGACAATAATTCCGGCAACCCCGTCCGCCACGTCGAACTACGGACACGCCCATCCTTCCAACCCGTCACAATGTACTGAACGACCAACTCATCAGTGGCACCCACCTGACCGCCATTGCCCTCTAAAAGGGTTTGAACAGTCACCTCAGCGGGCACCGTTTTCCCATGACGAATCACCGGCCCCTCGCCACCAATCATGACTTGCAGCGGGCCAACCGTTGACGGAGCCGCATAAAACCCAGACTGCGGCCCAAACTCCTCCGCAGCGGTCTGCCCACCAGACTGAGCCTGCGGCTCACCATCCACATCCGCTTCAGATTGGCCCATCTCAGCCAAATCCTCACCCGACTGAACCACATCGGCACCCGACTGAACCTCCACCGGTGCAGGCGTGGATACCCCAGACTGCGGCTGCATTAGCCCCGACTGAGGTGGCTCACCGTTAGCTACCGACGGCAAAATATCAATAACATCAATCTCGGTGCTCGACGTCGCCCCTTGAGCGCGCGCCCCCTCAACGACCTCGCGGACATGAACAATCCGAGTCCCCTCAGGATGCCCAATCACTGCCTTCGTTAAATCCCCACCGATCTGCTCGGAATCAGCCAACCCCACCGTTAACTGCGGGCGGCCCCCCGGAGACAGGATCTGCCCATTCGCCCCATCAAAAGCCGTCACCGCCAACAACACAGGCGCACCCTCAGTAATCGTGCGGCCCTGCCCCACACTCACAACCTTCGCCTTCACCCCATCAACCTCAATTGGGTGCGCCACAGTCACCACCGGAGTCGCCCCAGGACGACCCACCACCGTCAACCCCGGCACCACCTGGCCACTAGGCGGTTCATCAGCAGACTGAGAACTCTGCCCCATAATCGGCAACGCAATCCCCATCGCAGGCAAAATTGCGCGGCCCACCACCACAATCACCGCCACCACAACAACAGCAACCCCCGCAAGGATTACCGCCCGCGGCACACGCACCCGTTTCAACACAGACTCCATCATGCGGGCAACTCCGAACTCGACGACCTCATTGCCTCAATTAACGCATCAATTCGCGCGTCGCGCGTCGCAAAAGGATCCTGCAAGGCCACTGGCGCCACCGGTAATCCCTCCACACGCAAATGCACCCAATCCACACCCATATCGACGCGAGCCTCCTCAGCAGCAGCAATCGCCGCGCCACGAAGATGAGCCCGCGTAGACTGTGGCGCAACCGTGCGCGCCGCCTCAACAGAATCCGGCGTTGTCAAGCGCCGCAAAAGTCCCGCTTTTTCCATCCGAGGCGCAATCCCCTCGGCAGTAATCTCGTGATAACACAACTCCAAACGTGCCACCCTCGGATCCGCCAACGACACCTGATGCGACGCACAATACGACTCCAATAACTGCCGTTTCGCCGCCACATCCAACTCCGTTGCCACACCCGACCAGTCACCACTCGACAGTGCTTCCACTGCCCTGCCCCACAAATCCAGCACATACCGGTGCAGCGGCGACAGGCTCGCCTCATCCGTGCGGGACAGCACGCGCTCGCGGATTTCAGCCTGAATCTGTGGGCCCGTCCACCGGCGGCCATCCGCCAACTCCACAGTGGTACGGCACTGAAGATCCCCATTGAGGTCACGGATAGACTGCATGGCATCAGCCAACGCTAAATCCTCAATCCTCAAGCCCTCCTCAACTGCGGACAGCAGCAATTCTGCGGCACCCACCTTTAACGCAGTGGTCGCCTCACACACATTCGTATCGCCCACAATCACATGCATCCGCCGATACGACCCAGAATCCGCCAACGGCTCATCACGAGTATTAATAATGGGCCGCGAACGCGTCGTCGCTGAGGACACCGCGTCCCACATTTGTTCGGAGCGCTGGGAAAAAGCGTAGGTGGGGCCAGATTCGCCTGGGCGGATATAGCCGGAACCGACGAAAAGCTGTCGGGTAACAAAAAAGGCGACGAGAGCGTCAGCGACCTGCCGGAAGTCGCGGCGCCGGTGGAGGAGGTAGTTTTCGTGGCAGCCGTAGGAGTTGCCAACGGAGTCGAGATTATTGCGGAAAAGGTGGAGGCGTTCGGGTTGGCCCGCTTCGGCCAGGCGCGTATTGGCGACTGCGGCGAGGTCAGCGAGGATTGCGCTGCCTGCGCGGTCTTGAGCGAGGAGGTCCTCAATACGGTCGCACTCGGCGGTGGCATATTCAGGGTGGGAACCGACGTCAAGATAGAGTCGGCCTCCATTGCGGAGGAAAAGATTGGTGGAGCGTCCTCGGTGTAAATAGGGTAAAAACAGTTCCCGGGCAGCGCCATCAGCGTCGAGTGCTGAGGGCTGGCCGGTGGTGGTGGCACTGGTTAACCCGTATTCCGTTTCAATACCGATGACGCGGCGCCGCACTTTACTGGCCGCCTTTCTGGACGAAGCCTTGGACGAAGGCTTCTGCGTTGGATTCGAGGACGGTGTCGATTTCGTCGAGGAGGGCGTCAAGGGACTGGGTGTGGGCTTGAACTTGGCCTGCTGCTTCGAATTCGTCATCATCGGCGGAGGAGCCTCCGGCGTTGATCTGGATGCGTTCCATTCGTTATCTCCTTCACGGTGTCCAGTGTGTGGGATCTGCTGGTTTAGGCGCCTGCGGTGTTATCTGGCGCGGTGAGGCCAGTGTGGATGCGGTCAAGCACTTCACTATACGGGTTGTCGGCTTCTGGCAGTGGAATCCGCAGGTAGGGGCCCTGTCCTGGGTCGATGACGAGTTGCGTCCATGAGGCTTTGACCAGGTGGGGTGTGGTGGCGACGGCTTGGCCGCGGCAGTAGGCGCGCGTGTCCTGCGGTGGCTCAAAAGCGGCGCGGCGCACCTGGTCGGGGGTGAAAAGACGGTGGACGAGGCCGGCTGCGTCCAGGCGTGCGACCAGTGAGCGGTCGGGGCGTAGGTCAGCCCATTGGAGGTCCATGGCGGCCAGGCGTGGATCAGACCAGTCGGCGCCCAGGCGGTCGCGTTGACGTTGGAGGAGTTGGTATTTAGCGACCCATTCCACGTGGGGTGCCACAGCGTACAGGTCAGTGCGCATAGTGTCGAGGACGGAGTGCCACAGGGTGAGGACTTCAGCGGTGTCTTCGTCAGGTTCAATGCCGAGGCGGTCAAAGGTGGCGAGGACGAGGTCGTGAATTTTGAGTTGAAGTTCAGGTGCGGTGTAGGTGCCGCCCCCGAGAGTGGTCATCCGGTAGTCCAGGTCGGGGTGGTGGCTGACGACCCAGGTTTCCCGTACCGGGTCATCCAGGGTCAGTGCGTCCCATTCCAGGCCAACCCCGGCCTCAATGGCCCACAGCACCAGGGACGTGGTTCCAAAGCGAAGGAATGCGGAAACGTCAAAAAGATTGGCATCTCCCCCGATAACGTGGAGGCGCCGATAGTGGGCGGGGTTGGCGTGTGGTTCGTCGCGGGTATTAATAATGGGCCGATTAAAGGTGGTTTCTAAACCGACTTCATTTTCAACGAAGTCGGCGCGTTGAGAGATTTGGAAACCGGGGGCTTCACTGTGTTGGCCAAGGCCCACGCGGCCTGCGCCGCACAGGACTGGTCGGGTCACGAAAAATGGGGTGAGAGCGCGAATAATGTCGTCCAGATCGACGTCTCGACGGACCTGGTAGTTTTCGTGGGTCCCGTAGGCGGCGCCTTTACCATCCGTATTGTTCTTCACCAGAAGAATGGGTCCGCCCTCGTCGTCGGCGAGAAACTCCATGGCTTGACGTGCGAGTTCGTCGCCTGCCCGGTCCCAGAGGACTGCGTCACGGGGGGTGGAGGTTTCCGGTGCGGAATATTCCGGGTGGGCGTGGTCCACGTAGATGCGTGCCCCATTGGCCCATACGACGGAGCTCGCCGCGGGGAGGGCTTCTTCGGCGGCTGTTGGCCTGGGCACATGCGCTACCCCGCCGGAGGGAGCTAGGCGGTAGGGGTCGTCTGTGAGCAGCGACGGGTCGGCTGCGGCGCGGGACATCCGCATTCCCCGCAGGTCATTGAGGGGGTCTTCGCCGGTATAGTCCCACCGGACTGGTGGGCTGCCAGTCGCGCTGGTGGCCTGGCGGGAGATGGCCGCTAGAGCTTCTACTACGCGGGTGGAGAGAGCCACAGGATTAGCCCAGGTGTTACCTAGTTGGTGGATACCGAACTCTGTTTCGGTCCCCATAATGCGTCGAACGCTCACCACGATGTCCTTACTTTGGGGCTTTGACAGGGCGGACGGCGACAAGGTCGTCAGCGAAACCGATAGTGCGTGCCCATTCTTGTGCCGAGGTCGAGGCCGCTAAATCAATGGACTCCCGCTTTTCTTCCTCCACGCCGGCCAGAAGGTGGTCCACGGTCAGGCCAGGTGTTCCCGACGAGATCGAATCTTTAATGGCGTGTTTTTTGGCGCGTTCGACAATGCCAGCAAGCATTGCGCCAGAAACCACGTCGCTGAGGTACATGCGGCGAACCCCGCCACGCGCCAGTTCCGCATCAAATAACGCAGTGGAATCATTGCGCACATAAAGCACATCAAGGGCCCGCTCAATCATCTGCGCAATAGTGACAGTGTGGCCATCAGTATCTGCAGCGAGGGGAATATCTGAGCCTAAATGTTTGGAGAGAATATCGCGCGCGCCGTCTCGATCTGGGCGTTCAATACGGATACGCACGTCAAGGCGGCCTGGACGTAACACCGCTGGGTCAATCATGTCTGCACGGTTGGATGCGCCAATAATGACAACATTATCGAGCGATTCCACACCGTCCATTTCCGCCAGTAGCTGCGGAACGATCATCGTTTCCACATCGGAGGAAACCCCTGACCCGCGTACACGGAAGAGAGCTTCCATTTCGTCGAAGAACAGCACAACGGGGGTGCCACCTTGGGCTAAAGTCCGTGCGCGAGCAAAAATCGCGCGGATTTGTCGTTCCGTTTCGCCCACAAATTTATTCAGCAGCTCAGGGCCTTTAATCGATAAGAAATAGGCCTGAGTGGACACCCCATCAGAGGAAAGAGAATTTGCCACTGCTTTAGCAATCAGCGTTTTACCTGACCCGGGAGGGCCATATAAAAGAATGCCTTTAGGAGGCCGCAGCCCGAAAGTCCGGTACAACTCTGGATGACGGAAAGGCAATTCCACAGCGTCACGCACCTGACGGATTTGCTCATCCAAACCACCAATATCGCTATAGGTGACATCAGGAATTTCCGGCGTCAACAGCTGCTCCACATCAGAACGCACCAGGCGTTCTAAAGCCAAACCAGAGCGCACATCCACCATAACAGTGTCACCAGGACGCAAATTCCCATGACGCAAAGGCCCAGCCAACACCAATAGGTGTTCAGTTCCCGCTTCCATAGTGACCAGCACCCGGTCCGGCTCCACCAACTCGCGGACCGACGCTAAAACACCCGTACGTGCAAAAACATCGGAAGCCACGGCCACTAACTTCTCGTCAGTGCGCACCCACTGGCCAATACTGAGCGCGCCCATATCAAGATCAGGGGCTGCGCCAATACGCAGGCGCCGCCCACCAGCCATCACCTCTAAATGACGGTTCACAGAATCAATACTGAGGACAGTAGCCAAAGACAATGGCGGCGTATTGACCTGCTGTAACTGTTCTTGGACGACCAGGAGCTGAGCGCGGACCTGCGACAAGGCAGTGGATAGACGCTCATTTTTTTGCCGCAGCGAATCAACGACCCGTTCCAATTCGGCGCTGCGGTGGGCAGCAAAATCTTCACTCATTTATCGGCTCCGTCCTCGTCACTAGAATCAATGCGGGATCCCTCCCCGCCTTCACCACCGGAAACCCACGTTCGGGTTTTACTGTCTAAATCACGGCGAACCTTACGGATTTTCTTCGGGCTGGAGGTGCGTGCCCCCACCGCGTCATCACTCCACTGGTCTTGACCATCCCACATCCCGCCTTTCCCATCAGCTGACGGGGAAGGACGTGTAGTACGTTCTTGGGCAACCACACCAGGAGCCAGACGTCGCATTGTCACAAGGAACCCAGTGTGGGCCACCATCCGGTGATCAGGGCGAACAGCCAACCCATCCAGATGCCACCCACGCGACAAGGTTTCCCACGCCTCGGGCTCAGTAAACCCACCAAAGGTGCGCAGATCCTCCACCAAACGCGACATTTGCGTCACCGTGGCCACATAACACAGCAGGACTCCACCGGGAGCTAAAGCCCGCGCAATAGGCTCCAGATTCTCCCAGGGCGCCAGCATGTCTAACACCACGCGATCAACGCTGCCCTCCTCAAGGCCAGCCAACACATCGCTGACATCACCAACCCGTAAATCCCACGCCGGGTGTGGCCGGCCAAACCATAAATCCACATTCCCGCGGGCAATCGCCGCAAAATCCTCGCGGCGCTCCACAGAAATGACACGGCCCGTTGGCCCCACCGCATCAAGTAAGGAAATACTTAAAGCCCCAGAACCCGCCCCCGCTTCAACAACAGTGGCGCCAGGGAAAATATCCCCGTAATGAATAATCGTCCCCGCATCTTTGGGATACACAATGGTGGCCCCACGCGGCATAGACATCACATAGTCGCAACGCAATGGCCGCAGCACCTGGAATTGGCGGCCCTCTTCAGTGGTAATAACCTGACCATCGGGACGACCAATCAGATCATCATGTGCAATCGAGCCACGATTCGTTTGAAAACGCCCGCCAGTAACCAACATGATGGTGTGTAGGCGCCCTTTCGGATCTCGAATCTGAACGCGGTCCCCTTCCTTCAGCGGCCCGCGACGAGTGTCCTGTCCAATAGGGCGTAAAGCCTCTTGCCGATCAGTGGTGTTCATCGGGGATGATCCTATCGCTTGGATACTGCTTCCTGCGCTCAGGATCCACAAAAGGTCGCGGGAAGAAAGTCACGCTGGCGTAAGTCCCTGTCGCAGTGTCACGCCTATTACCTGCTACAACCCGGGGGAGGGATCTCCAGATGTGGGTGGGTCAGGTTACGGTGGTGTCTATGACACCGTCCCGAGTTCTTCCCGCCCTATCGGCTTCACGCGCCAAAGAATATCTGCGCTGCCCTTTGCAATACCGTCTTCACGTTGTTGACGGGATGAAAGAGCCACCAACGCGGGCCACAGTACTGGGAACCTTGGTCCATTCTGCATTGGAAGACCTCTATGATTTACCCGCCCAAGAGCGTACCAATGACTCGGCCCAACAGGCGTTGAGCGCCCACTGGGAAAAGAAAAAAGCAGACCCCACCACTATGGAACTTTTTTCCACCAGTGAAGAATGCGCGCAGTGGGAAGAGGAAATGCGACGGGTCCTCAGCCAGTATTTCCATGTGGAAAATCCGCAGTGGCTCTCCCCTATTGCCCGCGAACGCATGGTGGAAGCCACCACCCCAGCAGGTATTCGCCTGCGCGGAATTATTGACAGGGTAGATCGGGCCCCGAATGGGGATCTGCGGGTCGTCGATTATAAAACGGGTAAAGCGCCCGCTCAGCGCTATATTGACGATGCTCTGTATCAAATGCGTTTTTATGCGCTCTTGCTTCTTTTAGCGGGGGCGCTGCCAAAACGCCTCCAATTGCTCTATTTAAAATCGGGTCAGGTTTTAACGCTTGACCCGGAAGAGCCTGATATTCGTCGTTTTGGAGACGAGGTTGAATCCCTGTGGGAACGCATTGAAAACGATGCCCACGCAGGGCATTTTGCGCCCCGCCGTAACCCGCTATGCAATTGGTGCGGAGTGCAATCTGCCTGCCCCATTTTCGGTGGGACCACTCCCCCACTGCCAGAAGAAGGGCGGGCACGGCTCCTGCAAACTCGCGTAGGGCACGAGAATTAGCAGAATCTACGAGGGCGGGGCCAGCCTCATGCGCTAACTACGAATCGCTAAAGGCGCCAGGGCCCTTTCCCCACCGAAATGGTCAATAATCTCGCCCTCACACAGGCGCGCCACGACCTCGTCAGTTAGATCCTCCACTGAACGCAAACGGGACACCCCCGGGAGGGCCTCAATATCAACAAAACGCGGGATGACCACCGTGTGAGCACCCGAAGCGCTGGCAGACGTTGCCCCGGTTACAGAATCCTCAACGGCTACGCACTGCCCTATAGGCACCCCTAAACGGCGCGCAGCCTCAACATATGGCGCCGGATCCGGTTTCGTGGCCACAGGATCAGAACCCGTCACCATCACAGTAAAAGGCACACCATATCCCGCTGCCGACTTGGCGACTACGGTGGCCACCCGACTATTAGACGCTGTCACTAATCCGATGGGGACCCCGCCCTCGTGCATACGCGCCATAAGTTCACGCACCCCAGGGATCCACGGGACCCCTTGGGTACGCATATGACCGGCAACGCCAGTAACCAATTCATTATCGACTGCTTGCTCATCAATATCTTGACCCACAGCCTCAGCAATGGTGCGCACTGTCAGCCACATGGGGGCGCCCACCATAATGCGACGCATATCAGGGGTAAGGACACCCCCGTGTGACTCCACATAGCGTCGTTCCACCTGCTCCCAAATGGCTTCGGAATCAATGCAGGTGCCATCTAAATCAAGAAGAAGAGCCGCAGGCAAAGAGGTCATTATGCTCCTGACATTGACGAGACCGCTTGGAGAACCCCAGTGGCCAATAAAATAGTGACAATAACGGCCATACCTAAGCGATACCACACGAAGATGTCATAGGACTTCGTGGACACCATATCGAGGAACCAAATAATCACGGCCCACCCAACGAAGAAACAAATGACAGTCGCTAAAATCGTCGGACCCACATCAATAGGCTCAGCCCCAGTGAATACCTTGAAGACTTTATAGCCACCAGAAGCAAAAACCGCGGGCATCGCTAAAAGGAAAGAATAACGAGCCGCCGCTTCACGGGTATACCCCAAAGCCCGCCCCATCGTAATCGTTCCACCTGAACGCGAAACCCCAGGAATTAATGCCATTGCCTGCGCCAATCCATATAGCATTGCGTCACGCCACGTTAACTTATCTAATGTGCGTTCCTTTGGCGCATAATGATCCGCCGCCCACAGTAATAAAGCGAAGATTGTCAGTGTCACCACCGTAATCCACAGATTACGCAGAGTGGAATCAATCCAATCCTCTAAAATAAAGCCAATAATGCCAATAGGCAGGGAGCCAACAATAATCATCCACCCCATACGGGCATCAGGATCCGATGATGGCACTCGCCTTTCAGAGGGAATAAAAGGAAGAGAACGCCACCATTGCCCAACAATACGGACAATATCCTTCCAGAAAACAATAAGGACCGCCGCCTCAGTACCAATCTGCATAATCGCAGTAAAACCAGCGCCAGGATCTTTAGAACCAATAAGTTCGCCAACAATACGAATGTGTGCTGAAGAGGAGATTGGCAAGAACTCCGTGAGTCCCTGCACAAGCCCGAGGATGATCGCTTCCAACCAGGTCATGGACACCTACTTTAGGCCCCCTGGGCGGGGGCAACCTACCGAAAAAGGGATTTTCAGCCCCCTCGCGATCCTTCTCACCTTGCTAGATAGGAGGATGAGTGCACTCGGACATAGGCTTAGGTCATGCTGCCACGCGAAACAACGACAATCCAGCACCGCCCCTGCGGCGATACCGGACTGGTGGTCTCCGACCTGGGGTTGGGCACACTCACCTGGGGACGTGATACCGACGCCCACGAAGCCGTTGATATGCTCACCTCTTTTGTTGGGGCTGGCGGCACTCTTGTTGAGTGTTCTCCCCTAGATGGTGACGGCCATGCTGTTGACGTGCTAGCTGCGGGCCTGTCAGCGGTGGGCCGCCACCGCGTCACCCTCGCGTGGCGTGGAGGAGCCCGATGGACCCCCGCTGGGACCGTTCCCGCGTCAGCAGCACGCGGGGCGCTCCTCGATTCCCTGGATGATTCGCTGTCACGCCTGGGCACTGATCATGTGGATGTATGGATGGCTACCCCTGCGGCGCATATTCCGCTGGAGGAAACCCTATCCGCATTGGAGTATGCGCTCTCTTCTGGGCGAACCCGCTATGTGGGGTTAGCTAATACAGACCTGTGGGATATTTCCCGTGCACACTGGGCCGGAACGCGCGGAGGCGTGCCCATTAGCGTGGTGGCGGACGAGTTTTCCCTTCTTCACTGTGTTGCCAGCGAAGAATTGCGTGGCCGTGTCGCTGACAATGGGATGGGTTTCTTTGCCCACGCTCCGCTGGCAGGAGGGGTCCTGACCGGAAAATATCGGCATACAACCCCTCCCGATTCGCGGGCGGCGTCTGATCATTTGCGTTACCTGGTGTTGCACCACATTCAGCATGGGCGTGGCATTGTTGAAGCGGTGGCGCGTGCCGCCGAAGGGTTAGAACGCACGACAGCAGCCGTGGCATTAGCGTGGGTGCGGGGCACGCCGGGAGTGGCCAGCGCCATTATTGGGCCCAGGTCACTGCGGCAACTAGAGCCGCATCTTGAGGCGCCAGCAACGCTGCCCTCCCCGATTCGTGCGGTTCTTGACGAGGTCGCGGGCCTGGCCTAGGTCGGCGGGGATCCTTTTTCCCATTAACGAGGGCGGGGCCGCTATTTGGGTGGGTCGGATTTTTTGGCGTGCAGCCTGCAACTGACAAACCGCGCCCCGCCCTCGTCACCCCTTAGGCATAAAAGAACGGGTCCTTGCCACCAATGACAAGGACCCGCCCCTATGCGCGGATATTAATCCGCATCGATATCGAAAATATCGGGATCGTCTTCTTCATCGTCGTCGAGATCCTCATCATCCTCGTCGAGAATGTCAAAAGGAAGTTCCACGCCGTAGGTAGTGAAGAGCTCATCGTCGTAAGTAAAGAAGGCATCAGCCAACATTTCCTCAGCAGCGATTAATGCACGATCGTCACCTTCACCCACTGCGCGGGCAACGTCAAAGTGGTGCTCAAGGGCAGCAATGAGGCGGGCAAGTGCGCCGCGGGGATCTGTTGTCATGGTCACGATTCTACCCTGCTACAGGTACTTGTGGGCCTACGGAAGATTAAGTTGAGCACGAATAACTGAAACCATCAGGTCGGTGCCCTTAATTTCAGCGGTTTCTTCCGCGCCCAGAATCCGGACCTGCCCTTCCCCGTCCAACAACTGGGACGCACCCATTGACGGGCCCAACGGCAAAATCACCCATTCTTTCGTTGGCTGGTACACGGTGTCGGCCGCTCCCCCCTCAATCTGAGAGGAAATATTAGCCATCACGACTCGAGCCTGCTGGCGCGCTGCATCTGCACGTTTTGACTCGCGCACATCGGTAATATCGCCCACCGCATACACAGTGGTCGCACCCTGGACCTGCATAGTTGGTTCAACGCGGATACTCCCATCAGGGTGTAATGCGTTTTCATAAGAGGTGCCCGCCAATAAACCGGTATTCGGCCTCGATCCATAGCATTGGAACCACAAATCCGCCTCAATCTTTTCCCCGGATGTGGTTTCCACCGTGAAATGCCCTAATTCGCCCACATTGTGCGGAGGCAAATAGGCCAATGTTGTCCCTGTAATTGCGCGAATACCCAGTTCTTCCAGTTGGCCCGCAATAGTCTCCCGCAATTGCGGTGTATATGACGGGGTGGGAAGAATCGTGTCCGATTTTTCAACCAGAGTGATCTCTAGATCCGGATACGCATTAGCGAGTTCCCCTGCAAACTCAATGCCCACGGTGCCTGCGCCCACTAAAAGAATAGACTTTGCCTCCCCAAGATTTTGGTGAAGCTGCTCTAAACGGGCTTTCGCCACTGCGGTTTTTGATGACGAGTATTTCGCGGGGAATGGGTAGGCCGATCCGGTCGCGAGAACAACATAATCGGCCTCAATAGATTCACGCCCATAAATATGGACAGTGGTCCCCTCTACACGGGAAACGGTGCCTTGAATAAAAGTGCCATTGGTGAGCAGCGATGAGTAGGGCATAAAAATGGCCTGTTCCCACACGTCATCCACGGCAGCTCGCAATGCTGCGGCATGGTGGACGAATTGATCTTTTTGCTCGACCAAGGTGACCTCAGCAATGGGATCAAGCCCCTTCGCTACGGTCACTCCGCCATATCCGCCGCCAACAACGACAACTCGTGCCACGATATGCCTCCTCAATCGGTTCGCGCGATCCCCAATGGTCTCATTGCCGCCCAGGTCACGCACAGGACCGAACGCCCGAAATGGCGAAGTTCACGTCAGCACTGTTACTCAAGGCCTAAAGCCCGCGCAATATTGGGCGGGAAAAAGTCGGGGCCTTTGAGGACTTTCCCGTCCTCGCGTAACTTCACTGAGCCATCGGGCATGAGTTTGGATAGATTCGATGCTTGGACCTCGGCAAGAACCGCATCCAAATTCATGCCGCATTCCAGAGCCATTCCGTAAATGACGTAAATCAAGTCTGCTAAAGCGTCTGCCGCTTCAACGGTATTGCGGGTGCCGTCATCAGCTTTTTCCGCTGCTTTCGTTGCTTCTTCAACGAGGGCACGCGCCTGCTGCCCGCGGACAGCTCCCATAAACTCGGCGAACTCTTCGGCGATAAGAGAAATCCGCATAGCTAGACGATCAATATCAACCTCTGGTTTTTCACCCTCTGCCAAACGATTAGGCAGGGAATACACCGAGTGGAATTGGGCCACCAAATCCCCTGGACGAGATGGGTCCAGCACAGGCAGATGCTGGGTGGCAGACGAGCTGTCGCTGGCGGTGGGGCCACTGTTTTCTGACCGAGGGGCAAGCGGCCCATCCCATGGTGTTGCTGGTTCTAATGGGTCGCCTTTCAATAGCCCTGCTCCCCACATGAGGCCGCGCGCTCGCCGCTGCGTCCCTTCACGGCGGAAACCGCAGCGCCACACAGGTTTCCATGAGCCCCAATTGTCAGCGTCAGTAAACCATTCGACTCGAGTCGCTTCAAGATCCTGGAAAGCCGAGGTTACAGCTAATTTGACGGCGGCTGTGCACAATCCGCGTCCCCACTGATCTACCTTCACCCAATAGCCGATTTCATACGTATCAGGAGTATGGCCATTGCGGAAAAGGGCAAGAGTGCCAATAAACGCATTGGTGGCAGTATCCCGGATGGTCCAATGTGGACTGCCAGCGTCCCATTGGCGAGCAGCATCGCCGATAAACCACTCGGCATCGGCGCGTGAATAGGGATAAGGAACGAGGGTGCGCTCCGAAATCAGGGGATTTTGAAGAGCCGCAGTAATATCGTCAATATCGCCCTCGTTAATGGGAACGAGATCAACAATATCGCCAGTGACTGAATATGGCGTCAATGTGCTCATGAGTTCTCCTGATCGGCGGTTTTCTTGTGTGCGTCAAGGGCGGTGGTAAGGACATTAATCGTGGCCGTTAAGGGCTGCATTCCTTCAACGAGGAATTGTTCATCGAGGATCATTATGGGAACGCCTTCAATACCCATATGGCGTCCCCAATCAATATCAGCATGGACTTGAGTAGAAAGAATATCGTCAGTAATTGCGCTATGCGCTTCCGAACCTTCTATTCCGACATCCTGAGCACAGCCAATAAGAACGCTGTCATCATTCAGATCCAAGCCCATTTCAAAACGAGCCCGGAAAAGTGCTTCCGCAAGGCGAATCGAAAGAATGTCGGGCCCGGTGGTGGAATCTGTTTCAAGGTCGATTTCTCGCGCTAAAGCCAGGAGGGCATGTGCACGCAAAGTCGGCGCAACCACCAGGCGATTCAGATCCATGGCGATGCCTTCGCTAGCCCCAAGGGCTTCAATGCGTGCAAGGAAGTCCAGAGCCTCGGCGACCTCAAGATTGTCGTACTCAATGAGGTATTGCGACCAGGGAATGTCGAGTGTTTCGACGAGGGCGGGGTCCAGAAGATGAGGACGAAGACGAATTTCCACATTCTCCGCACCAGGGGTGTTGGTGGAACGCAGGTGAGTCAATGCACTACGAAGGTGGCGCAGTCCGAGCCAGGACCAGGGGCATGCCAGATCAATCCACATATCGACGTGCACTATTCATTCCTTTTCTTGTGGGTGAACCTGCCCTTGACTGTATCGCTATTGCCTTCGCGGTGCCCCTTAGGGAGCAAGGGGGCGCCAGATGGGAGATGCCCCACAGGGATTTTCCGCCTACCGAGTTGGAGAAGTCGGTGGTGAACGTGGTAGTGTTTTCCCGCTCGCGTTCCTCCGGTAACGGGAAACGTGGTCACCTGCGCGGGTGGCGGAATAGGCAGACGCGCTAGCTTGAGGTGCTAGTCCTCGTATTAGAGGGTGGGGGTTCAAGTCCCCCTCCGCGCACAGATAATCTCCCTGGGTTGATTACCCAGGGAGGTTTTTTATTTCGCGGTCGATAACCCTACCGCCGCGCCCTCGGGGTTAAAGGACAGTGGGTGTTGTTGTGCTGCGGTCATGGATCGGTTGGGCACCTGAGCGAGAATTCTGCCCCGTTGAAAGAGGTGCACTCTGGTGGGTTGGATGCACCAAACGGTCAAAGGGCGACATTTTTGCCCGAAAATCAGCATTTTTGTCGCCCTCTGCACGTTTGGTGTCGCACCTCTTGGGTTAAAGGACAGTGGGTGTTGTTGTGGGGCCTGTTTTTCGTTCTTATGTCGGG